>JAUIIX010000001.1 GCA_030431515.1 bacterium
AAGTTGCTTTCTACAATCTTCACACCCAACATAAGGGATACCAGTTTCATAGCAATATTGTTCAAATATTTCAGTAGCATTTACACTTGATGTTTCCTCTGTTACAACAGCAACTCTATTACCCATTCCGTCATAATAATAATGTTTGCGAGGGAATATTACTTCTGGCACAAAGGAAGACCCAGGATAAGTCATATTAGTTCCATCAGTAATGAAGTTAATTTTACCATCAGCAGTAATATTTTTATTAATAATCTGGATAATTTTATATTTTGAATTTGTAATTATGTAAATTAAAAAATAAATGGAATAACACAAAAATTTAATTCAAATCTTAGACTTGTGGGTGTTGGGGCGATTTGGTTGTTTACAAATATTTTGCACCTAAAGGCACAAGGTTCGATTAATTCAGAAGTACCTTTTTTATTTCTGGGAGATTCTTCGACTTCGCCTCAGAATGACGTAGAGAATTTTTATGGATTCTTCGCTTCGCTCTGAATGACGGGGAATTCAGAATCACAGATTTTATGGATTACACAGATTGCACGGATTTAAGATGTTGGTAATTTAAACGAGATATTTCGCTTCGCTCAATATGACAGGCTAGTTTTTAAGAAATACGAAATACAATCACCCCGTCGGCAAGCCGACACCCCTTTTTTACATTTCGACTACGCTCTATGACCGAGGGGAAATTTGAGAGAAAATGGATTCCACGTTTCGTTCTGAATGACAGGGAATTCAGAATCACAGATTTTAATTGATTACGCAGATTGCACGGATTTAAGATGTTGGTAATTTAAACGAGATATTTCGCTTCTCTCAATATGACAGGCTAGTTTTTAAGAAATACGAAATACAATCACCCCGTCGGCAAGCCGACACCCCTTTTTTACATTTCGACTACGCTCTATGACCGAGGGGAAATTTGAGAGAAAATGGATTCTTCGCTTCGTACTGAATGACAGGTGCGAAATTATGATTATAAAATTATTTATAAAGATTATTATTTTAAAATATTCGTAATTTATTTTTAAAAATACGTGGTTTGTATGAAGAAGTGATGAAAAGCACCCCATAACTGTGTAACTCCATTTTTAGAAAGAAGAATTTAGAGTGTTAGTGCTTTTAGATTTTCATTTAGAATTATGTCATTTTTAGTGGTGAGTCTGTTTATTATTAAGCTTATCCAATCTCAATACTTCAATTCGATTGCTTTTCTAATATACTTAAATTCACCTATTCGGATTTCACCAATATAATCACCTCTAGGAAGTAATTTACCATTGTCGTCACGACCGTTCCAAGTGCGTTGATAGTTACCGGCTGTTTGCATACCTTTGAATATTGTAGCGACTACTTTAGCATTAACGGAGTAAATCACAATTTCAACTTCAGAGGTAAAATCCAAAGTGTATTTCATAGTCGGGCTTGTATCTTCTACAATACCAATCAATTTACCAATATCAACTAAATCCATTACAAAAGCATTACGAGGGATAGTCTGTACAAAAGGAACAAATTGAGCATCTTGAATCATTGTTTGTCTTTGTACAATTTCAACAGGGTCAGCTTCAAAATACTCTCTCGGAATACTTGCCAAATTTCTACGAGCAATCATCCAAGGAGAATCTTGTATAATTCTATTCATTTGCATGTTATATTCAATAATATCAAGAGATTCTTTAATAAGGAACTCAGTAGGCAAATTCGACTTCATAGCTTTTTTAAAAGCACTATCTTGTTCAGCAGTAAATTTTTCAACTTCAATTGTACTGGAGGGCAATTCATTATCATTCGATTGTGATAATAAACTTAAAGTGAATATTGAAATTAAAAAAAGTATTTTCATAATATAATATTATTTAATTGAATATAAAGCATTTAAAGCTTTCATTACTATGTCTTTATCTACCAAACTTGATTTAGTTACTTCATCGCTTTGATATAAGTTCTTAGCTTCTATATATTTTTGACTATCTAAATAAGCCGCAGCCAAAACAAATTTCCGTAATCCTTCCAAATCAATATCAGTACTGTTAAAATCAGTAAACTTTAAAACGTCTTGAATGCGATTTTGTTTTAAAGAAATTTGAGCAAGTCTAATTTTAACTTTCTCTTTTTGATCATTACTTAATAAATTTGAATCTTTTATTTCATCATATAATAAAAAAGCTTTATATATATTTTCTAAAGAAAACTCAGTATCAGCCAAATTCATCTTGTTAAAATCATCATTAAGATCACTATTCTCAAGTAATTCTTTATTTCTTAATTTCTTATCAGTGCTAGTATCAACATACCCGAAATGTCTAAAAATAACATTACTTTCTTCAATCTTCAAATTTTGTGCTAATATCGAATCCTTAATCTGCTCGTGAATATTCCCTGAAAATCTAATTTGAGGATGATTCCTAAACAAGCGAGTGTAAGTATGTTTAGAGTGTAATTCATTATCATCATTAAGATTATTCAAAATAGTACAAGCAAATCCACCTATACTTTTATCATTTAACTTATTTTCATCAATTCCAAAATTCTCTATCACTTCATCAGCATCAATCACTAATATCCACTCATTTCTTGCATATTTCAAACTATTATTACGTGCTTCAGAAAAATCTTTATTCCACTTATGGAAAAATAAATCAACATTATTTTGACTTGCTATCAAAGGGGTAATATCAACTGAACCCGTATCAACTACTACTATTTGAGATACATATTCCCTAATCGAATCTAAACATCTCTCCAAATTCTCTTCTTCATTTTTAACAATAATACACGCAGTAATCTTTTCTCTCATGACCTAACTGTAAATAATAATAATACTGTTACCAATACAGAACCAATAATAACAAATGGCTCTAACACTTTTTCCCAAATTGAAAGTTCCTTTTTAGGAACAATCCCTTTTAGTTCGCTGTAAGGAGTGTTTTCAATTATAGAAATATCATTCCTGTTTATATAGTCTATCTTAATATCTTCAAATGATTTATTTCGAACAAAAGATTTTATTGTCATAGTTCTAATCAAAGAATCATTTTGATAATTATGATATTCAACTCCATATTTAATCAATTCAACTTTAAGCGAATCGGCACCTTGAACATTCAATAACTTATTATCATCAAACACTTGATTCAAATTTGCTTTGAAAATAATTGGATTATATGGACTTGTTATAAATAGCTCAAACTCATTAACATTATTAGACTTCAGAAAGTTTGATATATTTAAAGACTGAGATTTAGAAAGCGAATCAATAATAAAATAATTATCTCTTAATTCAGATTTTAGAGTTACAAAAAAAGATAAAAAGATAATCAAGTAAATCATTTTTTAAAATTTATTAATGTTTCATATAATTCAATATCTTCTAAATACCTTGCTGGCTTTACAGTGATAGAACGTCGTCTGTGCTTAACTTTAATTTTAATAACTCTCAATTTCTCTTTAAATTGAAATAATCTTTCTCGCCCAAACTTAATGGCTTCTATATCTTCTTTATCAAAAGCCATTTCACCAAATCTATTTTTGAATATAATTTTATCAGAATTAATAATAATAGTCTTATTCTTAAAAATATTATACAAAAATGAAATCCCAGAAAAAATAATAAAAAACAAAAGCAATAAAACTACTGGGTCATTAAAAAATTCAAAGACATTACTATCAAAAGTAGCCCTCATACTTATCCAAAGGACTAAAATAACTGCACAAACAGTCATAAACTTCCAGTAAAATTCTAAATACGGCTTAAAAACCATTTCCATATTATTATTATTGCTCATTCTAATTCTTTTACTATGTTATTTTCAAATATATAACTTTTATTAGATTTTTCACAAAAATCTTTATTCCCTTTGCTAAAATCTAATTTCTTACCAGCTTCGCTAACCCAGCCAACTATCTTACCAGGTACACCTACTATCATTGCATAATCAGGAACATCTTTAGTAACAACAGTTCCAGCCGCAATAAAAGCATGTTTTCCTATAGTATTACCACATACTATTGTAGAATTAGCACCAATTGAAGCACCTTCTTTTACGAGTGTTTTACCATAATGTTCGCTACCTCTTTGTGGGTATTTACATCTCGGATTCAATACATTAGTAAACACCATCGAAGGTCCACAAAAGACATAATCTTCTAATTCAACTCCTTCATAAATAGAGACGTTATTTTGAACTTTGCAATTGTTTCCAATACTAACATTATTGCCAACATTTACATTCTGCCCAAAAGAACAATTTTCGCCAATTTTAGTCCCAGATTGAATATGCGAAAAATGCCAAATTTTAGTATTATTACCAATTTCACAATTATCATCTACAAAAGAAGTCGGATGTACAAAAAATTCCATATTTTTCCAGTTCAAAGTATTTTAATACACAAAATTATAAAAAAATAAATTAAAAATCGGCACTTCAAAAAATATTAATTCTAAGCTAAAAACAATTTTTTAATATTTTAAATACATATAAATCTATATTTTTTTGAGAATAAATTTTTATTGAGTTAAATATTTTGTAATTTTGTAAAATTGTAATGGGCGAATAGCCCTTTTTTAATGTTAAAGTTATTTCGGTTTAATTGGAAATGGCAAAAAGAAGAAAACAAAAACATCAAATAGATAAAAAAGTCATAATTGAAGCTTTTGCTGATATGGCTAAGAATAAGAATATTGATAAAGACTTATTGCAAGGTGTCTTAGAAGAAACATTGTCTATGATTATTAGAAAGAAATTTGGCTTAGATGCTAGTTTCGAGATAATTGTAAACATGGATAAAGGGGACATTGAGATATATTTGATGCGTGAGATAGTTGAAGAAGTATTTGATCCAAATACAGAAATTAGTTTAGAAGAAGCAAATAAACACGCAGAAGAAGACGAAGAGTTTGAAATGGGTGATGAGTTTATTGAAGAGATTACTCTTGATAATATTGCTGACAACTTCGGAAGAAGATTAGTTTCTTTGGCTTCTCAAAATCTGAATCAACGTATAAAAGAAATTGAAAAAGATCAAATTTTTAATGAGTATAATGCTAAAGTTGGGGAAATTATCGTTGGGGAAATCTACCAAATCAGAAGACATGACATTCTTGTAATGCATGAAAAAACTGAATTGAGATTACCCCGTGATCAACAAATTCCTAACGAGCAATATAAATTCAAAAAAGCTCAATCTATAAAAGCAATTGTAAATGAAGTTAAACGTTCTGGTACTTCAGGGCAACCTGATATTATCATTTCTAGAACTTCAGAAAAATTCTTAGAAAGATTATTTGAAATTGAAATTCCTGAAATTTATGACGGTATTATTCAAATAAAAGGTATTGCTCGTGACCCTGGTGAAAGATCCAAAGTTGCTGTAGTGTCTTTTGACGAAAGAGTTGATCCAGTTGGGGCTTGTGTTGGTATGAAAGGTATCAGAATTCACTCTATTGTTAGAGAGTTGAATAATGAAAATATCGACTTAGTAGAATATACAGACCAAGCTGCAGTATTTATAATGAGAGCTATTGCTCCTGCTAAAATCAAAGATATTCAAGTTAACGAAGAACTAAAAACTGCTGTTGTTACTTTACCAGAAGACCAAGTTTCTTTGGCAATTGGTAGAAATGGACAAAACGTAAGATTAGCTTCTAGATTAACAGGTTACAATATCTCACTTATTAAAGAAGGTAGTGAAGATATTGATATTAAAGAGTTTGATGCAGAGTTAGGCGAAACATTGCTTAATGAGTTAATCGAATTAGGTGTTAATACTGCTAAAGAATTCTTAAATGAAGACCCTATTGATTTACTGAATTTAGAAAGTATGACCAAAGAACTTTTATTAGAGTTAAGAGGTATTATGCTTGCTGAATTTGAAGAAAAAGAAGATGATGAGATTGTAGAAAAGATTAATTCTATTTAAATTTAGAAAAAACAAGTAATAAATTATTTATGGCATCAAAAGTTAGATTATTCAAAATTGCTTCCGAAATTAATATCGGTAAAGAAACTATTGTAGAATTCCTACAAGGTAAGGGTTATGACGTACATAACAAGCCTACTACTGTCCTTACTGATGTTATGGCTGAAGCAGTTTATGATAAGTTTAGGAAAGAAAAAAGAGCTGCAGAAGTACAACGTGAAAAAGTAATGAAGCAGAAAGAAACTCGTAAACCTGCAGAAAAACCTGTTGAAGAACAAGAGGTCAAAAGACCTATTTCTGAAAGAATTAATGAGTTACTTGAAGCTGTTGCTCCTAAAAAAGTTGAAGAGAAAGAAGCTCCTAAAGAAGAAGCTGTAAATAAAGAAACTGTTAAAGCTAAATCTGAAAAAGAAGAAGTAAAATCCGAAGTTAAAGCTAAATCTGAGACTAAAGAAACTCCTGAAAAAGAAACTAAGAAGAAAGTCAATAAAGGAAGAAATGAAGTTGAGTTTACTCAAGATCTTCCTGGTGATACTCCTAAGTTAAAAGGTCTAAATGTTCTTGGTAAAATCGAGTTTAAAAAAGAAACTCCTAAAGATAATCGCCCAGATAATAAGTTTAAAAGAAAAAGAAGAGATAGTAAACCTCGTGAAAATACTATCGGTTCGATTAAGCAAATTGAAAGTAAAGGTGGGCAAGATCAAAAAACAGGTGGATTCAAAAAAGAAAAAACTTGGAATAAAGATAATAAGATTAGCAGAGGACATAAAGACAATAAAGATGGTGGAAGAGGAGATAATAGAGAGAATAAACCTCGTAGAGATTTCAAACCATCAGATTCGGCTCCAAGAGATGAAAACAGAAGAGAGCCTGTTTTAATACTAAAAGCTGATATGGGGGCTGCTGGTGGACCTCAAAGCCCAGAAGATAAAGCTGCTTACCTTAAAAAACGTAAGAAAAATACTTCTTATGTTAATATTGATGAAGAAGTTAACAAAAGAACAGATTCACCTTTAGATAGAGGTAAAGGAAAAAGAAAAAAATCTATTCGTGCTCAACTTAAAGACGAAGATATTAATAAAGCAATTAAAGCTACTTTAGCAGGAATGGAAGATTCTGGTGGGTCTTCACGTCAAAAAGCTAAGCAAAGAAAG
Organism: bacterium; assembly: GCA_030431515.1. Classification (GTDB taxonomy): domain Bacteria; phylum Bacteroidota; class Ignavibacteria; order Kapaibacteriales; family UBA2268; genus JAJRPT01. Next base: position 7,083 of record JAUIIX010000001.1, read on the forward strand.
AAAATTGAAAGAGAAATTAAACAACAAATAATTGAAGAAGAGAAAGAAAAAACTTCTAAAGTACTTCAATTAACAGAATTTGTTACTACTTCAGACATAGCAAATATGCTTGGTGTTTCTGCTTCTGATATTATCAAAAAATGTCTATTACTTGGATTGATGGTAAGTATTAACCAAAGATTAGACAAAGATACTATCTTCTTAATTGCCGATGATTACGGATTTGAAGTAGAATTCCAAGATCAAAAAGAATTTACAAAATTAGAAGATATAGAAGATCCTGAAGAAAGTTTATTACCAAGAGCTCCTATTGTTACTATAATGGGACACGTAGATCATGGTAAAACTTCCTTATTAGATTATATTAGAAATACTAAAGTCGTAGCAGGTGAGTCTGGTGGTATTACTCAGCATATTGGTGCCTACCACGTTGAAATGAAAGATGATAAATTCATTACTTTCTTAGATACTCCAGGTCACGAAGCATTCACAGCAATGAGAGCCAGAGGAGCTCAAATTACTGATATAGTTGTGCTTGTTGTTGCTGCTGATGATAGTGTGATGCCTCAAACTAAAGAAGCTATTAGCCACGCTCAAGCGGCTGGTGTACCAATTATTATTGCTATTAATAAAATTGATAGACCAGAAGCTAACCCAGATAGAATTAAACAACAGTTATCTGAAATGAATGTATTAGTTGAAGATTGGGGTGGTAAACACCAATGTATAGAGATTTCAGCTAAACATGGTACTAACATTGATGAATTATTAGATAAAATTACTTTAGAATCTGAATTATTAGACCTAAAAGCAAATCCTGATAGAAATGCTCGCGGTACTGTAATCGAATCTAATTTAGATAAAGGATTAGGAACAGTAACAACTGTAATTGTTAGCAAAGGAACTCTAAAAATAGGAGATATCTTTGTAGCAGGAGTTGCATCTGGTAAAGTAAGAGCATTACTTGATGAAAGAGGCAATAGAATAGATAGCATTATTCCATCTATGCCTGTTAGAATAGTTGGTTTCGACGGAATGCCTTCGGCTGGTGATAATTTTGTAGTTTTAGATAGCGAATCACAAGCTAAAAAAGTTGCAAATGAGAGAGCTCAACTTAAACGTGAGCAAGAATTAAAACAAATGAGAAGAATTACTCTAACAGAATTCTCAGAAGGTGTAGCTGGTGGTGAAGTTCAAACATTGAATATAATCCTAAAAGCTGATGTGAATGGTTCTGTAGAGGCACTTAGTGATGAATTAATGAAACTAAGCAATAGCGAAGTTGCAGTTAATATCCTAATGAAAGGTGTTGGTCAAATTAATGAATCTGATGTTACCTTAGCAGTTGCTTCTGATGCTATTATTATGACTTTCCAAACAGGTGTTATGGCTAAAGCTCGATTAATGGCTGACAAAGAAGGCGTAGAAATTAGAGATTACGAAATTATATACGAAGCAATTGATGATGTTCGTGATGCTTTAGAGGGTATGTTAAAACCAGAAGTAAGTGAGCAAGTATCAGGTGAAGCTGAAATTAGAGCAATATTTAAACTTGGTAGAACTACTAAAATCGCTGGATGTAAAATCGTATCAGGTAAAATTATTAGAAGTTCTAAAGCAAGACTTTTACGTGATGGCCTACCAATTTACGAAGGTAAAATTGCTTCATTAAAACGTGAAAAAGACGATGTTAAGGAAGTTAATGAAGGTTACGAATGTGGTATTATGCTTGAAAACTTCAATGACTATATGGAAGATGATATTATTCAAGCATTTAATTTTGTAGAAACTAAACGAACTTTCAAAAATGTCAATTAGAATAGAAAAAGTTGCTAATGAAATTAAAAAAGTACTTGCGAAACCTATTAATGATATTGCATTAGAAAAGTTTCGTGGTAAATTAATTACTATTACTACTGTTGTTGTTAGTAAAGATTTATCTATTGCTAAAGTTTATCTTAGTGTGTATGGAGGTAAATCTTCTCCTTTAGAAGTCATAGAATATATGGAAGATCACAAAGGACAAGTAAGAGGATACTTAGGAAGAAATATCAGACTAAGAATTACTCCTGAACTTAGATTTTACTTAGATGACACTCTTGACCAAATCGAACAATTCCAAGAGATAATAGATAAGGCAAATTCACCAAATGATAGTAATTGATAGTAATTTTGAAGACATTGACAAATTAAATGAAATTGCTTTAGATGAAGGTGCTTTATTATTAATTAATAAACCACTTTCTTGGACATCGTTTGATGTAGTTAATAAAGTTAGATATGTTACGAAAGTTAAAAAAGTAGGTCACGCAGGAACATTAGACCCACTTGCTACTGGCTTAATATTACTTGGCTTAGGTAAAGGAACTAAAAAAATAGATCAATTAATCCTACTAAACAAAGTTTACAAAGCAATATTTAGACTTGGAGCTACAACTCAATCTTACGATTCAGAATTTCCCGAAGAAAACATAAAGCAAATAAGAAACATTGATTTGAATAAAATCCAAAATCTAATAAACGAAAAATTTACTGGAGAAATTAGCCAAATTCCACCTCAGTTCTCTGCAAAAAAAGTAAAAGGCAAAAGAGCTTATCTATCTGCAAGAGAAGGTAAAGAAGTTGAATTAGCACCTGTAAACCTAACAATAAATAAATTTGAAGTAATAAGTTACCAAGAACCATTTTTAGAATCAATAATAGATTGCTCAAAAGGTACATATATACGTGCAATAGCAAGAGATCTCGGAGAAGAATTAGGATGTGGTGGATATATGTGTAATTTAGTAAGAGAATCAATTGGTGAATATAAATTAGAAGATGCTTTCGAATTAACTGAATTTATAGACAGAGTAAGCAATGATAAAAGTATTTAATAATATAGAAGAAGTAGAATATAATTCAGATACAATAGTAACAGTAGGTACTTTTGATGGAGTACATCTTGGACATAAAGAGATATTAAATACCTTAATCGAAAGATCGAAAAAAGAAAATAAACGTTCTTGTATAGTTACATTTCATCCTCATCCGCAACATGTAATCAACAATCACACAAAAAAAGAATTAAAATTAATAACAAGTATAGAAGAAAGAATATATCTTTTTGATAAACTTGGAATAGACTCTACTTTAGTAATACCTTTTAATAGAGAATTTTCAGAATATTCAGCAGAATATTTTATTATGGACTTATTATATAAAAAATTAGGATTCTCAGATTTTTTAATAGGATATGATCACTCATTTGGCAGAAACAGAGAAGGAAATTATAATTTATTAAAAGAATTATCATTAGCAAATAACTTCATTATAGAAAGAATAGAAGCAAAAAGCACAAGTGAAGATGAAATAATATCAAGTACAAAAATCCGTGAAGCAATAGGATTAAGAGATATACAATTAGCAAATAAAATGTTAGGTTGGAACTATTTTGTAACAGGAATAGTAAAAGAAGGGCATAAAAGAGGTAGAAAGCTCGGCTACCCAACAGCAAACGTAATACCAAACGAAGTGCATAAACTAATTCCAAGTAATGGAGTATATGTAGTTAAGTCTCAAATAGACGGTGAAGAGTACTTTGGAATGGCAAACATTGGTACAAGACCTACTTTTTTAGAAAACGCACAAGCCCAACTTGAAGTAAACTTCTTTGATTTAGAAAAAGACTTATATGGAAAAGAACTAAGAATAGAATTTTTAGCTTATGTAAGAGAAGAAAAGAAATTTGAAGTAATAGATTTACTACTTACCCAACTAAATAACGACAAAGAATTTTCATTAAAATTCTTAAAAAACTATAATAAATAAAAATAATAATTTAGATTTTGTTAATTTAACTTAACAATCGAAAAAAAACTATAAAAATGATGTTGTAACTTTATAAAAATATAATATGTACTTCATCTTAAAAAAAAATATAAATAATTTTAAAATTAACATTCAACTTATAACTGCTTAACACTAAAACCCGAATTTTGTAAATATTAATTAAGCAATATTTCAAATAGGGCATTTAGTGAAAAATACAATTCAAATAATAATTATGAGCTTCATTCTGCTCATATCAACAATGGAATTATCATCACAACAAACTGGTTCTTTAAAAGGGACAGTTTTAGATAAAGAGAATGGTGATGCTTTAATCTCAGCAACTGTTTTTGTTCGTGGTACTCAAAAAGGAGCGAATACTAAATTTGATGGAACTTTTTTGATTAAAGATATACCCGTAGGTACCTACGATATTGAAATTAGTTATGTAGGTTATAAAAAATACGAAATCAAAGGTGTTACTATTAGTAGTAACAAGATGAATTCAATTGAAGTTCAAATGCTTTCGGATGTTGCTTTAACTGATGAAGTAGTTGTAACTGCAAAAGCTGTAAAGGAAACAGGAGCCGCATTATTAAAAGATAGACAAAAAGCTGCTGCATTTTCTGATGCAATCGGTGCAAGTGAAATTGCTAAATCTGGTGGAAGTGATGCTGGAGATGCAATTAAGAAAATAACTGGTGCAACGGTAGTTGGTGGAAAGCATTTAATGGTTAGAGGTTTAGGCAATAGATATTCTAAAACTCAATTAAACGGTGCAGCAATGCCATCTGCAGACCCTGACCAGAGATCAGTTCACCTTGATATGTTTGGAAGTAATATGATTGAAAATATTACAACAGTTAAAACTGCTACTCCTGATAGACCTGGTGATTTTACAGGTGGTGCAGTTGATATTAAGACTAAATCTTACCCTGATAAATATTTCACATCAGTTTCTTTAACTTCTGGTTATAATGCTCAGGTTACTGGTAATGATATGGTAATTGGTAAAAGAGGAAGTACTGATTGGTTAGGTATGGATGATGGAAATAGAGCTGTTCCTCAAGCAATTACAAATGCTATAAATTCTGAAAGCGGAATTCCTAATGGTAAGTCTTTATTTAGAGTCAAAGATCATTTAGCACAAGCAAATCAACTAATTGATTTAACTAATTCTTTTGATAAATCAATGGCTCCTACTTCATATTCTGCTCCAAGTAATCAAAGTTTTTCTTTATCAACTGGTAATCAATATGAAATATTTGATAGTCCTTTTGGGTTTTTAGCGAGTTTGTCTTATGACCAAAGTTATTCAAGTTATACAAATGGTGAGTTTGGTAGATATAGATTAACAGGAATGGGTAATGATAGTTTGTTTCCAGACTATATAGCTCGAGATTCTAAAGGTACTCAAAGTGTACACTGGGGAGGTTTATTTAATTTGGCTTATACAATGTTTAAATATCATGAAATTGGTTTTAACTTTATGTATAATCAAGCAGCAGATAACTTTGGTAGAAGTCAAACTGGATATTATAATGGTTCTGCTATTCCTGATAGAGGTTTCCAATCTTACACTTCTAAATTTACAGAAAGAAATTTATTTACATACCAGTTACACGGAAAACATGCAATACCTGCATTTCTAAATGCTAAGTTAGATTGGCAAGTATCAATATCTGACAATCAAATGTTGGAGCCAGATGCAAGATTTTTTGCTTATGACTATAATCCAAATAGCGAAAGTGATGTTATGAGATTGGCACCAGATGCTACTAACCCAGAATATACTGTAAATCGTTCAGCATATACTGAGCCTTCAAGAATATTTAGAAGAATGAATGAAAATGCTTATAATTATACTGCAAATTTAGAAATTCCTTTAAAATCAGTTGTTGATTTTGATTTAACTGTTAAGACTGGAACATCTATATTAAGAACTGAAAGAGATTTTAACGAAAGATGGTTTGTTTATCAAACAACTTCTAATCAAATTCAATCGACTGATGCAGCTGGATATCCTTATCAATTTGACCCTGAAACATTATTTGATAAAATGATTGGTGTTAGAACAAATGGAAACTTCATTGACATGCCAATGTTTATTTCATATACGGATCCAAATGCTTTTTCTTATAAAGCAACTATGGATGTAAATGCATTCTATGCAATGGCAGATTTTAAAGTGTTTGATTTTATTAGATTAATTGGTGGAGTTAGATTAGAATCATCTAAATTAAATGCAGTGCCTTATGATAAATCTGACCAAAAATTAAGCACTTATAAGTCAGAATATAAAGCAATTAATAATATTGATGATTCCGTAAATGTTGATATTACTTTTGCAGACTTTGGTATTGATAAGAATGATTTGTTACCTTCATTAAACTCTGTAATTGAACTATCTAAAAGTTCAAATATTAGATTAGCTTATTCAAAAACTATTGCAAGACCAAACCTAAGAGAAATAGCACCTTATAGCTCATTTGATTTTGTTGGTGGATTTATTTATTTAGGTAATCCATTTTTGAAAAGATCTTTAATTGATAATTATGATTTTAGATTAGAATGGTTCCCAAATGTTGGCGAAATTTTAGCAGCTTCAATTTTCTATAAAGATATAGAGAATCCGATTGAATTAAATCAACCAACTGTTAATGATCAAGTAAGGTATCAAAATTCAAAAAGAGGAACAATCTTAGGTGCTGAATTTGAATTTAGAAAAAATTTATTAAAAACAATTTCTATGTTTGGTTTAGAAGCTCCTGATTGGACTGAAAGATTTACTTACTCTTTTAACCTAACTTTGACACATTCTGAAGTTGAAATCCCAGATGGAAGAGAGAAGACTAATTTTATAGAAACTGACCCGGATGCAAAATTAACAAGAGAGTTTTTAGGGCAATCACCTTATGTTGTTAATTTTGATATTGCTTACTCTAATCAAGAGATTGGAACAGACTTAAGTATGAATTTTAATGTATTTGGTAGAAGGTTAACTACTGTAATGTTTGGAATTACACCAGATGTTTATGAAAATCCTCGTCCTGACTTAAATTTAATTTACTCACAAAGAATTTACAAAAATTGGTCAATGAAAATTGCTGCTAAAAATATCTTAGATTCTTATACTTTATTTACTCAGAACTATAATGGTACTGATTATAATAGTCAAAGATATCAATTAGGAAGACAATTTTCTTTGAACTTGAATTATCGATTTGAATAATATTTATTTTAAATTATATCGGAGTTTTCTATGTTGAAAAAGGTATTTATACCAATTGCTTTAACAATCTTAGCTTTTAGCAGTATAAAAGCAGAAGAAGTAACTGTAACTGATGCAACAATCAATGCAGGTCAGACATATAACATGACATCAAACAATACTTACATACTTGACGGATTTGTATTCGTAGAAGATGGTGCAGTATTAAATATTGAAGCAGGAACAGTAATCAAAGCAAAACAAGGTGAAGGCGAATCAGCATCTGCTTTAGTAATTGCAAAAGGTGGAAAGATAAATGCAAACGGAACAAAAGCAAAACCAATAATTTTCACTTCTGAACTTGACGATGTAACAGAAGCAGAAGATTTACCAATTGGTAGAGCAGGACTTTGGGGTGGTTTAATTATCTTAGGAAAATCAACAATAAATACTCCAGGTGGAACAGAGCAAATAGAAGGAATCCCATCAAATGAGCCAAGAGGATCTTATGGTGGAAATATCGAAGATGATAACTCAGGAACATTAAAATATGTATCTATCAGACACGGCGGAACAAATATCGGTGCAAATAATGAAATCAATGGTTTAACATTAGGTGGAGTTGGTAGCAAAACAACAATCGATTATGTAGAAGTATATGCAAATTCAGATGATGGAGTAGAGTTCTTTGGTGGAACAGTAAATACAAAACACATGGCAATCGTAATGTGTGAAGATGATTCATTTGACTGGGATGAAGGATATAGAGGAAATGGACAATTCTGGTTCTCAATCCAATCTCCAACAACAGGAAATAATATGGGCGAAAATGATGGAGCAACAGACCCAGAAGATTCACAACCTTATGCAATGCCAATGGTATATAATGCAACATATATCGGAAGTGGATTATCAACAGCAAGAACATCATCAAGAGGATTCCACATTAGAGATAATTCAGGTGCTTACTACAAAAACTGTATAATTACAGACTTAGGTGGAGCAGGATTAGAAATCGAAGATTTGACAGATGAAGCAGCAGAAGATTCAAGAAAAAGATTAGAAACTAATGAGATTCAAATCACAAATAACTTATGGTGGAATGTAGGAGATAATACATTAAATGGAATAGCTCCAGATGTAGAAGGTTCAAAACCATATAGCCAAGACTTTGTAAGAACATATTTAGGTGCAAACAAAAATATGATTCAAGATCCAATGCTTGCAGGAATCTCAAGAACAACAGATGGTGGATTAGACCCAAGACCAAATGATGGTATAGCATGGACAGCAGAAAGAGCAGCAATCCCATCAGGAAGTACTTTCTTCACAGATGTTAACTATATCGGTGCATTTGGAGAAGAAAACTGGTTAGACGGTTGGACATTTTTAAGTCAAGCTGGTTTCTTAGGTGATTTAGTACAATTATCTGTTGAAAGAAACGAAACAGTTTCTAATAATAATCTTTATGCTTATCCTAATCCAGTTGAATCAAATGTAACTATCGAATTGAACATTACAAATAATAGTTTAGTTAATTTAGAATTATATAACTCTATTGGGAATAAAGTAGTTAACTTAGACAACACTTATTTATCTACAGGAAAATACTCAATGGATTATAATGTAGAGAGTTTATCTGCTGGTGCATACTTTATAGTATTAACTACAGATTACGGAACATTCACTTATCAAGTTATCGTTAAATAATACCCCTATTTTATTTATCGATTTGACTAAGAGTTGCCTCGACGGAGGCGACTCTTTTTTTTTATTATTTATATTTTAAATTGTTGAAATAAACAAAAAATCCAGATAAAAAACTCTACGTCATTCTGAGGCGTAGCCGAAGAATCTCCCAGAAATTGACATCGTAATACTGAACTCAGTTCAAAAACTGCAAATACTGCAACTTTTTTCATCCGAAGGATAACATAAAATATTCAGCGTAGATAAGATACTGCAAATTTTCTCGGTCATTAAACAATTTCAAAATGAAGATATTAAATATAAATACTCAAAATTAACAAGTATTTAATATTATTTGTAACCATTATCTAATATATGGTATGTTATCTATGTATTTATTTTTAATTATTACAAGAGGTATAATATGTTGAAAATATCAACTATATTCAAAAACAAAACGCTTTTCATAATTGCTATATTTATGGCATTAAGTTCAAGCAAAATGTATGCAGATACTCCTTCTGCTCCGATTTGGCTCAATTACACAGGTGTTACACATGACACAACTAAAAATGTTTTCTCCGTTGATTTAGAATGGAGGCATGGTGAAGTAACAAACGAAAACCCACTCCCAGACTCGTATAATATATATAGAGTACTATTCGGACATAGCGAGGACAAATTTAAACTTGTTGGTACACTTACACATAATGCTAATGAGCTAATGCAATTACATACTGACGAAAATATTACAGACGGAGCTATTTATTTATATTATGTAACTGCTGTAAAAGATGGAAAAGAAAGTGATGAATCTAAAAGAATGACTGCTTTAGTTCCTGGCTCATACTGTGTAAATACAAATGCAGAAATTATTGACTTCAAATCTAACCCTTCGACCATAGGTGTACCAGGAGAATCTTATGAATATAATGCATTTGCTAAACATAGAAGTTTACGAGTTCAAGGTTTAGTTCGTTATGCATTGGAAGAAGGTCCTGAAGGTATGAAAATGGACAACGAAACTGGATTATTAACTTGGGATATTCCTGTAAATTCTGAGAATGAATATTATGTTAAAATTAAAGCCACATCTGAAGATGATAAAAACGCACTTTCTGAACAAGAATGGTATATCAGAATTGCCTCACAAACTGAAATTATGATTATGTCTTCTGTAGAAAATGCAGTTAAAGATTTGTCAATATATCCAATTCCAGCTCAGTCTAATATAAAAGTTGAGTTTGATTCAGATTTTTATTCTAATAATATTGAGATATTTGATAATTTAGGAAACGTAGTTTATTCTACTAATTTGAAAAGTAATTTAGGATTTAATACTTATGACCTAAATATTAGTAATTTTGCAAATGGTCTATATACTTTAAGAATTAGTAATGTATATGGAGTTTCAACTAAGAAATTAATTATCAACAAGTAAGATACAAAAATAGGTAAGGCAAGTTGACCTTGCTTTACCTACTTTTTAGATTATATGAACAAAGATTTTACAAAATTTTCAAATAATGAATTATTAAAATTTATCATAAAAAAGGATAAAAGGGCGAATCTTGCTTTTTCTGAATTTTATGATAGACATCAAAAAGATGTAAGGACTTATTGTAAATACTTATTAGAATCTAACTCTTTTCTTGAAGATATTTTCCAAGAAACTTTTTTTGATTTTTATAAAAATATTGTAAATAATAATGAAGTTCCAGAAAATGCTGTTGGATATTTACTAAGAATCGCCAGATATAAATGCTTAAAGTATAATAGAGATAAAAAAGTTAATGTGTCTTTTGATGACATTAGTTTTGATAAAGAATCTAATGATGGTTTAAAATACGAAGATGAAGAATTATTAGAATTAATTAAAAAATCTTTAGTGCTGATAGACGAACAATATAGAGAAGTTTTTATTTTAAAAGAGTTTAATGGTTATACTCACGAAAAAATAGCCGAAATAATTGGAATAACAGTGGCTAATTCAAAAATTAGATTATTTCGAGCAAATAAAGAATTAAATAAAATTCTTGAACCTTATATAAAAGATATAAAGAAAAATTATGAGTAAGTTTGAAAAAATATATGATTTCTTTTCAGGTGAAATGTCAGAGATTGAAGAAAAGATTTTATTTGAAGAATTGAGTAAAAATGATGAATTAAGAACAGAATTTAATAATCATAAGAAAATTAATGATGTAATAAGAAGAAATAATACTCTGGAGTCTGCTCCAAATTCTTCAAAGGAAAAATTATTTGCTAATCTCGGAATAGATTTACCTCATTCAAGTACTTCAATAAGTACAATGACAAAAGGCAATAATAAGTTGCTAAGTGGGATTTCTTACTTTTCCGTAGCTATTATAAGTGCAGTAATTGTTTATTTTTTAATAAATAAAGGGTATGAAGAAAATTATTTTACATTGAACAATAAAATACAGAATTTAAATACAGAATATAAAAATTCAAATGAGAAATTAAATAAATTAATTGCTGAAAAAGATCATTTAATCAGTGAATTAAAACAAAGTAATAATGATTTTGAAAACAAATTAAATGAAGGTCAAGAAAATATTAAATACATTGAAAAAATAGTTTATATAGAAAAAGCAAATAGTAATAATGATTTAATAACTGAATTTAATAAAGCCCAAGAAGACCCTAATTTTAATAATCTAAAAACATTAGATTATTCAAAAAATAATAACAAATATTATTTCAAGTTAAACAATAGAAATAATCTTTCTAATAAATATGATTTAGAAAAAATTAAATTTGAAGAAATTGAAGCAAAATCTAAGCTATATAATTTTACTATTGAATTTTCAAATAACTTTGATTTTTTCAATATTGCACCAAGAACATCACCGGACAATTTTAATTCATTTAATAATAATTCCATTTCTTTTTTATATAATATTAAAAATAATTTTGATATAGGAATAAATGTAATTGGAGAAAATTATTCTTTGAAGTATATTAATACAGAAGAAGATGGGGAATATTGGTATTATCAAACCCCTAATTTTTTAACAACATCATTAGTTGGAAAATACAGATACGAACTTACAGATAAATTCAAACTATCTCCATTTATAAGTGCTGGTTTTAATCAAACTGGTGGAGTAATCAGAGGTGGGATTGGATTACAATATATGATTTCTGATATTGTAGGAATTTTATTAAATTCGCAATATTCTAATATGGTTTTTCAAAATAGTAATACAGTTTATAACTCTGGAAAAACAAGTATTCAAATAGGTTTAATATGGAAAAATTAATATATGTATTAGTTTTATTTTATTTAATTTCTTGCGGTAATCCTGTAGATTCCGACAAGAATATAGTAAAAGATAAAATTAAAAGTAAAGATGTATTTGCTCGTCCAACTGCTATAAATTCCTTATGGACATATAGAATTGATGCCGTATATACTGAAAACGGATTAAACAAATTACCAGTTAATTACCCCGTCAATATTCAAGAAAATGTTTTATCAAAGAATGATGTTAAGGGAGAAAATTGGTTCATTTCAACGATAAACGGAAATGATGTGAATGTTCAGGTTGGAGAAGATTTTATATATTACGAAGTAGATGAATTTGAAAAATTAATATTACCAATAAGTACATATACAGATTTATATATTAAAGTTAATTCTGAAGAAGACTGGACATATAATGGGATAGATTACACTTATTTAGGAAATAGTAACATAGATATAAACGGTACAATTTATAATGTGAAAAGTGTAAAATTTGAGAACAAAGCAGTAAATCAAACAGGTGCGACATATACCAAAACAGTTTATTATAATTCAGACTTAGGTATAGTAAAAATTGAATATTTATATAACTTTACAACTCGACTTACAATATTTAATTTAAAATTAGATTTACTTTCATTTAAGCAATAAATTAAACATTATAAAATTACTTTTATCAATTAGAATTTATATTAGAATCTTTTTACTTTCTCATTCAGAGCGGAACGATGACTTTTCCAGAAATTTGAATGCTAAGTTTGATAGAATTAAATTTCTGTCTTGAAATGCGTAATTATAAAGAAAATGACCTACCAAAACAGGTAAGCCATTTAATTATAGATAAATATTAAAAGAGATATTATTATTTACCTACTACTCTTCTTCCGATAGAATAATATTCAAATTCTAATTCTTCCATTTCTTTTAATTCATATAAATTTCTACCATCAAAGATTAGATGATTGTTTAGCAATTCTTTTATTTTATCAAAGTTAGGTGTTCTAAATACACTCCATTCTGTACAAATTACTAATGCATCTACTCCTTCGATACAATCATACATATCATCTGCATAATAGATTTTATCACCAAATTTATCTTTTGTATTGTCCATTGCCTCTTGGTCAAATACTCTAACTTTAGCACCTCTATCTAATAGATTTTGGATAACTTTATATGCAGGAGCATCTCTAACATCATCAGTATTAGGTTTGAATGCTAATCCCCAAATTCCAAAAGATTTTCCTTCAACATCGCCTTCAAATCTATTTATTATTTTATCTATAAATCTTAAAGTTTGTTTACGGTTTATTTCTTCTGTTGCTTGAACAATTAGTAAATCAGTTCCCTCTTGCATTGAAGAAAAATTAAGAGCTTGAACATCTTTTGGAAAGCATGATCCACCATATCCAAGTCCTGCAAATAAGAATCTTTTACCAATTCGAGAATCAGAACCTATCCCTAAACGAATAGAATCGATGTCTGCGCCTACTTTTTCACAATAAGCCGACAAATCATTCATGAATGAAATTTTTGTAGCTAAGAATGAGTTTGCAGCATATTTTGTTACTTCAGCAGATTTTTCATCCATTATATATATTGGATTTCCACTTCTTAAAAATGGCTTATAAAGATCCTTCATTTTTTCACCAACCCAATCCGAAGAAGTTCCTATAACTACTCTTTCTGGTTTCATAGCATCTTCAACAGCGTAACCTTCTCTTAAAAACTCTGGATTACTACATACAAAAACATTATTTTCATTACCTAATACTTCAGCAAAAATATTAGTTACTTTTTCTGATGTTCCAACAGGAACAGTAGATTTATCAACTATTATTTTCTTCTCAGTAATATTTTCATTTTTAATAATATTAGCGATATCACGAGATACATTAAGCACAAATTTTAAATCTGCAGAGCCATCAGCGTCAGGTGGGGTTGGTAAGCAAAGAAAAATAATTTGACATTTTTCTACTGCTTCTTGAAGATTGTTAGTAAACTTGAGACGATTTTCTTCGATATTATGCACCATCAATCTTTCTAAACCTGGTTCATAAATTGGGCTTATACCCTTTTTCATTTTTTCAATTTTTGCTTCATCAATATCAACACAAGTTACATCATTCCCGGTTTCTGCAAATGTAGTTCCTGATACTATTCCTACATAACCTGTACCAATAATTCCTATTTTAAAAGCCATTAAACACCTTTTTATTGCAAATTAAAATTATATAAGTTCAAAATTACTAAAATTAATATTAATAATACTGCTATAGATAGCAGAAATTTGATTGCATTTTTAAACAATTTCCAGCAAATAAGAAATAAAATCGCAGCAACTATTACTTGAATATAAATAGGTTGACTTGCAATATATTGAATTATTCCGTCCATCTATCTCAAAATAAAAGTTAGAGGAATTCTACCAACCATAATAGTATTATTACCTTCTGGTAATGGATTAAATCTCCATTTCTTTAATGCTTTTATAGCAGCTTCTTCGAGTTCTGGGTCAGCTTTCTGAATAGGTAAAACACTAACAACAGTTCCATCGGCAAGTACTTTGAATTGCAAAATAATTTGAGATGAAGATTTTACACTATTTGGAAAATTAGGAAGTACTTTATTTAAAACGGTTCTTCCTCCTCCACCACCCCAATCTATTTCACCAAAGCCATCGCCTTTCCCTTTGCCACGACCTCTCACTCCAAGACCAGAAGCTAAGGGGTCACTTGCTTTCATATCGCTTCCAACATTATCAGCATCATCACCAGTTACAGTTTTATCATTAGTTTTTGAAGACAATTTTTCAACTGGTTTATATGTATCTGCTTCAGCTATGTTGTCAGTTGTTTTTTTACTGATATTATTGCCAGAAGATTTCTGTGCATCTTCTAAATTCATTTTTGGTTTACTACCCTTCGATTTAGCTCCTTCTTCTGTCAGATTACCAGATTTTAAACCTGTATTATCACCTGAGCCGAGATTTAGCAAAGTAAGTGGAACAGTATTAACTTCAAATGGTTTTACTTCACGTGGGGTAATATTAGCAATGTCAAATAAATAAATAGCCAAAGCTGTGATACCTATTCCAATCAACCAACCCTTGAATGTATTAGCATCCCATGGCAGTTTAATAGCTATCTGCTTATTTTCTTGACTTTCATAAGTTTTATATAAATCCATAATTGCCTTTTATTTAACCCTATCAACCCAAGTCTGTGCATACCCTAATTTAGAAGCTGTTTCCATTGCTTCAGACTTAGTATTAAATGAACCAAATCTAACTCTATACCAAATTTCATCTCTCACAACTTGTTCACTAATAAAAGCATCATTAATATTCTGATTTCTCAATTTATTTAACCAATAATTAGCATCTTCCTTTGATTGAGAAGCGTAAATTTGAACTATAAATAATCCTTCATCGCTTTTCTCTTTTTTCGGATAAGCTAATTTATTATTTACTTCTGATGATTTACTAATTGTCGCTTTTTCAGTATTATTTTTAGCAATATCATTATTTTCAGTAATTTTCTTATCACTACTTTTACGTTTATTTTCTGTATTAGTTATTACTTTTTCATTTACTTTCGTGTTTTCTTTTACATCTAACTTTTTAGATTGTATTTTTTTGTTTTCACTTTTAAGTTTAGGACTTAGAGAACTTATACTCTTTGATTTAGTTTTTTCTTCAACTTCATCAATTTTAGGAAGATTTATCTTCTGAACTTTCTTATTCTCTTCATTTGATTTAACATCTTTTTTATCATTATTCTCTGCCAAATCTTCAACATTTTCTAAATTCTTTTCAGTTATTTTATCATCTTTTTTGGAAATCTCATTAGATTTATCTTTTTCAATTTCATTATTATTATCTTTATTTTCATTTCTTGAAATAGAATTACTGCTATTTCCGTCAACATTGTCAACAAGAGTAGAGTCATTGCCTATATTTTCGCTATTGAAAAGAGTATCTTTATTTAGAATAGCAATAGTTAACATTGTAAGAAGTAAAACTGCAGCAATGCTTGAATAAACATAAAGCATTTTTTTGTTAGATTTCTTTTTATCATCTTTTTTAACTTCTTCTTTTACTTCTTCCTTTTTTTTCTCTTCTTCATCAGTTAATTTATCAATACCAAAATTAGATGGCTTATCTGCGTCAATATCATTAAAATTCATAACACTGGCAGACATATCTTCATCTATAGGGAAATCATCTCTCGGAACAGATTCTTGATATTCATCAAAACTAAATTCATTAGCTTTTCTTTCACTTCCTCTTTGTAACTCAGATTCAACTAATCCTTTTAATGTGTCGTCTAATTGAAGTCCTTGTTCTTCATCAGGGTTATTACCTTCTAATGCGGCAATTTCTTCTTCACTTAATTCTTCAATACCAGAATCAACATCATTTTCCTTATCAACATCATTTTCATCTTCGTCAAAAATAGAGTTATCAAACTCACTTTCATCTTCGTCAGAGTACTCAGAAAAGGCATCAAAATCTCCATCTGAATCTTCAAATGCTCCTGAAATACTTTCAGAAGTATCACTTTCGTCTAATGATTCTTCACTTGCACTTTCTTCATCGACCTCATCACCAAAATCAAAATTAGCTTCATCATCTACATCTTCTAATTCATCAGATAAATCACCAAAATCTTCTTCACTATCAAATTCATCAGCACTGTCATCATCTTGGAAAAGAGATTCACCAGGAATTAATGGCTCTTCGATATAAGTAAAATCGGGTAATACTCCAGGATATGATTCTAAGTTTTCAAGTGCAAAAGTCTCATCACCTGTTTCGTTAGGAGTATATCCGGCTATTTTTTCTTCTTCTGTTATATTTTTTTCTCTAATACTCATTTTACTTTGTTAAAACTTCCAATGAAATCCCATTGAAGCAAATAAAGATCTTTCCCGATAATAGTTATAAATAAAAATATCTTGGTTAAATAGATTTTCTACTTTTGCAAAAATACTTAAATTTTTATTAATTAAATAATTAATGTCAAAATTCATGTTAAAGTAAGGGTCTAATTCATCAATATTCAGCAAGTCAACATACCTTGTTCCGACAAATTCAAAGCCAACTTTAGCACTTAAACCATTATTTAATTTTATTCGGTAATTCAATTCATTTTCAAAATCTGGGACATAAGTTAATTTCTTCTTTATACTATCGGTAGAAGTAATATTATACTTAAGTACTAAATCAATTGAATGTACATCATCAAAGTTATAAAATCCATCAAAATACAAATTTAATATACTTGCATCAATATAATTAGGTGAGAAATATGATGAATCCATATTCACAAAATTTAAAACTCTATCCGCTAATTTATAATTTACTCCCATAGAAAAATTATAATCAATATCAGGGTGAAATAATATATTAGCAGCAATGTTTAACTTATTATATTGATGATCAATATCAAAATCATAGTTTAAAAATCTATTCATATTAAATAGTTTATCAACAGTTTGCCTTTCTAAGCCAGATAAGAATGATCCTCTCATAGTCAAACTTTGCGATAATTTAGCGTTTATTCTTGCTTCTAATTTAAGAGCATTTCTAACACCATCATAGTAACTCGCTATTTGATAACCACCACGTAATTTTAAATCAAACCCCTCTGAAATGTAAGAAGCAATACCTTCTGCTAAAGCATAATTATTTGAATTTCCAAAGCTACTTCTTAAATCTGCTTCTACGTTAAATCCAATTCTATATTTATTATAAGGATTTATTAATTGAAAATATCCATTCAAAGTTTGTTCTGAAAAATCAAGAGAATCACCTGTTGTTTTCATTACATTAAATGCAGCACCTGTTTCAAAATTAAATCCTTCATAATGACCATCAACATCTAATCCCATTCCTAAATCAAGATTATTTCTTGTTTCAAAATCTTGAACAACATAATTATTATATCTATAATTTTGAAATTTTAAATTAGTTCTAGTTTTGCTTCCACCAAAAATAAAGAATTTTTCATCTGCAATATAATCTGAGAATAATTGTGCATTTATTTTAGAATATTCTGCATTATCAATAAATCCACGACTTTGGTCATAAGTACCTTTTAGATATAAATCAAAATCATTAAAATCAGTTACATATCCTGCATCAACATTCGTAGAAATAAATCTACCGATTGAAGCTTCCACATATCCTTTTTCCTCAACTGGAACAACAGATTGGTATGGCAATCTTGAAACTGGCAATACCGAAGGTCTAATTTTTTCTAACGAATTTAAGCTATCTAACTCACTTGCAGATAATTTAGGTACATTAGATGGATTTCGTTTAAAGCCAGATTTTACATTAAGAAAATCGTTACCATAAATAATTGCTTCAGGTAAATCCACAGGTTTTTGTTCTTCTTTAGTCTCTTTTTCTTGACTAAATAAAGAAGTAAAACTAAAAATTAATATTATAAAAATAGCTTTCATATTCTTGCCAATGAACCCATAGGGTCCCAAATAGGTAAAACAATTGCTTCTTTTTTAAAATTCTCTCTATCTTCTTCACTCAATAAATCTTTATGAATAACTACTTGAAAAACATTATCAATGAACCATTGATTATTCATTACGAAAATTCCTTCAAATCCAACTTCACTTCCCCACGAGTTCTCTACTTTCCATTTTTCTACTTCGTCATTTTTGATATTAGCCCCAATAAAGACCATAGCGTGTGTCATTTTACTATGACAGTATGTTAAGCGTTTTCCTTTATCTAAGTCAAGACAAGTAGCTAATGCCTCATTATAATCAAATAATTCGCTATGCATCAGTCCTTTTTGTCTATCTAAATGCTTACCCATATCACAACCGAACCAAACTGCTTCTCCTCGCTCCAGTTGTTTGCGAGAGTAGTCAACTAATTTTTCAATTTCTAAGTTAAGATATTTAATTTCTTTACCACCAACTACATTACCAAGATATTCAATAGTATAAGTTTTATTAAATGCTTTATCTTCTGTAGGAGCATTTATCAAACTAATATAATTAGACAACTCACACTTTAAAAAATCCTTATAAAAAGATTTAGGAGTTAAATCTTTATATATTTTATAATTCTTATCTTTATCAGTAAACTCTAAATCAAAAGTATTAATTGGCTCACCAACAGAATAAACTAACATATTATAAATGTCATTCATACATTTAGTTTTCTTCTTGTAAATTTGCTCTTCAGTCATTTTCGATTTAATCAATCTACGTAATAGAGCTGTACTTTGTCTTAGTTTTACTGCTAAAGCAAAATTCAAACTTTTAGTACTACTACTATTGAAGGACTCTGGAAATACCGACTTAGGAACAATACCATATTTCTCAATTAAGGAGACATACATATCCCATTGCCCACCATCAGGTATAGGGTCGCTCATCAAATTATATAAAGTTCTGTCATCTAAATCTCTATCACTAAGATTAATAATTGCTTCAAGATAATAATTACATTTTTCAAGTTTATCCCAAAACATTAACCAACTTTGAGAAAATTCAAAATCTTCTAAATTATGTTCAACAATAAATTTCTGTCTAACAGTATTCAAAGCTGCAAACAACCAACATCTACCACTCTTCTGCTGATGTGTTATTTTTGAAAAAGGTAATTCTAAAGAAAAAGTTGTGCTAAGTTCATCAGCAGCTTTTTTATTAAAAGCAACTTGTTCAATTCCAATATGCTTTAGTGCATTAGATATTAGATTCCTATGAGCAGATTTATCTCTGTTTGCTTCTAATTTTTCTATTACATCAAAATTTAATTCTTTAAACATTTTCTCTAAGTTATTTTTTCAAAAATTTATCAATTCGTTTCAATCTACTTGCTGCAGTTTTACCGAAGTCATCTTCACTTCTTAATTCAACTAATATTCGATAATTTTCACTTGCATTCTTCCAGTCTTCAAGTTGTTCGTATATTTCACCCAAAGCCAATACAGATAAACTATACCAATCTTCATAACTTGTAAATTTATCTTTAACTTTATCATAAGATAAAATTGCAAGTTCATAATTCTTATCTTTTTTCCAGATTTCGCCAATTCTATAATTTGCCTCAGCAGCAAAATCTAAGTTAAAATCTTGATTACTTAAATAACCAAAATGATATAAAGCCGAATCATTTTCACTTCTATTTTTATAGAACATTGCGACTCTATATCTCGCCTCAACTGTATAATCATTTAATCCATAGTTATTAGAAATATCTTTATAAGTATCTATAGATTTTACGGTATCACCCAATGTATAATAGATTATAGCACGTTCAAAACCAGATTGAGCTGCCACATTACTCTCAGGATATAATTTTTCTAAACTAAGAAAAATAGAATCAGCTTTATTAGGATTACTTAAATTCTTTTGCATCAATCCATTTTGCAACATTCCAAGTGGAGCATATTCAGATTTAGGAAAAGTCTTTTGTAATTTAATAAATGCTTTTTCAGCTTGAGCAGTTTCTTCCATATTAATATACGATCGAGCTATCCAATATATTGCTTCTGCATTCTCTTCTTTTTCAGGATATTTATCTACTATTTTATTAAATTCTTCAATTGCTTCTCCATATCTTCTGCTATCAAATTGTAATCTTGCTTTTCTTGACATAAAGTCATAAGCGAAAGGAGATTTATCATTCTTACCAGTATATGCATCAATTATTTGAATTGCTTCATCTTCTCTACCTAGTAATACCAAACAATTCTGAATTCCTTTCATAGACTCTGGAGCAAGTGATGATGCCGGATAAGAATCAATTACTTTTCTATAAGCTTCCATTGCTTTTTCATAGTTACCCTTATTATAATTTGCATCACCAATAGTATAATATGATCTCGCTAAAAAATCACTATTAGGAAATGCTTCAATAAGATATTCTAAATTTGATATAGTTTCATCATATCTTTTTTGTTGAAGTCTAATCCAAGCAATCAAATACATTGCATTTGCAGCAAGTTGAGATTCATCATATCTTCTAACAAAATCAAATAAACTATTTACAGAATTATCATATTTACCCATTCTATAATATGCATGACAAAGTTGATAAGCACAATACTCACCTTCTTCAGAATTAGGGTAGTTTTTAGCTACTCTTGCATAAGTATCAGCCGCTTTATTGTAGTCTTTTATTATATAATATCCATCTGCCTGACGAGCTAATACTTCAATAGCATAATCTGATTTCGGATATTCTTTTACTAATTGGTCAAATACTTTTGATGATTTAGAAAAATCTTTTTGTCTAAAATGTGACCATCCTAATCCATAAATAGCATCCTCTCTTCTAATGTGAGCAGGAAACTTATCTAAAAGTGCTTTATATGTTTGAGCTGCGTTAGTCAATAAATCAGATGCAAAATATGCCTCTGCCAACCAAAAATACGCCTCAGCTTTTCTTTCGTCATTAGAACTTGAACTTAAAAAAGCCGATAATGGCTTGATTGCAAGCGCAGTTCTTCCATTTTGAACATAAGCAACACCTTGCTTAAATCTAGCTTCATTCAAATACCATTCCTTGTAAGGAACAAATTTTTCATCTGCATTTTTAGCAATATCCTCTGCTTTAGAGTAAGTTTGAATTGCATTTTCCCATAAGCCCATATTAACATAAACAGCTCCAAGAAGCAAATGTAATCTAATATCTGTTCGTGTGTCAAATGACTCCTTGATACCTCTTTCCAAAAATCTACGTGATACTTCCATATCACCTTTCTCATAGTGAAGTTGTCCTAATTCCATAAGAATAATTCCAACATAAGGATATGAAGAATTCATAGATAATGCACTCATTTCTCTTTCTGCTACCTCCAAATCACCTTTTCTTTTAAGTGCGATAACCTTGTATAACCTTGCTAAAGAAAGAGTATTATATTCATCATTTTTTAATTCAGAAATAATCTTATTATAAGCAACTAAAGCTTCATCATTTTTACCAAGATTCAATAAGGCATAACCTTTACCTAACAAAACTTGGTATTTTAAATCAGAAGTAGAAAAAGTTTCTAAAAAAGAATTATAATAAACTAAAGCATTTTCATAATTACCAGATAAAGCTGCTATTTCACCACGTAAGTATAATATTTCTTCTAAAGCATGCTCTAAACCAACTTGTTCTTCTAACATTAAACCAATTGAATCTTTGTCATTAATATGCGACCAAGTAGTATTTGCTTTTTCAATAGTTGAAGCTGCACTCGTAACATCTCTTAAAGTCAAGTGATTAGCAGACTCTCTAATCAAAGATCTCAAATAATTATCAGAACTTGGATATTCTAATCTAACTTCTCTATAATTTTTAATCGCATCATCATAATCTTTAAACAATTCAGAAATTTGACCTAAAGAGTAAACAGCATCATCAGCATAAATACCTTCAGGTTTAATTTCAATAGTTTCACGGAAAATATCTTTAGATTCTTTATATGAATTTTGGTGAGCAACAGCTATAGCTTGCCAGTAACAAGATAAGTGTGCTAAGTCTAAATATTTAGGATTTCCATTCTCTTTAGAATTATACTTTTCTAAAGATTCATTTTTTGCAGATTCAAAATAATTACTGGCATAATCCCATTTTCGATTTTGGAAATTTACCCTTGCCAAAGAATAATAGGCGAAAGGAATTAGAGGAGAATTTGCTCTTTCTTTCACAAATTCTTTTAGTTTTTGTTCAGCAATAACATAATTGCCTTCTTTAAGAAAAATTTCAGATTCTAAAAGTAAAGCTCTATCATAAAAACTCGAAAAAGAAGTATCGCTTAAAAGCTTTTTAACTTCAATATCGGCTAAAAAGAGCTGATCTCTTTCATAGAACTTATCAGTTTGAAAATAGAATTCATTCTGGTAACTAACATAATTACCAGGAGTTTGCCCCATTAAAAGACAAGGCAAAATAAACAAAAATCCTATTATAAGAATAGACATTAGGATTCCCAATTGATATAAAATTCGTAGATTTACGATGCTGCAATTACAAAATAACTAAATTTATACGAGAAAAAGAAATTTTTTTTTTATTTTTCAATTATTGTTGATAATTTAGTAGAGATATTCAAGTGATAACATCTGAAATCTTACTTTCTAAAAAACTAGCACATTATATAGAGTAACTTGTATTGAGCGAAGCTAAAATAAGAGATGGATGTTCGAGAAATTAACCAAGTATCTTTAAAAATAAATTACAAATATTTTAAAATAAAAATCTTTATAAAAACTATTTAACTATTAATTTCGCATTGTCATTCAGAGCGTAGCGATGAATCCATGTATTTGTAGGGAATGGTTAGAAAACAACAAAACTTAAATTCACAACCATTTTAAGATTAAATAAAAAGATATAAACTGCCTTACTGCTCAAAACCATTCCTAAATTGTCTATTATTAAAACGCAGTTCTTTGAAAAAACGAAAAAACACCATTTTTACTGCAAATACTGTAGAAACGGTATAAAACTCTGAATACTAATGATTTACAAACGGCACAAATATTAATAATGACTAAAAGCATAAAATTATCACTGCAAAAAACTGCAAATACTGCGAAAATAGGTCATTCAGAGCGTAGCGATGAATCCATAAAAATTCTCTATGTCATTATGAGGCGAAGTCGAAGAATCTTTAAAAAATGACAAACGTAATTCTGAACTCAGTTCTTTCAAAAACTGCAAATACTGTAAATAAAAAAATTGTAATCGTAAGGGAAATTCATGAATTTCCCCTACAAAAAACAAAAAAACACAGATTTTACTGCAACTTTTTTCATCCGAAGGATAACACAAAAAATTCAGCGGAGCTAAATACTGCAGAAATGACATAACTCTTTGTATTTCAAGTCTTCCCCTTGGGGAAGATTTAGATGGGGTTTCTCAGAATTTGCAAAAGTCACTGCAAAAAACTGCAAATACTGCAGTTTTCTGCAAAAATAGGTCATTCAGAGTGAAGCATAGAATCCATAAAAAACTCTACGTCATTCTGAGGCGAAGCCGAAGAATCTCCCAGAAATTGACTTCGTAATTCAGAACCCAGTTCTTTGAAAAACTGCAAATGCTGTAAATAAAAAATTGTAACCGTAAGGGAAATTCATGAATTTCCCCCTACAAAAAACAAAAAAACACCGATTTTATTGCAATTTTTTTCATCCGAAGGATAACACAAAAAATTCAGCGGAGCTAAATACTGCAGAAATGACATAACTCTTTGTATTTCAAGTCTTCCCCTTGGGGAAGATTTAGATGGGGTTTCTCAGAATTTGCAAAAGTCACTGCAAAAATAGGTCATTCAGAACGAAGCATGGAATCCATTCCCTTGTCATAATGAACTTGTTTCAGAATGGCAAGAGAATTAAATATCCTCTTCTCCCCTATTAGAAGATACTTCCAGTTAATGATATTTGTGATTGGAAGAAACGGAGCAAACCGTCATTTTGATTTGTTCGAGTGATGACTGGAACTCCTATTGAAAATGACAAAGTGTTAGTCGATGAGAATTTATAGTTGACATCTGCTAATAGATTTAATGTTAATCCACCACTTTTTTCAATTTCTAAGATTTTATCTATTCCATTTTCTTGGAACGATACTTTATTATTTCCTGTTCTGAATATTGGATTTATCCCTGCTGAGAATGTAATATCTTTAGTTTGATATAATTCACGAATTACTCGTAACATCAAATCACTTGTTCGTTCTAATCCTGCAGATGTTAAGTATTCGTCAAAAATTAAAGGAGTTGTTTTGACTTCTAAATCTGAGTTTGCTACAAATTTATTATTATTGGGTTGAGAGAGTGGAATTAATGCACCTGCTGATATTGTATATTTTTGATATTGATAATCTACTACTACTATGAAGTTATCATTTCCAAGTGAAGGATGATAAACCATTGGAAGTGGATCTGCAATTCCTGATGGAAATACTAAGTGCTTTGCTTCCCTATCTATTGATGTTTTTAAAGACATTGAATATTTTAACGAATTATCTTCATCAATTATTAGTGAATATTGCAAACCAAAATCAATATCGCCAACTCCATTAGTATTTGTAATGCCACCACTTATTACACTGAATGGTAATGAAGTAAATATTGTTACATTGTCTATTGGCGAATAGAAAAGTGACATTTTATAAGTATTAATTAATGTGCTTTGCTCTCCAAGTCCTAAGCCAACAGAATAGTTATAGTTTAAACTGGATTTTGTGTCGCTGTGATTCATGTCTATTGTGCAAAGACCTGCATCTGAACAACCTTGTGAATATGAAATCTTGAATGAAAAAAATATCAATAAAACTAAAATGCAAATTCTCATTTATTTCCTTTTGTATTCTATTAATTTTACTTGAGCTTTATAGTCATTAAAATCATAAATAAAGTTAGTGAAACCCATATATTCAGAGAAATGGTATGTCGCTTTAAGTTCGCCAAATTCATCAGATTTTGAACTTGACTCAAGCACCCAGACACTATCAGCATGATATTCGTCAAAGATTTTGTCAACTACCTTTATGTAACCCGTAAATTCTAATTCTGGTAAATCTGAATAAGTTGATAAAACTCCTTTCCTATCATCAGTTATATTAGAATCTGGGTGAAAATAATATGATTCGTATCTATAAGTTTTTATTTTTGTAAATGGTCCATTATTCTTATCTCCAATATTTATTGGAAATCTTACTTGAGGGTAAGGCATTACAACAGTTCTTGCTAATAAATCTAAAGACAGAGGGCGAATTAAAACAATATTAGCAAATTCGTCGAAGTCGGCAGTTGCTTTAAATTCTTTCTTTAACTGACCGAGACTATCTAATGACTTTAGCTCCCAGTTCATTTTATTGTTAAGCCAGCCAGTTTTTACATTCATTACGATAGTATCAGCATCACTATTCAATGTTGAAGTAATGACATAAGTCCACTGCCTATTATTATCATAGATAGTGTTTTCTTTACAAGATATTATAAAGAATAGTAGAAATAAATATATTAAAATTTTCATATTAGGTCTCGTAAGAAATAAACTTAGTCAACCTAAGTTCTAAAGAAAGTTGATTTTTCTCAATTTTAACATATTCGTAATCTCTCTTATCATTATATGTATAAATATCAGTAAAGTCATTGCTTTGAGATTGCAAAGTCACTACATATTCATCATCTTCTTTGTTAAACTTCCAGTCTAAAGTTTCCAAATCATAAGATGAATAAATGTCAATAGATTTATCATCAAAAAATATTTTCTTAGTATTAAAAGTAAAATAATCATATTTCTGAAATATTGTTTGACTCATATCAGCAGTAATGACAGTTTTAAGATGATTATAATATTCTTCTAATTCCTTGTTATTATTTTTAACTTTATCAAACTTAGGTTTTAGTATTGTACGAGAGATATTACCAATCAAATCTTTTTCTTCTTTGAAGACAAATTGAATTTTATCTCTTTGATTATCTATAGAGTTAGTTATTTCGTATTCCCACTTAATAAACTTAGTAGAAACAATTTCATTTTTAAAAATATATAAAGATACAGATAAGATAAGTACAATAGATGCAATTAGTATAAAAAACTTTTTCATAATACTCCTTAAATTTTCTCTCAAATTAATCAATAATATTTAATTATGCAAATAAAAAATTATGAATTTTTTTTAATATTATTGAAAAATAAAATTCTTAATTTTGTAGATTATATAATACAAGTAAATACGAAATCTTGAAGATAATTGATACTATAATAAATTCTAATATATTTATTGCTTTAGCAGCAGTATTGTTAACGCTGTCAACTCAAGTTCAGTTAGGATTGGAAGTTCATTCGCACAAATATTTGTATTTAATTTTCTTTGCCACTCTACTTGAATACAATTTTCACAAGTTAGTAGTTATCTGGAAAAATGATGAAGAGTATAAAAATAAAAAATATGACTGGGTAAAAGCAAACCTTAAGTTCTTTTATACCTTGATATTTATATCTTTAGGAGCATTCTTGTTCTTTGTATTTACTTCTAAAGTTGAAGTTGTAATTGCATTTTTGATATTTGGTAGTGTTACATTTTTCTATTCTCAGCCATTTTTGAACTTGTTTAATATTCGTTCCATACCTTATATGAAAGTCTTTATTATTGCAATTATTTGGTCACTTACTACGAGTATTTTACCATTGATTTATTCGCATAATCATATAAATGAGAATGTTATTTTAATTTTAATTGAGAGAATATTCTTTTTACTTGCGATTACAATTCCTTTTGATATTAGAGATATAGAACAAGATAATTTAGCAGGAATTAGAACATTTGGAACAAAATTTGGTAAAGAAAAAGCATATAAATTAGCATATATATCGATTATTATTTTTCTTGGAATAAGTATATATCACTATCACAGTCAATTTTATATTTTGATATCTATGTTGATTTCTGGTTTAAGCACAATGTTTTTCTTACATAACAAGTCAATTCGAGAAACACAATATTATTATTATGGCGTATTAGATGGCACAATGTTATTGCAAGGATTATTAGTTTTAGGTGCTTATTATTTAATGATATGAAGGAAATCTAAGAAGAAATCAAATAAGGTAGATTAGTAATGTAGCCCTTGATTGAGGGCTGTATATAAAGCTATTTTATTCTGAATATATTTTATTATTTTTTACTTTAATATGATATGGAATACCCTTTATATTAAAGTGACTTCTAAAAGAACCTGAATATTCAGCTTGGTCAATATAATTTTCAAACTTATCAAAATTAAATTTCTTTATAGCATTTAACCAGTTATCTTTATCACTATCAATCGAAATTAATATATAATTTTTGTAGTTTGGATTACTATTTACTAGAGACTTAATTTGTTTTAAGCATGGCTGACACCATGAAGCCCAAAATATTAATTCTTTTTCTTCGTTTAGTTTTTCATTAATTTTAACTTTGTTTTGAATAATATTATAAACATAATATTCTGATATTTCATTTAAAGTTGACTTATCAAAATCTTTCACTTTGTCATTAAGTAACTGATAATATTGTAATTCTTTTGCTATTGAATTATACTTAACTAAAACATCTTTAATTTTTGCCATCTTTATTTTTAAGGATTCATATTCTTTATTCAAAAAGAAATAACCAAAATATTTATCTGGATTGGAGATAATAAATGTAGAGAATACTTCATACATTTTATCTAATGCTAATTGAGGATTGTTACTATTTTCTACAAAAACATTAAACAAATCTTTATAAAATTTATTTAACTCATTAAAATAAATGCTTGAATATACATTATCAAATGATAATGCCCCAGTATTTTCATCTTTTAAAATAGAGAAGCTATTATCCGTTGTATCTATCTCAAAATAAATACTTTGAAATAAAGTGTATTCTTGATTATAAAAGAATATTAATTCAAACAAATTGCTACTATTAGTTTGATAAATTTTATTTATATTTTTGGGATTGAGAGTTATATCGACTGTGTCAATCGAATTTGGGTTAGTAACATCTAACAATATAGACTTAGTAGCAGCAACATTTACAACATCAATATTCAAGTTTATTTCGGTTGAATAAAGATTACAAGATACAAGTATCATTAATATTATTTGTAGCATTTTAACAACTCCTTTTAAAAAATTTATTTCTTTACTTAATTACTAAACTTTATCCTCACTCCTCTATATCAACTTTTGTAATTTTGTTGATTTTTATATTCAAATGTTTTTCAGCGACTGAAATGAAATCATTAGGAGAATCTGTTACGTAATATTCTATTGTTCTATCGTTGCTTTTATTGCTTTCAATTAATTCTTTAGAAGCATAAAATCCAGTATCTATTATACTTATATCGCTCCCCATATATTTACTTATTCCTTTATGCAAAAAAGGATAATGAGTACAAGCAAGTATTAAGGTATCGATTTTTCCTTTAAATTCTGCAAGATATTCTTCAATTATTAGCTCAATTGCTTTATGTTCAATCATCCCAGCTTCTACAAAAGGCACAAACAGAGGTGTTGCTTTTGTAAGCACATTATATTTGCCATAAGTAGCAATTTCTTTTAAATAAGACTTACTATTTATAGTTGCTTGAGTTCCTATAACTCCGATATTCTTGTTTTTAGTCTTAGAAATTGCCCCTTTCACAGCGGGCTTTATCATTCCTATGAACTGAATATCTTGGAATTTATTTTTCAAATATTCTAAAGCAATTGCAGATGATGTATTACACGCAATTACAATAGTTTGCACTCCTTTGCTTATCAAAAACTCAACTGCTTGTTCGGAGTATTTAATTATAGTTGAATCAGACTTATTTCCATAAGGAACTCTTGCATTATCACCCAAATATATAAAATCCGTGTTCTGATGTTGCTCAAGTAAATGTCTGAGAACTGTAAGTCCACCAAGACCAGAATCAAATACTCCAATTTTACCCATAAATTATGGCATCTCCGGCATAGTATAGAACATCGGAGAATCTGGACCTAAAGGAACTTGGAATATAAACCATACCAAAAAGAATACTGTCCAAACTATGAAGAAGAAGAAGGTATAAGGCAACATAGTTGCTATAAGTGTACCAATTCCTGCTTTTTTATCATAACGCTGTAAGAAGGCGATTATCAATGCAAAATAAGACATCATCGGAGAAATAATATTTGTAACCGAATCCCCAACTCTATAAGCACCTTGTGTTAATTCTGGTGAGAATCCAACTAACATAAACATAGGGATAAACACTGGAGCCATAATTGCCCATTTTGCAGATGCAGAGCCCATTACTAAGTTGATTATTGCAGCTAAGATTATAAATGTAATCAATAGAGGTATTGAGTCAAATCCAGCTGTTGATAGAAATTCTGCACCATTAATTGCAAATATAAGCCCTAAGTTTGTCCAATTAAAGTATGCTACGAATTGAGCTGCAAAGAAAACAAGTACAATATATATACCAAGCGTTTCCATTGATTTACCCATTCCGTTCATTACATCACTATCACTTTTAAATGTTTTTGCACCAATTCCATAAGCAATTCCCATAAGCCCAGCACCTATAAAGATGAAAGCAACTATACTTTTAAGTGCAGGTTGTATTTTTTTAATAAAAAGAGCATCATCAGCAATGTTAATTTGTCTTAAGTAACCCCATTCTGGTGCAACACCAATCACAACAAATGTAATAAATACAATCAAAGCACCAATTGCATAGTAAATACCTTTTTTCTCAAGTTTTGTTAAGTCTTTTACTTTATCTTGGTCTTCTTTAGATAAAACTGTATCGCCTTCATATTCACCTAATCGTGGTTCAACTAATTTTTGAGTTACCCAAGTACCAGTAATTGCAATAAACAAAGTAGATGCAGCCATGAAGTAATAATTAGCAGCAGGTGAAACTGTATAAGTAGGGTCAATAATACGAGCCGCTTCTTGTGATAATCCTGCTAAAAGTGGGTCAATGGTTCCAAGTAATAGATTTGCACTATATCCGCCAGACACACCAGCAAATGCAGCAGCCATACCAGCAATTGGATGTCTTCCTGCTCCGATGAACATTATCGCACCTAATGGAACTAAAAGTACATAACCTACTTCAGAAGCAGTATTTGATATTATTCCAGAAAATACTATAATAAATGTTAATATTGTATCAGGGTTGTTTTTATTCATCCATAAAATAAAGAAGGTTAGTCCAACTCCAAGTACTACAGCAATTAGAGCAACCATCAAACTACCAGACGCAAAACTTCCAATTGCAACTATTAATACTAATAAACCAATCAAAATTTTATGAGAACTTTGTACAATTCCTCTGATAGTTGCAGCGATTAAGCCCGAACCTTCGGCAATACCAATACCAAGTAATGATACAAGCACTGTACCAAGTGGAGCAAAACCAGTGAAGTTGTCAACCATCTTCATTAAAATCATTTGAATACCTTCGGTTGAAAGTAAATTGAATGGAGTTACTGTTTCATTAGTGGCTGGGTGGGTAACAGATAAATCTGTCATTGAGAAAATCCATGATAATAGGATAGTTAAACCAGCAAAAATAGCAAACAGAGTTGCCGGGTGTGGTAATAAATTCCCTATCTTTTCTACGATATTTAAAAACTTAGTAATCAAACTTACTTTTTGCTTTGTCATATTTTTTTAATTCACAATTATAAAAAAAACTAATTTAAGAAAATAATTATTGTTATCAATATTTTTTTGATGTTAAGCTAATTTTATTAGTAGAAAAAGTGATTGTTTTGAAGTAAATATAATAGAGGGTTGATTAAATTATGGATTGAGGGTTGTCATTTCTACTTTAATCAAAGACTGAAAAGAAGAAGATTCATTAATAATAAATTAAGAAAATTTTAAAACAAAAGAACTATATTCATAAACATTTAAGACTAAATGAAATAATATTAAATGCCTCAAAGTTAAAAATCTATCCAAACATATCAGTAAATAAACCCACTACTTAAACAAAATAAAATAAAAAAACTGCATAAATCAGTCAAGATATTGAAATATATAAAATCACAATAATATTCGCTACAAAAAGCTACAAATTTCTATAAAAATTAGTTCATTTGATCAAAGTCGAAATGAGATTAAATAATGGATATCAAAAAATTCAAGTCAGTTAAAAATTTCAGAGGAAAGAAAATTAATTGATTTCCCTCAATCAAATTCTATCTAAAAATAGTTATGATGATTGTATCAAGATACACAATATTAAACGTTTATGAAATTGTTAGTTTTAATAAAAACTAAATGGTATAAAAAGAAATATGGGAGAGATTAATTATTATACTGAAAAATAAAAATTTCTAATATAATTAGTAATAAAACTTGAACATTATCGTCCAATTGTTTCACTAAAAACAACAAAATGGTAAAAATACTTTATCATTCTTTTAAAATTTATTTGTATTTTCGCATATAGGAAAAACAAATATTTTTATTTTACCTTAAATAAAATATATAGTATAGGAGATTATATGGCAGAACATAGAAAAGTTATTATTATTGGGTCAGGACCTGCAGGTTATACGGCTGGATTGTACTCTTCAAGAGCTGGTTTGGATACTTTGATTTTCGAAGGTCAAGAGCCAGGTGGACAACTAATGACTACAACTGATGTAGAAAATTACCCTGGCTATCCTGATGGAATTATGGGGCCTGAAATGATGGAAGAATTTAAAAAACAAGCTACTCGTTTTGGAGCTGAAACTAGATTTGAAACTGTAACTAAGGTTGATTTTTCAAATAAACCTTTTAAAATGACAACTGATAAGAAAGATTATACTGCAGATGCTGTAATTATTGCTACTGGTGCAACTGCTAAAAAACTTCATATTGAGAGTGAAGATACTTACTGGGGTGCAGGTATTTCTGCTTGTGCTACTTGTGATGGTTTCTTCTTTAAAGGTGAAAAGAATATTATTATCATTGGTGGTGGAGATACTGCTATGGAAGAAGCAATTTACCTTACTAATTTTGGTGAAAAAGTTACTTTGATTAATAGATCTAGTAATTTTAGGGCTTCTACTATTATGCTTGAAAGAGCTAGAAAACATCCAAAAATCGAGATAATGGAAAATTATGTAATAGATGAATTTGTCGGGACTAATGACAAAGGTATTAAAAAACTAACAGGTGCTAAAGTTAAGAATACTGTAACTGGTGAAATTTCTATGGTTGAAGCTGGTGGTGCTTTTATCGCAATTGGTCATAAACCTAATACAGATATTTTTAATGGAATAATTGATATGAATGAAGTTGGATATATTCATACAAAAGGGAAAAGTACTTACACTAATGTAGAAGGTGTATTTGCTTGCGGTGATGCGATGGACTGGACTTACAGACAAGCAGTAACTGCCGCTGGTACGGGCTGTTCGGCTGCTATTGATGCAGAAAGATGGTTATCTGAAAATTAAATATTATAAAAATGAAAAAACAAATAGTTAAAAGTTCTAATCAAAAGGAAACTTTTGAAATAGGTAGAAATTTTGCTGAGGGCTTAGAATTAGGCGATACAGTTGCTTTTTTTGGCGATTTAGGAATGGGCAAAACTGAGTTTATTAAAGGGATTTGCGATTATTTTAGAGTAGAAGATCTTGTTACAAGTCCTACTTATACTATTATGAATAGATATAATGGAAGTGGCAAGATTAGCAATCATGATATTCCTATTTATCATATAGATTTGTATAGAATTGAAAATGAAGACGAATTAGATGAAGTTGGATTTTTAGATTGTGTTTATGAAAAT
The DNA here is from genome assembly GCA_030431515.1 of bacterium. Lineage (GTDB taxonomy): Bacteria > Bacteroidota > Ignavibacteria > Kapaibacteriales > UBA2268 > JAJRPT01. Next base: position 40,351 of record JAUIIX010000001.1, read on the forward strand.
AATTCTATTAAATTGGTTGAATGGGCTGAAAATGCGAATAATAATTTTCCAAAAAACAAGTATATGGTGAAAATTATGCAAGATTCAAGTGAGCCAGATAAAAGAATTATTGAAATATATAGTCAAGAACTAATTAGTGAAATAGTATGAAAAAAATCTTAGTTATTGATGACGCTGAATTTATATTAGATAGTACATCAACTTTGTTGTCCTTTGAAGGTTATGAAGTTTATACTGCTTCTGATGGAGTGGAAGGTGTGGCTGCTGCCAAAGAGCATGCCCCAGACCTTATTCTATGCGACATTTCTATGCCAAATCTTGATGGTTATGGTGTTATTCAACAACTAAGAGCAAATAAAGAAACGGTTTCGACTCCATTTATATTCTTAACTGCTTTTACAGAAAAGCAGAATATGAGAATGGGAATGGAGTTGGGGGCTGATGATTTTCTTGTTAAGCCATATACTCGAGATGAGTTGCTTGCGGCTATTGAATCTCAATGGAAAAAGAATAAAATTGTTCAGGATAAAATTCAATCAAAAGTTGATGAAGTTGGTAAAAACTTAAATTATGCTTTACCTCACGAATTTAGAACTGTTATCAATCAAGTAAAGGGCTCGGCTAAATTACTTGAGAATAGTGGTGAAGATATTGCTAAAGAAGAAGTTAAGGAATTAACTCAAGATATTATGAGTTCGTGCGACAGACTTCTAAAGATTACTGAAAATTTCTTACTTTATGTTAGAATAGAATCTTTAGCAAGTAACCCTGAATTGAAAAGAAAATTAAGATTGATGGAAACTCATGAACCAGGTGCATTGTTTTATGATTTATTAAATAATGTTGCAATGCGTTTTGATAGATTTGATGATATTGTTATCGGCGAAATTCCAGATACTATTTTAATTGAAATGTCTTCTGAGAGTTTTCATAAAATCACAGATGAATTGCTTGATAATGCATTCAAATTTTCTGATAAAGGCACACCAATCACTTTAAATTTATGGATGGAACACAAAAAAATGTGTATTAGCATCGAAGATAAAGGTAGAGGAATGTCGCAGGACATGATTAATAATATTGGTGCTTATATTCAGTTTGAAAGAAATATGTATGAGCAACAAGGTGTTGGACTTGGGCTGGTTATTGCAAAAAGAATGATAGAGCTTCATGACGGTGAATTTAAGATTAACTCTATAGAAAATGAAGGAACTAAAGTTACTTTTTCAATTCCTTCAAGAGTTTATTTATAATTTAATACCTTATCATTAAATTTACATCTTCGTCATATTTATTTTTATTCCCATTAAATTCGAAATTCTTTTCTAATATTCTATTATAAGTTTCTGATAATAGTTTTTCTTGAAAATTCAAAGAATCTTTAATAATAATACTTTTTTCGGGCTCTTTTTCGTTAATTTTCTGTAAAGCATAGAATTTCATACAATCAGTAGCTTTTTCAAAGCTCTTTAAATTGTAGTAATAAGCGTATTTAAAATCAACATTATCGTCATTTAAAGTAATTCCTTTATCATTTAAAATTAATTCATAATTATTTTTAATTATTTCTTTAATTGCTTTTAAATATATTAGCATTTGGAAACTATGCTCACCTTTAGTGTTATCATCTGTAACCTTCATTTTTTTATCAGAAGATTTGTAGTCAACTATTCCAATTTGTAGCACATCATTTTGGTAATTCAAATCAACTCTATCTATTGTCCCAGTGAAAATAACTTCTTTTGAATTTAAAGTCATAGCATATTGAAATTGCTCAATTGAAAATTCATGCATAGAAGGATATAGTCCGTTTAAAACGAATAACTCTTTTTCATTATCTATAAAATCAAATACTTTTTTGTGTACTAAGTTCTTCTGGAATTTAAAGAATTCATTGTCTGGGAAATCGCTAAAAACATTATTTATTTGTTCATTAATTATGTCGTCATAATTACTAAATAGATTTATATCTACTGGATACACGTCATCTAATTCTGTATTTTTAGATTTTAAATAAAATGGGTAATTTTCACTTTTCATTAAATCAGCAAATGAAGCATAAATCCCTCTAATTACAGCATGATAAATCAAACCAATTTCATTTAACATTGGCGTTTCTTCATAAGAATCTTTACCGTATAAATTCATTACATTTTTAACGAAAAAACTATAAGGAAAGTTCTTTAATGAATCAATTTTTGTTGCTGAAAACTTTGAATTAGATACTTTAAGAATTTGTCTATTCGAATCTATTGATAAATTATTTAATACACCATTTCTACTTGATTCTCTGATATCATTATCTAAATCAATTATATCATAATTATCATAATCATGTTTCACAAGTTCGTAAGTATCATTAAATAATTTTACTTCTTCTTTATTAATTAATTGAATATTACTTATTAATCTAATTAAATCAGATATATAATGCGATCTAATTTTTTCACTTGAACCATCATATCGTGGATGAGTAAAGTAAACTTTTTCACTTAAATTATCATTAGCAAAAAGTAAATCATTTAGTAATTCTTCCTCATTTCGTTTGTGACGAGATTCGCTATTTTTTAATTCACGACCAATTACTTCATCAGTTTTATAAAACATTGGGAACTGACCTTCTATGGCACCACAAAGTATAGTTACTTTTCTATCAATTCCACGACCTTGTTCGATAGAAGTTAAAGTAACGGAAGTGTCATATAATTCACGTATTTGGTATCTTTTTCTGTCAAGTACAAAATATAATGTTTCTAATAAATCGGCAAGTTTGAATTTTTTATCTTTAAACTTATGATTAATATAAAGAGTATTATCTAAAATATCCATAAAGGATTTTATTGCACTAAATATTCTTTCTTTTTCTCGAGTATGATAAAAATACTTAAATTCTATGTTATTTTCATCTATATCTTCGATTCTCTCTAAATTAAAAACATTTTTAAAATCAATTAATTTAATAAAAGTATTAACTAATTCATTTAAACTTTTTCTTTTAAAATTATTCTTTAATTTATCAATATTATAAAATTTAAATATATAATTCAAGTAAGATTTGTAAGTATGTAAGGCATTTATATCTTTTTCTGATTTAATTTTAGAAATTAATGAATCAACTTTTTTTAATCTATAATCTAAATTATTATAATTAAATCTATATTTCTCGGTGATTTTGATAAATTCAGATTTATTAAAATGATCGTCAAAATTAAACCAAGGAGATTTAATAATTTTGAATAAATATTTATTATTAAATCCACTATTAATAAATTCTAAATAAGTTAAAATTAAATCCACTATAGGTGAGTATTTAACGCTATATCTATCACTAATATTAAATGGAATACTTGCATTATCAAACTTGAATTTAAGTGCTTTGCTATAGTCTGCTGGATTACGAGCAAAAATCATAATGTCTTTTGCTTCGTAATTATCTTCAACTATTAATTTTTTTACTAATTTACTTATAAATTCGATTTCATTTTTTTTATCTTCACATTCAAATACTTTTATTTCATTTTTGGTGTCAATTTTTTTACTTATTTTATTATCATATTTAAATAAGTTTTCAGTAATAAAAGTATTTATATCATTATTATTATTTATTATTTCTAATTCAGAATTTAATGTTATCAAGTCATTCAATCCATTATAACCAGGTATTTGGGGATTATTTTTAGCTAAAAAATCAAATTTAATGACTATTTTACTTCCTTTATCAATTAGTACTTTTAATAAATCAATTTCTCTTTTTTTAAATTCTTTAAAATATTGGAAATAATAAACATATCCATTATCAAAGTTCCAATTTCCTGACTCAATTTGATGAATTAATAGTTCTATTAAATCAGATTCAGTATAATAATCAGTAATTAATTTATTTAATTCTTTATAAATAGAAATAACGTCATGTAATTTATCTTTATTTGAAAATTTAGTTTCATTATCTTTTAAATCATTTTCTAAGTCTTCTACTTTTATTCCTTTTTTAATTAAACCCCATATAATATCTGTAAGTAAATTAGACATTTTTTTTGTAGGAATATTAGTATGATTAGAATAATAAATAAAATTAGCTTTAGGATAAGCAATTTCTATAAATGAAATAAAAATATCTTCTGTAAGAAGCTTCTTATGTAATTTATAATCTATATTATAGGTGATTAATTTTAAAAAGTCACTAAAATTATAATAAAGTTCCCCAGAATAGGGTAATTCACTTTTTTTCCATAGATTATCAATAAATTCTTTTTCACGGTAAAGACAGAGTTTGTTGGTTGGAAATATAATTTTAGTTTTAAAAGATTTACTTTTAGAATAATCTTCTATACATTGATTCTCAATATTTTCTAAGTTGTAAAAATCTTCAATATTTGTAATTGATTTACTATATATTAAGTAGTTCATTATTGATTATGGTATTTATTAATTAAAGAATTTAATAATTTAATATAAATTAGTAAATCATGATTAACAACTTCTTCAGGTGATTTATTTTGTTTTGCATAAACTTCACAAATCTCTAAATTAATGAGTTTTACCAACCTAATACAATTATAATGGTGGTAATTATCATTAAAATCATTAAATTTAATTTTAACAATTTCTTTTGCTATTTCATGTGTAGTTTTCTCTCTGAAATCAGATTTAATTAATTTAATTGCATATTTTTTAACTAATTCTTCATCATGAACAACTACGTCTCCACCTTTTAACATAAAATTATAAATCCTCTTTGAAATTTAGCAAATATAATAAAATATAAAATAAAATTACAATTTTTCTTTCAAAATTTCGCTTAAATGTTTTTTTACAATATCGTCAATTTTTTCATTTTTAATATCAATCATAGACTTATTTAGTTCAGAGAAAGTATTTTTAAATTCAATTAACTCATTGTTTGTTTGTTTCATATACTCAATCATTTCTGGATTCGGTTGAATTATTTGAGTATTAATTTTATTAGCTTCATTCAAACTTTCTACTAAATTGCCTTGAATACCGACCAAATCTTTGAATGATTCGTGCATATTTTCTAACTGGACTGCTATAGAAGCTAAGTCTCTACCTATCTCACCAATCTCAAGCAATAATTCATCTTGAGTATCATGTCCGCTTTTTTCTTCTATAAAATATGAGTCATCTTTAGGAGAAAATAGCATAGTAAAAAACATCAAAATTAGCATTGTGGCTTCGAACATTACAGAAAATATCATTATTTCTAATGGGACGTAATCTGTAAATCTATTCATACCTATAACTAATATTAAAAACGCTGCACCAAAATATACTAAGGAAAGTACAGAAGAGAAGAAAAATCTGTTAATTATTTCTTCCATCCATATTGCAGTTCCACGAAAAAAACCTATTTTATGAAGTATTGTAACGTCTTGATTAGTGTAATTACCAACGTTTAGTTCACTTGTACAAATTTTCCATGTTATATAAAGTATCTTAAAGGGACTTAATTGCCTTTCAAAACGCAACTCCCTAAACAGCGAATGTAATAATTTTCGTCCTTCTATACTTGCTATTGTTTCAATACTAAGCATATCTAAGTCCTTGTTTTGAATATAACTATTAAACTTAAAAACAAGAATACACCATTAGCTAACCAACCTGTTATTATTGGGTCTAATCCAATCGCATAGCCGACTTGCTTACCAACCTGTGTGAATATCAAATACATAAATGACACCACCAAGGCAGCAGCTATCTGCACAGCCATTCCACCTTTCCGCTTTATACTTGCGAAAGGAATACCAAATAAAATGATAATAATATTCGCAAATGGAAAAGCTAACTCAGAGTGATAATTTATAAGTTGTAATGAAACATCTTTACCACCAAGTTTAATAAATTCAATGTATTCCTTTAATTCATCAAATGTCATCTCGTCATAATCCTTATTCAGTTTCACCAACTGTGTGTGATTAATATTCAATTTTACTATTGACGAATCAAACCTTTCTACATCAATAACCTTGCCATCTCTATACTTGCGAGTTATCCCATTTTTTATAATCCATACTTTTGTACTATCATTCCAAAAGAAATTCGATGCTTCGGTTGTGCTTATGATTTTTGAAGATTCTCTGGATTCAAATTCATTTAACATCACCCGTCTGCCAAACATTCCTGAAGAACTATAAAATTGAAAAGAAAAATTTGTTGTTGGACTATCACGGAAGTTTTTGTCATAAAGAGAATTGCTTTTTCTATTCTTTTTTAAATATTCTCTTTCTATCTCTTTTTTTCTTTCATTTGATTTAGGAACAATATTTCCATTAAAATAAAATTGTCCGATGCTTAAAAAAACAGAGAATATAAGAAGTGGTAACATCAATCTATACAAAGACATACCACCACCTTTCATTGCAGTAACTTCATTTTGTTGAGATAGCTTGCCAATAGAAAAAAGTGATGCTAATAACAAAGATACTGGAGTTAGAAGTTTAACTATTTCTGGAAAATAACTCAAATAATATTCAATAATTATTTCAGCTTTAACGGAGTTATCTAAAAATTCATCTAAATTTTCCATTAATGTAACTACTATAAATATTACATATAGAGCTAACATTGAAAAAATTAATGTAAAAATAAAATCTTTTAATATATACCTATCTAAAATTTTCATTGATGTTTTTTACTTTTTAATAAAATTCTTAATATCACTAATTGACCTAAACAAGATTGAAATAGGGAAATCTATTTCTTTTCTCAAATAAATGAAACTCAAAATTCCCAGTACCATATTATATGAAATCAATCCAAATGCCATATATTCTAAACTGAAATTCATTCCAATAAATATAAATATAACTAATGAAATTATTACAGAAATAAATACAAATTTTAATACTACTTTATGTTTTTCCATTGCGTTTAATACTGGTGTAATTAATACGAATGGTAAAAATATACCTGATAATATTAACAGATTAAATATATTAATTGCTCCCAAATATTTTGTTAAAGCAAAAGCATTAATTATATAATCAGTTAAGCCCAAATTTAAAATTATTATCAAAAATACAAAAAGTAGTAGCATCATAGAAATCGCTTTTGATAACATTGAGACTAACTGCGTTTTATCTTTAAATGCTATAAGTTTCACTGCAGCAGGATAAATTAATCCGTGAGCTGCCGAAGAAGCTTCATCAAATGTACGATATAAAGTCTTAGCAGATTGATAAACACCTGCACCACTTGGTCCAAAGAAATGTGAAACTATAAATAAATCATAAACTTTTGGAATACTATGCAATATTGATTGCTGCGATACAGTCAGTCCAAAACTTAAATATTTCTTTATCGACAATTCTTTTAAAGAACTAAATTTTAAATATTTGTATGACATTAATACAGCTGCAATTGCACTAATTCCCGAACCAAATATATATATATCAAGCATATATTCAAAATTAAGTGCATTAAAATTAATAATATAGTATATAGTTGCTAGCACCTGACTACCAAAGAAAACTAAATTAAGATAAAACACAGAATCAAATTTTAATTCCCTATAAAATATCTTAGTAACATAATTCTTAGGAATAGTAAGTAATACAGACAAAGGCAAATATGCTAAAGATAATTTGTAAGATTCACTATCAGCCATTTCAGCCAAAATATCTCTAAATAAAAAGAAAACTATTGCTAAAACTAAGCTAAAAATCAAAGATGTTCCTAAAGCAAGTTTATTAACCTCTTCCTTGTTTTTGTGACCATACTGTATCAATCCTTGTAAAGCAAAGCCATCAGTCGCCATCAATATCCAATTATTGATATTTAGTAATGCCGCATAAAAAGCATACTCACTTGGGTCTAAATACTTTAATTGAAATAAAGTAAATAGTCCAAATAGCACCATCATTACTTTATCTGAAAATGACCAAGTTATCTTACCAATATGATCTTTAATCTTCAATTAAACTTATTTCCCAATTTATTTCTCTGCTTTTACTTTTTAATTCTATTTTCATTGATTCTTTTTCAATTCCATATTCAGGCGAATAATAACATTTTTTTAATTTAATATCTCCTTCACCTTTGAATATAAATTTTCTATCTAAAAATTCTATTTCAATATTATTTGAATTATTAAAAATTTTTACTTCATTATGAAAATGAAAAGAAATTATTTTTTCTTTAGCCAAATCAAGTTTTTCATTCCCTTTTAAACTATTTTCATCTAAGTTCAAATTCCTTTCATATTCCTTTTTATATGCTTGATGAGTTAATTTCATTTTCTCATCATTAGCAAATACTATTTCTGGCTTACTTTTGTTTCCATAAAGCCAAAATAAATCATCTCTTTCATTTGCTAAAATCAACTCTTGCTCTCTTCCTATATGTAACACATTGTGTTGATTTACCGAACGATAATAATTTCTTTTCATCCAATTTGAAGTATAAAAAGCACTTCCCAAATCAACAATAAATGGCTTGCCTTCAAAATATAATTCAAAACTACACTTATCATTATGCGAATGCCCACCTTTTCCATTTTGACCTTTTCCACCAGCAAAGGCAATTAAATCAAAGTGTTTATTAGAAGCACGAGCAATCCCAAACCAATCTCCAAGAAAGTAACTCTGATTTTGAAATAGGAGTCTATTAATTACATTCTGTAACTTTTCAAATTTTATTTCTTCTTTACCTTCAATATTATGTGATAATAACCAAATTAGACCTGCTCTTTTATTTTCATAAGGTATAAAATCAAGAACAAATCCAGAATCATTATCTCCAATATTTGGAATATTCCCATTTATGATAAAATTTGTACAGAAATCAATTACATTCTTAATCCGATTTCTCACATCATCACTAAAAAGTAACTCATTATCAATTTTCTTAATCTTTTCACCAGAAAAATCTTCAATTCTTTCAAGAAAATAAATACAAATTAACAACATTTCACTCGCAAAGAAATGATAAGGCACAGATGCTTCAAAATTTCCACCATCATTCAAAAATTGATATAAAACTTCTTCACTAAAGCTATTTAAAGCAAATTCAAAAATCTGCTTTATTTTATCAGATTCATTTAGACCAATTTGACTTAAATCCATATACGAATAAACTACAATCAGCCCCATCAAATTAGCGAAATAATGATTGCCTCGCATTCCATCGCTATACTCAAGATTATCAAATATATAATAATAATGACTAATCATAAGTTGAGTAAAGTGTTGTTCAAATTCCTCATCAAATACTGCACCATTACTTTTCAAAATATCATAAGAAATCAAATAATTCACAACTCTGATAGCAATATCCATTGAAGTCTGCCATTGAACTCCAAATCCTATTGGATTATTCTCCGAAAAATCATAAATTCTGTTTTTGTAGAAGTCAATTATTTCATTTTTCTTACTTTCTTCACTACAAATTGTAAAAAATATCGCCACATTTAACAAATCTTGTTGTCTTCCAAGCTCCCAAGGATATTTTATTTCAGCACCAATATACTTTCTGAAGTTAACATTTTTTTCATTTTCGCCTATCCCAAAATTAATATTTTTAGACTTACTATTTATATCCCATTCAAATCCAGACAACTGGTCTTTCTGCCAATTAATTTTATTATATGGCTTGTTATTATAGTTAGAAACACAGATATAATCTTCAGTAAATATTTTAAACTCATTAGATAAGCTCTTGTCAACGCAGTTTTCTATTTCAATAATATGCTCATTAAAAAACTCTTTATCAATCTTTAATAATCCACTTTTTAACACAAAACTATCCAATGATAAATATATATCATCAGTTTTTTTCTCAACCTTATTCAACTTCTTTTTCAGTTTTTTCAAAAGAATTTGATTAGGAGTATTCAGTGCTTTATGTAATGTTGATAATACTTTCAAAATTTTAGCAAACAATTATGAATTAAATTCGTCATATACCCAAAATTACAAATTATATTTTGAAAGGAAAACAAATGGAAGTAAAAATTTCTCAAAGCAAAAATCTAAATGACTATGAAGTACTTATTAGAAAGCATGGTCAAAACAATTATGCATCGTATTGTCCGCAAATTAACTTGATGTTAACAGGTACTGCACACGTTGAAGTTCAAGATGCTATGGACAAAAAAATACAAGAGCATATTGCTAAATTAGATTAATATGAAACTCATAGAGAGAAATATTATTAAATTGCCGGCATTCGTTTTACTTAACATTGCCGGTTATTTATTTTTAGAGGAGTTTCTTTACTCAATTATTAATAATGTTTTTATCTCATACTTACTACTTTACATTTATTTATTTACTATCTCACTTTTTTTTCATTCTTACACTTTAAAAAATTCACTTTCTCAAATTGGGCTTAAAATAAATAGAAATAATATTTTAAATTCACTCTATTACGGAAGTCTCGCTTTAATTTTTATGATTGTAATAACAATTAGCAATGAACAACTACACGGCACACTTACTTACAATACAATATTTATCAATTTGTTAGAATTCAATTTCTTTATCATTATCTTTCAATCTACTATTGAAGAGGTCGTTTTCCGTGGCACAATCCTCCAATCAATGCTAAAAACTAATAAAAACTTCTACGGAATAATAATTTCATCACTTCTCTTCGCTTTAGTTCATATATTTAACCCAAATATAGATGCTATTAGTTTGTTAAATATATTTCTTGCAGGTGTATTACTTGCAGTTATTTATATTAAAACAGAATCTCTATTGCCCGCAATTTCATTCCATATTGTTTGGAATTTTACTCAATCTTACGTACTTGGAGTTCCCGTTAGTGGGCATGTTAATACAAATTCAATGTACACAACAGTTATAGCAGATATAAAATACGTGCATTTATTAATTGGCGATGAATTTGGATTTGAATCTGGTATTATTTGCACTTACCTACTCTTTTTTGGTATATCATACATTATATTACGATATACTAACAAATTTGTATAATAATTTTCAATAAGTTTCGTTTCCTTATTAAAATTTAAGGAAAATTATGAAAACTTTATACTGCATTATCTTACTAATCTCTGTAAATTTATATTCTCAAGATATAATGAGAATACACACTGAATCATCAATGGAAGAGTTTAATATTAATAATATTGAATCAATCACATTCCAAACTGCTAACATTCAAGTACAATCTTTTGAAATTTTAGATTCTGAAATAGATTTAAAAGAGCAAGAAACTCACCAAATTTCAATTGAAATATTACCTACTAATGCTTCTAATAAAAAAGTTATTTGGGCATCTGCTAATAATGAGATAGTAAGTATTACTGGAAATGGTTTTATTACAGCAATTTCCGAAGGTAGTACAAATATATATGGACATACAGAAGATCAAAACTTTGTTGACTCTGCTCTTGTTAATGTAACAAAAGCAACATCTGTTAAAATTAACGATGATACTTTTAAGTTATATCCTAACCCAACTGAAAAAACACTTAACATTCAATTAAAAAATGATTTACCTTTTGAAATAATTATAATTGATAATCAAGGGAATCAAATTTATTCTGAATATGACGCAAAATCAATTGATATTAGTAAGTTCGCAACTGGGTCTTATATAGTTTATATCAATCAAAATAATAATTTCTATTCTTATAAACTTATCAAAAACTAATTAAAAAAAAGGGCAAACAAAATGAAAATTCTAATACTAATATTTTTAAGTGTATCTATACTATTCTCTCAGGAATTCCAAATCAAAGTTGTAGATAAAGACAACAATGAAAAAGTATATAACTTAAGTGAAGTTGATAAAATTGATTTTAAATTATCAAAGAACACAAAAATAAAATTAATAGAGTCTAATCAAGATTTTACAGATTATACAATTACTGAAAATGATGAAATAAGTTTCTCAGAAACTGAAATAATATTAAAAATAGATGGCAATACTAATACGATTGCACTTTCAAATTTGTCTGAAATGCAGATAATTCAAAGTAATAATTCAAAAATACCTTTTGGGGAACTTGAAGTAGATGAAATATTAGTTAATAATTTATCAAATCCATGGGGATTAGATTTTATTGACGAAAATCAAATTATATTTACAGAAATTAGTGGTAAACTTTATCATTATAATATTCCAACAGGAAAACAAACTGAAATATCTGGCTTACCACAAATTACTGTTGCAGGGCAAGGTGGTTTACTTGATATTACACTACATCCAGATTTCAAAACTAATAAATATATATATTTATCTTATGTAGTTAGCGAAAGTGGTAAATCAACCACAGCTATTGGTAGAGGGAAATATGAAAATTTTCAACTAATTAATTTCGAAGAGATATTTCGTGGCTCACCTTTAATTAATTCAAGCAAGCACTTTGGTAGTCGAATTGTATTTGATAATGATAAGTTCCTTTACTTTTCAATAGGTGAACGTGGAATAATGGCTAATGCTCAAGATAGCACAAACCATTATGGAAGTGTTATGAAAATATATGATGATGGAAGAGTTCCTGATGACAACCCATGGTTAGGTAAACCAAACGCCAAAGCAGAATTATATACTATGGGTAATAGAAATATTCAAGGAATGTTTTATCTAGCAGAAAAAGATGAAATATGGGCGAATGAGCACGGAGCAAAAGGTGGCGATGAACTTAACATAATCAAAAAAGGTGCAAACTACGCTTGGCCACTTGCTACTTATGGAGTGAATTATGATGGATCGCCAATCTCAGACAAAACTACAATACCAGGTTATGAAGACCCTATTACATATTGGGTACCATCAATAGCACCTTGTGGTATGGATTTAATCTCTTACGATGCAGAAACAAACGAAATAGACATCATAATAGGCGCATTAGCAGGTCAGCATCTACATAGACTACTAATCAAAGATGATAAAGTAATAAACTCTGTAAAAAGTCTTCAAAATTATGCAAGATTCCGTGATGTTCAACTTTCACCTGACGGCAAACTATATGCAGTAACTCAAAGTCCAGGCAGATTAATTAGATTGAAATTGAAGTGATGGTGAAAAAATAAAGTGATAAACACAAAGTAGGGGAATTCATGAATTTCCTCTATGCAAGTTTTAATAAAATATGGAAGAAATCTATCAAAATTAAATAATCAAAAAGCAATTAAGAAAATTTGTGGTGGAGTAAAAATGATATTATTGATTTTATTAAATATTTTACTTTCAAATGAAGAGTATAAGTCTTATAAAAATGAAGATAGTCTTTATATATCTGAAATTGTTTTGGATTATGAAAACATAAATGCTATGAGTGTAGGAACTATCGGTACTAAATTTCAAATATGCTATTCTTCTGATGGTGGTAGAAATTTTAATCAAACAATAGAATTAGACGTTAATACACCCAACATTATTAATTATAATAGTGTTGGGTTTAATAATAATTATTTTGTTTTTTTAATGGATAATGGATTTGTATATAGATCATTAGAAAATGGAGAATTTTTAGATACACTCAAAATACCTGTATCAAATATTCATACATACTCAAGGATGTCTGTTTATAATGAAGAATATATTTTGGCTACTTATTCTCCTGCATACCAGTACGATAATAAAGGAGATACAACACTGTATGAAATGTTTTTGTCAAATAATGCTTTTGAAGATTATCAAACTATTAATATAGATGAAATTAAAAATGGTAATAATTTGATTCAATCTATAAAAATAAAAAATAAAAAAATATTTATTTTAATGGATGAATATGATGAAATATCTGAGAAGGATTCGATTATTGAGGACTATAAAGAAACAATATATTCCTATAATATAGACACTAAAGAAGTTCAAAAAGTATTTAGTCTTAATTATTCTAAAACAAAAGATCATATTAGGCAATTTTTTGTTACCGATGAAGAAAAAGTTTATGTAATAAATTCAAAAACAGATTCTTTAAAAAATGATACATATTATCTTAGTTTTGTTGATAATACAAATTTAATACCAATCGATATCGTTTATGAAGGTAAATATACAAGCATTCTTTTGAAAGAATATGTCGAAAATGATATTATTTATTTAACTAATGCAAATAAATTTTGGAAAATTAACACTAAAAACAACTCATATTCAACTATTACTTTGGATTATAATAGATTTAGTGAGAATGGAGTATTTGGAAATTTATTTAAATATCACTTATGGAAGGATAAAATTTCAAAAAATTTTCTAATGAACTCAAATTCTGATGTAATATATGAATTTGACTTAGATTTTCTTTTTTCAATAAATTCGGTTGAAATATTATCTAATGACAATAAAATCTACCCAAACCCAGCAAGCAAAGGTAATATAGTAAATTTAGAATTAGAAGAATTAGCAAATAAGATAGAAGTCTATGATTTGCTTGGCAATAAATAGCAAACAATAAGTGAAAACAACTTTAATTATCAAATAAGTACAGAAGGACTTACGCCTGGTATGTATTTAGTAATTATTGAATTCGAAAATAAAAAGCAAATAACTAAATTTGTGGTGGAGTAGATAAGTCATTCAGTGCGAATAAGGTATCCGAAAAAAAAAGCCCTTCTTATTGATCGAAGTCGAAATATCAAAAAAAAGTATCGAACGCAAATTTGCGTTTATTATTTTTAAAAATTAATGTAGTTAATAAAAATGTGATTACAAGAGCCAATGAAATAATCAAAAATCAATTATCAAAATATTTTTTTGAGAAGTCCAATTAACAAAATCAATACCATGATAGAAAGAACAGTTGAAGAATTAGCTAACGCTTTACTTAAAAGTATTGGTGGCATTTCGTAGAAGAAAGTATAAGTCGTTAAACCTAAAAAAACAAAAAACTCGTCAAGCCCAAAAAAATATGGTCAAAATTTATATAAAAAGAAGTGAGTTCAAGAAATTAAGATAATCGTTTTAATTTAGTTTAAGAGTGAGAGAATTTTAATGTTGGACTTATCATTTATAAATAAAATAAATCCATATTCGTCGATGTATTCAAAGAGGTGAAAAAATGAAAGTTGAAGTCTTAAATAATGAATTAGTAGTTCGAATACCAATGAACGATAATTTAAAAAAAACACAAAATTTACTTGATTATTTACGTTATTTGGAATTAAGTTCAAAATCAACTGCAAATAGAGAAGAAATTAGTAACCTATTACAAGAAATCAAAAAAGGAACTTGGGAAAGTTTCAATGATAAAAGAAATATAAATGCTTAGTCTTGTTGTAGATACAAACTTATTATTTAGTGCAATATTAAAGTTAGAAAGTATTATAAGTAAAATAATAATACACAATGAAAATCGTTTCACACTTTATACACCTGACTATACTTTATTTGAAATCCAAAAGCACAAATCTAAACTAATTAAATTATCTAACTATTCCGAAGAAGAATACGATGAAATATATAATTTAATTTTTCATAGAGTTATTGTATTAAATAACAATATAATTCCGAACAAATATTTTAAATTAGCCGAAGAATACTGCGTTGATATTGACATCAATGATTCTATTTATGTTGCTTATGCTTTATATTTTAATTCTAAGCTATGGACTGGTGACAAAAAACTTATAAATGGTCTGAAGGATAAAGGATTAGATATTACAATAGATACGACAAAGTTGCATGAACAATTTTACTTATAATCCATAAAAAAAAAGCCCCTCTTATTGAACCAAGTCGAAATATCCAGTAAAAAAAATATTCTTTATTTTTGCATTTAAAGATGCAATTTTCGATTAAAGTAGAAGTTCGTTTGGTATTTCTGGGAGATTCTTCGCCTTCGCTCAGAATGATGTTATATTTTTTTCGTCTTTGAAAAGAACTTTTTTTCATTTTCAAATATGTTAGGAACGGTTTTGAGCTATAAGGCAACTTATAGAATCTCATTTATTCTTTATAATAGTTGCGAATTTTATATTTGAGGTTTTCTAACCGTTCCCTACTATAGAATATTTTTTATACTATGGATTCATCGCTTCGCTCTGAATGACAAATTTCTCGACTACGCTTGAAATGACAAATGATGATGAAACTAGTTCAGAATGAAAGGAATTGAATATATTTAATACTTTTTATTTTATTTGTTATGTTGCTTTGAAGAGTATATATTTTAGGATTTAACTTGAAAATATTCTATTATTGTGTAGATAAATACACAAGTGTCTTTTTAAATTCGTAATTTTGTGAAAATAGTGTATAAATTCGCAAAAAACACTATTTCTTTTGAAAAATTCTTTATAATTTGTGAAAAATTTAAAAACAAAGGTAAAAAATGTCTGTTAGAGTTCGATTTGCTCCTTCACCTACTGGTTATCTTCACGTTGGTGGTTTAAGAACAGCTCTTTATAATTATTTATTTGCTCGTAATAAAGGCGGTAAAATGATTATCCGTATTGAAGATACGGATAGAACAAGATTTGTGGAAAATGCTCAAGAAAATTTGATTAGTGCTTTGCAATGGGCTGGTATTACTTTTGACGAAGGTCCTGGCTTTGGTGGTGATTATGGCCCGTATATTCAGAGTGAAAGGTTTGATTTGTATAGCAAATATGCTCAAGATCTAATTGAAAGTGGAAGTGCTTATTATGCTTTTGATACTGCCGAAGAAATTGAGGCGATGAGAGAAAGACAGAAAAAAGCTGGAATTGCTCCTAAATATGATAGGGCTACTATGAAAAATCAATTTACTTTGGGTGAACAAGAAACTCAACGACTTATTGATGAAGGGATAGAAAAAGTAGTTAGATTAAAAGTTCCTTTTAACGAAGAGATTAAGTTTAAAGATATTATCCGTGGTGATGTTTCTGTGAAAACTAAAGATGTTGATGATCAAATTTTATTAAAATCTGATGGTTTTCCTACTTATCATTTAGCTAATGTGGTTGATGACCATTTGATGAAAATATCTCATGTAATTAGAGGCGAGGAATGGCTTCCTTCTACTCCGAAGCATGTGCTATTGTATAAATCTTTTGGTTGGGAAATGCCTGAGTTTGCTCATTTACCTTTATTATTGAATAATAATAAAACTAAATTATCTAAAAGACATGGCGATGTGGCTGTTGAAGATTTCAGACAAAAAGGATATATTAAAGAAGCTTTTGTAAATTTTGTTTCTTTGTTAGGTTGGAATCCTTCTGGTGATAATGAAATTCACTCTTTGGATTATTTGATTGAACATTTTAATTTAGAAAAGGTTAATAAAGGTGGAGCTATTTTCGATAGACCTAAATTACTTTGGATGAATTCTATGTATTTAAGGAAACAATCTTCTGAAGAAATTTATGAAATGTTAATTGAGGATTTGAAATCTGCTGGTATTGATAAACCCAAAGATTATGTTCTTGAAGTAATTACTTTGTTGAAAGAACGTATTAATTTTGCTAATGATTTGGTCGAATTTGCTGATTATATGTGGGGTAAACCAAGTTCTTTTGATGAGAAGTTTAAAGCTAAACAATGGAAGGAAGGAACTGAGGAATTGGTAAGACCTGCTATTGAATTATTAAAAACTGCTGATAAATGGGAAGTTGATACACTACATAAATTAATCGAAGATTATCTGAATGAAAAAGGTGTTGGTTTTGGTAAGCTAATGAATCCTTTGCGATTAATGATTACAGGTAAATCCGTAGGTGCTGGGATGTTCGAGACTATGGTTATTCTTGGAAGAGAAGAATGTTTAGAAAGATTTGATGAATTTTTTATTAAGATGGAAAATGGTGAGATTTAGTATTTTAATTTTAATAGTTGTTCTTAGTTCTTGTAGTTTATTCGAAAAGGATATTTATGAGGATCATCCTTGTGTGAAGGAAGCAAATAAAGAGCTAACTATTGAATGGGGATATTATCTAAGAAAAAGTAATGACTTTTATGCTTTTAGATTAAATACTTTAGGTGAAATAAGTATGGTATCTAAAACTAAAAGTGAGAACTTGATGAAAATTGATTATGATAAGTTTTGTAGTTTGTATTCTGATATTAATAAAGAGATATTAAAAACACAAACTCTTAATGTACCAAGAGATACAAATGTATATGTACTTATTAAAAATGAAACTTTGAACTATCAATTTAGAGCATTATGGGATCCAAAATATGAAACAGTTGGGTCAGAAGGATTTAGGGCTATATGGAAGAGTTTGAATTCAAATTTACCAATTGACCCTAATGGTAAAAGGACTTATTTTAATTTTGAATTTAACGACTAAAAATTATGAAAATATTAATAGCAGACGATAATAAAGATTTTTGCTCTACTATGGCTGAAATAGTTTCTTCATTAAATTATGAAACAGAAACATTTAATACGCCAGATTCGGCTATTAATTATATTGGAATTAATCATTCTAAAATATCATTAATGTTGCTTGATATTGAGTTTGGTCCAGGAGAATCTAAAAACGGATTAGATATCTTGGATTTTAGCCGAAAGAATTTCCCTCAAATTCCTGTAGTAATGATTTCAGGTAAGGGAACTATTGAAACTGCTGTAAAAGCTACTAAACTTGGAGCTTCTAATTTTATTGAAAAATCAATTATATCTAAAGAAAAAATAATTGAAGTTATTAATTCTATAATTAGTTTGAACAACCCTGAGAATGTAGAATCTCAAGAGATTAAAAAATTCTTAGAAGTGAATGGAATTATAGGTAATAGTAAAGAGTTAATTGCTTTAGGAGATAATATAATTCGATTTGGAAGAACTGAACTGAATGTACTTGTAACTGGCGAAACAGGCACTGGTAAGAAGTTAGTTGCTAAAGCACTACACAATATTAGCAGAAGAAATAGACAAGCATTTGTTACTGTAGATATTCCAAATATACCAGGTGATTTATTTCAAAGTGAATTATTTGGTCATGTTAAGGGATCTTTCTCTGGTGCTGTAGATAATAAAAAAGGTTTATTTCATCAAGCACATAAAGGCACATTGTTTTTAGATGAAATTGGTGATTTGCCAATTGAATTACAATCTAATTTATTACTTCCTGTTGAAGAAAAAAGCATTAGAAGAGTTGGATCAGTGCAAAATGAAGAGGTAGATATTCGCTTTATTTCTGCAACTGATAAAGATTTAGTTGATGCAATAAAAAATAATAAATATAGAGAGCAGTTATATCATAGACTTAGAGAATGTGAAATTCATTTGCCACCTCTTAGAGATAGAAGAGAAGATATTCCAGAGATTTGTGATTATTATTTGAAATCTCATAACGAGCATTTTTCTGAGCAGAAAGTGTTTTCACCTTCTTCGATGGAATTTTTGTGTGAGCAAAATTGGTCAGGAAATATTAGGGAATTAATTTCTTCTTTAAAACTTTCTCTACAGACTATTCAAAAAGAAGTTATAGAAGTATCTGATTTACATAAAGTATTATCGATTGAAAGTAAAAATAAAGAAAACAGATTAAATTCTTTTTCTGAGATTAGGACTTTGAAAGAAGATATAGAGGAAGTAGATAAAACTAAAATCGAGACTACACTATTACTTACTAATGGTAATGTGTCTAAATCTGCTGCTAAATTAGGCGTATCGAGAGAAACACTTCATAGCAAGATTAGAAAATATGAAATTGATGTTCAGCAGTATAGAAAAAAGAAAAGTTAATTATTAAATAAAATAGAAATTGAAGTCATAAGACTTCAATTTCTAATATTTTTTATTATTCATTTTGATAACATTTCTGGGTCATATTCCGAAAGAGCATCTTGTAAATTATCATAGAAATCAAATAACTCATCAATTTGAGTCATAGACATTAAAGATTTTATGTAATCATTTACATTACACAAAACAACTGGTGTACCACTTTCTTTTAGTTGTCTATAAGCAAGTAATAAAGCACCAAATCCAGCCGAATCTATTGTCTCAACTTCTGATAAATCAATCATAAAAGCATCTAAGTCAGGTTGACAGAAAATAAGGAATTCTGCTTTGTAATGAGCTGAAATAACCCCTTCAATTTTAGGGTTTCTTATTTTAAAAATCACTAAATTTTTTCTTCTTTCTAAAATATAGTTCATTTTTTCCTTTTTTTTATTTAATTTGTGTTTATGTTATTACAAGAAAACGAAAATATAAAGAAAATATTGATTATTAGATTAAGTTCTATTGGAGATATTATTCTAACAACAGAATTGATTAGGTTAATTCGTAAAAGATTTCCTGATGCTACAATTGATTTTTTAATCCAAAAAGAGTATAAAGAGTTATTAAGATTTAATTCTCGGATAAATAATATTATTGAATATGATAAAAAATTATCCCTGTATGAAATTAATGACGCAAGAAATGAATATTTAAAAGGTGAGAAGTATGATTTAGTTGTGGACTTACATAATAATGTAAGAACTCGCCATTGGAGAAGAGGAATTTATAAAAACTTAGTAAAGGTAAGAAAATATAGATTAGAAAAACTTGCCTTAGTTCATATAAATAATTCATTTAACTCTATGCCTCACGTTACAGATAGATATTATAATGTAGTTTCACATTTGGGTATAGAAAAAGATAATAGAGGACTTGAAGTTTGGTTAGAAGATGAAAATGCTTACAAAGCTGTTGAAAATAGTACTGCAAATAAAGTAATTGGAATAGCCCCTGGAGCTAAACATTTTACAAAAATGTACCCAAAAGAAAAAATAATTTTGTTATTTGAAAAATTAATGGTAATTTATCCAAATTATAAGTTCAAAATTTTTGGAATAGATGAGGATAAGCCCTTAGCAGAGAAATTTATTAAATTAAATAAAACTGCAGTTAGTGATTTCTGTGGTGAATTAACACTTTTAGAAACTGCTAAGGAATTAGATTCGTGTGATGTATTAATCTCAAATGATAGTGGATTAATGCACTTAGCGGCTGCAAGAAAAGTTCCTTCATTAGCAATTTTTGGTTCGACTGTACCTCAATTTGGTTTTACACCTTATGGGAATAGATCAGAAATTGTGGAAATTGACTTAGACTGCAGACCTTGTACACATATAGGTAGGGATAAATGCCCGAAAGGTCATTTTAATTGTATGAACTTAATTGAAAATGATATAATACTTGAAAAATTAGAAAGGTTATTAAATGGATATGGATAAAAGATTATTTGATAGAAAATGGTATAATGGAGAAAGAATTTTAGGTCTTAGATTTAAAAAAGATGATTCCGTTATAATTGTTGATGGAGAACATGAGGATAAAACTGGAAGAATTCATGAATTAGGCAAGTGGGATGATGATCCTGTATATATAGTAGAGCTTACTCAAGAGCCCTATGGAGAACACTCCATAGAGCAGAGTAATATTGCTTTATTATAATCTTAGTTCCAATCTACAATATCAAATATTTTAACAGCTTCGATATTGTTTTTTCCTAATTCTGAAAGTGGTAAAGTATCTTCTTTGAAGATGCCCCATTCTTTTAATATACCTAAAGTATTTATACCTTCTTTAACAGGATACTCGTAGTTAGCATTTGCAAATTCTTGTTGTGCTTTTTCACTTGATAAAAATTCTAATAACTTAATTGCATTATCTTTGTTAGGTGCATTTTTTAGTATCATACCGCCGCTAATATTGATATGTGTTCCTCTGTCTTCTTGATTCGGGAAGAATACTCCAATCTTATGAGCCACATTTCTTTCAAGTTCATCATCAGAATTTAACATCTTAGCAATATAGTAACTGTTCACGATTGCTAAATCACCTTCTCCAGCTGCTACAGCTTTTACTTGGTCTCTATCGCTACCAGCTGGTTTTCTTGCAAAGTTTTTAACAAATGCTTCTGTGAATGTTTTTGTGTTTTCAATTCCATTATGTGCAATCATTGATGCAATTAAAGATTGATTATAAATATTTGAAGATGGTCTTATTAAAATCTTGCCTTTCCACTTTGGATTTGCTAAATCTTCATAAGTAGATAATTCTTCTTTTTTAACTCTGTCAAGTGAGTAAACAATGAACCTTGCTCTTTTTGTTAAGCCATACCAATGACCTTCATCATCTCTTAAATGACTGGGAATATTTGAATTTAATTCTTCTGAACTAATAGACTGAGTAATTCCTTTTTCTTTGGCTTTCCACAAGTTTCCAGCATCAACAGTTAATAATAAATCAGCAGGTGAGTTGTCACCTTCTTGCTCTATTCTTGCTATTAATTGATCGCCATCAGCTTTGATAACATTTATTTTAATTCCAGTTTCAGTTTCAAATTCTTTGAATAATTTTTTATCACTTTCGTAATGCCTATGAGTATATACATTTACTTCTTTAGACTCTGTTTGGACTTCTTCTTTTTTATTGCAACTAATTAAAACTGATAATGTAATTAGAATAAGAAGGAAATTTTTCATAATTTTATACTTTATAATTGTTAAAAAAACAAAATTATGATAATTTGGAAATAGAACCAAATCAATCGTATTTATGTTAAAGGAGTGTTGTTTTATGGAAAATATCAAATGGGAACTTGCATATACTTGCAATACGGATATCGAAGCTCATCATATAAAGGCAAATCTTTCAGGTGCTGGGATAGCTTGTGAAATATTATCACAAGTAGATACTACTCGTATGTTCACTATGGGTGAATTAGCAATTGTAAAGTTATTTGTACCTGCTGATAAATTAGAAACTGCGAAAGAAATAATTGAAGCAATTATTAATAGTGAAGATTTAGATGATGATGATTTAAAAGATGATGAAGAAGAATAATTTTTATTCATATAATTAAATATCTATGCACAAAGCTTGTGCATATAAAAAATCTATGCACAAAATATCCAATTATTTGTGCAGATGAAAAATTCTAAAATAGAATCAAAAATTTTGATTTAAATCTTTTTTTTGAGCTAACTATACTGATTTATAAAAAAAACACCTAATAGTTGTAATGCTATTAGATGTTCTTTAATTATAAAATATATCAAAATATTATTTCTTATAATACTTCATTGCTTCAGACATATACTTTTTCAAGTCATTTATTCTTGTTTTATCAGAAGGGTGAGTTGACAAAAATTCTGGTGGCTTGGCTGATGATATTTTAGACATTCTTTCCCAAAAAGCAACTGCTTCATTAGGATTGTATCCAGCAATAGCCATAAAAATCAATCCAAGTTTATCAGCTTCAGTTTCGTGCATTCTACTAAAAGGCAACATAACCCCTACTTGAGAACCAGCTCCATAAGCTGTCATCCATAATGCTTTCGTTTGTTCAGATTTTTCTTGTAGTGCTACATTTAATGCTACTCCACCTAATTGTTGTATCATTGATTGACTCATTCTTTCGCCACCATGTTCTGCAATAGCGTGAGCTATTTCATGACCCATTACAACAGCAAGACCAGCTTCAGTTTGAGTAATCGGCAATATACCAGTATAAACAGCAACTTTACCGCCTGGCATACACCATGCGTTAGCAGTAGGGTCTTCTACTAAGTTGAACTCCCATTTGTAATCCGATAGTCTATCGGAAAGTTTTTTTTCTTTTAAGTAAGTTTCAACAGCATTTTTTATATTATTCCCAACTTTTTTAACAAGTTGCGATTGAGTAGAATTTGTTGATAGCTTAGCAGTTTTCATAAAATCGCTATACTGCCCAAAACTTGCTGGGTACAGCTGTCCATCAGGTATAATAATTAGTTGCTTTCTACCTGTGATAGGGACTTTAGAGCATGATATAATAAAAGTAAATAATAATATATAAGAAGAATATTTTAGAATATTAGAGTATCTCATCTATTTTTTCTTCCTTCTATTATTATATTTATTTTTTTTATTTTCCTTCATAGCTTCCATTTTTTCTTTATTAATTTTAGTTAAAGCGAATACGGGAATAGCGATAACTAAAAATATAACAATAATTACAATACTAATACTATCCATAATATTTTTCCAATAAGTAAGAAAATAATAACACAATATACAAGGATAATTTTTAAAATACAAAAAATATTTTCAATGATTTAATTTTAAATATTGTTTTATATTTTTATAAAAAGTAGAGATATTTCAAATCTCTACTTCTTAATAAATTTTCTAGATAAAGATTGACTGCCATAATTTGCTTTTACTAAATATGTTCCTGGAATAAAACTGCTAATATCTAATACAATTTCATCTTGAAAAAGGACTGCGTTATTTAATAACAAGTTACCATTCAAATCATATAGCTCGATATTCTCTGGATAATGCTGATAAAATTTGATTGTTAATTTCTTATCTGCATCAACTGGGTTTGGATAAAGTGAAAAGAAATGAGTCATTAGATTAATATTTTTAACATTAGTGGTCTTTTTTGCTTCATAAAAATTACCTTTATTATCCTTAATAATATTTTGTTCTTTGGAATTAAAAGCATAATTTGAAACAAACCTTGTTAAACTATCTGGTCTTTCATCTTTATCGATTGTCCAAGAATGACCATTATTTGTGGTACGTAGGATTTTGAATGCACTAATAAGTAAATCATTGTTGCTTTCAAGAAACATTGCTTGAAACGGTGGGTCAGGAAACCAATTTGATTCAAAAACTTTTATCCAATTTTTACCTCCGTCAGATGATCTGTAAATATAAGGAGATAAATCATAGAAATTTGGATTAAATTCATAGTATCCACTTAAGTAAAATTCTAAGCTATCTTTATAAAATAAATTGTAGTGATATTCATATAAACTATCTGGCAATTTAATTTTATTATATGTTTTCCCTCTATCTTTAGTTATATAAAACTCATTATAACCATTGATTAACTTAGATTTTTTATCAAAAAATTTAAAAATAAATATGTTGTGGCTTATCATGTCAATATACCCATTTCCAATACTTTCTTCAGGAATAATAGTATTTAATGCTGAATAATCAAAATCAAATTTATCCCATTTTTCGCCATTATTGGTGCTTGTAAAAATATTATCTTGATAAAAAGAATAAGTATTTTGGATATGATATAAAGCATTATTTTTTTGATTGTCTAAAATGATATTAAATTGACTTACCTTTGTGCTTGTATCTTTTTTATTATTATCATATAGTAAGCCCATATATGTTGTATCAAAATTGCTTCCTAAATTTGTGCTTCTTAATAAATATCCCTGTGACAAAGAAATAAATATGGTTTTATTAACACTTAAATTAATATCATTAATTTGTTTTAATTTCCTTTTTTCTATTAAACTTTCTTCAAGATTATTTTTATCTATTTCCCAATAGTTTTCTAATAATACTGTCCAATTAATTCCATTATCTACTGAAAGAGAAATTCCATTTTTTAAAAGTGTTTCTTGGTAAGGTAAAAAAGAATCATTTTCTTGATAAGTCCAATGAGATAACAAGATATTACCTTGCTTTTTTAAATTTACAGTTTTTACACCTTTTACAAACAAGCTATAATCAATTTTTGACCAAGTAAAATTATTTGCAGAAACTGGTATTAAAAATGAGTAAAAAATAATTATAAACATACTTCGCCTTTAAATAAAAAGCCATATTTCAATAAATGAAATATGGCTAATGATAATCAATTAGAAATTACAAATTTATAATTACTAATTTGATTGCTAAATTGTAATTGTAAAAAATATGTCCCATTAATTAGACCTTTTAAATCTAATTCATTTTGAAATAAAATACTTTCCTTTTCTATTACATAGCTTTTTAAAATATCGCCTTGTAAAGAATGAATTTTAATTTCAACTCTACCTAAATAGTTATTCTCCAAAGTGAATTTTAATTTATCACTAACTGGATTGGGAGAAATAATTAATCTATCTATAAATGTATTTGAAATGTCAGATGTTGATTTTTGATAATATCCATAAGAATAACCATCCACTGGATTCCAATTCCATCTTAAATCATCGCATGAATTTACACAACTAATTGGTGGGTTAGGACATTCTTCTTGCTCTAAATACCCATATCCATGAATTTCAGTCCATTCAACACTAATTATTTCATCACCATTTTTTTCAATATCGTAAAACATTCTACAGCATATTGATGCACATGATACAATTTCAATGTCTAAATTAAAATAATAAAACCCATTAAATAATTGGGCAGTAGGGATGTTTTGTGGAAGATTTGCTCCTAATAACATTGCTCTATCATCTACTTTTACAACATTAGATCCTGCACTTTGAATCATATTACATTGAGATTCTTGAACTGTATATTGAGTCGGAGTAGAGTTTGGGTTTAAATAATATTTATTGGTTAAGTTTGTTCCTTTGAATAGATCTTCCCAAATTTCTTTATATGCGTTCCTTTTTACTTTGCTAAAATCACATCCAGGAACACATTGTTGGTTTGAATAACCTAATTTTGAAACTTTAGTAATTTGAGTTTCGACACGTACAACAGCTGTTTGTCTGTAATACCATTCTACAAGATAATAACAACCTCCACATTCAACTATTATATAATTAGCCATTCCTGAAACTTCAGGGCTACCTAACCATGCGTCGTTAGGATATGAGTGGTCCGATGTACAAGGAATTTCAGATGTTACAATAATAGTATCGACTTGTGCTTTACTTTTCATATTTAAAGCAAAAAAAAGCAGAAATATAGACAAAATCAATGGAATTACTTTACGCAACTCCCCCCCCATAAAGACTTAAAGAAAATGCTTTTAGCAAGAATATTACTTGCATAACTTAGAGATGAACTTATTGTTCTTATATAGTTTGGCATAAAGACCTCCTTTTATATTTGGAGTTAAACAAATTACTTGCTGAGAGGTGCCTCACTTCCAACAAGCATTAAAATGACATTTTTAACATTTAATAATTTATTTTGTAGAACATTAAATTCAAATTAAATAATTATTTTAAAAAAACAAAATAAAAATTTCTATCTAAAAAAAACCTAAAATTGAATATCTCAAAAATTATTCTTAATTTACGTAAATTGAATTAACAAAATATCAAATTAATTTTAGGTAGATTATGTCAAAAATGTTTCAACCCCTAAATTTCAAAAAATGGATAGATGAAAATAGACATTTATTAAAGCCACCAGTTGGAAATAAAGAAGTTTATGAAGAAGGTGAATTTATAATAATGGTTGTTGGCGGACCTAACTCAAGAAAAGATTATCACTATAATGAAACTCCTGAATTCTTCTATCAATTAGAAGGTGATATGATTTTGAAAATCAAAGATGGTGATGAGTTTAAAGATATTCATATAAATGAAGGTGACATATATTTATTACCAGCAAAAGTTCCACATTCACCTCAAAGATTTTCAAATACTATTGGCTTAGTAGTAGAACAGAAAAGAGAAGCACACCATGTAGATGCTCTTGAATGGTATTGTGAAAAATGTGGAAATTTATTATATAGAGATACTTTTAATGTGTCTAATATTGTAACAGAATTACCACCATTGATGAATAAGTTTATGGGTGATGAAGATTTAAGAACATGCAAGAAATGTTCGGCTATTATGGAAGTACCTACACCAAATAAATAATTTAAAGTTATGCTTATATTTTTGTTTTTTTTATTTTCAACTCTTAATTCGTCACAAATTTACATTAATGAAATCGTTAGTGATAATGATAATATAATATTAGATTTTCAAAATGATAGTCCTGACTGGATTGAACTCTATAATCCGAATGATTTTGATGTTAACTTGTATGATTATTCTCTTTCAGATGATAAATATAATCCAATTGTATGGACTTTCCCCAATATCGAAATCAAAGCAAAATCATTTTTAGTAATATTTTGTTCTGGTAAAGATACAATAGTTGGAAATGAAGTTCATACTAATTTTAGTATTAGTTCAGAAGGAGAGGAATTATTTTTATACGACAACAATCCTGATATTGTTAAAAGAAAAAAATTAGATTTTATAGAAATTCCAGCACTTAGAGAAAACAAAGCTTATGGTAAATTACCTGATGGCGATGGAAAATTAAGCTATTTAAGTACTTACAGTCCTGGTGAAACGAATATTTATTCAGACGAGATAACTTGCAGCTATGAATCGGGTTTTTACAAAGATAGTATAATCGTTGAGTTAAAAAGCACAATGGGATATGAAATCCGATACACTTTAGATGGAAGTGACCCAGATGAAAACTCACCAATCTATACTAAGCCAATTACCTTATATAATTCGAGTGATAAGCCGAATAAATATTGTGAGATAATAACAACTCCAGCGAAAGGACTTATTGGTTATAAAGAGTTTCAAAGCCCTAAATATAATTTAGATAAAATGCATATTTTAAAATATGTTTCTAATAAAAATCAAAAAACAAGAGATGTTGTTTATTTTAAAAATTTTTATGTTGATAAAAATGAATTCGAAACAAATATGCCAATCATTTCATTAAATGCTGACTCCTTGGATTTGTTCAGTTATGAAAGAGGAATATATGTACCAGGTGAAAAATATGACTCTTTAAACCCTGCATGGAGTGGTAATTATTTTCATTATGGTAGAAATTTTGAAACTAAATCTAACTTTATTCTTTTCAATAATTCTAAAAAGTTTATGTATAATCAAAATATTACAATTCAGATACATGGAGGAGGTACAAGAACTGCTGCACAAAAATCAATTAGAATAATTGGTAGAAATATGAATTGTGGTGATGAAATAGAGATAAATTTATTAGACAAAGAAATCTCTGTCTTTAAAAAGTTAAATTTAAAAACTACTATGGGTGTATGGACGTGGAGTAATTTAGTGCAGAATGAACTTACTTCATTAATTGCAGAAGGATTAAATGTAGAAAGATTAGGTTTTCAACCAGTTATTGTATTTTTAAATGGTGAATATTGGGGGATTCATAATTTAACAGAACATAATAATAAAGATTACTTTGCAAATTATCATAAAGAACCAAAAGACTCTATTGATATTATTTACCATGGGCATATGCCAGCCGTGTTTGGGAGCGAAATAGATTTTAAAGAATTAATTAGTTTTATAAAAAATAATTCTTTAGATATAGATAGTAATTATGATCATGTGAAAGAGGAAATTGACATTAACTCTTTTATCGATTATTTTTTAATTGAAATATTTGTAGGTAATTATGATTGGCCAAATGGAAATATAAAAGCTTGGAGACCAAGAGGAGCAAATTATAAATGGAGATGGTTGCTTTTTGACGTAGATTTTGCATTTAATTTTAATAATCCTACTTATAATATGTTTACTCATTTAAGCCAGGATCAACATTCAAGCTGGCCTAATCCAAAAGAAAGTACTTTCCTGTTTCGAAGTTTATTTAAAAGTAATGAATTTAAAGAACAATTCGACGAACGATTTCGATATTTAATAAATAATAATTTTGAATTTAATTTTACTTCAAAATTATATTTAGAATTAGTAAAGCATTATATCCTTGAAATGCATCGACATTATGAGAGGTGGGAATACCCTGAAAACTTTGATGAAAACTGGCAACATTATTCGGATTCACTTATGCTGGATTTTCTTTTAAAGAGGCCAGATATAATTAAAGAACATTATGATAATTTTAAAAATTTATTGTCTTATGATTTAGATGAATGTTATGGTAACCAATGTGATGATAATGGTATAACTATTTATCCAAATCCAAGCATTGGTAAAATAAATATTAAGAGCATTGATAAATATAGGAACTCTAATATAACTGTTTATAACCATGTAGGTAAAGTAGTTTACAATTTAGATGATTTATTTGTGGAAGAAGGTAAACAATTAGATTTATCATTATTAGTCAATGGTGTATATTTTATCAGATTTAAAAATCAATTTGGTCAATATACTTTTGAAAGAATTGTGATTAATAGATAAAATATGAAGAAAATAATAATAAAATATTATTCTAAAATTAATTATACCCTTTTTATAGTAACATTAATCTTTGCAATTATCCCTCTTATTTTTAATTTATCACATTTAGTGGAATACAATCTTTATCAAATAATGATTTTATCATTTTTGCTAACAGAAATATGTGATATAGTAGTTTCAGATGATACTATTAATTTGACTATACTAAAACTAAATTATTATTCTAAAATAATAACACCGGTCGTTTTTCTTTATAATTTTATATTGCTATATATATTAAATACAAGCACTTATTTTTCATTTAATTTTTATGATTATTCTTCCTATTTTTCAATGGCGATAGCATTTATCCCAAATATTATTCGAGTTAGAAAGGATAAATATTATTTGTATCGATTGTTAAACAAGAAGTAATACAATTTGATTTACTTTTGTTTAATATTTTTTATTAAATTTGCAATATAAAATGAGGTAACAATGAAAATTATATTACTATTATTATTTGTTTTAAGTTTTTCAGTTTTAAAATCACAAGATGAGCCAGATCAAAATCTATTATTTTACTCACCGACAGAAGAAAATCTTGGTGACTATATTAATATAATATATGACTATGCTCCATCTGAAGATGCCTATATTGCACTCATTAGACTTATTGAACCCAGATTAAACGAAAAGGATTGGCAAGGTGCTGTTAATATATTAAACTCATATCTTGAATACTTCCCAAATAAAAAAGCTGACATTGAATCAATAATAGAGATAATTAACCGAAAACATGAAAATCTAATGGAGTTAAATGTTGGTTCTGGTGTGAACTCAAAATCAAGTGAGATTGCTCCTATCCAAACTGCTGATGAAAAAACAATTTACTTTACATCAACTAAAAGAGATGGTTTCGATAATGAAACCGATGATATATTCTTCTCAAAAAGAATCAATGATTCTTGGACTCCTGCTCAAAAATTAGAAGCCCCATTTAATAGTCCAGATACGGAAGAATCTCCTCAAGGAGTTACAACTGATGGTAACACAATGACTTTATTTGGTAATTACAAAGAGACACCTGGTGGTGGTGATTTGTATTATGCAAATAAAACTCCTTATGGTTGGTCAGAAGCTATTCAATTTCCACTTGGAATTAATACCGAATATTTTGAATGTGATGGGAAATTAACAAATGATGGAAAAGCCTTTATCTTTGTATCTGATAGACCCGGTGGGATAGGTGAATTTGTCAAATTTAATACTCTAAAAAGAGGGTCATATTTTGGGAATACAGATATTTATGTATCATTAAAAACTGCTGATGGTTGGAGTCCACCAATTAACTTGGGAGAGATTATAAATACTCCTGGTGCCGAAAGAAAACCTTTTCTTCATCCAGATGGAAAAACTTTATATTTTAGTTCAAATGGTCACCCAGGATTAGGTAGATTAGATTTATATATGTCTAAAAGATTAGACCCTAACGACTGGACTAAATGGTCAAAGCCAATTAATTTAGGAAAGGAGATAAATACACCGAGTAATGAAAGAGGTGCTATTGTTAATACTGATGGTGGTTTAGCTTATTTTGCATCTGCTGATAGAAGATTAAACTTTGGCTCATCTGATATATATACAATGGATATGCCAGAGGCATTAAGACCAGAGCCAATTACTTCTGTTTTTGGAACAATTACAAATACTGAGGGCTTCCCTTTAGAAGCAGAAATAGTTTGGGAAGATTTAGAAACTGGTGAAGAACTTGGTAGAATGAAGTCTGACCCAATGACAGGTGAGTATTTCATAGTTATCCCACATGGTATTAATTATGGCTTATATGCAAATAGGGAAGGATATTTCCCATTATCAAAAAGCATCGATACTCGTCAAATTAAAAAATCTCAAAAGTTAAACGAAGATATTGTACTACATTCTCTTTCGGATTTACTTGGAGACGATTTAGAAATGGGTGGAGCAACTGATTTACTTTATGACAATTTTGATTTAAAAAGAAGAAAGAAAATTGCTATCAATAATTTATTCTTTGAATATAATAAATCAGATTTATTAAAAAGTTCATTCCCAGAACTAGATAGAGTTGTGTATTTATTAAAGAATTATCCTATACATCTTGTCGAAATAGCAGGACATACTGATAGTATTGGAGCTGTTGACTATAATATGCGATTATCTGAAAAAAGGTCTGATGCAGTTAAGCAATATTTCCTAAGTAAAGGAATAGACCCGAAAAAGGTTGTAATAAAAGGATATGGACCTACTGACCCAATTGCAGACAATTCAGATGAAGAAGGTAGAGCAAAAAATAGAAGGGTTGAGTTAGTTATTTTAAAATCAGGTAGAGAAGTTGACCCTGAAAAAAAATAAAATGAATTGAAATTTAGGAAATATTTCTTAAATTGAATTTTTAAATATTGAAAAACAAATTATTAATTTTTTAAAAATGGAGATAGTATGGAATTAAAACACAGATTATTAGATCATCCTTTTTACCAATCTTGGACAAAAGGTGAAATCACTTTAGATCAATTAGCTAAATATCATTCTTCTTATAATGAGTTTATCGAATTGATGCCTAAATACTGGCAAAAAATCATTACTTCTTTCAACGAAGAAAGTAACTTTGCAAAAAGTGTAGTTGATGATGAAACTGCTCATATTGCTTTATGGCAAACATGGAAAGATAAATTACCTAAAACTGATTCTTTCCCTAGAATGAGTGATGTAATTAACGAACTTGATTCAATGTCAAATAGTGAATTACTTGGTGCTATTCATGCTTTTGAAATGCAACAACCAGAAGTAGCTGAAACTAAAAAAGAAGGTTTGATGTGCCACTATGGTTACGAAGCTGCTGAATTAAAATACTTTGATGAGCACATGGATGAAGAAGCACACATTGCTTTCGGAAGACAAATTGCTAAACGTCACGCAAATGAAACTGAATTCAATAATGGATTTAATAGAGGTGCAGAATTATTTTACAATGCACTTGATAAATACTTGAATTAATAAACTTTAAGTTATTATACTAAATGAAAAAGGGGCTTCATGCCCCTTTTTTTTATATCTAAAATTCTTAGTTTAAATAATCCTACTTCTTATTTTTCTCTTGTGCTTCTGCAGCTTCTCTTCTTGCATCTTCTAATTTCTTTGTTTTAGAGATTTCCATTTTTTTAGTGCTTATAATCAATCTTGTTGTTAGTTCTGTTGAGTAAATAAAATGTTCTGTCCATTGGGCTAACTCACCATATAGGAAGGTGATAGCAATGTCAGACGGCGTTGGTAAAAATCCTACCTCTTCAGTATGTGTGTGGTAAGATTTATTATTTAGAGAATCTTTTGCATAAGCGATTGGTATTATACTTTGGTGAATATCTTTCACTGATTTTACTTCTAAATCATCAGTAAATTCAACTACATAATCATTGCCATAAATTACCTGTCCTAAAAACTGAGGAGCAGAAAGGATATAACATTTCGTTTTACCCATAAATTCAATAGGGACAAAATTCATTCCAGTATTTTCATAATATTTTATTATGGTATCATGTTGCTGATATTTAGCAAGTGATTGTTTTATATTATAATATCTTGCTTCAATATTGTTAAATTTCCTCTTTTTAAAAGAAATATTATCTTTATTAGCTTTAAAAGTAGAATCAAAATGAGTTTCTGCTACAACTTCTTGTTCCTTATTATAAAAGATAAAGTGAGTATTGTCATCTTTTGGATAAGATAAATAACCACCTAAATTAGCAGTTTCTTTATTTAGTTCTAATAATTTTATTAATATTTCATTACCAACCCAAGAAGCTTTTGCATTTTTATAAATCAAAATACCTTCTTTGAAAACACTGTCAATATTAATAATTTGTTCAGATTTAGCATTAAAGCTAATAAAAAATAGTGTGATGATTAAAATATATTTCATAGTTTTATTATGTTTTTGGATTAAAATTTATACTAAATTACGAATAAATATTTTTAATTCAAATTTAACTAATTTAAGATAATCTGAATTAGAATAAGTCTATCAAATTAATTGTTTTTATCAAGCAATTAATATTCTTTCAAATAATTGATAATATATCAACGTCTATACGACTGAATTGTTACTAATAGATAATTATTTAAGGAAATAAATGGAAAGACCATTTAACGAAGAAATTGAATTAGATGTTTTTGATGACCACCAAGTTTACTCATTAGAAACCCCACTTAAAGATGATGCTTTTGAATTATGTGATACAGAAAAAATTGCAAGAATTGAATTAAAATTTAAAGAGATAATGGAAACTTTGGGACTGGACTTAAGTGATGATAGTCTTAGAGCTACTCCCAATCGTGTTGCTAAAATGTATGTAAAAGAACTGTTTGGTGGATTAAATCCAGATAAAAAACCAAAAGTCTCAAACTTTGAAAATAAGTATAAATATGGGGAGATGTTAGTTGAAAAAAATATAACATTATATTCAACTTGTGAGCATCATTTTTTACCGATTGTTGGTAAAGCTCATATCGCATATATATCTTCAGGTCAAGTAGTTGGTTTATCTAAATTAAATAGAATTGTTGATTACTATGCTCGTCGTCCGCAAGTCCAAGAAAGATTGACAATGCAGATTGTGAATGAGTTAAAATCTGCAATGAACACTGAAAATGTTGCTTGTTTGATAGATGCGAAGCACTTATGTGTGAACTCAAGAGGAATAAGAGATATTAGATCTTCTACAGTAACTGCTGAATACTCTGGTCTATTCAAAGAAGCAAAGTATAAAAATGAATTTTTACATCACATTCAAGGCGAGATATACTTATGAGAATAGCAATTGGAAATGACCACGCTGGTGTAAATGAAAAGAATGATATAGAAGAATATCTAAATGGTTTAGGGCATATTGTTACTAATTTTGGCACAGATAAAAGTGATTCAGTCGATTATCCAGATTATGCTGTTTTAGTAGCTAAAAGTGTTTCTACTGGAGATAATGATTTAGGAATTATTATTTGCGGTTCTGGTATCGGAGTGTCAATTGCTGCTAATAAAGTCAGAGGTGTTAGAGCTGCTTTATGTTACAATGAAGAAACAGCGATCTTAGCACGACAACATAACAATGCAAATGTAATGACCTATGGTGCTAGGTTTATTGATCTTGCAACTGCTAAGAAAATGATTCATAATTTTATAAATACTGAATTTGAAGGTGGTCGCCATCAAAATAGAGTTAGTAAAATCCATAGTCTTACCAATTGCTAAAAATCACTTTATATAGATTTTAAATTAAAGAGAACTTTGGTTCTCTTTTTTTTTTGATTTTAAATAAGAATAATTTTAGGAAAAAGTTAATGTATTCATTAACTTTGTAATTATTAAAAAGAAATAATAAACTCTAAAATGAAAACAAAGCATAAAATAATAAATGGTGATAGCAGGAAAATGAAATTAATTCAAGATAAATCTGTTCATCTTGTTGTTACTTCTCCACCTTATTGGCAATTAAAAGATTATGGGACTGAAAAACAAATAGGATTTCATGAGGATTATGAGACATATATTAATAGTTTAAATTTAGTATGGAAAGAGTGTTTTAGAGTGCTTGATGATGGATGTCGTATGTGTATTAATATTGGCGACCAGTTTGCAAGAGCAGTCTATTATGGTCGATATAAGGTGATTCCTATTAGAACTGAAATTATTAAGTTCTGCGAAAGCATTGGCTTTGATTATATGGGTGCTGTTATTTGGCAAAAACAAACTACTACTAATACTACTGGTGGGGCTTCTTTGATGGGTAGTTTTCCTACTCCAAGGAATGGGATTTTGTCAATTGATTATGAATTTATTTTGATATTTAAAAAACTTGGAAATCAACCCAAAGTTAGCAAAGAAATTAAGGAACAATCCAAAATGACAGTTGAGGAATGGAAAGAGTACTTCTCAGGTCATTGGAATTTTGGAGGAACTCGCCAAGACGGACATATTGCAATGTTTCCTGAAGAGTTGCCGAAAAGATTAATCAAAATGTTTGCTTTTAAAGGAGAAACAGTTTTAGACCCATTTATGGGAAGTGGAACAACTGCACTTGCTGCACGAAATTTGGAAAGAAATTCAATTGGATATGAAATTAATCCTGAATTTATTGATATTATTAAAGATAAACTAAATATTGAACAAGCTGATTTTAGTGGTACTAATTACGAGTTTTTAATCGACGATGATAAAATAAATGTAGAAGAAGAATTTGATAAGTTAGATTATAAGTTTATTGATTACCAGAAACTTGACAAGAAAATTGACCCTAAAAAACTTCAATTTGGTTCGAAAATAGATGGGGAAAGTAAAAAAAGAGAAGAGTTTTTCTCAATAAAAGAAATCATTAGTGCAGAATTAATTAAACTTGATAATAATTTAAAAGTAAGATTGATAGGTGTGAAAGAAAAAGAAAGTGTAAACGGTGATGCTATAAAATACCTTATTGATAAAACAAAAAGTCAGAAAGTATTCTTGAAGTATGACGATAATAAGTATGACGAAGATAATAATTTGATGTGTTATATGTATTTAAAAAACAAAACATTTATCAATGCGCATATCATAAAAGATGGATTTGCAGACGCAGACACAAGTTATGAATTTAAGTATAAAGAGAAGTTTAGTAAATTAGATAGGGAAATTAATGGCTAAGTTTTCAAAAGAATTTGGGAAAAAAGAAAAAGTACTGAACTACGCTACTCAAACATATCAATTATCAAGACCTAATAAAGTTGGGCAAGTAATGGCATTAATTCGTGAATGCCAACCAAAAACTTTTGATGAATGGGAAAAATGGTATTTTAAAAATGCTTTGACTAATAATAAAGATAAGACTAAAATCACAAAAGGTTTGCTCGATGAACTTGGTGAACGGCTTTATGATAAAATTACTTCTATTGTTATTCCAGAATGGACAGAAGCATTTAATCAACTGACCTTAGAAGACTGTAAAGAATATATCTATAATCTAACAATCAATAGAACTTATGACGGATATATCAGGGAAAAGTCTGTTATTGAAGATAACTTAGCTAAAGTTTTCAAAGAAGTAAATTTTGAAGAAAGCGACCCTGAATTAGATCATGCTGGAGATATTGATTATTTAGGTTTTGTTGGTGATTATGCTTTTGGAATTCAAATAAAACCTGTTACTGCTCAAGCAAATTTTGGAAATTATTCGCCTTCTGAAAGAATGAAAAATAGTTTTGAATCATTCAATAAGAAGTATAAAGGAAATGTATTTATTATATTTAGCGTTAAGGGTGAAATTGAACATAAAGAACAAATTATAAATGATATTCAATCTGAAATTGATAGACTTAAAAGTCTTTAAATTTTTAAAAATAATTAAAAAAATAGATATTGTTTCCAACTTTGTTCTACATTTCCAATTGTACTTTTTAGAAAGACAATATAGTTAGGTTTTCTGGGAGTAGATTTTAATTTCATATTTGCTTCTTTTGGGGTTAAGTTTCCTTTTGAATTATTACATCTAATACAAGCAGCAACTAAATTTTCCCAAGTATCTTCTCCACCTCTCGACTTAGGAATGATATGGTCTATTGTTAATTGTAATTTTGAGCCGCAATATTGACAAGTATTATTATCTCGTTTTATTATATTTCTTTTAGATATTTCAACTGAACGATAAGGGATTTTTACATAATCTTGCAATTTGATAACGCTTGGTAATGCGAACTTTCTATTCACTGTTCGGATATACTTATTTCTGTATGATTCAAGTAAGTCAGCTTTAGCAAGGAAAATAAGAGCCATTGCTCTTTGAGGAGAGCATACTGTTAATGGTTCATAACTCTGATTTAATACAAGAACCCTACTTGAAAATATTGCATTCAGATGTGCTATATTTCTGTTTTCAGATGCTGCCAATTCTTGATTAATATCTTCGAAAATTACCACCTTTTATTTTTTTTCGTAAATTTGAATATTATAATTTACATAATTATATTTTATAATAACGTTTTATTTGAAAATAAATTATTGCGAGAATGATTAAATCAGAAATTAAAGAAAATAGTCCAGTATTAATTGGGATTTTAGGAGCAGGTCAATTAGCTAAGATGTTGGCATTAGAAGCATATAAGTTGGGTATGAATGTAGCCACAATTGATGGCTCTGCAAATACCCCAGCTGGAGATATGACAAGCAATGAGTTTGTTAACGGTTGGAATGATGAAGGTGAACTCGATAGTTTTATAGAAAAAGCTGATATAATAACATTAGAGAATGAGTTTATTGACCCCAAAATTTTAGCTTATATTGAAAGAAGCAAAGTTGTTTATCCATCTTCAAAAACTATTTCACTTATTCAAGATAAATTTATTCAAAAGAATACTTTTAAAAATGCAGGAATTAACGTTCCAAATTATGCTGAAATTAATAGTATTGAAGATGCTAAAAGTTTTGGAAAAAAATTTGGATTTCCTTTCTTGTTAAAAGCTAGAAAATTTAGTTATGATGGCTATGGGAATTATACCGTTAAAAATGAAGAAGATGCAGAAAAAGGTTTTTTACATTTTAACCCAGATAATTCTGGCGAAAGACCTCTTTACGCCGAGCAATTTGTGAATTTCAAGAAAGAATTAGCTGTTATGGTTGTCCGTAGTAGCAAGAATGAAGTTTTGACTTACCCTTGTGTAGAAACTATACAAAAAAATCATATTTGTCACGAGGTAATCGCTCCAGCAGAAATTGAAGCAAAATATCAAAAACAAGCCCAAGAACTTGCAGTTAAATGTGTTGAAGCAATTGACGGAGTTGGTGTTTTTGGTATTGAAATGTTTATAGATGAAGATAATAAAATCTTAGTTAATGAAATAGCTCCAAGACCTCATAATTCTGGACATTATACAATTGAAGCTTGTTATACATCTCAATATGAAAATGGACTACGTGCAATATTAGGATTACCACTTGGATCTACTGAAATGGTTAATAATTATGCAGTTATGATTAATTTACTTGGTGAAAGAGAAGGTAGTGGTGTTCCGAGCAATGTACTTGACTTATTAAAAAGGAATAAAGTAAAACTACATCTTTATAATAAGAAAAGCTCGAGAGTTGGTAGAAAAATGGGACACATTACTTTAATAGGTAATGACTTGGAAGAAATTAGAAAAGAAGCAAATTTAGCTTTTGAATCTCTTATTTGGTAATTTATTTTTTTTTAGGAATAATAATGAATTTACTCTTTATTGGTGATATAGTAGGTGATGACGCATTAGATTTTTTGGTTAGTAATTTAGATGAATTAAAATCAAAATATAAACCTGATGTGTTGGTTGCAAATGGCGAGAACGTTTGGAATGGGAAAGGAATTAACGAACAAGAAGCTCAAATTTTATTTGATGCAGGTTTTTCTG
The DNA here is from genome assembly GCA_030431515.1 of bacterium. Taxonomy (GTDB): domain Bacteria; phylum Bacteroidota; class Ignavibacteria; order Kapaibacteriales; family UBA2268; genus JAJRPT01. The sequence goes on from JAUIIX010000001.1 coordinate 79,570, forward strand.
TAATTACTACGGGAAATCATATTTGGGAGAATTGGAAATCAAGACCACTTCTTGCTACTAATAATAATGTTTTAAGACCTTTAAACTATCCTTCTGGAAACCCAGGGAAAGGATATATAATATTTGAAGTTAATGATATTAAAATTGCTGTAATTCAATTGCAAGGTAGGACTTTTATGCAGTCAATTGATTGTCCATTTAAGTCTGCTGAGAATGCTATTAAAAACATTAAGAAATATACTAATAATATATTTATAGACTTCCACGCCGAAGCAACTGCTGAGAAAATGGCATTTGCAAAGCACTTTGATGGAGAAGCAACTGCAATTATTGGAACTCATACTCATATTCCAACTGCAGATTCGCAGATATTACCAAAAGGTAGTGCTTATATTTCTGATGTAGGAATGACAGGACCTCACGATTCGGTAATAGGTATGGATACTGAAATCGCTATTAGAAGATATATTCTACAAACTGCTCATAAATACGAGATGGCAAAAAATGATATGAAGATTAATGGTATTTCTATTAATTTTGATGAAGAAACTGGACAAGCATACTCAATAGAACATTTTACTTATCCTAAATTTATTAATTCAATTGGTGTTTAAATGGCTCATAATATAGCTATAGTTGGTGCGACTGGCTTAGTTGGTCGTACGATGCTTAAATTATTAGAAGAAAGAAATATTGTAGTTGGAAATTTAAAACTACTTGCTTCAAGTAAATCTGCTGGTGCAACTATCATGTTCAAAGGTGATGAATATGTAGTGGAGGAACTAACAGAAGATTCTTTCGAAGGTGTTGATATTGCGTTATTTTCTGCTGGTGGAGATACAAGTAAGAAGTATGCCCCAATCGCAGCTAAAAACAAAACTATCGTTATTGATAATAGTTCTGCTTGGAGAATGGATAAAAACTGTCCTTTAGTAGTACCAGAGGTTAATCCTGAAGCATTAAAAGACCATAATTATATTATAGCAAATCCTAATTGCTCAACTATTCAATTAGTAGTTGCTCTAAAACCAATTATGGATTCTGTTGGCTTAGAATCTGTGATTTGTTCTACTTATCAATCGATAAGTGGTGCAGGTCAAAAAGGAGTTGATAAGCTAACTCAAGAGATTAACGACCACTTTTATTCTGATGGCTCATTGCGAATTGCATACAATACTTTATTTCATCCACTTGAACCTAATGGAAATACAAATGAAGAAAATAAAATGCACGCAGAAACTCGCAAGATACTTGGCACAAATGAAATTAAAACAAGTTTCACTTGTGTAAGGTTACCTATTTTAGGTGGACACGCAGAGTCAGTTCAAGTTAAAACAAAAAAAGATGTAAGTTTAAAAGAAATGAAGTCAATATTAAGTAATGCAGAAGGACTTGAATTTGTAGAAGAAGGACCAAATTTCCATTATCCTACTACCCAAGATGCTGAGCATTCAGACTTAGTATATGTTGGTAGAGTTAGAAAAGAAGAACATTTCGATAATACATTTGATTTATGGGTTGTAGCTGATAATCTAAGAAAAGGTGCTGCTACAAATGCTGTACAAATTGCACAAAAAATGATTGAAATGGGTTTAGTTTAAGAATTATACTTATTTATAAAACAGAAAATCCTCTAATCAATTAGAGGGTTTTTTTTATGTCAAAGTTTCTTTTTCAACTACTTCATATTCACCTAAGGGAAAAGTCATTTTAAAAGTTGATCCAACATTTTCTTCTGATTCAACTTCTATCTTTCCATTTAGAGCCTCAACATATCTTTTTACAATAGATAAACCTAAACCTGTTCCTTCTATTGCACCAACATTACCGCTCCTAAAGAAAGGTTCAAACAATTGATTTAAGTCTTCTTCTGGAATACCAATTCCCTCATCTATGATGACTATTTTCATAGTGTTGTTTACTACTTCTAAACTCATTGTAATAGTTGTGTCTTTTCCAGAATATTTTGCTGCGTTATGAATTATATTTTTAAGGATATGATTCATTAATTTTTCATCAGTGCTAAAAGTCAAACTTTTATAATTACAAATACATATAAAGTTATGATTTGTTTTATCAATAAACTTGATTTCTTTTACAATTTCATTCGCTAGATCAATTATATCAACACTATTAAATGTAACTTTTGAGACGTCATTTTCAGACTTTCCTATTTTGAGTACATCCTCTAATAATAAAGTCATAGATTGAACAGATTTTTGAATTTTAAAAAGTCCATTAGAAAACTTTTCTTCATCTTGGCTTCTAAAATAATGTTCGAGTAGATATGAAGTTGATAAAATAACAGTTAAAGGTGTTCTATATTCATGAGAAATCATTGAAACAAAACGTGATTTAAGTTCTGAAAATTCTTTTTCTATTTTTAAAGATTCGATAAGTTCATTCTTAGCAGACAAAAGTTCGATTTCAGTTTTAGACTTTTCTTTTATTTCCATTCTTAACTCATTCATTGCATCTTCAAGTTGAGCAGTTCTATCTTCTACTAATTTAGTTAATTTTTCTTTTATTTCTTCATCTTTTTCTTCTTTCTTTTTTCTATCAGTGATATCTCGACAAATTGTAACAAAATATTCTTCATTGTCAACAACAACTACTTTTAATTTATTTTCAGTTTTAAATGTATTTCCATTTTTATCAATATGTTCAGACTCAAAAACTAAACTTTCCTGGCTAATTGCTAAGTCTACTCTATCATCTTTTAATTTTAAGTATTTCTCAGTTATAAAATCATATTTATTATAACTAAATAAATCATTCTTATCAAAGCCATATTTTTCAATAGCAGCATTATTTGCACCAACAATTTGTCCATCTTTTTTATGAATAACAATATAATCCAATACATTATCAAAAATAGTTTTATATCTAAACTTAGAAAACTCTAATTTTTCTTGTGTTTTCTCTCTTATTGTTGCTTCTTCTTTTAGTCGCTCTATCAGTTTCACTTGTTCTGCATGTTCTATTAATAATTTTGTAGATTGCTCTACAGACAAGTCTGCATTGTTATGAATAAATAAACTTGTATTCCTTACTACAATAATTGTAAAAACTGAGACAATAAAATAAATAAAAATAAGTTTTGGTAAGTATATCCCATTTATATTATAAAAAACACCCTTATATTCAACTTCACCAAAGTTGACCACAATTAGAATAATTATACATGAAAGAACTAAGCTGAGATATGAAGTTTTATAACCTTTATGAAATGCAATATAAATCATTAAAAACAAGAACCATATAAAAAAATATAAACCAATATATGAAGAATATATACAAACAAGAGAAATTAAAAGAATAAAGAGGTTTATTTTTATATTTATATTTTTTGGATTATAAAATCTTAGAGAAAGAGTATAAACTAAACTAATAAGAATTAGAATTATATTTATAGGGTTCTTGTCAATAATTAATTCTAATACAAGGAGTAAAAAGAATATTAGGATAGCTCCAAGCTCAGTTGCCGTTGTAAGATGGAGTAACAAGTATTTGTAATCTTGTTTGGTATCTATATTTGGAATTAGAAATTTCTTAAGATATGAAGTAGATAAAATATTCATTAAAAGCCCCTTAAAAGTCTATTAACAGTATTTTTGTTTTCCGAAAATTACAAATGATTTTGATAATTTCCAAATAATCAATTGATATTAACTTCATAACTTTGTTAAATTTATTAGATTTTAAAAATTAAAACTTTTTATTTAAAATGAAACAGAAAATATTGAGACACTATTAGAAACAATAATCAGTTAATATTCTTTATTAATGTTGAGTTATAATGTGTAAATAATTATGATTTAAAAAAAATATATGGATTCAATTATTACGTATGTTGTTTATCATCTTTCTCAACTATTTCATACTCGCCTAAAGGTAAAGTAAGTTTGAATGTAGATCCAACATTTTCAACAGACTCGACTTCAATTATACCATTAAGTGCTTCGATATATCTCTTAGTAAGTGACAAACCTAATCCAGTACCTTCTCTCGCTCCAACATTATCACTTCTAAAAAATGGTTCAAACAAATGTTCCAAAGAGTCATTTGGAATACCAATCCCCTCATCAACAACTATGATAATCATTTTATTCCCATCTATATCCAAGGACAAAGTAATTGATTTATCTTTTTCAGAATACTTACAAGCATTATGAACTAAATTTCTTAAAATATGAAAAAATAATTTCTCATCAGAATTAATTATAAGTGATTTTATATTGGTATTGATTATATAATTATGTGTTATTTTTTCTATAGACTTAATCTCATCCATTACCTCGCAAATAGTATTAACAACATCAAATCTTTGAATCATTAATTTTGAAATTTGGTTTTCTGATTTACCTATTTCCATTACATCTTCTAAAAGGGTTGTCATAGATTGAACAGATTTTTGGATTCTTTCTATATTCTGCATAAATTTATCTCTTTCCTGGCTGTCAAAATAATGCTCTAAAATATAAGTGTTTGATAATATTACTGTCAAAGGAGTTCTATATTCATGTGAAATCATTGCAACAAAACGAGTTTTTAGTTCAGAATACTCTTTTTCAACTTCTAAAGAATGTAATAGATCATCTTTAGCATTCATCAATTCTTGTTCAGTTTTTGATTTATTTTGTATTTCTACTCTTAACTCATTCATCGCATCTTCAAGTTGAGCTGTTCTATCTTCAACCATCTGTTTTAATTTGCTTTTAATTTCTTCATCTTTTTCTTCTTTCTTTTTCCTTGCAGATATATCCTTAATTATAATCATCAATACTTCTTGACCTTCAAATTGTATATATCTTGAAGATATTTCTGTATTAAATGTTTCATTATTTTTATCAATATGCTCTGATTCAAAATAATGTTGTCCTTTTTCTTTTATTTCAAATAATCTTTGAGGTACATTTTTTCTATATTCTGGAGTAATTAAGTCAAAATAGACTTTATTCTCAAAGAAATCATTATCTAAACCATATTTCTTAATTGCACTTTCATTAGCAAGTATAATTTTACCATCTTTTTTTACTAATATTATACTATCACTCACATTATTAATAATATTTTTGAAGTATTCCTTAGATTCTTCTAAATTTAATCTGATTTTTTCATTAATTTCAGCTTCTTCTTTTAGTTGTTTAATCAGTCGTTCTTGTTCCTGTTCTTTCGAGGACAATTCTCCTGTCTGGTGGAGAGATAAATCTATCTTAAGTTTTAATAATTTAATAACTTCATGAAATAATATTATTGTAGAAATTGATATTAGGGTATAAACGAATAAGATTCTTGGTACTATAATACCAAATACAATATCAGATTTTCCAAAATACTTGGTAGAAAAATAATTTGAAAAAATCAGCATTATGATAATAGTTATTAGTAAATTAAAAAAGGATATGCTAATTTTCTTAAAAACTAAGATATAAAATATTAAATAAAAATAAAAAATATAGAAATATGAACCAGATATTGTTGCAAATAAACAAACAGTATAAAGAAGGATTATAAATAAATTTACTTTTAATTCTTTTAAAGTAGGGTTTATTAGCTTTAAAACTAAAGAAAGACTAAATCCAAATAAAAAATACCAAGTGCTATAGTCATTAAAGGGGATAAATAAATCTAAAATAAGTATAATACTGAATACTGTCAAAGCTAATAATTCAGTTAGATGTATTATTTTCATAAGTACAAAATCAAAATCTTCACCGATATTAAAATCAGGTAAAATTAATTTCTTAATTTTGTGAAGTATTTTCTCTTGCATTTTTAAAACAGTTTGTAAATAAACTTTTAATATATTTTAATCTTAATATTACAAATTATGAAATTAGTTTTAATAAACAAAATATTATGAAAAAATCAATAATTATATCATTGGCTCAAGGAAGTGAAGAATTAGAAGCAGTCACGATAATTAACATTTTGCGTAGAGCAGATTTGAATGTTGTAATATATAGCAAAGATGATATTATTACTTGTGCTAGAGGCACAAAAATAATCCCAGATATAAACTCACTGAATGCTATTGCACACGAAGAAGTAGATGCAATAGTCCTTCCAGGTGGTTTAGTTGGAGTAGAAAATTTATCTTCTGATGAGGAATTGATAAACTTAATCAAACAAATCAATGAAGAAAATAAAATAATTGGAGCAATTTGTGCAGCTCCATTAATTCTTCATAATCATAGATTAATTGATCTAAATTGTGTATTAACTTCTCATCCTTCAGTTAAAAGTCAATTATCAAGCTATAATTATGTAGAAGATAATGTTGTTGTTTATGACAATATTATAACTTCTCGTGGAGTTGGAACTGCTTTAGATTTTAGTTTTACTATAGTTGAACTGCTCTTGAATGAAGAAACCGTTAATCAAATAAAAGAAGACATAGTCTATTCAGGAAATTAATGATTAGGATATTAATAATTAATATATTTATCATTTTATTTACCTTCAACTTGAATGCTGAAGATAAAAAAATTGCTTTAGTACTATCAGGAGGTGGTGCAAGAGGTATATCTCAAATTGGAGTTATCAAGGCATTAGAAGAAAATGGAATAGAACCTGATTATGTAATTGGAACAAGTATAGGTTCAATCATAGGTGGTATGTATAGCTCAGGTTATACATCTTCTGAAATGGATTCTATATTCAAATTAGAAAAATACTCTAAAATTTTTGAGTTAAATGACGAAGTAGAAAGAAACGAATTATTCTTGTATCAAAAGCAACTTGAACAACGTAACTCTATTAAATTAAACTTTGATAATTTTGTATTCGAGATACCTAAATCTATATCTTACGGAAATAATTTTGATTTTATGCTCAAAGAAATATTTTGGAATTCTCGATATATTTCAGATGGAAATTTTGACAATCTAAAATATAAATTCAGAGCAGTTGCTACTGATTTAATCACTGGCAAAAGTGCAATACTTTCAAAAGGGAATTTAATAAACTCAATAAAAGCCAGTTCTTCGATACCATTACGTTTTCCTCCGATTAAAATAGATTCAATGTATTTAGTAGATGGCGGAATCAAAAGCAATGTTCCAATTGATGTAGCCAAAGCATTAGGGGCTGATATTATTATTGCAGTAAATACTACTTCTAAATTACTTGATGACAAATATTTGAATGAGCCATGGAATATTGCTGATCAAATAGTTAGTATTTTAATAAAAGATAGATTAGATTCAATACTCAAAGAAGCAGATTATTTGATTACTCCAGATATTGGAGACCATAATAATCTTGACTTTTCTAATTTGGACTCATTAATTTCTAAAGGATATATAGCAGCAAACAAGTCACTTAGCAGTATCTTTAATAATAAATTTGCTATTCTAAATCAAAATCAAAAAAAAGAATTTGAAGTTAAACTAATTTCACTTCATAACAAAGAGCAGATTATTAATGATACTTTAGAAATTGAAAATAATTTAAGAAAAGTAAAAGAATATTATAATAACAAATTAAAAGAAAAATATAATTTTTCGAATATCCAATCTATTCAAATAGATTCAATAAATAATAAAATCAAGATATTTGCGGATTTAGGAAATCTAAACAAAATTGATATTAAAGGTGGAAATATTGATAGATTAGTAAAGCGTGAATTAAAAATTGAAGAAAATAAAATATTAAATTATAAAGATGTAATTGAGTCATATCAAGATTTAAAAAACAGTGGTTTTTTTAAGTCAGTTGACTTTCAATTTGAAAATAATAATCCAGGAATTACACTTAAAATTTTTTATGAAGAAAATCCAAATCAAAATATATTCATAGGATTCAATGTAAACAATGAAAGGGGAACTCGATTAAATACAGAGTTTTATCAAAATAATATTTTCAATAATGGAGATTATTTATCACTCAGATTAAATCTTGGTGGTAGAGATACTGAAATTTATGCAAGTTTAGAAAATCCACGCATAAGAAATACACCATTAAACTTAAAAATATCTGCTTACTATAGGAAAAATGATATTTATACTTATAGAGATGTTGACGACTTACCTATTGACGAATACCAAAGAGAAATATCAAATGAATATTACGAAGAGCGATACGGCTTAAAAGTAAAATTAGGTTCACTAATCTGGAAATTTGGAATATTATCAGCTGAATATAGATATGAACAACAAAGATTTAATTTTATCAGAACAAAAAATTCAGACTTTTATAATTTATCTACATTAAAATTAGAAAGCATACTTGATACAGAAAACGACCCTTATTTCCCTAAAAAAGGACTTTACTTCTCTATCTCTGCAGAATCAAATTTATCAACTGATGAAAGAGCTAAATTTATCAAAACTCAAATTAATTTTAGACAAAATATAAGTTTTTATAGATTTACAATTATACCTAAGATTCATTTTGGAGTAGCAGATAACTTACTACCTCTTCCAGAGCAATTTAGCATAGGTGGTCAAAGTAACTTCTATGGATTACGTGAATTTGACCAAAGAGGAAGACAATACTTTAACTCTGGACTTGCTATCAAATACAAATCTCCATTTAAAATATTTTTTGACACATACTTTTCAGTTAGGTATGATATTGGCTCAGTATGGTTAAGTCCTGAAACTATTCGTTTATCAAGTCTAAGAAACGGAATTGGATCAGCTATAGAGCTTGATTCACCTATCGGACCATTAGTTTTAGGGTCAGGAAGAAGCTTTTACTTCATATCAGAACCAAATGGAGTAGTTAGAAGCCCAATATTAATATACTTTTCAGTCGGAACACACTTTTAAAACAAATAATTAATAATTACTTATAAATTTTTTTTATTAAAAAAAAATCATTATTTTTGAAATTATTTATAAACCATTAAGGAATATCAAAATGTACTTAAAGTTAAGTTCAACCCTTATATTAATGTTGATAACATTCTTTGCTGCTTCAAATGATGCAAAATCTTCAGGTTATGACATCAATGTTTCGATTTACGAAGTAATGCTACCTAATAAAATAGATGGAAATAGCCAATCTTCGATGACAGTATCAGTATATAATGATGGGCAAGATGAATTGCAATCATTTGATATTGATTTATATGTAGATGGAGTAAAAGAATTGACATATAATTATAGTGGTAGTATAACTTCTTATAATAGTGAAGATATTGAAATTGGGTCATTCCAATTTTCTAAGAAAACTCCTCTATCTACTTATGAAGTTTATGCTACAATAAGTAATCCTAATGGAGGATTAGAGTTTGGGCAATATTCTACAACAGTTACATCAACAGCTTATGTAAATCCTGCTTTAGAAGCTGGTACATATTCGGTTGGTCAAAGTGGTGATGACTTTGAAGACATTACTTCTTTAAATAATTATATGAATGCTGGTGGTTACCCTACTGGTAATGTAATTTTTAACTTACGTCCTGGTACATATACTGAATCAATTTCTTTTGTACACTATGTTGATTATTATGAGGAAAACACTGAGGAACAATTAGGTAGTATCACTTTTCAAAAATTTCCAAATGCTTCGGGAGAAGTGGTTTTTGATTGGATAGCTGATGGTAATATGTATTATGGAAGCCAAGAAAATTCTAATATTGATCAAGGTACTGGCTATGGTTTTAATTCAAATTATGCTTTTTATTTTGATGGTTATAGTAATATTACAATTAAAAATATTGAAATTGAAGTGGATATTATAAATGATCCTTATGAAGCTGGAGCTATATACTTTAGTTATGGTGAGAATTTATTAGTAGAAAATTGTATAATAAAAATGCCTACATTTGACCCTAATGAATCAACTTATGTAAATATCTATGGTGTTTATGGCTTTGATATTAATAATGTTTCAATTATTAATAATAGTATAGATGGAGGATGGTATGGATTATATTTAAGCAGTTATGAAGTTTGTGATAGATTATTAAATATTTCTGATAATATGTTCAACAATCAATACTATTATTCAATTTACGCATCAAATTCAGTTTATAATTGTTCCAATTATAATAACAGTGCAATCATTGGAGATAATATATTTACTTCAAACATTGAAAGATCAAATGCTAATGTAATTTATTCTGAAAACGGAACAACTATTTCTGGAAATTCTTTATCTGGTTTTAAAGGTAATGGTAATGATCCTGGTCCATCATTAGTTGTTGTAGAGCATAGCAACACAGATGTTGATGATGAAGTTATTATAAATGAAAATACAATTGAAAATGTTACTGATGTTACTGGTATCGAAGCATATAGTGTTGGTAAAGGAAAAATCAGCAAAAATAAAGTTAAAATTGGTAATGGTAATTATAATGTTGGAAAAAGTGCCATTTTATATGAAGGTTCTGGTTCAGATAGTAAATATTTATGGGCAGAAAAAAATACTTTAGAAGTTGAAGATGGCAATGGTATCGAATTAAAAAGAACAAATGCTAAAGTATATAACAATTTGATTGATGTAAACTCAAGTGACCCTTCTAAAGAATATGCTGGATTAGCTGCTGATAGAAGTTCTGGTTATGTTGCTAACAATAGAGTTAGAGGTGAAAATATAAATGGAATTAAAACAGATAACTCTGGAAGTGAAAAAAATACAGCTACTGGTCTATTTTTCTGTTATAATTCAGTAGCCGTTAATTCTCCAAATAACTTTGCATTCAAAGTAGATGGTGGTTCTAATGCTGGTACTACTTTACTTAGAAATATGTTACTTAACTCAGGTGGCGGTGTAGTTGTAAAGGGTACAAATATGGGCGGACCTATATGGACATCAAATCAGAATAATTTAAAATCTAGTGGCCCATATATTGCAAACTGGAATGGACCTAATTTATATACAATTAATGACTATAGAACTGCATCTAATAGTGATGCAAACTCTGCTTCTGTAGATGTTGAATTCTTAGAGGATGGTTCTTTACGTCCTAAAGAATTTACTCCAGAATTAGTATTTAATGATCCACTTTTTGACCCTAATGGTCCTTTAGGTGAAATATTTATTGAATGTGAAAAATTTGATTTCTTTGGTAATGAAAGAAAAGAATTCTTTGTTGGATTTAATAATCCACTTATTGAAGTTACTGTAATCGAAGAGCCAAATGATATTTATGATTGTTATGGTACGCAAGGTAGATATTTCTCTACTTTAGCGACTGCTACAAGCGGAATCATTCCTAACTACCAATGGTTTAAAGATGGAGAACCACTATTAGGTCAAACATTCCCAGGACTAAATTTAGGTCCTCTTGAATATGAAATGTCAGGTTTATTCAAATGTGCAATTACTGCAGCAGGTGCAGGTGATACTACTTGGACAAAAGAAGCGACTTTGTATGTACTTCAAGCGCCTTCTATTACTGTTCAACCTAAAACTGTAATTGCAAACTTAAATGGTAATGCTGTTTTATATGTTGAAGCTAATATCCAAGGTAAAACACCTCCTTACTATAGAGTTACTGCTCAATGGTATAAAGGTACTACTCCTCTTGTAGATGACGAAAAATATGAAGGTGCTAATTCATCTTACTTAAATATTAAAAATATAACACAAAGTGACTTTGCAAGTAACTATTGGGTAAAATTAGTTGGTAATTGTGGTACTTTAAACTCTGCTACAGTATCAGTAAATGAAGCTCCTTCTGCTAATTTCACTACTCATCCTGCTGATATAACTGTTTGTACTGGTGATAATTTTGAATTTACAACAGATGTAGTAGCTACTAATAGTGGTACTATCACAGCTTACCAATGGTATGCTAATGGTATGAAATTAGAAGGCCCTGAGTACAATGGTGTTAATTCGGCTACATTAACTGGATCTGCAACATTAACTTTAGCAAATGTTTACGTAGAAGTTACAGTGAATCCAGGTAATTTAAAATTAGCTTCTAACGAAGGAAGCTTAACATTAAATACTGCTCCAGTTATTGCAACTCAACCTGCAGCTACTGAAATTGATGAAAATGATAATGGTGAAATGACAATTGTGATTTCTAATCCAAATGGTGTTACTTACGAGTGGTTTAAAAGTAGCAATACTGTAACAGTTTTAAGCACAGATGCTTCTTTATCATTCACTAATGCTCAAAAAAGTGATGAAGGTCTATACTATTGCGTAGCAACAAATGATTGTGGTGATGTAACTTCATCATCTGCTTCTTTGACAGTAAAAACAAGTGGAATTATTTCATCTGTAGAAGGTTTAAGAAACGAGTTTGAATTAACTAACTCACCAAACCCAACTAATGATATAACTACAATAAGCTATACTATCAATAAATTATCTGAAGTTAGAATCGTGATTTCAGATATGACTGGAAATGAAATATTTGAAATGAATAGAGGTTTAACATCTCCAAGTACATATTCATTAAAAATAGATTCAGACAAACTTAATATGTCATCTGGAGTATATTATTATACTTTATATGTTGGTGATAAGTCTGTTACTAATAAATTAGTTATTACAAAATAATCTAATTTATTAAATTTTACTTTTCAAAAACCTGCAATCTAATTGCAGGTTTTTTTTTGTCATGCGATGCAAGTTTTCCTTTATTTCTTCAACGTCAATCAGAGCGAAAAAAATATTTCTCACAGAAACTAACTAAATATCTTTAAAAATAAATTTAAATAATTCTAAAATAAAAATCTTTAAAAAAACTATTTAACCATTAATTTCGCACTTGTCATTCTGAGCGAATGTAAAGAATCTTTGGTCTTGTAATTCAGAACGAAGCGTAGAATCCAAATAAAACTCTACGGCATTCTGAACGAAGTGAAGAATCTCTAAAAAATGACAAACGTAATTCTAAACACAGTTCTTTGAAAAACTACAAATACTGCAAAAAAAAATTGTAAACGTAAGGGAAATTCATGAATTTCCCCTACAAAAACAAAAAAAACACCGATTTTACTGCAAATACTGCAAAAATGAAATAACTCTATGTATTACAAGTCTTCCCCATGGGGAAGATTTAGATGGGGTTTCTCAGAATTGGCAAATATCACTGCAAAAACTGCAAATACTGCACTATTCTGCAAAAATAGGTCATTCAAAGCAAAGCGTGGAATCCATAAAAAACTCAACGTCATTCTGAGCGAATGCGAAGAATCTCTAAAATATGACAAACGTAATTCTAAACCCAGTTCTTTCAAAAACTATAAATACTGCAAAAAAAAATGTAAGCGTAAGGGAAATTCATGAATTTCCCCTACAAAAACAAAAAAAACACCGATTTCACTGCAAAAACTGCAAATTTTGGGATGGACAAATAAATTTTAAATTTGAAATTATTACTATAGATTCAATACACTTAAAAATATAGATATTAGACTCCAAGTATATTCAGAAAAGCTAATTAAATATCCAATTTTAACTGCAAGTAATTAATATCCTTTTGTGCAGTATTAAGATTCGAGATAGATATGCCCAACAATCTCACTGGTTTAAATGGTTTTACAGGAGTATAGAGTAAATCTTTGGCAGTTTCGTAAATACTTTCTTGATCATTCACAAACTGAGTAATAGTTTTAGACCTCGTATTTATATTAAAATCATGATATTTAATTTTTAATGTAATTGTCTTTCCGGCAATATCTTTTTTAATCATTGAACTTGTAAGTTTTTCAGCAATTTCTTTTAACTTACTTTTCATTATTTCAATATCGTTTATATCTTCACCAAATGTTCTCTCGGCTGCAATAGATTTTCTAATTCTACTACTTACAACAGGTGGATGAATTTTCAAATGAAGTAAATCATAGAAATAAATCCCAGATTTCCCAAAATGATTAGCCATAAAAGAAACATCATTTTTCTTAATATCTAAGCAAGTAACAATACCAAGTTCTTTCATTTTTAAAGCAGTAACTTTACCAATACCAGGCACTTTTTCAATAGGCAAAGAATCAATAAATTTATCTGCATCCTTAGGTTGAATAACAAAAAGTCCATTTGGTTTATCAAAGTCAGAAGCAATTTTAGCTAAAAATTTATTAAAAGAAACACCAGCCGAAGCAACTAAGTTTGTTTCTTTTAAAATTTTAGCACGAATTAATTTAGCAACTTTATAAGCTGTGGTATTATTAGTTAAGCAATAATCAGTAACATCAAGATAAGCTTCATCAAGACTCATTGGCTCTACTAAGTCAGTATATTGTCTAAAGATATTCATTACTATTTTAGAATCTCGAACATAAATATCGAATCTTGGCTTAACAAAAATCAAATCAGGACACAATCGTTTAGCGACAGCCCCAGGCAAGGCACTACGCACTCCAAATGGACGAGCTTCATAACTTGCAGCAGAGACTACTCCACGACGTTCAGAGCCACCAACGGCTATTGCTTTACCACGAAGTGCGGGATTATCTCTTTGCTCAATCGAAGCAAAATAGGCATCCATATCGATATGTATTATTTTTGAATTGATAGTATAATAATTAGGAGCTTAATTCGTTGCTAAACTACGGATAAAATAACATTTTAAAAAATATTTTTTTATTTTAAAATAATTTCTTAATTTGTGTTATGAAAAACCTATATTCAATATTAATTTTTCTATTTTTGCTAAATTCTTGTGGAGAATTTAGTAACCCTTTTACTGACCCAAACCAAGTAAAACAAGTAAAAACTCAAACTAAATACTTAGTTGATTCACAAACAGATGCCGAAATAAGTATAGTATTTGAAAAGCATTACAATATTAATGGCGAACTAATCACATATATATTATTTGACGAAAAGTCTAATAAAAAATCAGAATCAAACTATGAGTATGATGGAAAAGTTAAAATAGAAGAAGTTATAGAATACAAAACAAATGGTGATACCGCAACTATTTATAATAAAAAGTATAAACAAAATAGCGAAGGTCAAATCTATGAAATAGAGAAATTTGATAAAAATGGCGAACTCCAAGAGAAGAGCAAAATCAAATATGATAATTTAGGTAATATTTCAGAAGAAGTAATCCAGAAAAAAAATGGATTAAACGAAAGCAAAAGTTATGATTATAACTATGGCAACAATGGTGAACTAAATTCAATATCAGTCAAAGATAATTCAGATGGAAGATTACTAAAAAAAGACTCATTAGTATATTCTAATCAAAAAATAGAGTTAATATCTTATGATGTAAATGGAGAATTAAGCCACAGTCAACAAACAAATTATGATGAAAATGGCTTAATCTTATTAGAAACTAAAAAAGACAAATCTGGTAAAGTGATAGAAAAGTATAGATATAAATACAAATACTTTTAAAATCACATAGATAATATACCAACCAACTCTAATTCAAAAGTTAACTCTTTACCTGCCAATGGATGATTTGCATCTAAAGTTACTTCTTCATCATTAAACTCTGTAACAGTTACTGGAACTGGCTCAGAATTAGGAACAGGCATTAATAATTGAAGACCTACAAATGGATCTAAATCAGGAGGCATTTTATCACGAGGTGCTTTCAAAACATAATCTTCATTGATTGGACCATAAGCTTGATCTACTGGTATTACCACAGTTTTACTTTCAGATTCTTTCATCCCGATAATTGCATTTTCAAATCCTTCAATAACTTGACCTGCACCTAAATCAAATTCTAATGGTTCAGCACCAACAGAAGAGTCAAATTCTGTTCCGTCTGCTAATTTTCCTGTATAATGTACTTTTACTGTATCGCCGCTTTTTGCTACTGACATAAGTTTCCTAAATGTTTGAAAAATATATTACAAAGATAAAAACATTTTATTTAAATAAAAAATTAACAAAAAAAGAGCAACTAAAATATAGTCGCTCTTTGTTAAATATGCCTATCTATTGTAAAGACTTATAAATCATTACTCAAATTAGATGCTACCTGACGAATAACTTCTGGTCTATCATAAAAACCTTGGTCAATTTTATTTTGAATTGAACCCAATCTTCTAGCTTCAGAAGATATTTCTACTTTGTCAATAATTGAATTAGATCTCACAGCGTTATCCGAAGAATTAATAGAATTTTTGCCTTTGCTATCACTCTTGTGATATATGTTTGCATTTTTATGTATCGAATTTATATTCATTTTTATACTCTTGAGTATATTAATAATTTTTTATTTGTTGAACTATCTCTTACAAGTCCAGCATGCAACTTAACCTTACCGTTAAGTTTGTCTAACAATTCTTTATCTTTACTAAGATAAAGGTTCAATTTTCTTTTTAAATTTTCATCACCAGTCATCAAAAATTCATTTTTTCCATTAAGAGTGATGATTCTATTTAATAATTGTTTCTTTTCAGAATACAAATTATTGATTTTCTCAATATCTTCCAAATGTAGAGAGTTTGGTTTTTCTAATATTGACTCAATCAATTCATTTTTATTTTCAATTTCTACTAAAAGTTCATCCATAAATATCTCATTTTACTCTAAACTCTTGTATTGGTAATATTACCAATTTCCAAAGCATTAGATAATATCCTAGCAATATGAAGAGAAATATCAGAAGGAAATTGCTTTACAACTTCTTTAGTTTTCTCATCAATCAATTTCATTACCATTTTTTTAGTATCTTCATCAATAGCAAATTCAATAGCAAGATTATTTTCTTTCAGAAAAGATTTAACTTCACTTTCAAACTTAGAATAATCTACTTGAAGTTTTTTATCATCTGCAGTTATCTTTTCTTTTTGAATCTTTTTAGAGAACTCAATTATACTTTGCTGATTCTTTTTGCCATCAGCATCCAACTGGGTTTTAAATCCACCCAAATTAGTTTTAACATCGCTACTAATATTTTTTACAGCATTTATCATTGAAACCTCTGCAGTATAAATTAATCAGACTTTATCAGAATTGTTGAGAGGTATTAATAAAAGAATTAAAAGAATTATATTGAGCTTGAGCATTATAATATGTTTCTAATAATCTTTGATATTGATTTCTCTGTGATTCTGCTTGTCTATCTATTCTTGACTGTAGTTGCTCTATTCTATCCTGTTGGCTGTCAATTTGAGTAGCCATATCAAGTGTTTTTTGTTTAATTAGGTCATCATCACCTTTTAAACGATTAACACTTTCCTTAACTCTATTGACAAAACCCTCTTCAGAAAGAAAAATATCAGAAACCTTTGTGGGGTCTTCTTTGAGCAATTCAGAAAGTCTTTCTTTGTCACCAATTGAAAGTGTTCCATCACTGCTTATTTTTATCCCAATATTCGTTAAATATTTAGGATTGCCTTCCTTTGCTGTAGTAACTTCTTGCGTTAATAATGAACGCAAACTAAATCTTAATCCACTTACCGAAGAATCTGAACGTAATTGATTTTTATCAGAATTTAAAAACCTAACTAAATTATTAAAATTATCAATAAATGGTTGTATAAATCCTTCAACACTTTCAGTATTAACATCGGTAGTTAATATTACTTCTGAGTCATCTTCTGTTTGTACTTTTGATAAATTAAAAGTAACTCCTGTAAGAACATCAGTTAAAGTATTTGAATTTCGAGTAATATCAACTCCATTCACAGTTGCACTAGAACTCAACTCAGCAGAGTCAACTAGCTTATAACCTGCACTTGTTGCAGTTGATAAAGTCCTATTTGAAGATTCTGGTTTTAATGCTTCGCTTGTAAAACCTAAAGCAGCAAAAACATCTGAATCGACAAAATTAATTTTATTATCCATTCCTGGATTATCACTTCTTAAAGTTAACCTTGTAGTTGTAGTAGTATCATTAACTTTACCAGCCGTGATTGCTAAATCTTCTGTTTCATTTATTGCTTCAACTATTTTAGCTAAAGCTTCTGAATTATTTTCAGTCCCATCAAATTCAATTGTTACAGTTTTATTTTCACCATTAACTTTAAATTCGATTAACTTACTTCCAGAGAGATTAAAACTATCTTCAATATTTTTTCTAGAAGAAATTAAAATATCAGTTGAAGCCAACCTATTAACTTTTACAGTATTTATTCCGTCAACAGCACTATCCGTAGCTGAAGCAGTAACAAAATCAGACGCACTTGATGTAACTTTTTTTGATGAAAAATTTTCAGCAATGTCATCACCATTAAATCTATCAAGTTGACTAACCATACTGTTTAGTCTTGAGTTTAAATTAGTATAATAAGAAGAACTTTTCTCCAAAGTATTTTTTTTCTGTTGTAATCTGTCAACTTGAGGTTGTTGCGTAGCTTTATACGCAGCAACAAGCTGATCTAATTGAGAGTTACCAGAGTTACTCCCTCCAACATTAAAAATATCTGCCATAATTTTCTAAACCGTTTTTCTTATATCTAAAGCAAAAATCATTCCAACAATTAAGATTCTAAATCAAATGTCTTAGCCCATGTATTTCTTAATTCAGTAATTATGTTTAATGCTTCATCATATTTTTTTTGAAATATACATCTTTGACAATATTCATACAAACGGTAAAGTCTTGTAGAAATTTCGCCGACTTCAAAATTCAAAGAACCCATTAATTCTACTAATACTTTACTCATTTTCGAGGTATCATTTCTTTTACAAGAAACAATAAAAAGATCATACATTTTCAAAATAATTTTTTCCTTGCTCCAAGACATAACTTCTTGTTCAATGTAAGAAGGTAGTTTTCTACCATCTCCACCACCATAAGCTCTACTTGCTGCAAGTTTTTGGGCTGCATTAGACATAAAGATAAAATCCTAATTTTTAAATATTCTTTTTAAATATCAGGGAGAGTAATTAGCTCTCCCTGATAAAATATCATACTAATGACAGCTACAAATTCAAATTATCTAAATAACTGTAAGAAGTTACTTGGAGTTTGATTTGCTTGAGATAAAGATATTGTAGAAGCTTGTTGTAAGAACTGTTGTTTCACTAAATCTAGTTGTTCAACAGCCACATCAGCATCTTCAATTCTAGAGATAGCTGCACTATAGTTTGTAATTTGCGAATTAAGCAATTCAGCTTGAGAGTCCAATCTTACTTGGATACCCCCTAAATACGACGCCACTTTATTAACGTTGTCGATTGCTTCAGCTAAACTTGTAATTGTGGTTTTTACTTGAGTAACCCCAAAAATACCCAAATCACTTTCGCTAACATCATTTAACGATTGTAAATTAAGACCAGTTACACCAGCGAATGTGCTAGTATTCCCACCTGGAGCTGTTGCAGCTGTTGTTGCATTCAAGTTAAAATCACCTGAAGCTACATTATAATCTGCGTTACCTGTTGTTAGGTCAACATCGATTTCTAATAATGTATCATCAGCATAGTAACCGATTGTCCAATCACCTGAGTAATTACCCCATAATAACTGACGACCACCGAATACTGTAGAATCAGTAATAAACTGAATCTGTTGTGATAATCTGAACGCACCTTTTGCTAAGGCAACTTTCTCATCTGTACCTAAGGCACCTGATGATGCAATTGCTGCAGCTTCTTTAATATCAATCAATAAATTATTGATATTATCAAGTGAGTCTTGAGTTATCGCAGTAACGTTTTTAGCATCTCCTGTTGAATTTAACGCTGCTTTAAGTGCTGAATTTCTTGCTAATAAATTACGAGATGTAATATAGCCAGAAACATCATCTGCAGCAGAGTTAATTCTCTTACCAGTTGACAAACGTAACTGAGATGTAGCTATCTTATTAGATGCTATCATTAATGCATTATACGAATTTTGAGCTGGGATATTCGTACGTATCCTTCCACCACCAGAAATAGCTGTTGGCATAATAACCTCCGTGTATTATAATTTCGACAATGGGGCGTCCTGCCAACAAATTTTCCTCAAATCTAAAATAATTATCGACTAAATTCCAAAATACTTTAGTTTTTTTTTAGTTTTTTTTTAATAAACTATTAAAGAACTTTCTTTAAATATGCTAAGGCACTTATAGCACTAACTTTAATCGTATCTAACTTGTTATTCCTAAATATTAGATATTCTGTGTTTGCTAAATTTGTTGTATGGTATATTACATCGTCACAATCGATTGAAACTTTAATTTTATTTTCATAATCATCAATTTTTATTCTTTTTAGTTCATTATTATAATTATATTTTTGACTTTTTACTAATTTTGTATTCTCATATATTGACAATGTGCTATTCTCTGAATCAAATCTAATATTAATATTAATATTATTACTATTTGTATAATAATCTGACGAAGTTGTTCGCAAAAATACATCTAAAATCACATTGTTAGAAAAATCAACCCCAAAATCCCATTGCATTTGTGTTTCATCAGGTAAGGCAATGGCCGTACTTGCAGTATCTGTTAATTCAATTGAATTATCATCAGTAGTATAAACTGAATTATATCCACTCATAACAACTCCATACACTATTTCTTCATAATTATTAAACCTATTTAACTTATAAATATCTGTAGCACATGAAGATAAGATTAGTAAAAATCCAAATATTAATACTTTTTTCATAATAATTCAGCCAATTGATATAAATAATTTTGTATTTTTTTCTTCTTTTCCCAAGTTTCAGGTAAAGGAGTATGAGTTATATTATGATACACTCTACCTACCATTACATTACTATGTCCAGCTAATAAGGAATCCACTGCTGCCATCCCAAGATGACTTGCCAATACTCTATCTCTAACAGTAGGACTTCCACCTCTTTGAATATGACCTAATACAGTTGTTTTAGCATCTACATTAAAATTTATCTTCAATCTTGTTGCCAAATCAACCGCACCTTCATATTGCCCACCTTCTCCAACTATAATTATAGTACGAGTATGTTCACCCATTCTATTAATAGTAGCATATAAATCAGCGATATCCGATGCTTTTTCTGGAACTAAAATTAATTCAGCACCACACGAAATACCAACATCCATAGCTATATGCCCTGCGTGTCGTCCCATCACTTCTATTATAAATATTCTTCCGTGTGAATCGGCAGTATCTCTAATCCTATCTATTGCTTCGGCTGCAGTATTAGATGCAGTATCAAAGCCAATTGTATAATATGTTCCATATAAATCATTATCAATGGTCCCTGGAGTTCCTACTATATTTACTCCATATTCCTTATAAAGTAAATTAGCACCTCTTAAAGTACCATCACCACCACAAGCAATCACACCATCAATTTCAAATTTTACCAAATTCTGATATGCTTTCTCACGTCCTTCGGGTGTCTTAAACTCTTCCGATCGAGAAGTCTTTAAATAAGTACCACCTTCATCTATTAGATTTACAGTTGCTTTTCTATTCAAAGATACAAAGCGACCTTCAATCATTCCTTGATATCCATTAAAAATACCTATTGGCTCAATTCCACGAGCAATACAGGTTCTTACAATTGCTCTAATATGAGCATTCATACCAGGTGCATCACCACCACTTGTAAATAAAGCTATTTTTTTAAATGTTTTTTTCATTGATTATTAATAGGTAATTCAATAATAAATTCAGAACCCACACCTTCTTCACTTTCAACTCTAATAGTACCTTTGTGTTGTTCAATAATTTCTTTACAAAGTATCAAACCAAGCCCAGTGCCAGGTTCTTCATTAGTTCCAGGTCTAGAACGAACTTCATCAATTTTAAATAAAGAATTTTTTATCACTTCATTCATTCCAATTCCATCATCCTTAATACTAAGGATAACTTTATCATTTTTTTCTTCAGATTTGAAAGTAATTTTACCTTTCTCACTTGTGAATTTTAGAGAATTAGTAATTAAATTATGAAAAACAGAATAAAGCATATTTACATCGCCATAAATATTACTTGCTTTAATATCTTTTACTAAACTAATTTCTTTAGAATCTGCATTCAGTTGAAGTAAATTAAAAATTCTATCAATTAATAAATTCAAATCTAAGTCCATTTTATTAACTTGAGCTTTACCAAATTGAATCTTACTCCAACTTAATAAATTATCTAAAAATTCAAATTGATTTTTAATAGATTCATTAATTGAATGAATATACTCTTTCTTTGTTTCATCATCTAAAGTGTCATACTCGTCATTAATAATTTGCATAAGACCAATAATACCAGTAAAAGGAGATTTTAAATCGTGAGATACTATAGATAAAAATTTATTTTTCTCAATATCTGCTAATTTTAGTTTAGAATTTTGCTCTGCAATTCTATCTTTTTGAAATTTTATTTGAAGATGTGTTTTAATCCTTTGAAGCAAAATCTTTGCATTGAATGGCTTAGTAACATAATCCACACCACCGATTTCAAAACCTTTAATTATATCATCTTCAGCAGCTAATGCAGTTAAAAATATAATTGGAATATGATTAGTCTCTTCATTAGCTAAAATTATCTTTGTTGCATCTAATCCGTTTAACTCTGGCATACTAATATCCATCAAAATCAAATCTGGTTTGATTTTATTGGTAATATTTATTGCTTGTAAACCATTACTCGCAATAGATATATTAACCCCATATTTCTTTAAATTTTGCCCTAATAACTTGATATTATCAGCAATATCATCTACAATTAGTATCTTAGCATCATTTAGTATTTTATAATTCTCAATCATATTTGCTTCTATTATTTACTATTTCAATTGCACTTTCAATCGATTCTTTTAAACTTTTCTCATTTGCTTTATTCCTACCAGCTATCGCCATTGCAGTTCCATGATCTGGAGAAGTCCTAATAATTTCTAAACCTGATGTAAAATTAACCCCTCCACCTTCTGCAAATAATTTCAGAGGAATTAACCCTTGGTCATGATACATTGATAAAATCCCATCATAATTCTTAAACTCACCAAATCCAAAAAAGCCATCAGCAGGGAAAGGTCCCGAAACATCTACGCCTAACTTTCTAACTCTATCAATCGCTGGTTGAATTATCTTTATCTCTTCATCTCCAAAACTTCCATTCTCACCAGCATGTGGATTTAAACCAAGTACAGCAATCTTTGCATTATCAATATTAAAGTTTAATTTTAAAGAATCATTTAATTCAACTAAATTATTTACAATACTATCAATACTTAAAAGCGAAGAGACATCTTTCAAAGGGACATGAATAGTTAAAGGTACAACCCTTAAATCACCACTAAACAACATCATTTGAGTATTAGATTTCTGATAATATTTATTATAAAACTCAGTATGTCCAGTAAATTCCCAATCAGCAAGATACATAGATTCTTTTTGAATTGGAAGAGTTACAACCGCATCATATTCCTTGTTTTTACAAAGCAAGGATGCTTTCTCAATAGATTCTATAGCTAACTTGCCACATTCACTACTGATTTTACCAAACTCAACTTCAGAATAAATATCACAATCAACTATTCTTATTAAATTATCATTAATAAGTAAACTCGTATTTTTAATTTCAAACTCAACATCTAACTTTTGAAAATACTCAAATAAAGTTTTTTCATTACAAACTATTGCAAATTCATTTTCAGTTTTAACATTGTTTTTAAAATACTTATAAAATATCTCTAAGCCAATTCCATTAACATCGCCACAGGAAAAAACAATTCTCATAAATTAATAGTTAACTTTGTTAATTTTTTTCTCAATTGCTTTTAGACTCATTAAATAAGTATATATTGCATTTATATCTTCGTCAGTCATCCCTGAATATTGTATCCAAGGCATTTCAGTATGCAAATCAGAATCGGTTAATTTTCTATTTTGCATAGTTGAATCTCTATATTCTGCAAATCTACTCAAGAAATATTCTTTAGACCAATTCCCAATTCCAGTTTCCTTATCAGGAGTAATATTTGAAGATTGAATTTTTTTACCAGTAATCGTTGTTAATTCAAATCCACCTGCAAAAGCACTATCAGCAACAGGTTTACCACCACTCATTGGAGTATGACAATCTGAACAAGAAGCAGCAGTTGCAATATATTCTCCATATTTTAAAACATCATTTTTAGAAGGAATATCTTGATGTTGAGCATCTTGAGGGAAAAATAATTTCATAACAGTTTGAAAAGGAAAACTCGTAACCTCAGACTCAGGTGAGTCCGCTTCAACTGGTTCTAAAGTTCTCAAGTAAGCAATAACTGAATAAATATCTTCTTTAGCTAATTTACTATAATTCATATATGGCATTACTGGAAAAAGAGCATTACCCTTCTTTCCAACTCCATTCACTATAGCTCTATATATTTCTCCATCTGTCCAATCGACTAAATTAAATGGAGTTAAATTTGCTGGATAAAAAGAGCCAACATTAACACCTAACTTTTTATCAAATGCAACAGCACCACCACCTAAGTAATCATCATCAGTAGGAAAAGAATAAACATCTGTTTGTCTTTTAGAATGACAATCAAAACAAGCCATTACATGATGTGATAAATACTCTCCTCTTACAATCCTCTCAGGAGTTACATCAACAGTAATATCCTCAGCTTCAATATTAGGCAGAGCCAAGTTCACATAAGTAATAAATCCAGCAAATATTAATATAAATCCACCTACAACAATACCTACCCATTTGAGTATTTTAGAAAACATAAGATTCCTCAATTAATTTTTTACAAATTTAATAAGAATTTAATGAAATAAAAATATTTTTAATTTACAATATTTCATTTTTTTTTGTAATTTTGTTAATTGAAAATTAAATCAAGCAAAATATGACGTTTCAAGAATTTCTCGCATTTGAGATTTTTTCATTTAATAATTTTTCCTTTTCAGTATCTAATGTCTTAGCATTTATAGTAGTAATCGTAATCACTACTTTAGTAAGAATTGTTCTAAAACGAGTAATCATGAATGCAAAAAAAGGCGAAGTAGAAGAGTATAAAAAATACTCAGTTTACCGATTAACCTCTTATGTATTATGGACAATAGGATTAGTGCTTGGATTAGAAGCTGCCGGAATAAGTGTAACAATATTATTAGCAGGGTCGGCTGCCTTATTAGTAGGTGTTGGATTAGGATTGCAACATACATTTAACGATTTAGTTTCTGGCTTAATACTACTATTTGAAGGGTCTATCAAGTTAAATGATGTAGTAGTAGTAGATGGACAATATGGTCAAATAATTGAAATAGGACTAAGAACTTCTAAAATAGAGACAAGAGATAATATAATAATGATAATTCCTAATTCAAAATTCATAACAGAAAATGTAACAAATTGGAGTTATAACAATAAGACAACTCGATTCTTTGTAAATGTTTCAGTTGCTTATGGTTCTGATTTAGAATTAGTAAAAAAAATATTGTTAGAAGTATCAAAAGGAAATGAACAAATATTAAAAGATCCAAAACCAGTAGTTGAATTTAATAACTTTGGAGATTCCGGACTCTACTTCAATTTATATTTTTGGACAAACCATGCTTTCGAATCAAGAATGATACAAAGCAGTCTAAGATTTGAAATTGACAAAAGATTCAGAGAGAATAATATAACTATACCTTTCCCACAAAGAGATTTACATATTAAATCTGGATATAAGGAGTAGAGGCAATTTTATTTCACAGCGATAAAACTGATTTCGATGTTGGCGTTTTTTGGTAAACGACTGACTTCAACAGTTTCTCTTGCTGGTGGATTAGTAGGGAAATACTCTGCATAAACTTTGTTAAATTCAGCAAAATCTTCCATGTTTTTCAAGTAAACTGTTGCTTTCACTATGTTAGAAAAATTCATATTAGCTTTATCAAGAATAGCTTTGTGATTAGCCATTATTTGATTCATTTCATCTTCTACTGTCGATTCAATTAACATTTTTGTCTTAGGGTTAATTGCTATCTGCCCAGATAAATACAAAGTATTATCAGCTAAAATTGCTTGAGAGTATGGTCCAATCGCTTCAGGAGCATCAGAACTTGATACAACTCTATTATTCTGATAATAAAACCAAGAAATAAATAGAGTTAAACTTACGATAAATAAAAGTACTTTCATGTTTATTTCTAATTATTAATAACTCTTTGTCATATCTGAATCAATTACAATAATAAAATCTGCTAAACCAAAATTATCTTCTTTCAAATCATCAACATCTTCTTGCTCTACACAAGTTATAGTTAGAATTTTATAATCAGGATTTATTCTTTTTAAATACCAATTAATTCCTTCAAAATTATTTGAGTGGTATGCACCGTTTAAATGATAAAATCTATTATTGAAATTCTTATCAATAAAATACGCCATAGTTGCATCTTTAATAGCTTGGGATTGAGCAATATGAGGCATTCCGTGGTCTGCTCCCATACCTTCCATAGACTTATATCCTGGTAATTCGGGGTTGTATTCCATAGGTAAAGGACAGATAAATCTTTTACCAAGTTCATCTATTTCATTAAGTGCTTCTTCGCCATTTCGAGCAAGTAAAGAAGCGTAACGTCTTGGTATATTGCTTGCTATAAATTTTAAATTATGCTTTTCTGCAAACTCTAAAATCATTGAATAATCAGTTTTAAAATTATTCCAAGTTTTAGCTTCTTTCTCAAGGTCTTTCATTCTTATCTTACCAGAAAGAAATTCATCAATTACAATTTGGTCATCTGCCTCGAACATTTCAGCACCTATGCTAAGTGTTTTATCCTCGGCATATATGTTTTTTAGTAGCTTAATTTGTAAAAAGTGACTAATAGGATTGTTGTGTAATTCGCCAAATAAGATGATTTCATTTTCAAGAGATTGCTCTATCAAATCTTCAAAATCAAGCTCATCACCTTCTGCATCAAATATTTTATAAGCGTTTGCAGATATTACCATATTAAAAGAAATAAGTAGGAGAAAAATAAATTTTATCATAAAAATTCTATTTTGTTTTTAATCTTTATGCAAATTTAATAAAACTATTTCTTTATTTTCTTTATAACTCCATTTATATTTGTTTTTATATATAAAAAAAGGAGCCGAAGCTCCTTGAAAATTTTTATGGAAAACAAAGGGTTGGTAGTCGAAAACAACTCGAAGTATTACCAGGTGTTGGGTCGCTCGGGATAACAAGACTCGGGCAATTAGCAGGATTTCCACTAACAGATGGACCACTAACAATAGTAAATTGTAACTTATTATTTGAGTCAACACAATAATCATATAGAGCATAGCAATAAACATCTTCATAATCACAATTTACATAATATATCTGACCTGCAACGTTTTCTTTCATCCAGCATATATATTCATAATAATTCAACTGCAATCTCTCACTTTCATCACAAGGTGGTATAGTCATTACTTTATTACAAGCATCATAGAGTTCTTGAATAAAGGATTCTGTTTTTATCTGAGAAGATAATTCATCAAATATTTCGCTTGGTGTTAAAGAACTAGAACACGGAGGCAAAGCAGTCCAACCATGTATCCAAAATGATAAATCCGGACCAGTTGGTAAGCATCTATAACAGACAACCACTTCTAAGCTGCATCCATCAACGACAAATATTTTGACATAGTCATAAGTGTACTGATCACCTTGACAATATATTCCCTGAGATTCTGCATGCGAATAAAACGATACAGATAATAAGAAAATTATTAGATATTTAAACATAAAAACTCCTTAATATTTTAAAAAAAACTTATGCAAACCTATAAAAAAAAAAAAAACTTAGAAACAAAATAAATTTTTATTTTAAATAATTATTTTTTAAATTTGCAGTATAATCAAGGTATTTATGTTAAAATTAATTTTAATAATCTTATTCACTTCAAGTCTCTATTCTCAGAGAGAATACTATAATTGGTATTTTGGAGATTATCGTGCAATTACATTTAATACTCCTAACCTTAAACCTAAATTTTTAAATGATAGTAAAAATATAAATGCTGTATGGGGATATCCTACATCCATATCAGATAAATTTGGAAACTTATTATTTACTATAGATAATTATTCAATTAAAGACAAAAAACATAATGAAATTTATATTTTTAAAAGAGATTTAATAACAAATGTAAGAGAAGATAAAACTGTAAAGTTTTGTATTAAAAAACCTGAATCAACGAATTTATATTATGTTTTTATGCAATCTTGGTGGACTCAATCCACAAAATATCATATAAATAATGACTCAACTGATGGACTTTTCTATTGGGTATATGATATAGATAAAGATGAATTAATTGAAAAAAATATTTTTATTGAAGATTCTTTATATTCAAATTTTGAAATAACATCTCATAAAAATGGAATAGATTTTTGGTTAATAACAAGTAATTATAAAACTGGTGATTTGTATTCATATCAAATTACAAAAGATGGAATAAGCAAAAATCCTGTTATTTCCTTAAACAACAATCTTTTAGATTCTGTTGTTCCATTTGAGATTACTATTTCACCAAATTCAAAAAAAATTGCAATTTCTTATTTCAATTATGATAATTACATGGGATATGCATTTTTGGCAGATTTTGATAATGAAAATGGAATTATATCAAATAAATCATTTATTAACACAGAATTAAAAGACCAGTATTATTTAGCTGCATACTCATGTGAATTTTCTCCAGATAATAGAAACTTATATTTTGCATATGCTGTAAGTAGTCCAACTGGTGGCAACTTCAATAAACTATATCAATATAGAATGTCTTCAAAGAATAATCAGTTCAATTTAGATTCAACTTCACAATTTGTTTATAATTTTAAGCAATTTTATAATGTTGATATGGAATTAGGACCAAATGGGAAAATTTATATGCAAGGTAAAAATAATGATTATTTACTTTTTATTTCAAACCCTAGCAATCATTATTCTGCTATTAAAATTGATACGCTTTTCTTAGATACAGGTAAGCATAAAGTTAGATTACCAAAAACAATAAAATCGCTAAATTCCTTTCTAGCGATCAATCATTATCAAGAAATATGCGAATTTGAAGATTTAAAACTAAATGTTGATCCAACTTATTTCATGTTAGATGTACTTTATTCTTGGGAAGGACCTAATGGTTTTTATTCAACTGAAAAAAATCCAATTATAGAAAATATTACAAAAGCTCAAGAAGGTTATTATAAAGTAAAAGTTTATAATTATTTAGATACTTTGATTGATAGCACATTAGTAACATTTAATGAAAGAACAGACATTGAGTTAATAAAAAGTAAAGAAATTTTATGTCCAAAGGATAGTTTGATTATATTTACAAAAGAAAACTTTGATATTTTGTGGAATAATAATATCACTTCAAAATCATTTACAGTCTATAATTCAGGAACTTATACTGCATCATATATTGATAGTAATAAATGTGAATCAACAAAGTCAATTATAATTGAAAAATATGACCTTAATCCCAAAATCACCACTACCAAAAATCACTTTTGTTATGGTGATTCTACAACTCTTTCACTTGATAAGGATTATGATACAATAATTTGGAATACAGGAGAAAGTACAAAAGATTTAATTGTAAAAGAAAGTGGTGTTTATTCCGCAACTGTTACTCAGGGTGAATGTATTAATGACACAAGTATTGTTATAAATGTTAATCCCTTACCAACACTTGACATAGAAGCACCTAACGGAACAATCCTTTGCGATGACGGGAGCGTAGAAATTAATGTACAAGTTCCACCAAACACAAAAATACAATGGAATGACGGAATAAGTTTAGATAGTAGAACTTTCAATCAATCAGGTACTTATAGTATTACATCTGAAAATTTAACAACTGGATGCAAAAATACAAAATCAATAGAAATTTCAGATATTGATAATTCAATCGCAAAAATATTAGGTAATTCTGCATTTTGCGACGGAGAAAGCACTACACTTACTATTCAACCACAAGGGAAATCATATCTTTGGAACAACGGAGAAACTACTCAAAGTATAGTAATAAATAATAGTGGACTTTATTCTGCAACAATAACAACCGACACAGATTGCAAAATTGATGCAAATATTGAGGTAACTAAAAACCCTATACCTACTTTTCAAATACTTGGAAAAACATTAATTTGCGATAATGAAACAACAATTTATCCAAATAAAGATTTTGAATTTTATAAATGGTCAAATGGCGAAACATCAAAATCTATTACAATTGATAAATCAGGAAATTATGATTTAACTGTAATAGATAATAATGGATGTAAGGCAACACAAAGTATTACAATAACAGAATTTACACCAGAAATTAATCTAAGTAATAGAAATATAGACTTTGGAGAATTGTTATTTGGAGACACAAAATTAGAAAATATTTCATCAGAAAGAGATATAATTTTTATTAAAAATTCAAATATATTTGATGTTAATTTCCAAGACACAAATATAAATATATCTTTCAATCCAAAAGACATAGGCGAATTTATTGATACCCTAATAATCGAAAACACAGGAGATTGCAAAGCACTTGACACAATTTACATACAAGGAATATGCAAAGCAGAAATCCTTGCAAAAGTAGGTAATTCCGAAGGTTATCCTGGTGATTTAGTAAATAATACAGTCAATCTTGAGTTACTTCAAAACATCCCATTACCCAAAGATTTTAATTATGAAATAGACATCCAAATTAACCAAGATGCAATTAATATAATTGATGCGACTACATTTAATTATAAAAACAACAAACTTGAAATCAACATCGCAGACTACTTAAATAAAACAAGTTACGATGAAAAAATAAAAGACATCAACTCAAAAATAATGCTTTCAAAAAACCTTGAAAACGAATTACTAATTACAAAATTTACAACTGACAATCAACATTTAATCCCAATACGTCAAAACGGAAACATAAAAATATATGAAGTATGTTTATACGAAGCAAGATTAATCGAAAATTATAACGAAGCATTAATTGGAAATATCACAAAAACAAACATATCCCTAACAACATATTACGCAGGTAAATACACAATTGAAATTACCGACATATCTGGAAAAACAATCACAAAAGAAGTAACAACAGCATCAGATAATGAAGAAATAATCTTCAATTACAACTTAACAAACGGAACATACATCATTAAAATCAACGAGCCTGGAAAAACACAAACAAGAAAGATATTATTTAATTAAGGGAATAAAATGAAAATTATTTTGATATTACTGATTTTTTTATTTTTTAGTGCAAAATCACAAGAAAAACTAGATTCTACTAAATCTAAGAAAATAAAATTAAATCAATTAGACACTTTAAAATCTTCATTTTCTTCAGTTTTGACGGTTGAAAGAGATAGGAATTATTTATATACTTATCCTCCATTTCCACATCCTTCGAAAGGCATTATTAAAATTAAAACTTATTGGGATCAAAATTTACCATTTACAACAGACGATATTGAAATTTACAATATTAGTGGTCAATTAATTAAATCGAATAATACTTTAAAAATCGAATTCATAAATAATTATTCAGGCTATGTAGTTTGGAATGCAAGCAGTTTTAAAAATGATATTTTTTTCATCAAGATAAAACATGGTACTGAAGTAAAATTTATTAAAATATTAGTTTTATAGTTTTATAAATATTTCAAAAATAAAAAACTTAATAAATGCTATAACACTTCTTAATTAAAAGCATTTTTATTTTTTGCATTCAAGTCCTACTACAACGGGGAAGAATAAAGGATGGGGTTCTCTCCAAAAATCTGGACACTTTTTTAGCCATATAGTAAGATTCCAGCTATAAGTTAATACCAAGTTACAAATTATTAGGAAATTCAAAAAAACTCAAGAAATGAATTTGTCCAGATTTTTGAGGTTTTCGTGAAATTCTAGTAGATTCCACACTTCGTTCAAAATGATGATTTATTAAAAAAATTAATTAGCTTTTTTTTCATTTAAACTGTAAACGTAAGCTAGTACTTCAGCAACAGCTTTGAATAAGTCTTCTGGAATATCTTGGTTAATATCTACGTTATAATATAAAGCTCTTGCAAGTGGTGGTTCTTCGTAAATAATTACATTGTTTTCTTTTGCTTTTTCTCTTATTTGTTGGGCAATGAAGTCAGCACCTTTTGCTATTACTTTTGGTGCAAACATATTAGATTGATCATACTTGATAGCAACTGCAAAATGAGTTGGGTTAGTTATAATTACATCAGCATCTGCAACTGAGCTAATCATCGCTTTTCTTACTCTTTGTCTCATTAAACTACGGAATTGACCTTTTACTTTAGGATCACCTTCCATTTGTTTGTGTTCATCCTTTACTTCTTGCTTAGTCATTTTCATATCTTCTTTGAATTTCCATTTCTGGTAGATATAATCACTAACGGCTATTAATATATAAACAATACCCATTTTGAGTAATATCTCTAATGCAAGTGAACTCATCAAAGATCCGATTTCCATATATGGTTTTTCAACCATTGATAATACATCTTCTATATTTCCATAAAGTGTAGAAATAATGATTGCACCAAGAAAACCGATTTTTGCGAAGTTTTTTACTAATTCAAATATTGATCGAGATGAAAAGAATATTTTTTTTAGACCAGCACCGATTTTGAAAATCTTTTTTAAATCTTCAAATTCTTCAAACTTTTTCCAAGCAACTTTTAGTCCTACTTGACTTACTTCTGATGTTAGAACTAAAAAGAATATAATTAGAATTACTGGTAATACTAAGCCAGCTACATATCCAATTACTTTGGGATAATAACTGATGAAGTTTTCATAATTCATGTTAATTTGAGCAGAGTTTTGAAGGACTTGAGTCATAAAACTCATATAATTATTGATTAGAGGAATTCCAAAAACAAACACAGAAACCCCACCTATCAAAAGAACTACTGATGTTGTAACATCACTACTTTTTGATACTTGCCCTTTGTCACGACCGTCTTCGAGCCGTTTCCGTGTGGCGTCTTCGGATTTTTCTGAGCCGTCTTTATTCTCTGCCATTGCTGTCCTTAGTAAATCCTATCAGGATATAAAGTCATTAAAAATGTGTATAATTGCTCTTGCATTCCCTCAAGTGAATACTTTGCAATCAATATAAATAGTGGCACTGATGCCGCTAATACTAATAAACCAACTGCTACTTTCAGTTGGAAACTCAAAATAAATATATTAGTTTGAGGTGCTACCCTTGCAAGTAAAGCAAGTGATAGATTTGTTAAAAATAATGATATTAAAATAGGCGAAGCCATCTTTATTCCAAGAATAAATACTGACGTTGCCATTTTCATAAAAATAGTTACAGTGCTTGTAGTAATTGCCATTGTAGTTAATGGTATAGCTTTAACTGATAAAAATATTGCTTCAAAAAGGTAATGATGTCCATTTATAAATAAAAATACCATCAATACCATTAATTCTTTCACTTCACCAACAAGAGATGGTGATGAATTATCTCTATCAAATAATGTTGCAGTTTGGTATCCCATATCCATATCGATTAGTCCACCAGCCATACGTGCTGACCAAAAAACAGAGTTTGCTACAAAACCAATCATAAGACCGACAAAAAATTCTTTGAATACAATAAATATTAAATTCCATAAGTGAAATTCGATTGTAGGGTGTTCTTTCCATAAAGCAGAAGTTACAATAGTAGCCAAGATAAGAGACAGCATTATCTTTACATGAGGAATAATAGCCGAAGACCTGAATAATGGCGCAGTGGTCATTATACCAGTTATTCTGATAAATATGAGCATTCCAACAATGAATTTACCCATAAAAAACATGACTGTTGAGTCATCTACCAATCTAAAACCCTTTAGTTTATAGAATTAAAAATACAGAATATTATTGAAATTCAAATCTTAATATAATTTGAAAATCAATAAAGATAATTAATTCTTTATTTATTTGACATACTTGTCTAAGTCTTTACATTATTTATGCCAAAATTATTTTTATGCTCGATTAAAATAAATCCTTATCTTTGTAACTTATTATATAACTCAAACGTTATATAGTTCTAATGGTAAATTATTAAATTATTGGAAAAATTATGAAAACTTTGTTAACTTTTTTACTGATTGGATTATTTGGAATAAATTCAGTTAGTTCGGCAAAAGGTGTAAGTAAAACTGCTACAGATAAGAATGGTTATACTTACCAATATGTAGAAAATGACCCTATACAAGCAAGAATTTATACTCTTAAAAATGGCTTGAAAGTTTATTTATCTCAAAATGATGAAACTCCAAAAATCAGCACTCAAATAGCTGTTAAAGCTGGTTCTACTTATGACCCCGCTCAGACGACTGGTCTTGCTCACTACTTGGAGCACATGCTTTTCAAAGGTACAAGTAAAATTGGTGCTTTAGATTGGGAAAAAGAAAAAGTCCTTTTAAAACAAATCAGTGATTTATATGAAAAACATAGAAATGAAACTGACCCTGAGAAGAAAAAAGCAATCTATAAAGAAATTGACAAAGTTTCTAATGAGGCAGCTAAATTAGTTGCAGCAAATGAGCTTGATAAAATGGTAACTTCGCTTGGTGCAAGTGGAACTAATGCTTTCACTTCTACAGAAAGAACTGTTTATATTAACACTATTCCTTCTAACGAGTTAGAAAAATGGTTGCAATTAGAGAAAGAAAGATTTAGTGAATTAGTTTTAAGATTATTTCATACTGAAATAGAAGCGGTTTACGAAGAATTTAATATGAGTCAAGATAATGACTTTAGAACAGAATATTATGCTGCATTAGGAGAATTATTTAAAAAGCACCCTTATGGAACTCAAACTACTATTGGTACTGCTGAGCATTTAAAAAATCCAAGTTTAGTTAATATTCATAATTATTTTGAAAAATATTATGTTCCAAATAATATGGCAGTAATTCTTGCTGGTGATTTAGATTATGATATGACTATCAAGTTAATAGATAAGTATATGGGTGGAATGAAAACTAAAGCTGTTGCACCAAATATATTACCTAAAGAAGACCCAATAACTAAACACAGAGTTAAAACTGTTTTTGGTCCTGATAGAGAATATGCTTCTATGAGTTTCAGATTTGATGGAATTAAATCTGACCAAAGAAAATACGTAGAAATGATTGATATGATTTTGAGTAATAGACAAGCAGGTATCATTGATATTGATTTAGTTTTAGATCAAAAAGTGCTTGGTGCATCTTGTTCTCCTAATTTTGAAAATGATTATGGATTCCATAGATTTACTGTATATCCAAAACAAGGTCAATCTTTAGAAGAGGGAATTGAATTACTAAAAGGTACAATTGAGAAAGTTAAAAAAGGTGATTTTGAAGATTGGTTAATGGAAGCTGTTATCAAAGACCTTAAGTTAAATAAAATTAGAGGTTACGAAAGTAATGGTGCAAGAGTAAATGAAATGCAAAATTTATTTATTCATAATTTGAATTGGGAAGAAGAAATAGCACATATTGATGAATTAGATAAATTAACAAAAAAAGAATTAGTTGATTTTGCTAATAAATATTATAAAGAAAATTATGTTGTTATTTATAAAAAGCAAGGTCCAAATCCAGATGTAGTGAAGGTTGAAAAACCAGAAATTACTCCTGTTAGTTTAAATAGAGAAGATGAATCTGCTTTCTTTAAGGAATTTAAAGAAACAAGTTCTCCAAGATTAACTCCACAATTTATAGATTATAAGAGCTTAATAAAATCTACAAATATTTCAGACAATGTAAAACTTGATTATATCAAAAATACAAATAATGAATTATTTAATATGTCTTATATACTTGATATGGGTGGACATCACGATAAAGAATTATCTATTGCTGCTGGATATATCGAGTACCTTGGAACTAATAAACTTGCTCCAAAAGACTTTAAAAAAGAATTATATAAAAATGGAATTAACTTTGGTGTTAATACTTCTGATGAAAGAACTTATGTTACAATCTCTGGATTAGATGAAAGTTTTGAAAAATCATTAGAAATATTTGAAGACTTAATGGCAAATGCCGTTGCTAACAAAGAAGCTTATGAAGATTATATCAATAATATCCTAAAAAATAGAGAAGAAAATAAAAATAATAAAGGTGCTATATTGTATGGTGGCTTATTAAATATGGCTACTGAAGGTAAAACAAATAGCTTTAACGATGTAATTTCTGAAGAGAAATTGAGATCAATGACTGCTGAGCAAATGGTTGAAAAAATTAAGAGCATTTTTAATTACAAACATTATGCTTTTTATTACGGACCTCGTAGCATTGAAAATGTAGCTAAAGCTGCTGCTAAATATCATAAAATTAAAGCTAACTTAAAAGATTACCCTGCTAAAAAAGAATATCCAGAAGTTGCAACTGGTAACAAAGTTATGTTTGCTCACTATCCTATGGTTCAAACTAATTTATTTTTAGTAGCTAAAGATACTAAATTTGATAAAAATGATTTAGACAAAGCAAGTATCTTTGCTGAGTATTTTGGATCAGGTTTATCGTCTATAGTATTCCAAGAAATAAGAGAAACTAAAGCACTTGCTTATTCTGCTTATTCACAATATGCTACTGCATCTAAAAAAGATAAGAGTAACTATGTGTATGCATTTATCGGTACTCAAGCTAATAAATTGAAAGATGCGATTGCAGCAATGCAAGAGTTATTAAATAAAATGCCACACGCAGTAAACCAATTTAATGGTGCGAGAGAAGCTGCTTTAAAGAAAATAGAATCTCAAAGAATTACTAAATCTTCTATTTATTGGAATTATAAAAGTAATTTAGAAAGAGGAATTGACTATGATATTAGAAAAGAATTATATAATAACATCAAGAATATGAAAATTGAAGACTTGGATAAATTCTTCCAAAAACATATTTCAAAAGATAATTTCACTTTCTGTCTGATGGGTGATAGAGAAAATATTAACTTTGATGAATTGAAAAAATTCGGTGAAGTAGTTGAGTTCAACTTAGAAGATTTATTTGGATATTAAAAGTCACAAATAAGAACCCCAAACTAAGCCCATTCACAAGATGGGCTTTTTTTTTATATAATTTTGTTAAAGTAAAATAAAATTCATAATTTAAGAACTTATCGAAGTATTTTTAAATTTTATTAGGTAAAAAAATGAAAATTATATACATATTATTAATATTTCTTTTTGCATTTACTGCTTATTCGAAAATTAATAAAATAACTCCTAATACAGGAGCCCCTGGAATTTCTGTTGATGATTACTTTTTCGTTCCTTATGCTTTAAGTGCAGATGGAAATAATCCAGTAGTTCAATCAGCTATTTTGAGAATAAAGAATGAATGCGAAGGGACAGATGGAACTCATCCTCTTATTATTATTGGTTATACTGAACCTACTCTTAAAGAATATACTCACAATTTACCTGTTATAAATGAAGATAATCCTTTAACTTTAATCCCAGGAGAAGAACAAACATTTAGAGTTAATTTTGCTCCCACAAAAGTTGGAAATTTTTTAGATTCTATTGTATTTCAAACTGATACCGACTGGGGTTGTGATAATGTTTGTATTTTGGGTGCTAAATCGCTTGATGTTGGGTTATTTTCACAAGAATATGATTGGGGTAAAGTAAGAATTAATTATTCAAAACAACCAACAAATATATATGAACCAATAGGAAGTGAGTTAATTACTGTAATAAACACTTCAACAGGCGAACTAGCTAATAATTTAATAATCAGTAATATAATATTTGAAAGTGTAAAAGGTCCTGCAGGAACTAATAAAGGGTTTGATGGGTTTTCATTTGAAAGTAATTTTGTAACAAAGTTACCTTCAAACTCAAATAATTATTTTAAGAATATTAGAATAGAACCAATCCAAAAATCAATTCAAAGAAAAATTTATTTCAGACCTACAATCGTTGGTGAGTATGAGATAACTTATTATTTCAATAGTAATGGAGAAATTAAAGGGGAAGAATCAAGATACGTAATCAAAGGGCATGGTATTGTTCCAAATTTATACTTGTATCATGATGATAATGGTACTGAAAATACAGATATTGTGAATTTTGGCTCTGTAGAGGCAGGTAAACCAGCAGAAGCAGTTCGTAAAACTTTAACAATAACTAACCAACCGAAAGATATTGAAAATGGAGATGTTTTAACGATTTATTCTATTGATTGGGGTGCAAATGCTACAACAGATATTAATGAACTTGGTGTATCTAAAAACTTTTATTTTGACGAAGCTAAAATATTAGCTGATCTTGGTGGTTCTGGAGCTTACCCAATTTCATTAGGAATCGGAGAGTCATTTAATATAGATGTTACTTATTTTACAAATGAAGAAGATATGGTTCATTCTAATAATATTTTAATTGATTCTGATGCAGATGATTCTGGCTTGTCTGGCAAGTACAATGATAATATTACGTTAACTGGCAATTCTGTTATTAATTCGGTTAAACAAAATAAAACAAACAATAACTTCTACCCTAACCCAGCAAATAATTTTATTACTTTTGATAAATCAATTAAAGGCAATATAGAAATCTATAATTTATTAGGTGAAAAAGTCCGTGATTTTGAATCTAACTTAAAATCTACATTTGATATTAGTAATCTCCAAAATGGTATTTACATAATCAAATACAAGATTAATGGACAATTTTACTCTGAGAAATTGAGTGTGAGTAGGTGATGAAAATTAAATACATAATATTATTATTATTTCTTTTTACAATGTCTATAGAATCTCAACTCAGACTTATTGATGAAAAAAATCAATCTACCACTATTGAAATGGAAAATTTTCAAATCAATCAAGCTGATAACAATTCTATTAGTATAAAAGAAAAAACAACTTCAAAAATAAATACTATTCCTAACTCAAGAATTACGGTTGACGATTGGGTCGTAAAATATCAAATATTAAGACCTGATGGAATTAACTCTGCTATTCAATCAGCTTATATAAGAATTAAAAATAATTGTTATGGTGAAATAGGAACTAAAGAATTAAAAATAATTGCTTATTCATCAATAACAACCCCTGAGTTTAAACATAATTTACCAATAGTAGATGATACTAACCCAATAATTATAAGTCAATACGAAAGAGATTTTGTATTTAGTACTAGTTTTACCGTAAATAATGTTGGTAATTACCAAGACTCAATTATATTTACTACAGAAAACGCTATTAATTGTGACAATGTATGTGTTTTAAATATAAAAGCAATTGCATCAAACTTATATTTATTTCATAATGATGAAGGGACTGAAACAACTGATGATTTGGATTTTGGAACTATTACAAGTAGTAATCCAAAAGTAAGAATAACGAAAAAAATAAAGCTAGTTAATAATCCTAATATTTATGGCTTTGGATGTATTTTGACCATACATGCAATAAATTGGGGTACAAAATCGACAACTGATTCAGCTAAAATTGGTTATTCTGACAATGAATTTTATATAAATGAACAGAAAATGTTTAAAGATTTAAGGCAATCAGGATATCCTCTTTTACTTGGGATTGGACAATCTGTTGATGTGGAAGTAACTTATTATACTAATCAATATAATACTGAACATAGAAATACTATCACAATTGAATCTGATGCAGATGAAAGTGGAGTAAGTGGTAAATTCAATAATACAATTACTTTATTAGGAAACGCAAAATCTTCAAGTGTTATTAATAAGCAAACAACTTCCAACTTCTTCCCTAATCCTGCAAATAATACCATTACTTTTGATAAATCAATTAAAGGCAATATAGAAATCTTTAATTTATTAGGTGAAAAAGTCCGTGATTTTGAATCTAACTTAAAATCTACATTTGATATTAGTAATCTCCAAAATGGTGTTTACATTATCAAATACAAAATTGATGGACAATATTACTCTGAGAAGTTGAGTGTGAGTAGGTGATTTATATTGCCCATTTATAGTGGGCTTTTTTTATGGTTAATATATTTATCCTTAATTTTGTGATTATCTTATAAATTAAATGAAAATATTAAAACTGAAATTCAAAATATTGCTTTAGAGTTAGGATTTGATTTAGTCAAATTTACTAAATATAAAAAGTTAACTTCTCAAATTGATAACTTCAAGGATTATATAAAAAATAATTATCATGCTGATATGCATTGGCTTGGAAGGTCTAATGACAAAAGAGAAGATGTTAAGTTAGTCTTTGAAAATGTGAAATCAATTATTGTACTTGCTACATCTTATAATCTGGGAATTCATCACTTGCCAAATATCAAAGAAGGGAAAATTTCGAGATATGCTTGGGGTAGAGATTATCATAAGGTGTTGGATAAAAAAACTCGAAAACTAAGACTTAGGTTAAAAGATTTAGGAATTGATGCTAAATTTTATACTGATACAGGACCTTGTATGGATAAACAGTGGGCTGTTGAAGCTGGATTGGGTTGGCAAGGTAAAAATGGACTAGTCTTAAATAAGAAACTTGGCTCCTACTTTTTTATCAGTGTTGGTTTTTTAGATACTGAAATAGAAGAAGATAAGCCATATCAAGATTTTTGTGGTGCTTGTACAAAATGCATTAGTGCCTGTCCGACTGGTGCAATTATTCAAGATAAAGTAGTCGATGCTAATAAATGTATTTCTTATTGGACAATTGAATCAACAACAGACAAGTTTCCAAAAGAAATTTCAGACAATCTGAATAACTGGGCATTTGGTTGTGATATTTGTCAGGAAGTTTGCCCTTGGAATAACCACAAGAACAAATTATCTCAAGAATTTAACTTTTTGCCCAAAGAAAACGAAACAACCTTTGAATATGAGAAGATCAAAAATATGACTGAAGAAGAGTTTAATATAAGATATTTATCTACTCCGATGAAAAGAACAAAACTATCTGGAATTAAAAGAAATATGGAAGAAATCAGAGGGAAAGTTTAGGGTTGCTTTGTCCATAATTTTATTTTTTTTAATGAACTGATTTAAAAATTACAATAGCAATTTCTGGTAGATTCTAAAAGGAGTTGTGAATAAAAATCTATAAAAAAAGGAGCCGAAGCTCCTTATTTTATTTTTCTATCTTTTTGTAGTTTTTAAATATTTGATTATCAAGACTTTCGATTTTACTTTGATATTCTACCCAGTCTTTTTCAAAGAATTTGTTGGAATCTTCGATTAGTGTATCTAATTGAGTTCGGCATTTTTTCATTAGATTCTCTATATTTGAGCCAGGTTTGTAATCACTTGAATTGATGTAATATTCAGCACTTGAAAGATTTCCATTTAATATGTCTGGTCTTCTGAATATTCCTTGTTTATCTTTCTTTTTTCCAAATAGTATTTCTTGAACTTCATCTATTTTTTCAGCCAATGAGTCATTTAATTCTTTTACTTTTTTTATTACTTCTTTATCTGACTTTGAATAGTTTTTTTCTATAATTGATATTGACTCTTTTACTTCTCTAAATCTATCTGCGATTTCTGTTGTTGTTTCTATTAACTTGTATAATTCTTGCAATTTCGCTTGTTGTGAATTAAATACATTCAAATCAAATTCTGAACGAAGATCATATTTTACTTCAACCGAGTTTGTATCAAAATCACCTTGATATTCCAGAATTAAATTATATTTGCCTGGTTGAATAGGATGGCCACCATATTCAACGAATTTAGTAGCTTTCTTTTGATTAGGGTAACGAATTTTTTTAGCATCAAGCCCCCATTCTATTATGTTAAGTCCATCTTCTACATTTTGTCTTAATTCTCTGATAGGGTTCCAAGCTAAATCGTAAACTATTAGTCTTACTTGATTATCTTTTAGTTCAAATTCTTCATTTTCTTCTTTATCATCTTTGACATTTACTTCATTATCTTCGTCATCTAATTCTGTTTTTTCTTTGCTTTTCTTATCTGTATTTTTCTTTTTATCTGTAGAATTTATA
This sequence comes from bacterium, assembly GCA_030431515.1. Taxonomy (GTDB): domain Bacteria; phylum Bacteroidota; class Ignavibacteria; order Kapaibacteriales; family UBA2268; genus JAJRPT01. The sequence continues at coordinate 121,282 of JAUIIX010000001.1, forward strand.
TAAAATTGAATACGTGCATTAGATGATATATTAGCACCTTTGTATGTTGCATCTGCGTCAAATCTTGCTCCAGTACTTCTTCTCCAAGTTGCTATATAAGCATCTTGAATTGGAAAAGAATGAAGTTTCTGCTTTAAGATTGAATTGTCTTTTGCAATTTCTTGAAAAGGAGCAATATTATCAAAAACCCAAGCAGCTCTACCGTATGTTCCAAGCACTAAGTCGTTATAATCTTTGTTATAAGCCATATCCATAGTTGGACAAGCAGGGTATCCAACTTTCCATTTTTTCCAAGTTTTCCCAGCATCAAATGAAATGAACAATCCATTTTCAGTACCAAGAAAATATAGATTTGGCGATTTTACATCTTGCCAGAATGACAAAGTATAAGAGTCAATATTCTTCCCTGCTACGATGTTAGTCCAAGATTTACCTAAATCTTTTGTATGAAATAAATAAGCATTCATATCACCTTGTCTGTAATTATTTACAATGGCGAAAGCTTCGTTTTCATTATAGATTGAAGGCAAAAGGTAAGGCACCCAAGGAGTCTTAGGATAATTAGGAATATTCTTTATTGTATTAGTCCAGTTTTTACCACCATCGGTAGTTACTTGAATATTACCATCGTCAGTACTAACCCAAATTAAATCTTTTTTAATTTTAGAAGGTGAGATACTTAAAATTGTAGTGTGATTTTCAGCACCTGTTACATCGTAAGTTAGACCGCCCGACTCTCTTTGATTTTGTTTTGTAGTATCATTTGTTGTTAAGTCTGGAGAAATAGCTTCCCAATCATTACCATAATTAGTTGATTTATGTACAAATTGCGAGCCATAATAAACTGTTTTATTATCAAATGGGTCTTGAGAAATTGCTGCGTTCCAATTGAATCTTAAAGGAACATCATTAAATTGAGTTGGTTTGATAAAATTAGTTTTTCCAGTTTCCAAATCATAACGCATCAAGTTACCTTCTTGGTACATAGAGTAACCATAACGAGAGTCACTTGCATCAGGTACAACATCAAAGCCATCACCAAAAGTTAATTCCTGCCAATATGAATTTCTAATTCCACCTTGTCGCCAAACACGAGAGGGTCCTATCCATGAGCCATTATCTTGCATACCACCATAAATATTATATGGTATTGCATTATCGACACTTATATGATAAAATTGAGCAACTGGAATATTCTCAATAAATCTCCAAGATTTACCCATATCCCAAGTTATGTTCAAGCCACCGTCATTTCCGTCAATCATAAATTTAGGATTTTCTGGGTCTATCCAAAAGGCGTGGTGGTCAGGGTGAACCCCAGAATAAGGAACAATTACTTCCCAAGTTTTACCACCATCTTCTGAACGAGAAATAACAGAGTATAAAGAGTAAATTCTGTTTTCATTTTGAGGGTCAACATAAATTTCAGAATAGTAAAAAGGGCGATTCCCAAAATTTGAAGTAGTCATTAATTTCCAAGACTCTCCACCATCTTCCGACTTATAAAAGCCATTTTTCTTTGCTTCTACTATTGCATAAACTATGTTATTTCTATTAGTTGCGATTGCTAAACCAATTCGACCTAAAGTTCCTTCTGGCAATCCATCTGTAACTTTTTTCCAATTTTTACCTGCATCATAAGTAATATATATGCCTGAACCTTTACCACCAGAATTGAAGAAGTATGGTTTTCTTTGGTGTTCCCACATTGTTGCAATCATTTTATTCGGATTAATAGGATCAACTACTAAATCAGAACAACCTGTTAAATCATTAATATAAAGGACTTTTTCCCAAGTATCGCCACCATTTGTAGTTTTGAAGATACCACGTTCTTCTGAATTATACCAAGGGTTTCCAATCACTCCAGCGAAAACAATATCAGGATTTTCTCTATTAATAATAATTCTATGTATATTACTTGAGTTTTTCAATCCTTTAAATTGCCATGTTTTACCACCATCAATAGACTTATAAATCCCTTTCCCAGAATTTAAAGAATTACGAGGATTCCCTTCGCCAGTTCCAACCCATAAAACATCTGGATTAGATTGCTGAATTTTAAATGCTCCTATTGATTGAACTTCAACAGAATCAAAAATTGGAAACCAAGTAATTCCACCGCTTGTAGATTTCCAAAGTCCTCCTGAAGCAGTTCCACAGTAAATTTCTTGTTTGTTTAATAGGTTTACATCAATAGATGTTACTCTACCTGACATCCCTGCGGGTCCAACATTACGTGGAGAAAGTTTTTTAAACTTTTCAAAATCAATGTCTTGTGAATACACTGTTAGTGCAATAAAGAAGAGTAGTATAGTTGAAAATTTCATATTTGAACTTTAGAATTATTTATTAAAAATATTTTACGAATAAAAAAGTATTAAGTTTTATAATTGATTAGTTTACTTCCTTTTAGTAAATTTTCTGATTAATTCTTTTATATTATTAGTATCATTTTTACTGATTGCACCCGTTAATATTAACAAAATAGGCCAAACAATCAGTACAGAAAAATCAAAATATAATCCTAATGACAAATAAGTATATACAAAATATGTAATAATTGTAATTATAACTATTAAACTTATTTTTTTCCAATCATAATCTAAAGGATAGTATTTTTTTGATTTGAAAAATAATATAAAAGCAGAAATCATATATGCTAAAATTGTTAGCCAAGCAGATGCAATATAAGAATATTTTGGGATTAATAGTATATTTCCAACTATATTAATTACCATTGCTACTCCTACTGCAAATGGTAATTCTTTGGTATTTTTTGTGATATTAATTCCAATTGCGAAATAATTAAAAAGACCAAGAAAGAAATATCCACCTAAAATAAGTGGAATAATCTGAAGACCTTCCCAGTAAATTGGATTAATAAATTTACCACCAAAAAATGGTAATGTTACTATATAAGGCATAAATATAGAAATAAGTAGAAATATAGCAGCACATAAAAGCACAAAATAAGTCAGTACTCGAGCAAAAAAATCTTTGGAGTCAGCATCTTTATACATATTCATATAAAGTGGTTTGAAAGCATAATCAAACGTAGTTACAAACATCATCATCGGTAAGGCGAGTTTGTAATTTGTTGAGTAAATAGCAAGTATTTCAGGGCTTTTCATATTTGGTAAAATAAAATGATCGCCTGTTTTTAGCAGCAAAGTCGATAATGCTGCTGGGACTGTTGGTATTCCAAATATTAATAGATTTTTTAATAATTGTTTGTCGATTTTGAAGACAAAGTAATTTTTTATAACATGAATTATTAAAAGAATACCTATAAAACTTGCGATTGCTTGTGCTAAAAATACTGCTTCACCATTCATTCCATTTCCGACTATAAGCCATACATTTAGTCCGACCGCAATTAACACCATTAATAATTTTAATCCAGCGAATTGTTTAGTTTTTCGTTCCATTCTAAGTAAGGCGAATGGAATAAGCGTAACTGCATCGAAAAATAAAACGAGTGCTGAATACTTCATCATTCTAATTAACTGATCCGAATCTGTAAATATCACATCAGATAGAAAATATATAATAGTAGAAAGTATTGCTGCAAATGAAATTACAAAAATAAAAATAGTGCTAAATACATTCTTTGGTGAATTTTCCTTAAAAAATCGGAAGAATGCGTTTTCCATTCCAAATGAATAAAGTACATTTAGAAAGGCAAGTATTGTGTAGATATAATAAACATTACCAAGGTCTTCTTGGAGTAAGTAATTAGTATAAAAGGGTGTTAAAAAAAAAGTTAAAAATCTTTGTAAGATTGTAAAACTACCATAGATAGCAGTATCTGCCGCTAATATTTTAAATTTATTAATCAATATTATTTAAAATTTAATAAAAGGAGCAATAAATTCTGCTTCTTTAAGATGAACTAAAGCAAAGTCGCTAGTAAGATGTTCGACTGCTTCTTTACATTGCGATAATGGTAAACTAAACTTATAAGCAAAATGCCATATATCTATGTCGCCAAGTGAAATTTCTAATGATAGCAATTCTGTTGTTGTCATTCTTGCACGGTCTTTTAATTTTGCTTTTGCAACATCAAAGAAAACTTTCGATTCTTCGTCAACCATGTGGTCAATGCTAAAGTAATAATTATCAACTGTTCTTAAATCACATATTGGAAATCCTCTATCTGGGTTTTCAATTATCACTGGTAAAAATATAGTTGAAACTAAGTAAGGATATTCAGAAATATCATCATTTTTCCATAAGTCATTCCAAACTAAAGGGTCTTTCTCTTTTAACCATTCGAAAAACTTTATTTCTCTTTCAGGTAATCTGAATAAAGCTCTTTTATGTGTAACTTGATCAATATATTTTGCGTCATCAACTGTAAATTTTTCAAAGATATGCTCTTCAAACTCCAGATGATTATCAAACTTAAAAGAATCTTTAATAATTGCATCTAATTCTTCGAATACAAAAGCCATTTATTCACTTACCTTTTTTCTATTTTTAAATTCTAAAAATGCACCACCAAGTAATGCTAATACCATTAATATATTAGTAATAGTAGAAAGAGTTCTACCAGTTTCAAATGAAGACGATTCATACACAAATTCTATTTTATGCTCCCCTTTTGGAACTTCTATTGACCTAATTGCGAAATTAGTTCTGTAAATCTCAGTTTCTTTTCCGTCAATCAATGCTTTCCAACCTGGTTTATAGTATATCTCGCTTAATACTAATAGGTTATTCCCAGAACTCTTAGCTTTCAATGTGATTTTTTCATTCTCGTATTTTTCTATTTTAACATAATCACTTTCAGCAGGAGCATCAATTTTTGATTTTGGTGCTTTCTCTAAATATGCTATTTCAAGGGGGTCAAAATCATTACTTGGGTCTTTATCATATCGCTGTAATGTCGTTTTCAAGTCTTCTTTTTGTGCAGAATTTGCAAAATAAGCACGTGGTAAATAGTCTGGGTTTTGCATAACAAAAGCACCTGATGGGCTTTGATATTTTACACTAAATCCAGGATATTGTTCGCCTGCTACTACATATTTAACATTTAAAACTTGATAAGCTAATTTGCTATAAGTTAAATAATTTGTTCCACCTTCTGATGCAATATCAAGTAAATCTTGATACAATCTTAGTTTTGCAGAGTGGTAACCATTTACATTTTCAAGTAAATAATAAGCTGTCATATTTGGTGTTTGCGATACAAAATCTGCAATTCTAAATTTAGATTTATCTTCTTTTATTGCATCAACCCAATCTGGAGTTTTAAACATCTCTGTGTTTGATTTCTCTTCATTCGGATTGTTTGCTCTGTAGTCAACTCTCCATAAATCAAATATTAAAAGTACAAAAGTTGCAATCATTAATATTTGTTTGTTAATTTTTTCTTTTATAAATAAGAAGATTAAGCCACCAAAAATTGAAGCAATTAAACCTATTGTAAGGAAGTCTGAGAATGCACTATCAAACATAAATTGTTTAAATTCTTCGCCAATTTGACCAAGCATATCTTGAGGAACTCTTGAGAAAATATAATAGTTAACGCCAAAGAATTTTTCTGAATCAACTGCTGACATATAAGACGCTTTGAATATTGTTCCAAATAATAAAGCTGCAACTAATACAAAACCAAGACTACCAATTAAAATATAAATAGTTTTTTTATGTTCATTGAACTTGCCACGCATTCTAAAAATATCATTTAATCCATAAGCCGCCAAGACAGGCAAAGCAAATTCTAATAAAGCAAGTGACATACTTGGTGCTCTAAATTTGTTAAAATTCGGCACATAATTATAGAAGAAATCGAAAATTACTGGGAATGTTCGTCCAAAACTTAGCAGCAATGATATAAACGATATAACAATTAATGCTTGAACAAATACATCTTTTTTATTTCTAACTGCACCAAAAATACCAAGAATAAGTATAAAAATCCCCATATAAGCAGCCACATCTTCAAATGGTTTTTGTCCCCAATATGACCTAAAACTACCACCAATTTGAGGAGCTATTCTTGCTAAAGTTGTATTTTGATAATCAGGTTTTTCTACATCATAATCTAATTCTCCAAATCCATAATAATTAGGCACTACAAAAGTCATCATCTCACCAGGCGAAAAAGACCAATCCGTTGCGTATTGATAAGGATTTCCACCATCTTTAGTTTTAACATCTTTAGCACCTTCGGCTTCTATTGTCGGACCTGAGCCACGAGTAGAATGAGGAGTGTAATCTAATGTTGCCAAATACCTATCCGACGACATAGCAAAGGCAAGACCACCCGCAACTACTAATAATCCAGTTGCAACAAGTGTATTCATAAGTTCATTTTTCTGAATAGCACGAGAAATTATTTCTAAAATTAAATAAACACCAACTGCTAAAGCAGAGTAGAAAATCATCTGAATATGTGCACCTTCCATCATAATATGAAGTGCATAAGTTAATAATACAAAGTATAATAAGGAGAATTTTTCTCTAAGTTTTTCTAATGATAAGAATATATAAGGTAAGAAAGCAAAAACTACTGGCTTAGTGTTGTGTCCTATCATAATCCAAACAATAACAGCAGTTGAAAACATAGCAGCAAATCCAGCCATAAATGCCGAAAATTTATCTTTTCCTTTGCTTAATACAAGCAAGTAAACACCAATACCGTAAAGTATATAATAAAAGGCAACCCTTGCCACATCACTTCCAAATAATTGCCCAAAAAATTCGGCTACACCAAAAATAAATTGTGCTGGTAAATCCCAAATTCTTTCACCAGTTACTAATAAAGCTTCATAAGCAGGCATACCAGAAAAGATATGTGGAATCCACAAAGGAAAATTTCCTAATTCAGCTGCTTTATCCAAAAATGGTTTAAAACTCATAGAAGCGATATTATCAGAAGCACCGAAACCACCACCACTTATTGCCCCCCAAAAGAAGACTATCACACTAATTACCAGAACTCCGATGTATGCCCAGTGCGGAATTTCAAAACTTGAATTACTATTTTGCTTTTTAACTAATTTCTTTGCCATTAGAAACCTTATAATTTGGGAAAATCAAAACACTAAATTAACAAAAAAGGCGTAAATATTATAAATTTCTTTTTTAATATTTTGAAAAGCGACAGAATTAAATTAAGTTTGAAGAAATCTGTAACTTTTTTAGTGTTTGATGTGTTGTTTAAATAAGCTCAGATACAAAAATAAAAAAACATTTATTAATTTTGTAGTAATTATAATCAAATCATTATCAAATATGAAAAAGTATTTCTACATATTTTTTTTCTTTTTATTATTTAATTCTACTTTGTTTTCAGATAGAATGTCAATTGAAGTTGAAGAACCTAATATCGATTCATTAATTAATCAATTACCAAAACTTAACTTAGATTCAAACAAAGTTAATTTATTAATAGAAATTGCTCAAAAATATAATAAATTTAATAGTAATGATATAAAAAAAGGAATTAAATATGCTAACCAATCACTTGAACTTTCAAAACAAATTAATTGGAAAGAAGGACAAATAAAAAGTTTATTTCAGTTAGGTATATTATATGATGATATAAATGTTGATTATAATAAAGCAATTGAATATTATAAAAACACTTTAAAAATAAGTAAAGAAATTCGAAATGAGTACTATGAATTTGGAACTTTACTATTTATTGGTAATACCTATGAAAGTCTAACTAATTATCCAAAAGCAATTGAATATTTTGAAATAGGATTAGAAAAAGCTGAAAAAATTAGTAAAAATATTGATAACAATCGTGCTTTATTTTTAGTTTTACGTGATTTGTTTAGTGCATACGAAAAAAATAGTGATTACAAAAAAGCTTTTGAAGCGTGTGAAAGATATGTCTATCTTGTAGATTACACTCGAATATCAGAAAATTATACTGAAATTGACACCCTTAAACTTAAAATAGAAAATGAATTAAGAGAAAAAGAAACTGAAATAATCAATAAAGACAAAGAAATAGAAAAACTAATGATCTATTTAATGTATGGAGGTATTTCTGGCTTAGTTTTGATTATTGCTTTAGCTATAAGTCTTATATTTGTTTTAAAAAGAGTTTCTAAGTAAAAAATAAAATAATTGTAAATATGGATATTGCAACTTGTATTATACGAGTTTATAGTTTTTTAGGTGTTTATAATATTTTAATTTGAAAATCGTTTATATCTAAAAAGAAATAGAAATTATGAAATGAAATATATAGCTGAAGGTATTACTGTTGATGAAGATTTGTGTGGTGGAAAACCTACAATCCGTGGTATGAGAATTACCGTAAATACTATTTTGGGTTTACTTTCTGTCGGTGAGACAAGAGAAAATATATTTGCAAACTACCCAACAGTAAATGAAAATGATTTAAAAAATTGTTTAAATTATGCAAAAAATTAATTAAACTAAAAATCAATCTTCAATCTTCTCTTTCTTAAATTCAATAGGGTCAACTAAGACTACTTTTCCATCTCGTATAAATGCGAATTTTTCATTATTTTTTATTTTTTCATCTACTAATTTTTCAAAAGATTCTTCTAATCCTTTCATAATTATATTAGCAAGTTCTGACCCATATTCAGTTTCCATATTGTTCCTTAATTATATCAAATTTTGATTGATTAAATATCTTTAGTTTTTTAACATAATAACGACTAGCTATTAATTCTATTTTACTAGCTATATAGGATTTTTCATTCCAATATATAATTAATCAAATTTGACTTTTCAAGCATTTTTTCGTAAATTGTGTGATATTTATTTTGAAAAATTAAAAAAGTAAAATTAAAACTAAAGGAAATAAAATGGGCGCTGAAATAGCAGAATTAGAACCGAAAATTGTATGGGAATATTTCCACGAAATTACGAAATATCCAAGACCTTCTAAACAAGAAGAAAAAATTGTTGCTTATGTAGAGAAGTTGGCTAAAGATTTGAATTTACCTTTGGAAAAAGATAAGTTAGGTAATATTGTTATCCGTAAAGCTGCGACACCTGGTTATGAAAATAAAAAGGGATTCTGTATTCAAGCTCACTTGGATATGGTGTGCGAGAAAAATAGGGATGTTGAGTTTGATTTTGACAATGATTCTATTCAAACTTGGATAGATAATGGTTGGGTAAAAGCAAAAGGTACAACTCTGGGTGCTGATAACGGAATGGGTATGGCTATGGGATTAGCTATTCTAACTGCTCCTAATCTTCAACATTCTGATTATGAATTACTGCTAACTTTAGATGAAGAAACTGGCTTGACTGGTGCAATGGAGTTAGGAACAGAGTTACTAAAAACATCAGATATTTTAATTAACTTAGATACAGAAGATGACCATACTTTCTCTATTGGCTGTGCTGGTGGAATTAATACTATCGGTAATTACAAGTATGAAGGTGAAGCAAGTCCAGCTGGCTATACATTCTATGAAGTTGGTGTAAAAGGTCTTATGGGTGGACACTCTGGTGTGGAAATTCACGAAGAACGTGGTGCTGCTACTAAATTCATTACTCGTATGTTATTCGAAATGAATAGAAAATTTGATATTAGAATTTCAACTATCGACTCTGGTAGCAAACATAATGCAATCCCAAGAGAAGCATTTGCTAAAGTTGCAATTAAATCTGAACAAGTTAATGATGTACTTGCATTTATCAAATCTCATAGTGATACTATTCAAAAAGAATATAAATCAGTTGAGAAAAATGTAGTTGCAGTTGCAGAAAAAACTGATGCTATGGATAGAGTGATGACTAAGTCATTCCAAAGTAGATTATTACAATCATTTTACGCAATGCCTCATGGTATAATTAGATGGTCACCAGATATTGATGGATTAGTTCAAACTTCTACTAACTTTGCAGTTATCGAAACTGGAAGCGAAAATGTAAAAGTATTGACTTCTCAAAGATCTTCTGTAGAAAGCGAGAAAATGAACTTAGCTAATCAAATTAGAAGCGTGATCGAATTAGGTGGTGGAGTAGTTATCCAAAATGATGGTTATCCATCTTGGGAACCAAATATGGACTCTCCAATCTTAGTAACTGCTAAAGAAGTTCACACTAAAATATTTGGATTTGAGCCAGTGATAGAAGCAATTCACGCTGGTTTAGAGTGCGGATTAATAGGCGAGAGATACCCACATTTAGATATGTTATCTTTCGGACCAACAATCAAAGAGCCACATACTCCTGATGAAAAAGTTGAAATCGTAACAGTAGATAATACTTGGAAATTATTACTTGGAATAATTGAGAATTTGCCGAGTAAGTAATAGGATTATAAGTTTTTATTAAAGGGCTTTCGAGCCCTTTTTTATTTAGGAGTTTATGAATTTAGATTACTACAAAGATTTTAGAAAGAAATTACATCAAAATGCTGAATTGGCGTTTGAGGAAGTTAATACTAAAAAAATAATTTTGGAGCATTTTGCTAAGTTTGATAATTATAAGATTATTGAATTTGGAAAAGCAAGTTTTTGTTTGATTATTGATTCTGAAATTGAAGGTAAAACCATACTTTTCAGAACTGAATTAGATGCTCTTCCAATTGTTGAAATTAATGATTTTGCTCATAAATCTTTAAATCCTAATGTATCTCATAAGTGCGGACATGACGGACATATTACAATTGTAAGTGCTTTGGCAAGCAAGATATTAGAAGAGGGTTTGGAAAAAGGTAAAGTGATTTTCTTATTTCAATCGGCAGAGGAAACTGGTGAAGGTGCTGTTGATATTCTGAAATATGAAGAGTTTACAAGTATGCAGATTGACTATTGCTTTGCTTTGCATAATATCCCTGGCTACCCAAAGTCAAGTATTATTAATAAAGAGGGTGTTTTTTCTTCTGCATCGACTGGGTATATTGTGAAATTATTTGGCAAGACTTCGCACGCTGCCGAGCCAGAAAATGGATATAATCCTGCTTTGGCGATTTCTAAGATTATAAATATATCTAATTCATTAATAAATATAGATATTAAAAGTGATGATTTTACTTTAATCACTCCTATTCAAATAAATATGGGTAGTGAAGCATTTGGTACATCAGCTGGATATGGAGAAGTGAAGTTTACTTTGCGTGCTTATAGTAATGAAGTTTTGCAAGAACTTATTAAGAATATGGAAAGCGAGATTTCTAAAATTTGTAGTATAGAAAAATTAGAATATAAAATTGAATTTAAAGAGTATTTTTTCGCAAATAATAATGATAAAGAGTCAAATGATATTATTGTTGATTCTGCTAATTCTATGAATATAAACTTAATTACAAAAGAGATTCCTTTCAAATGGTCAGAAGATTTTGGAGCAATTAGTTCACGATACAAAGGTGCAATGTTTGGATTAGGAAGTGGAGAGGATTGCCCCGCACTTCATAACCCAGACTATGATTTTCCTGACGACATTATCGAAACAGGTGTAAATATGTTTTATGAGATATATAAGAGAGTGATAAATTAAGTTTAGATATCCTCTTGACTTATTTCAATGAAGATATTTCTTTCTTCTAAGTAGTCTATTACAAATTTAAAATTATCTGCATTTTTGCCAATGTCTTCTGGGAAAATTACTCCTTGTTCTTTTATCATATCATTTGCAAAAAGTTCAACTGCTGCATTTGCCGTAAAACCAGTTGTTCTTGCCATTGAAGAAAAACCACTTACAAAATCTTTATTGTCAAATAAAATATGTGTAACTCTTTGGTCTTTAGAGGATATTATTACTTTCATTGCGGTAAATTCCATATCATCTTTTAATTGCCATTGGTCAATCAGTAATTTAGAAGTTAGTTCAAATGGAGAAATCTTTGTACCTTTTATTTCAATTTCATCAGTTGATAGAAAACCAGTATCTCTCAAGAATTTAATTTTATCTATATACCCTGGGTAGCGAAGTGTTTTTTCAACTAAATTTGGAATATCTGGGAATGACAAAAGTAAAGAACGTAGTCCGTCAGTATAAAATGCTTCGAGAGTTCCGACTGAATCTATGTTGATTACTTCAAGTCCAGACATTGCCTCTACAGTTTTGTTAATTCCATTTTCACGAATATAGACTGGTCGAGTGTATTCTTCCAAAACATCGCTTGGTGAAAATGGTGCTTTATATTGCCAAGGGAGAGTTCTCTCGAATGGTAGCCCTCCAACATAGCATTTATATTCTTCTATTTCGGAGAAAGTGCTTTGATGACCTAAAAACATATTGCATAAGCCAGGTGCAACCCCACAATCAACAATTAATTGGGTATTATGTTTGGTAGCGAGTTCATTAAGTAAGGAGGCATTTTCTGGGAAGAAGGAAATATCAACAATTTTTTTACCAAGAGGAATTATTCGTTCAAGGGCTTTAAATGCAATTGAACCGGGAACTGCTAATACAATGATTTCTGCTTTATTTAATATTGCAATGTCATCTTCTAAGATGTTGAATTTAATATATCTAATTCCGTCAACTTGATTATTAATGTTCAAGTCAAATACTGAAACATCGTGATTCTCATTCAAGTCTTTGGCAATTACATTACCAACTAAACCATTTCCAATAACATATATTTTCATTTTACTTCCTTTTTAAAATAATTTTAATTCAATTACGTTTGATGTTAATGTTTTATTATAAATATTTTCAATTTTTTTCAAATTTAATTTTGAAAATTAAAGAAAGTCTGTTAATTTAGAGCATATTTTTAGAATAAATTACAAATTAAATAAAAGATAAAATAAATGTCAGATAAACCATACATATTAGTAGTTGATGATAACAAAATCACAACGAAGTTATTAAGAAGATATTTGGAAGCAAACGGATTTGAAGCAAGTGAAGCTTATGATGGAATTGATTGTTTAGAAAAGTTAAAAGAAAGAAAGCCAAATGCTGTGGTTTTAGATGTAATGATGCCGAGAATGGATGGATATGAAACAGTTAAAAATATAAAAGATAATCCTGAAACTAAAGATATTCCTGTAGTAATTGTAACTGCTCTGAACGATGTAGCTAACCAATTGAAATCAATCGAAGCTGGGAGCGATGACTTTTTAAGTAAGCCAATTGAAGAAAAATTACTTGTTGCTAAAGTTAATTTATTGTCAACTTGGAATATAAGCCAAACGAAAGCAAATAAATTAGAAGAGATTTTAACAAAGGTAATCTCAGAAACTAATTATGGTAAATCTGTTGAAGAGTTGATGAATGCATAAAAATATATTTAAATATTCTTTAGTCTTTGTATTATTTCTATCATTAGCATCTTGTGCTCAGATTGGAGATATTACAAAAGCATTGATGGATTTGAAGAATCTTGATTTTCGATTGTCTGGAATTGAGCAAGTTCGTCTTGGTGGAGTTTCTTTTACTAAAGACATGAAAGTTGATGACTTATCTATAATGGATATAGCTAAATTAACAAGTGCTGTTTCTAAAAATAGTATTCCTATCGACTTTATTTTAAACCTGGAAGCAAGAAACCCAAATGAAGATAAAGGTAAGAAATATAAAACTACTGCAACTTTAGAAAGTTTTGATTTTGATGTGTTCTTAGATAATTCTAAAGCTTTTACTGGTGGCTTGGCTGCTCCTGTGAAAATAGAAAGTAATGGTGGAACTAAAGTTATTCCGTTGAAAATATCATTTGACTTGACAAAAGTAGTTAATGATAAGCAATATACTAAATTTGCAAATATAGCTATGAATTTAGCTGGATTTGATACCCAAAAAACGAAAATAAAAGTTGAAGCAAACCCTGTTGTTAGTACTGCTATCGGTAAATTGAAACCTGGTAGAATTAATATAACTGAAACAGAGTATTGATTATGTTAAACATATTGGATTTAATTAAAAAATAAATGGAAAGTGATAGTTATTATTCGATTTTATTAATATTAATTGGCTCCTTCGTTTCGACTTTATCCGCATCTGTGTCTTATATGACGCAACAAAGTCTCAATGATGAAATTAAACTCAATTCTGAAAAAGTAAATTTACTCAATAAAGTAAGAGACCGCTATGAAGAAACTATTAATGGTTTATTTATAGTAGAGTTTCTTTTTTATTTATGTGCTTTTTTCTTTATTTTTTCAAATATTAATATTGCAAACTTTGAAAGTTTATTTTTATTAATTGCTACAATTGCAATAATAATTTTACTTAGAATTAACTTTTATGCTTTGGGTATTAGGTTTGCAGATAAAATTGCACTTGCTAATGCAACTCTGATAAGTATGCTTAGTGCAATGACTTACTTTATACCAAAAACTGCTCTTTTAATAAATGATTTATTAGGTGGGAAAGATACTCCTGAAGAAGCTAAAGAAGAGATCAATGCAGTTGTTCAGTCTGCGAGAGATGATGGTTCTATCGATGAAGATGAGTATCGTTTGCTTAAGCGAGTGATTGAGTATAGTAAGTTCCCAGTTAGTCAGAAGTTTACGCCAAGGACAAAAGTATTTTCTTTAAAAGCAGATATGACTGTATCTGATGTGAAAGATTTGGCTGAGTTGAAGCAGTTTTCTCGTATTCCTATTTGGGATGGTGAGAATATTGATGTTGGTTTGAAAGGATATGTTTTATCTCGTGATGTGCTTTATGCTGCATTGCAAGGTGATAATGATAAGGAACTTATTGATTTATCTAAGAAAATATATGTAGTTCCAAATGATGAAACTATGGATGAAGTATTAGAGAAGTTCTTGAAAAACAAACAGCATCTATTTGCAGTAGTTGATGATTATGGTGGATTTGATGGAATTGTAAGTTTGGAAGATGTGATGGAGTTTATATTAGATACTAATATATATGACGAAGCAGATTTGGATAAGGATTGGCTGCAAGAAGCTAAGAAAAGAAAATCTAATAGATAAGATTAAAATAATTTGAAAAGTAAAAAGACCTTATTCATAAGGTCTTTTTTTTGCTAATAGTTGAATTTACTTTAAAATTTTAAAAGTTGCTTGATTAGAAAAAATAAATACACACCATTTGGTTGAATAGAAAAAACAATTTCTGATATATTATTATAATAATTTGTATTACAATGTACTATTTCACCTAAAGTATTGTAGATTTTAAGATCGTCTAATTGTTGATTTACAAGAAATATATTATCAATTATTTTTAGTATTTTATTTTTTATATAAAATATTTTATATAAGTTTGTAATAGTATGAATTTAAATTTTTTAAAGTTAGTTTATATAAACGATGAACTTATTAGTAAAACATATCAATTTACATGATTTTAAAATAAATAAAGTTATTTTAACCTTAATTATTTTTGTTTTTGTTTCTTGTTCAACCATAAAACAACAAGAAATTGTTCAATTAGACAACCCGATTTATAACAAAGCATTTCAGAAACTTGTTGCAATGAATAGGGATGAAATACCATTTAATTTTAAAGATGCAGTATTTTCTATTGAAAAGGCATTTCATGACGATACCTTAAATTTGAATTACTATAATAATAAACTTGATTCTATAGTAGATATTATGAATAAGTTTATTAAAATCAATGGTTATGATACTCTTAAAACTGGTGCAAACTTTGCAGCATACCATTGGATGACTCAAAAATCCCCTATGAACAAGAATACAGTATGCTCTTATGATTTTGAAGACTTTTTTGGGGATTCATCTTATTCAAGTATGTTCGTTTCAAAACTCTTAGACACTAAAACTGGAAATTGTGTTTCACTACCTTATTTATATAAAATTATAACAGAAGAACTTGGTGGCGAAGCTTTTATTGCTCGTGCACCTCAGCATGTTTATATCAAACATAAAACTGAAGATGGAAGTTGGACTAATGTTGAACTTACAAATGGTGGTGATTTTCCAAGAGATGTTTGGATTAGAGCAAATACTCCAATAACAGATTTATCAATTGAAAAAGGGTTATATATGAAACCTTTAAATGATAAGGAATCTCTTGCTCAAATTATTGCTAGTCTTGGTAATTCTTACAGTAGAAAGTATGGAAAGAATTTAGATGTTTTAAAAATTGTTAATTATGCATTAAATATTGATTCTCTTTGTATTACTGCATTACTTTTAAAAATGAATTATTATAATGATCAATGTATAGAGCTAGAAAAAACTATGTATATAAAGCCAAATAATAATGAAATATTGGATTCAATAAATAAGATTTGGTTAAGTCTTGATACTACTCTTTCAGATTATGGTTATATTAAAACTGATGATAGTTATTATAGAGATTTTATTGAAAAGAATCACCCAGAAGCTAAAAAAAAATTAAGAGAGATTAAATATGTTGAATAAAATATGTTTTTTATTATTCCTAATAGGAAGTTTCGCAAATGCTCAAAATCCTTACGAGCAGTTTGGATTTGATAATACAGAATTAGAAACTGAAATAGAAAAACTGAAAAATAATAATTTCATTTTAGTTAATACAGATACAACTTCAAATATATCTGCCTTAAAATTTGATTTTAATGTTGGTAAAGTTATTATTGTTTATAATAATGGAGTTACAGAAGAAAAGCTAATTCCAAAAGAGATGGTTCTTAGGTGGCTAAGTGTTGACCCAAAAGCTGACCAGTTTCCACATCAAAGCCCTTATAATTCTATGTCAAATAATCCTATTAATCGAATTGATCCTGACGGACAAGCTGACTATTATGCAAAAGATGGTAATCATATAGGGAATGATGGTATAATTGATAACAAAACAATGTTAGGAAACCAATCTGATTTTACAGTTCAAGATGGTATGATTACTTCTATGTCAGTGAATGCAAAAATTACTGATTTAAATATAGATCATGATGTTTTTTTAGGATTAGCAGCAGCTATTAATAAAGAAACTGGAGCTAATAAATCCAAGAATGAAGCAATGGCTATTGGAAATTCTATATTTAATATTGCTAATCAAGGTGCAGGAAAGTTGAAAACATTGGAAGATTTAGTTATGTTTGATAATACCGTAGTTCAAGGTGCAACTAAATCTAACTATAATGAATTTATAAACTCTAATAATAAGACACAGAATTCAAAAAATGCATTAACTTCTGCTGTAAATGCTGTTGGCTTTAATAACGGTTTGTCTGGATTTAAAGATTACTCAAATGGAGCAGATGGTTGGGATGGGAAAGATTTAATTTTATTAAAACATACAAATAATCATCGCTCATATATATGGACAGAAGATTCAAAAAGTTTAATTGAAAATTATACTAAAATGTATAAAGGTGATGTCCCAATCAGCACATATACCTTCAAAAATAAAGGTGCTCAAATTGAAGCCACTAAAATAATTGGTGAAACTTTATTTCAAAATATTTTAACACCTTTAGGCGGCGATTTTGACAGAAAAAATAAATTAAGATTTGTTCCATGATAAAGTTAATAATACTAATAAATTTATTTGTTGCTTATCTCAATTCACAAGAACATGAAGAAGAAGAGTTACTGAGATTTAAGGAATCAGTATTTACTATATGGAGAAATGATACATTAAACAGTTTAAATAGTTATTTTAATGATTCTTTGAAATTTCAAATGAAATCATATACTTTTTATCCTTCTGATAGTTTAAAGAAAATAGATTCAAATTATATTTTTGAATTTGAAAAAGCTGAGATTACTTATAGTGTTTATGATAATACATTTCTAGATTTAAGATATTACTATACTAAACAAATAGATAAAGATAGTATAGAAAATGAAAAAGGCAAAATAGGAGTTGTATTGTCAATGATACAAGAAGTTGATGTTTTACCTAATAATTTCATAATTTCATTTTCTGAATATGTCTTGTATTACCCATCTCCAACAATAAATCTTAAATATGATTTTGTTACTGAATACAAAGACATAAAAATATCTTCATACTCAAAAGTAAATGAATATATTGAATATGGGTATATTAGAGGAAGAATAGATAGCAAAAAGATATTTAAATCTGTAAATGCACCATTAAGAATTGAATTAAAAGATGATTAATGAAAAAGAAAATCATATACATATTCTTAATATTTCTACTAATTATTACAATTCTTTATCAATTTGATAATATTATAGAATCCTTCAAACCCAATAGAGTATTATCTGCATATAATAACGAAGGTTTAGGTGGTATAAGAATTGTACTTAGAGAGGATAAATCATTTGAATATATATTAATATCATTTTTAGGAACTGAAGAAATTATTAAAGGACAATTTATAATCTATGATAGCACTTTAATATTAAATACGAATATTGATATTCTATCAAATACTTATTCAATAAATAAAAACGAAATAAAATTTTTAGATAAGTATAATCATATTAATTCATTTAAAGTTTATGAATTGAATGAAAGCTATTTTAATGATATATTATTCGATGAATAAAAAAAAAATAAATAGGGATTAAATATGTTGAATAAAATATTGATTTTATTATTCCTTATAGGAAGTATCGCAAATGCACAAAATCCTTACGAACAGTTTGGATTTGATAATACAGAGTTAGAAACAGAAATGGAAAAACTGAAAAGTAATAATTTCATTTTAGTAAATACTGATACAACTTCAAATATTTCTGCTTTAAAATTTGATTTTAATGTTGGTAAAGTTATCATAGTTTATAATAATGGATTTGCAGAAGAAAAGCTAATTCCAAAAGAGATGGTTCTTAGGTGGCTAAGTGTTGACCCTAAAGCTGACCAGTTTCCACATCAAAGTCCTTATAATTCTATGTCAAATAATCCTATTAATCGAATTGATCCTGACGGGCAAGCTGATTATTATGCAAAAGATGGTAATCATTTGGGTAATGACAACGTTGATGACAATAGAACCATGTTATCTACAGGAATAAAAAAAGATAAAGATGGGAATATTACTTTTGAGAATCCTATGGATTTGAAAATTAAGCATAATGAATTTGCAACAATTTCTAATATTATTAAACATGAAGGTGATTCTGAAGACCCAAATGAATATTTATTTTTCTCACATGCTACGAACAATGAAGTAGGAGGTAAATCATCAAAAATGTATGATAAACTTATGTCAGGGTTTAGTTCTGTACCTAAAAGTAAAAAAGTACCAATATCAACTTCAAATAATTATAAAAACAATATGGCAAGATCTGGAGTGATTGATGTTATAAATGGTGGTATAGATCCAACTAATGGAGCAAGAAGATGGGATGGTACAGATTTTTTAGCTTGGGGGTTAAACGCTCCTAATGGTAAACCACATAATAAATTTAGTGAATACGGTTCAATATTAATTCACGGAGATCATTTCTCAAATTATTATATTGGAAATGTTGCTAAATGGGGAAACACAGTCAATTATGGATCTAATAAATATCAAATTCCTGCTGATGTATTTATAAATAATATGCAAATTTTAGTTAATGATGTTAATGGTGTAACTGAGTGTACAATTAAAATAAATAATAATAACAATATAAAAAACAAACTAGAATCTTCAGCGGCTGCTGGTAATACAATATTTTGGAAAGTGGTTAAATGATACTTTATATAATTATATTTTTAATAATAAACATATCTTATGTACTTACTAATAGTAAGGAAAATATAATTAATGAATTATCTTTTGATATAAATAGAGATTATATAATAGATAAGATTAGTATATTGGAAAATGTTAATAGTAGAGACAGAATATTATTGTTAAGTTTAAGTAATAAGAATTTAAAAGCAGTTAATATTAGAAATAAAAAAGCTATTCCAAACTATCAAGAAACATACTTGTCTTGTAACGAATTGTTTATAGATTCCTTAGGTTTTTATTTTACTATTGAATCAGGAAATGGAAATAATTATATTTCAAGAAAATTCTTTTTTAAATATTACGAAAATGATATTGTTTTATATAAAATTAAAGAGTTTATTATTTACGAGCATCATTTCATTAATGAAGAAAATACAATCTATTTCCAATTTGAAAATGTTAATGAATACGATTCTAAGTATAGTATTTATAATTTTGATTATAAGAATTTTTGGTAAATTTAATAAACAAATAAAATAATTTCTGCTATAATAAGAAGCAAATTTTATTTTTAAAAAATATATTTTTTTTTCAACATATTTTATTTTTAAACTAATTTTTTATCTTTGATAGTATATATAGTTTTGGAGTTTTGGGCTATTTCTTGGGAGTGGGTAGCCGTGATAATAGTTAATTGTTTTTCGGATTGTAGTTCTTTAAGTAGATTAACTATATTTTTAGAGTTTAGTTCGTCAAGGTTTCCTGTTGGTTCGTCAGCGAATATAATTTCTGGTTCGTTTATTAAACTACGAGCAATTGAGATGCGTTGTTGCTCGCCACCGGACATTTCATCTGGTTTGTGAGTAGCTCTATTAGTCATATCTACTCTATCGAGTAATGCTTCGGCTTTTTGTTTAGAAGTTTCTTTTTTAGCACCAGCAATTATTGCTGGCATCATTACATTTTCAAGCGCTGTGAACTCTGGTAATAAATAATGAAATTGAAATATAAATCCGAATTTGGTATTTCGTTGCTGTGATATTTCTTTATCATTTAATTTTAATAATTCTAATTGCTTATTATTATCAAAGTAGATTAATTTGCCTGAATCAGGTTCATCAATTGTAGCAAGTATATTAAGCAAAGTACTTTTACCAGAACCCGATGCACCAATAATTGATATAAAATCATTCTTATGAATATCCAGAGAAATATCGTCCAAAACAAGTAAATTCTCACCGAGTTTACTTGTGTAAGTTTTAGATATATTTTCTATTTTGTATAATATATTCATAAAAAAAAGCATCCTGTTTTATCAGAATGCTTTCTAATTTTAAGTTAATTAAGATTAATCTTTTTTAGCTTCTTCTGAATCTGTAGTATCTTCAGATTTAACATCTTCATTTGTTTCTTCTGATACTTCCTCAGATGTAGCTTCTTCTACTACTTCTTCAACTGTATCAACAACTGCTTCAGTAGTTTCAACAGCTGCCTCAGCAACTACTTCAACTGTTTCTTCTACAGTGTCAACTACTGTTTCAGTAACTTCTTCAACAACTTCCGCTATTGGTTCAACTACTTCAGCAACAGGAGCAGAAACATTTTTAGCTGGTTTTGCTTTTTTCTTAGCTTTTTTAGGAGCATTACCAACTATCTCTCTATTATAATCAACTAATTCTATTAATGCTGCACGCCCAGAATCACCTCTTCTAATACCAGTTTTTACAATACGAGTGTAACCACCTGGTCTATCGCCGATTTCAGGACAGATTTCATCAAAAAGAGCTTCAATAACTTCTTTTTTTCTAATATCTCTACCTAATAATCTACGAGTATGAACATCATATTTTTGTCCATCATCTAATAAACCTTGTTGCTCTCTTTGATATGCAAGTCTAGCTTTAGTAATCATTTTCTCAGCATAAGGGCGAAGTTCTTTAGCTTTAGCTTCAGTAGTATGAATACGTTTGTATTCAAGCAATTGAGTAAGTAAAGTTCTCATTAACGCTCTTCTATGACTTGAAGTACGATTTAGTTTTCTACCTTTTACGTTGTGTCTCATTTTATTATCAACCTAAATATTCATTAATTAAGATGTTTAGTTTCTTCAAGGAATTTGTCAACATTCATTCCAAATTCTAATCCGAAGTTTACAACTACATCGGCAAGCTCTGTTAAAGATTTTTTACCGAAGTTTCTAAATTTCAATAATTCAGACTCTTGCAATCTAACAAGTTCGCCAAGAGTTTTTATGTCAGCAGCTTTCAAACAGTTGTGAGCTCTAACAGATAATTCTAATTCCTCAACAGGAGTTAAAATTATTTTTCTAATTTTAGTAAGTTCTGCAATTTTTTGTTCATCTTCAGCAGAAGGTTGTGGAACAACTTCTTCTTCCATTTCAAAAATATTTAAGAACAACTTAACGTGATCAAATAATATTTTAGAAGCATAATGAACAGCCTCTTTCGGGCTAATTGAAGAATCAGTAGAAACTTCTAAAACAAGTTTTTCATAGTCAGTTCTTTGACCAACTCTAAAAGGTTCTACTTTATATATAGCATTTTTAATTGGACTAAAAATGGCATCTATAGGAAGCATATTAATAGGGAAGTCAACAGTTGGTTGTTCTTCCGCAGGAACATATCCTTTTCCTTTACCAATTCTTAATTCCATTTCAAATTCAGCATCTTCAGCTAAATTACAAATAACTTGTTCAGGATTAAGAACTTCTAATCCAGGAGTAGATTTTTCTAAATCAGCACCCGTGATAGTACAAGGACCATCAGCTTTTATTACTGCTTTAGTTAATTTTTTATCTAGAGGTTTTAATCTAATAGTTTTAAGATTAAGAATTACTTCTGATGTATCTTCGATAACACCAGGAATAGTCTCAAACTCACTTAAAACATTTGAGATTTTAACACCAACGATGGCATTACCAGGTATAGAAGAAATAAGAATTCTTCTAAAAGAGTTACCGATAGTTGCACCGTATCCAATCTCAAGAGGTTGAAGTGTAAAAACTCCGAAATCACAGCTTGAATTTTCATCAATTAAGATGCTTTCAGGCATTTGTATTGAAATATTCATAGTATAATGAGCCAATATTTATTTAAAAATTATACTCTTCTTCTTTTAGGTGGACGACACCCGTTATGCGGAATAGGAGTTTTATCCATAATGCTATGGATTTCTAAGCCTGCTTGAGAAAGAGCTCTAACAGCTGCTTCTCTCCCAGAACCTGGACCTTTAACAAATACTTCCACTTTTCTTAAACCCATTTCAAAAGCATCAGTTGCTGCTTTTTCTGCTGAAACTTGGGCTGCATATGGAGTATTCTTTTTAGATCCTCTAAAGCCATTTTTACCAGCAGAAGACCAGCACAAAGCATTTCCATACATATCCGTGATAGTAACTTGAACGTTGTTAAACGTAGCACGGATAAATGCTTTACCATGTATATCACTGACCGTCTTTTTTTTAATTTTTCTTTTAGCCACTTTAAAGTACCTTTAAAAATCGTGTTAAAATTATTTAGTAACTTTCTTTTTACCAGCGATAGTTTTTCTTCTACCTTTTCTGGTACGAGCGTTAGTTTTAGTTCTCTGACCTCTAACTGGAAGACCTCTTCTATGACGAAGACCTCTGTAGCATCCAATATCCATCAATCTTTTGATATTTATTTGAATTTCAGAACGTAATTGTCCTTCCACTTTTGTAGTATTTTCAATTTCTTGACGAATGATTAATACTTCATCGTCAGTCCATTCACTTACTTTTTTGTTTTCATCGATATTAACAGCTGCTAAGATTTTAGATGCTGTAATATTTCCAATTCCAAATATATAAGTAAGAGCTATAACGCTTCTTTTATTTTTCGGTAAGTCAACTCCTGCTATACGAGCCACTTTTTTCTCCTTTTAATTAACCTTGTCTTTGTTTTAATCTAGGATTTTTCTTGTTAACAATATAAATCCTACCTTTTCTTTTGACGATTATGTCGTCAGCTGATCTTTTCTTTACAGAAGCAGATACTTTCATTTTATTATACCTATTATTTGTATCTATAAACTATTCGACCTTTTGTCAAGTCATAGGGAGATATTTCAACCGTAACTTTATCACCTTGTAAGATCTTTATAAAATTCATTCTCATCTTTCCCGACACGTGAGCCAAGATAATATGCCCATTTTCCAATTTTACTTTAAATTGCGTATTAGGCAATGTATCTTCAATCGTTCCGTCAACTCTTATTAATTCTTCTTTTCCCATAATTTTTCTAGAGCTTATATATTAGCTCTTCCTTTTAATTTACCAGATTTCATAAATCCATCATAATGACGCATTAACAAATGTGATTCTATTTGTTGTAATGTATCAAGTGCTACACCTACTATGATTAACAAACTTGTTCCACCAAAGAATTGTGCGAATGTAGTTGTTATTCCAAATATATTAGTAATAAATGTAGGTAGTATCGCTATGATTGCTAAGAAAATAGAACCAGGTAATGTAATTCTTGTCAATATATTTTCGATAAATTCGGCTGTAGGTTTTCCTGGTCTAACACCAGGTATAAATCCACCTTGTTTTTTCATATTATCTGCTATTTCTTTAGGACTAAATACTATTGCAGTATAGAAGTATGTAAAGAAAACTACCATTAAACCGTAGATAGCAGCATAAAAGAATGAATTGTATGAAAATAATTGTGCTAAATATGTTACAGTCGGACTTTCTGGGAAGAAACTAAGTACTGTATTAGGTATAAACATTAATGATTGAGCAAAGATAATAGGCATTACACCAGCAGTATTTACTCTTAATGGAATATACTGAGTAGTTCCACCATATTGTTTATTACCAATTTGTCTTTTTGCATATTGAACTGGTATTCTTCTAGCACCTTGAGTTAATAAAATAACTGATGCGATAATTCCAGCAAGTAATACAAATATAACAATTTCAATAAAAGGATTTCTAGCACCAGAAGCAATTAGCTCGTATTCTTGCATTAAAGCATTAGGCAATACAGCTATAATTCCGATAAAGATAATTAATGAAATTCCGTTTCCAATTCCTCTTTCAGTTATTTGCTCACCTAACCACATTAAAAATACTGTACCTGCAGAAAGCAAGAATATAGTAGTTAATGTAAACATAACAACATTAGCTTCTGGAACAACCGGCATTCCATTGTAATTTTGACTAAGTAATTTGATACTAATTCCTATAGACTGAAGTGCAGCTATAAAAACAGTAGCAACTCTTGTATATTGATTAATTTTTCTTCTTCCATCTTCACCATCTTTTTGCATTTTTTGTATTTGAGGAACAACTACACCAGCAAGTTGAAAGATAATAGAAGCTGTAATATAAGGCATGATTCCTAAAGCAAAAATAGCTGCATTAGAGAATGCACCACCGACAAATAAATCAAAAAATCCGAACAGGGTATCAGAGCTACCAGCTGCAACGGATTGTTGTAATAGTTCAATATCAATACCCGGAAGAGTAATAAAAGAACCAATTCTAACAATTAAAAGAATAAAAATCGTAAAAAGGATACGATCTTTTAATTCTTCAATTTTAGTAATGTTTGATACTGTTTCAAAAAAATTAGCCATTGTTACTTATTTTCCCTCCGGCAGATTCAATTTTGCTAATTGCTGATGCACTTAAAGTAACATCAGAAACTGTTAACGCAATATTGATATCTCCATTTCCAAGAATCTTAATAGGTTCTTTAGTTTTTAAAATACCAGAACTTCTCAAAGCTTCATCACTGATGTTATTAGCATTTAATCTTCCAGCATCAATAAACTGTTGAAGCTTATTCAAGTTTATAGTTTGAAAATTTTTCTTAAATCTATGATTTGAGAAACCAAATTTAGGTAATCTACGAGCAAGTGCTGTTTGTCCACCTTCAAATCCGATAGCTACTGTAGCACCAGAACGAGATTTTTGACCTTTGTGACCTCTAGTTGAAGTACCACCGTGTCCAGACCCTTGTCCTCTACCTATTCTTTTTTTCGAGTGCTTAGCACCTTCTGTATAACTTAAATTTCCAACGTGTTTCATAGTCTTATTCAATTTAATTATTTAACTTCTTCTACATTTACTAAATGACTAACTTTGTTAATCATTCCTCTTATTGCAGCATTATCTGGCAATATATTAAAATAGTTAGGTCTTCCAAGACCAAGAGATTCGATTACCAATTTTTGTTTTTTTGGTCTATCAATAATACTTCTTACTTGCGTAACTTTTAATTTACTCATTTTAATACTCTCGTTTTTATCCTTTTAGAACTTTAGATACAGGAATACCTCTTCTTTTAGCAACCATGTTAGCATCTTCCAAAGCAGAAAGACCTTGAATAGCAGCTTTAACAGTATTGTGAGGATTCGAAGAACCTAAGTTTTTAGTTAATATGTCTTGTACTCCAGCCAATTCTAATACAGCTCTAACTCCACCAGCTGCAATAACTCCTGTACCAGGTGTTGCTGGTTTTAATAATACTTTACCAGCACCATATCTTCCGATAACTTCGTGAGGAATAGTATTATTATGAAGTCTAATTTTGACAATACTTTTTTTAGCTGCATCTGTTGCTTTATTAACAGCATTAACAACTTCACTTGCCTTACCTAAACCATACCCAACATGCCCATTACCATCACCAACTACTACTATTGCAGAGAAGTTAAAACGTCTTCCACCTTTAACAACTTTTGCAGTTCTTCCTACATATACTAATTTATCTTGTAAATTTAATTCTGATGTTCTTACATTTGCTTTCATTGAAAACCTAATATATTTTTAAAAATTCAAACCTGCTTCACGAGCAGCGTCGGCTAAAGCTTTTACTCTACCTCTGAAGACGTAACCGTTTCTATCAAAACCAACATCTTTTATACCTTGTTGATTTGCTTTTTCTGCTAAATGACTTCCTACAAGTTTAGCTTGTTCGATTTTAGTCATTTGAGTATTTAATTTTGTTTTCAAATCTTTATCAATTGAAGAAGCAGAAATAATAGTTGCTTTTGTATCATCATTTATCAATTGAGCATAGATATTTGTCGTACTTCTATATATCGACAAGCGAAGACGAGAATCAGTTCCATAAACTTTTTTTCTGATTCTAAGTTTTCTTTTTATTCTACGATTTTTTAAATCTCTAGTTATTGACATTTAGTAACCTTTATTTTTTAGATGCAGATTTACCTGCTTTACGTCTAATATATTCACCTTGATATCTAATACCTTTACCTTTGTAAGGTTCTGGTTTTCTTAATTTTCTAATTTTAAAAGAAACTTCACCAACTAATTGTTTATCGCGACCTTCAATTTCAACTGTTGTTGCATTTGGTGTAGCGAAAGTAATACCATCTGGAGGTAATACTATAATCGGATGTGAGAAACCTAAACTTAAGAAAAGTCTAGAGCCTTTCATTTCTGCTTTAAAACCTACTCCTTCAATTTGAAGAACTTTTTTGTATCCAGTAGATACTCCATTAACCATATTAAATACTAAAGATCTAGTTAAGCCATGAAGACTTCTTGATGTTCTATCATCACTATTTCTTTTAACATGAAGAGTATTACCATCTTGCTCTAAACTAATAAGTTCAGATTTTACAAAACTCAATTCTCCTTTTGGTCCTTTAGCAGTAATATTATCACCACTAATTTGGACTTGTACTTTATCTGGAATAGAAATTGGATTTTTACCAATTCTTGACATTTTTATACCTCAATTTTTTACCAAACGGTACAAATTATTTCACCGCCAACATTTAACTTACTTGCTTCTTTAACTGTAACTACACCGCTCGAAGTTGATAAGATAGAAATACCTAATCCATTTCTCACTCTTTGTAATTTATCAGAAGAAACGTATATTCTTCGACCTGGTTTAGAAACTCTTTTAATTTCTTTAATAACAGGTTTTCTGTTAAAATACTTTAAAGTAACAAGAACTTTACCTTGAACATCATCTTTTAAGTCTTGATAGTCTTCGATATATCCTTGATCTTTTAATAATCTTGCAATTTCAACCTTTATATTAGAACGAGGAGCTTCAACTGTTTTATGTCCAGCTTGTCCAGCATTTCTAATTCTTGTGATGAAATCTCCAATTTGATCTGACACTATTGCCATAATTAAAATCCAAATTTATTTTTTAACTTCTAAATTACCAACTAGCTTTTCTTACACCAGGGATTTTCCCTTCAGATGCAAGTTGTCTGAAAATATTACGACATATTCCAAACTTTCTATAGACAGCTCTACCTCTACCCGTAACAGAACATCTGCTTACTACCCTAGTAGGAGATGAATTACGAGGTAATTTTTGTAGCCCTTCGAAGTCGCCATCTTTTTTAAGTTGTTCTCTTCTTTCAGCATACTTATTAACTAATCTTTTTCTTTTATCGTTTCTTGCAGTAATAGACTTTCTTGCCATAAAATACCAATTTAATTATTATCTTTTCTTCTAAAAGGAAAACCAAATTCTTTCATAAGTGCTCTTGCTTCTTCATCTGAATTGCTTGAAGTAACAAAAGTAACGTCGATTCCATTGATTCTATTTACTTTATCAACATCTAATTCTGGAAATATAATTTGCTCTTTAACACCTAAAGTGTAATTACCTCTACCATCGAAACTTTTATCAGAAAAACCTCTAAAGTCTCTAATACGAGGAGCAGCAATATTCACAAATCTATCTAAAAATTCATACATTTTTGTTCTTCTTAAAGTAACCATACACCCAATAGGCATACCTTCACGAAGTTTAAAATTAGATATTGAAGTTTTTGCTTTTCTTATAGCAGGTCTTTGACCAGTAATCAATTCCATTTCAGTAATTGCACTTTGCAGAGTTTTTGGATCAGACACAGCTGCACCAATACCCATATTAAGTACAATTTTTTCAATTTTAGGAACTTGCATTACAGAACTATAATTAAATTCTTTTATTAGATTAGGGATTACTTGTTCTTTATAAAAACCATACAGTCTAGGTGCTGGTATTTCATGAGGTTCAAGATCCTCTACTCTACTACCTTCCATTTGGAAGTTTAATTTCTTACTTACTTGTACTTTCGCCATTTTTATATCTCACTGCCATTTGTTTTAGCAATTCTAACTTTGGTTTTAACACCGTTTTTTTCTTCTTTAATCTTAGTACCGATACGAGTTGCTTTCCCAGCAGAATCCATAAGCATTACATTCGAATAATGAATTGGTAATGATTTAGTTTTTCTTCCACCTTGCTGATCACTTTGAGAAGGTTTTAAGTGAACAGTTCTAATATTCACTTCTTCAACAAGAACACGCATCTTTTTAGGATAAACTTCTAAAACTCTACCAGTTTTTCCTTTATCTGCACCGGCAATAACTGAAACGTTGTCGCCTTTTTTAATTTTTAACTTTGTAGCCATTATTTTGCCCAATTATAATACTTCTGGAGCTAATGAAATAATTTTCATATAGCTTTTATCTCTCAATTCTCTAGTAACAGGTCCAAAGATACGAGTACCTCTTGGATCGCCTTTTGCATTTAGTAAAACTGCTGCATTATCATCAAATCTGATGAAAGTTCCATCGTTTCTACCGAACTCTTTTTTAGTTCTTACGATTACTGCAGTTGATACATCACCTTTTTTAACAGCACCATTTGGTATTGCTGCTTTTACAGAAACAACAACTTTATCTCCAACGCGAGCGTACTTTTTACCATGTCCACCAAGGACTCTGATTACACGTACTTTTTTCGCACCTGAGTTATCTGCGACTGCTAAATTTGCTTCTTCTCTAACCATTTTTTAATACCTTATTTAGCTCTTTCAACAATATCAACCAAAACCCATCTTTTTAATTTACTTAATGGTCTTGTTTCTTGAATTTTCACAATATCACCAATATTACATTGGTTAGTTTCATCATGCGCATGCATTTTTTTGCTACGCTTGAAATATTTTCTGTAAAGAGGGTGTTGCACTTGTCTTTCTACCAATACAGAGATTGACTTATCACCTTTATTAGAGGTAACTTTACCTTGCAATACCTTTTTAGAACCTTTTTTAATCTCTTCAGACATTAATGCCTCAGTTTAAATAGTAATGTTTTTTTCATTTAAAATCGTTTTCATACGAGCTACGTCTGCTTTCAATATTTTTAAATAAGCTGTATCTTGTAACTGCTTTAATTCATTTTGAAAACGTTGTTGTGCAAGAGTATCTATTGACTCTTTGCAAAGATTAAGTAACTCTTCGTTGCTTAATTCTCTTAAATCTTTTGCTTTTCTAGCTTTCATTGTACATCAAATCCCTTCTTGCAACAAATTTAGTTTTTATAGGTAATTTATGAGATGCAAGACGAAGTGCTTCTTCAGCTCTTTCTCTACTTACACCATCAATTTCGAATAATATTCTACCTGGTTTAACAACAGCAACCCAAGCTTCAAATCCACCTTTACCTTTACCCATTCTTGTTTCTAATGGTTTTTTAGATATTGGTTTATCTGGAAATATTTTTATCCAAACTTTACCTTCTCTCTTTAAATACCTATTAATAGCAATACGCGCAGACTCTATAGTTCTATTAGTTATCCAATGTGGCTCTAAAGCTTTTAGACCATAAGAACCGAATGCTAATTGAGAACCTCTAAGGGATTTCCCTTTCATTCTCCCGCGATGCGAACTTCTTCTTTTTATTCTTTTAGGACTTAACATTTTTAATCACTTTTATTAATTATCTCTTTTACCAATAACTTCGCCTTTACATATCCATACTTTAACACCAATCGCACCATAAATAGTGTGAGCAGTTGCTGTACCATAATCGATATCAGCTCTCAAAGTATGTAAAGGAGTACGACCTTCTTTATATTGTTCTGTACGAGCCATTTCCGCTCCACCCAATCTACCAGCAGCCATAACTTTTATTCCTTCGGCTCCCATTCTCATAGTAGATGAGATTGCTTGCTTTAATGCTCTTCTGAACGATACTCTACCTTCTAATTGGTTAGCAATATTTTCAGCTACAAGTAAGGCGTCTAATTCTGGTCTTTTGATTTCGTGAATCAATATTTTGATAGCTCTTCCAGTCAATTTTTTTAGTTCTTCTTCAAGAGAAGTAATGTCTTTTCCAGACTTACCGATGATAACACCTGGTCTTGAAGTATAAACTGTAATACGGAGTTGTTTTGCAGTTCTTTCTACAATAATTCTAGAGATGCCGGCTTTTTGCTTACGAGTTCTGATATATTCTCTTACTCGTAAATCTTCATATAGCTTTTCAGCCATTTCTTTTTCATCAAACCAGTTTGCATCCCAGCTTCTTGTGATGCCTAATCTTATTCCAATAGGATTAACTTTTTGTCCCAAAACTAACTCCTTAATTCTCTTTTGTTGCTACAACAATTGTTAAATGATTAGATCTTTTTCTAATTCTATATGCTCTACCTTGTGGGGCAGGTAACATTCTTTTCATAGTTACACCTTGATCAACTGTAACCGTTTTCACATAAATTTTATCATCATGAATATTCTCTTCTTTCTCAAAAGCTTTGTTTGTCAAGTTGCTTATTGCAGATTTTAAAGTCTGTTCAGCCACATGAGAAGCTAATTGAGGAGATAATCTTAAAATATTCAGAGCATCATTCACTTTTTTTCCTCTGATTAAGTCAATGACTAATCGCATTTTACGAGGTGATGATCTTATGTGTCTTTTTATAGCTTGAGCTTCCATTTGCCATTAACCTAATTTATTTTTTTCTATCTTCTTTTCTGTGACCAGAGTGACCTCTATAAAGTCTTGTCGGAGCGAATTCACCTAATTTGTGTCCAACCATATTTTCAGTTACATATACAGGAATAAAATTTTTCCCATTATGAACAGAAATAGTATGTCCTACAAATTCTGGTGTAATCATAGATGCTCTTGACCACGTTTTAACAACTTCCTTCTTGTTAGATTCATTTAATTTATCAATCTTACTTTGAAGTTTATAATATACAAAAATACCTTTTTTAAGCGATCTTGACATAAATTTTATCCATTATTTATCTTTTCTACGTCTTATAATTAGACTTGAACTTGCTTTTTTAGTTCTTCTAGTTTTCAATCCTTTAGCTAATTGACCCCAAGGTGAACGTGGATGTTTTCTACCACCACCTGATTTGGATCTACCTTCACCACCACCCATAGGGTGATCGACAGGGTTCCTAACCATACCTCTTGTTACAGGTCTTCTACCCAACCATCTACTTCTACCAGCTTTTCCTAATGACAAGTTAAAGTGTTCAGAATTACTAACAGTTCCTAGAGTAGCCCAACATAATTTCGGAACTAATCTCATTTCACCTGATGGTAACTTAATTTGAGCATATTTACCTTCAAATCCTACTAAACTTACAGATGAACCTGCACTTCTTGCCATTTGACCACCTTTTCCTGGTTTCATTTCCACATTGTGGATAATCAAACCAACAGGTATTTTTTCTAATGGAAGAGCATTACCATCGTTGTATTCAGCTGTTTCACTTGCTATAATTTTTGAACCTACTTTTAATTTATCAGGTGCAATTATATAACAGTGTTCACCATCTTCATACTTTACAAGAGCTATTCTTGCAGTTCTATTTGGATCATACTCAATAGATACAACTTCCGCAAACATATCTTTTTTGCTTCTTTTGAAATCTATAATTCTATACTTTCTTTTGTGTCCACCACCTTTTCTACGAGAAGTAATTCTACCATAAGAGTTTCTACCACCTGATTTCTTAAGTGGTTTCAACAATGGAGCATAAGGCTTACTTGTAGTAACATCTGTGAAGTCATCTACAGAGTAAAATCTCGTTCCTGGTGTTATTGGTTTTAATACTCTTAATCCCATTTTAAATCTTCTATTTTATTAATCGTTAGTAGTGCCAGAAACTAAATCAATTTCATGGCCTTCTTTTAATTTTACAAACGCTTTTTTTCTTAAAGCTGTTTTCCCTCTCATCAAACCTTTTTTGGTATGCTTTACAGATCTTTTGCCTTTAACATTAGCAGTGCGAACATCTTCCACTTCTACATCAAACATTTCTTTAACGGCTTGTTTAATCTGAATCTTATTAGCTGAAGGTTCCACATAAAAGTGATATTCTCTATCACCATTTCTGCTCATACCTTTTTCAGTCAATATAGGTTTTCTTATTATGGATATCATACTGTTTCACTCTTATATTGCAAATTTTCTTCAATACCTTTAATCGCACTTTCCATTATGAATACTTTCTTGTGAGATAGTAAATCATAAGTAGATACTTGATTATATGGTCTAATATCGAATTTAGGAATATTTCTACCTGATAAATACATATTATTGTTTGAATCTGAAGTTATAAATAACAATGATTCACCTTTATAATCCAAATTCTTTAAAATTGTATTCATCTCTTTTGTTTTCGGGCTATCAAATTTAAAATCTTGTATAAATTTTGCATTATTTTCTGATATTCTTAATGAATATGCAGACATTCTACTCAACTTATTAAGTTTTTTTGGTAACTTATAAACATAATCTCTTGGATGTGGACCATGTATGGTTCCACCACCAACCCATAAAGGCGATCTAGTTGATCCAGCTCTTGCAGTTCCTCTACCTTTTTGTTTCCATGGTTTTTTACCACCACCAGAAACTTCGCTACGTATTTTAGTTTTAGCATTACCTTGTCTTTTATTAGCAAGGTGTGCTACAACTGCTTGATGCATAGCATTTTCATTAGGTTCGATAGCAAAAATACTATCGTTTAGTTCTAACTGACCGGATACTTTACCGTCTTTATTATAAAGATCTACTTGCATATTCTTATTTCTTTATAATTTCTAAATAACTATTTCTTGCGCCAGGAACACTACCTTTCACAATAATTATATTGTGTTCAGATATTACCTGGATAACTTCTAAATTTCTAACTGAAATATTGTTTCCACCAGTTCTTCCACCCATTCTCGTACCTTTAAGTACCCTAGAAGGATATGAAGATTGTCCAATTGAACCTGGGTGTCTTTGTCTGTCTGACTGACCGTGAGTTGCCATTCCTACTCCAGCAAATCCGTGACGCTTCATAACACCTTGGAAACCTTTTCCTTTTGACTTACCTGTTATTTTAATTTTATCACCAGCAACAAATTGCTCAACTGTTAAAATCTCTCCAACACCTAAAGTAGATTCATAATCTCTAAATTCTTTAAGTAAGTAAGTTGGTTTTACTCCGGCTTTATTAAAATGACCCATTATAGGTGAATTTACATTCTTAGGTGATTTTTCATCAAATCCTAATTGAATTGCCGAATAACCATCATTTTCTTTAGATTTAACTTGCACAACAGGGCAGGGTCCTGCTTCTATTACGGTACATGGGTGTAATTTTCCCTCTGGACCGTAAACACTTGTCATGCCTACTTTTTTACCTAATATAGCTGCTTTCATTTTATATCTAATCCTTAAACTTTTACTTCCACATCAACACCAGCTGGTAACTCAAGATTCATTAAAGAATCTACCGTTTTCTGTGTGGAGCTAAAGATATCAATCAATCTTTTGTGTACTTTTGTTTCAAACTGTTCTCTTGACTTCTTATCTACGTGAGGTGATCTATTTACAGTATAAACAGTTCTTTTAGTAGGTAATGGAATTGGTCCACTTACTACTGCACCTGATTGTTTAACTGTTTTCACAATCCTTTCACTTGATTTATCAATCAAGTTATGATCATAAGACTTCAACTTAATTCTAATTTTTTGAGTCGCCACTATAATTTCCTTTTAAAATAAAAAGTATAGAGATAGTAGATATTACTATCTCTATTACATTATTATTCAATAATACTAATTACAACACCAGCACCAACAGTTCTTCCACCTTCTCTAATCGCAAAGTTTAATCCATCTTCCATTGCTATTGGAGCAATTAATTCGATAGTTACTTTGTCTAAGTTATCACCAGGCATAACCATTTCAGTTCCTTCTGGTAAATGCAATGAACCTGTTACATCAGTTGTTCTAAAATAAAATTGTGGTCTGTATCCAGAGAAGAATGGTGTGTGTCTTCCACCTTCATCTTTTTTCAATACGTAAACTTGAGCCATAAATTTATGGTGAGGAGTGATTGTACCTGGTTTACAGATTACCATACCTCTTTGAATTTCAGCTTTATCTACACCACGTAATAATAAACCTACGTTATCACCAGCTTGACCTTGATCTAATAATTTTCTAAACATCTCTACACCTGTACAAGTTGTTTTCTTTTTAAGACCAAATCCTACTAACTCAACCTCTTCGTTTACATTTACAATTCCTCTATCAATCTTACCTGTTGCAACTGTTCCTCTACCTGTGATAGAGAAAACGTCCTCAACTGGCATCAAGAATGGTTTTTCAACGTCTCTGATTGGCTCAGGGAAGTATTCATCTACAGCATCCATAAGATCATAGATACATTTTAAATCTGGATGATTTACATCAGTATCTGGCGACATACCAGCGTCTAATGCTTTTAAAGCAGATCCGTAAACGATTGGAATATCGTCACCTGGGAAGTCGTAAGAACTTAATAATTCTCTTAATTCCATTTCAACTAATTCTAATAATTCAGGGTCAGCTATATCAACTTTGTTCAAGAAAACTACAATACGAGGAACACCTACTTGACGAGCTAAAAGGATATGCTCTCTTGTTTGAGGCATTGGTCCATCAGTAGCAGCACATACTAAAATAGCACCATCCATTTGAGCAGCACCTGTAATCATGTTCTTAACATAATCGGCGTGACCAGGACAATCTACGTGAGCATAGTGTCTGTTATCAGTTTCATATTCAACGTGTGAAGTTGCAATAGTTATACCACGTGCTTTTTCTTCTGGTGCGTTATCGATTGAATCAAACGATCTACCAGCTCCACCCATTTTCTTTGCTAACGCTACAGTTATTGCAGCTGTTAATGTTGTTTTACCATGGTCAACGTGGCCAATTGTTCCTACGTTAACGTGTGGTTTACTTCTTTCAAATTTTTCTTTAGCCATCTTTGAAAGCTCCCTAATTTATTTAGTTAAATAAAATTATTTTAATTATCTTTTTTCTGCGGCTTCGTAGTGTGAGAATATCATTGAATATGATGCTCTACCCTGACTAACCGACCTTAATTTAGTTACATAACCGAACATTTCTGATAAAGGTGCTTTTGCACTTATAAATTGCTGCACTCCTCTTTGCTCTACGTTTTCAACGCGACCACGTCTTGAGTTTATATCAGCAATTACTTCACCAAGATATTCATTCGGACTTGTGATTTCTACTTTAAATATTGGTTCTAATAACTGAGTACCTAAACTCCTTGTCGCTTCTTTTACTGCAAGCGATCCCGCTATCTTCATCCCTATTTCAGTTACTTTATCTTTTTCAACGTTTGTAGATAATATTTTAACTACTACATCTTCTATTGGGTAACCTTGAGGTCCAATATTTAGAGCTTCTTTAACTCCATTTTCACAAGATTTTAATATCATACTATTAAGAACTTTTTCGCTAATCTCGTTTATAACTTCGATTCCTTTCCCTCTATCATTCGGACTTATTTCTATTTGAACATTACCAAACTGATTTTTTCCAGCAATCACGTTTTCGAAATTTGCTTCCTGCTTCATAGAAGCAGTTATTGTTTCTCTATAAGAAACTTGTGGTTTTCCAACTCTTACAGGAATTTTAAATTCCCTCATTAGTCTATCCACAACTATTTCTAAATGAAGTTCCCCAACACCGCTTAATATTAATTGACCACTCTCTTCATCAAATGAATATTTCAGAGTTGGATCTTCGTCGCTAATTTTCTCTAAAACAACTAACAACTTATCCTGATCAGCTAATGTTTTGGCTTCTATTGCTTGATTGATTACCGGTACAGAGAACTTTATATTTTCATAAAGCAAAGCACCATTTAATTCAGTCAATGTATCACCAGTCTTAGTAAACCTAAGTGATGGTAATGCTACAATATCGCCAGAGTAAGCTTCTTTTAGTTCTAACCTTTTGTTAGACTCCATTTTAATTATTTTAAGAACTTTTTCTTTTTTATTTTCACCAACATTAAGAATACTTTCGCCGACAGATAACTTACCAGAATAAATTCTAATATATGTTAACTTGCCCACAAAAGGATCAGTTGTTGTTTTAAATGCTAAACTTGAAAATTTTTCATCGTCAGTTGCTTTTCGTATGATAGACAAAGAAGTATCGTTAGGATCAAATCCTACAAACTCCTCTATGTCCGCCGGTGAAGGTAAATAATAGGTAACAGCATCCAATAGGGGCTGTACACCAATATTTTTAAGAGAGGAGCCACACAATACAGGGATAATAGAATTATTAAGCACTCCTTTTCTAACAAGACCTCTAAGATCTTCTTTAGAAATTGCTTCACCATCTAAATACTTCATCATTAAAGTTTCATCTAGTTCAACTAAGCTTTCTATCATTGCCTGCTGCAATAGCGATGCCTTTTCTTTATAACTCTCCGGAACTTCAAGCAATTCGAAACTAACACCAAAATCAGAATTATCAAATGTAATTGCTTTGAATTCTATCAAATCAATTATACCTTTAAAACTGTCTTCAGCTCCCATAGGAAAGAAAATTGGAATTGGGTTTGCACCTAATTTTTCTCTCATCGTTCCTAAGACTCTTTCGAAGTCTGCTCCAAGACGATCCATCTTATTTATATAAGCAATCCTTGGCACATTATACTCATCGGCTTGATGCCACACAGTTTCCGTCTGCGGCTCTACTCCACCCACTGCACAAAATACGGCTATAGCACCATCAAGAACTCTAAGAGATCTTTGTACTTCAGCAGTAAAATCTACGTGACCAGGAGTATCAATTATATTGATAAGGTGACCTTTCCAATAGCAAGGAATAGAAGCAGAAGTAATAGTTATACCACGTTCTTTTTCTTGCTCCATCCAATCCATAAAAGCCGTACCGTCATCAACTTCACCGATTTTGTGTAGATATCCAGAATAAAACAACATACGTTCAGTAGTAGTAGTTTTACCGGCATCTATATGTGCCATTACACCAATATTTCGAGTATTTTCTATGTTTATTTGTCTCGACATAAAGTGTTAGGCATTTAAATTAAATTTCAAAGAACTATTAAACTTTTTACCACTTAAAATGAGCAAAAGCTTTGTTTGCTTCAGCCATTCTATGTGTATCGTCTTTCTTCTTAACAGAAGCACCTTCGCCTTTGTAAGCTGACATCAATTCATTAGCCAATTTTTGAGACATAGTTTTTTCTCTTCTAGCACTAGAATAAGTTTTTAACCATCTCAAAGCTAAAGCAATTCGTCTATCTTCACGAACCTCTACAGGAACTTGATAAGTAGCACCACCAACACGTCGAGATTTAATCTCTAATAATGGAGCGATATTAGATAACGCTTTTTTAAAGACATCCACAGGATTTTCTTCTAACTTCTCTTGAATTAAATCAAAAGAATCATATACAATTTTTCTTGCAGTATTTTTCTTACCATCGATCATAACACTATTAATGAAACGTGAAATTAACACGTCATTAAACTTAGGATCTGGCATTCTTTTTCTTTTTTCTGCTCTTTTTTTTCTCATTTCAATCTCTT
This sequence comes from bacterium, assembly GCA_030431515.1. Lineage (GTDB taxonomy): Bacteria > Bacteroidota > Ignavibacteria > Kapaibacteriales > UBA2268 > JAJRPT01. The sequence goes on from JAUIIX010000001.1 coordinate 159,446, forward strand.
TATTTTTTAGCTCGTTTAGTACCGTACTTACTTCTACTCTTCAATCTTCCACTTACCCCTTGCGTATCACCCGCTCCACGAACGATATGATATTTAACACCTGGCAAATCCTTAACCCTTCCACCACGTACAATAACCATAGAGTGCTCTTGCAAATTGTGTCCTTCTCCACCAATATATGCAATAACCTCAAATCCACTACTTAATCTAACTTTAGCCACCTTTCTTAAAGCCGAATTAGGCTTTTTAGGAGTAGTTGTATATACTCTTGTACATACACCTCTTCTTTGTGGGCATGACTTTAAAGCAACAGATTTAGACGTGCTAACCTGCTTCTTTCTTCCTTTTCTTACTAATTGACTTATCGTAGGCACTTAAAAAACTCCAATATAAATCTTTTTTAAATCTGCTCGTTTAGAGCTTACAAAATTAGGTAAAAGATAAATAACTACCAAACTATTTTTTAAAAAAGATTATATTATTTTATAATATCCTTGTTTTTTTTAACATTTCCATTGATGTTTACAAGTTTAAACGAATATAAACAAAGATATATCAACAAGATAAAATTACCATACTTTTGTTTGTCGATTTTAATATTTATTAAAAAATTTTAAAATATTTTTTTAATTATTCTTATTTCGAATATAAAACTTTCAAATTCTTACTTCTACCATTCAATTTTAATTGAATATTATACATAGAATTTGAAGTAATATTCTCATTTTTCCAAGGATTCCATTCAAAATAGTATTTTCCAGCACTATAAATTTGATTTTCAATTGTTTCAACTTCTCTACCAAACAAATCATAAACTATTATTTCTAATTCTCCACTTTCAGGTAAGGTCGCAGAAAAAGTAACAAAATCATCAAATGGATTTGTAGAAGTCAATTCAACTACAAATTCAATATTACTCTCATTTATTAAAGTCACAATTCCAGAGGAAGTATTATCTATAGTCCCATCGATATCTTCTTGATGTAACCGATAATTATATTTTACATTAGCAAGAATGTTCTCATCAGTATATTCATATCTCTTCCCTACTGTATGATTACCTGCTCCTTGTCCATTAATCCAAGTTAATCTTTCCCAACTGTCTTCCCTTTGACTATCGAGTTTCCTCTCAAGATAAAATCCCTTATTATCAATTTCACTTTCTGTTTCCCAATATAATTCAGCTTTATTATTTCTAATGATACCATCAAATTCTGCTAACTCAACAGGCCAATCTTCGTTTGGCAACAATCCTACTAACTTATAGCCTAATACAAGTCGAATCATAGGAATCCATATTCCTCTTGATAAGGTAAAAGTCTGTTTATCAACAGGAGATAGACCTACGAAATTATTATGTGGGAAAGCAGGATTTCCAACGTTAGGTAAAAATTGAATCCATTCATTTGAACCAGTCCTATTTTCCATAGCAAAATGATTATCATTTAATTTTTGAGTACCTAATGTATTTAACCTTTTAAATCCATCAAACAAAGATAATTGAATATTACCTAATCCATGAGGTTCATTTTCCTTGTCATAAACATTAGTAATTCTTGTTCCTCCTCTAAATTTACTTGCCCCAAGATTTAAAGGTGTTTGCCCTAACTGTGTTACAACAACCCAAAATTTTCTATTGTAGAAATCAAATATATATTCTTTGTCTAATTTATATTCAACATAATCATCAAATATAATTAAAGGATTTTCATTATCATCAAACAAAACATCAGATACGCCTTTTTTTCTGTAAAAACGTGTATCTCTAATCTCTCTTCCAGGTATTCCATTTGCATCATCGTATAAGGCAATGGAAATATCATCAGTGCTATTTCCAATTGATGGGAAATAACATCTTACACCTTTTATAGTATCATTATTTTGCAATTCAAAACGAACTGCTATTTGACCCGAACCAGAACCACCTATGTCTCCTGTTTCTTCTTCTTGCATATTCCACAAGAAATAATCTTGATTTTGTGAACCATTGTTTTTACCCTTCAGTTTTAACCCACTCGAAAAACCATCACTTTTTATTATTTTTGGTATATCGTTATTTTGTGGATAGCTATCATAAGCCATTTCGTCATTCACGTTAAACATACCAAAACTAGACTCTCCATCACCAACTACTATATTCTTTACAAAAACATCATTATCTGGGAACCTATCAGAGTCACCAGGAAAGATGATTTTTGAACGTATTTCAAATTCACCTGTTCCAAAATGTCTAAAATTTATTGTTTGGAGATTCTTAACATAATATGACATTCCATAATGAACAGGAACGACATCAAATCTATTATAACTTGCAAAATTATAACCTTTCTTAGTTATTCTTGTATTAATATAATATGATGGAGCCCCTCCAATCGTATTATTACTTAATGTTATACTCATTGGAATTCTTACAATTTGCGAAGGTGGTGATGAAGTATTTATTACTTGAATATTTATATCATTAATCCCAATATCTGTTGCCTCTAAATCTGAATCTCTCAGTTCAATATTATCAACAAAGAAATTATCATCATCATCAGGAATAGTATTTTTAATTCCATGTTTTGCTAATAGAGCATCATCATTAGCAAGCACTCTTACTCTAAATCTAAAATTCTCAGACATATTAAAAGGCATATTTTTAAATGTATCTGGAATTGCTATCCAATATCTTTTATAAGTTCTATCTATTCCTTCATCAAATACATTAGCTCTTAATGAATTTACATTAGGTGATTCTGGATTAGATAAAGCAGAATCAGGGTCCTCTTCCAAAAATCCTCTTCTATATCCACCAGCACCAAATACTTCTAAAGCAGCTACTTCTGTCTCAGTTTCTGCTCCGCCCCTTCTGAAGTGCATACGCCATCTCGATTCATCTGGGTTTGTAATATGAACACTCTTATCTTTTTCATCTTTAACATAAGGATTTAGAAACTCAACCACTATTTTATCAGGGAATTGTGAACTTGCATTAGTATGGTCGAAAGTTGTAAAGATATTATTATTAAATAATACCCTTGGTTCAGGTCCAACTAATACATCATCACACCAACCAAGATCCCAATTATTTCTTTTCTCTGTTCTTTGTATAGATATTTGTATTCTCGGATTGGATGATATTTTATTCATTCCGTCTTTTGATAATTTCTTAATATTAATAGGAAAAGAAGTTATAACATCTCCCCCTGGATTAGTTCCTGGTTCTAAACCATCTAATGTTTTTCTATTCATTTTAATAGTTGGTGAGTGAAGTCTATAATTTTTAGCTGCGGCTATTTTTTCAGGTATCCAAGCATTTATTGAATCTTTGTTGTTATCTATATATGATGCAAAATAAATTCCGTGTGGAGGTAAAGGGTTATCAGAAACAACATTACCATCAACAACTTCAGCACCTTTGTTTACCCATTTCATTACAGATGGCACGGCTCTATTGTCAATAAGATGGTATTCCGTTGTATTATCATATAGTTCATCTAATCTTCTAATTACATATAAGTTTCTTGATAAAGTATCATCATAAGTCCAGTCTTGTTCAATTATCTCGCCATTTGAACTTTCAGGAATAATAAATGCTTTAACCTCTAAATTCCCAATATGATTTATATCATCTTTAGAAGCAGTCCATTCTGGAAAAGTAACTTCAACAAAACTGTAAGGTGGCATTCCGGCATAAGCTTTGCCATAAGGAGAATCTTTTCCATCACTTGGGAAAAATAAATTGTTATTAGGAAATTCCTCAGGATTTTGATACCTACTTACTTCATAATTGTTATTTAATTTCGATAAATTAACTAATCTAATATAAGCTCCATCTTCTCCAGTACAATTTGATGATAACTTACTAGCCAAACAGGTCGAGTCAATCTTAATTGTTTTATTATAAATTATTCTACCAGATGCTTTATTAATTATTTGAAATGCAGTTTTAAAATCAACAAATTGTTTTTGATAATTAATTCCATCTGATCCTTGAATATCATTAGACAAATTTTGAATAATAGCAACAGGTTGAATTGTATTTAATCTTTCGTCATTTGCAAATAATTCATAATTATCAACTTTTGTAGTCTTCACTCTATTTTTTAATTCTAAATCATCGCCAGATTCATCACGTATATTGTATTGAATATCAACAACTCTAAATACATTCTTCCATTGTTTGAATTTAATTAAATGTGGAAGAGTATTTTTGTACTTAGTATTATTTATTTCATTTAAAGAATAGTGAGTAAATTGTTCATATTCATATCCATCTCCATCTTCGTAAGTCTCAAACTCTTCCTTTAAATTATATAATTCTCTCTTTTTACGAATATTATTATTATGCCGAGCAAATCCCCTTACCCCAATTGTAGTGTTTAATCTAAATAATTCATTAGCATCTACTCTACATTGTCCATATAAAAACCCATTAAAAGATCTATAATAAATAGTAATATCATTATTTTTATTATCTATAATAACTTGTACATTACATGAAATATAATTATCATCCCCTGGACGTAAATCTTTTTCTACATTGACATCATTACAAGTTATACTTTCTACTCTCCCTTTAAGTTGAGCATTAACAATATAGATATGTAACTTAGTATTCGAATCAGATCTTGCATAATATACTTTTCCATGGTCATCTTTTTTATTAGATGATATTGAAAATTGAGATAAATGTAAATCACCCCAAATAGGAGCAATAACAGCTGTCCTCATTGTATTTTTCCAACCAATTTCGCTACCATTTAGCGATTTATTTCCTCTTGCTCTAATTCCAGCATATTTATTATATGGGTCTTTAGCTAAGGCACTATGAAAATAACCATAATCGTCTTTAGTATTATCTACATTACCTCTTGGTACACTATCTCTTACGAAATAGTCTTGCGATTCTTTATTATAAATTGAGCCATTAATAGTTGTTCTATTTCCGAAACTATCATAGTTATATCTTCTATTAGAAAATGAAATTAAACCATTAGTAGAAACATAAAAACTATCATACTTTATTCCATTGAACCTAAAGCCGCCATCTAATCCTAATGGAATAGGACCTGCAAACGCTTCATCTGTTGAATCAATTTCACCTTTATAACTATGATTATAAAAATCTATTTCAGATGTACTTTTTAAATCATCAGCAGGATTACGAAAATACCTATGACCTTCTTTATTGGATGAAGACGACCAATATGATTGATTAAATTGTCTTGGTCCAGATATAATTCTAAGCCAAGTTAACTCTGAGTCAGTAGTATCTTTAAAAATATTTTCATTTAAAAATATATTAGAGTTGGAATTAACAAAATAATATCCAGTCGATATTGCTGGTTGACTATCTTCCCACCAATAATCATTAATAATATCTAAGAAGGGAGAAGGAATAGTATTATACTTCTCATTATAATTAGAAATATTTCTTTGTTTTATATCATTTTTCAAACTAAGCGATTGTGATTTAGCTAAACAAGCAAAAAGCACAAATATCATTATTATTCTAAACATATTCTTACCTTAATAAATATTATAAATAAAAACTAAAAAATATTATCTACTAACCTGGAGGCCATTGCATAGCTCTTCCACCTAATAAATGACAGTGTAAATGATAAACAGCTTGACCGCCATTTTTATTACAATTAATAACTAATCTATAACCATCTTCACTTAATCCCATTTCTTTAGCAATCAAACTTGCTCTATGTATAATTTTACCTGTTAAAAGCTCATGCTCATCACTTAGTTCATTCAAAGTTGCTATTTCGATTTTGGGTATGACAAGAATATGAATTGGTGCCTGTGGCTCTATATCCTTGAAAGCTAAAATCTCATCATCCTCATAAACTATATCAGCAGGAATTTCTTTATTAATTATTTTATTAAAAATTGTAGCCATTTTTATTCCTTTTTATAAATAAAAAACCCTCGCAATAAAAATTTATTACGAGGGTTAAATAAGAACTATAAGATAAATATTATCTTACAACAGATACTTTCTCAGAAACAGATTGACCGTTTAGAGAAGCTCTAAGGATGTATGCACCATTAGCAACTTTAGCACCTGTTTGAGTTTCAGCATTCCAAGTGAAACTCATTAAACCACCATTAACTGATTGGTTTAAGAATTGGTGAACTACATTACCAAACATATCAACAACTTCAACAACCATTTCACCTGATTTAGGAGCAGTTACATTGAAAGTTACATCATTGTCAAATGGATTTGTAGAAGTCAATTCTAAAGATAAAGGAATGTTGTTAATAAGAGTCTTAGTAACAATTCCAGAAGCTTCACAATTGAACGCACCATCGATATCTACTTGTCTTAGTCTATAATTGTAAGTTACATTAGATTTAACTTTGTCATCAACGAATGTGTATTTAGTTTCAGCAGTAAAGTTACCTTTACCTCTACCATTAACCCATCCTAATTGAGACCAGTATTCTTCAGTTTCAGAATCTAATTTTCTTTCAACGTAGAATCCTTTATTATCTACTTCAGAAGCAGTAACCCAGAATAATTCTACTTTATTATTTCTAGCTACACCATCAAACTCAGTAATTTCCACTGGAACATCACATTCTTCATAAAGTGGATTAGTCTCAAATGATTTTTCGCCTAAAACTGGTCTTAATAACGGAATCCAGAAACCTCTTGAGTTAGTCATAGTCGCACCGTCATTAGGAGAGAATCCCATGTGGTGTAAGTGAGAGTAACCAGGATTACCAACATTTGGCATTGATTGTACCCATTCGTTAGAACCTTTAGAGTTTTCGTAAGCAAATCTATTATCGTTTAAAAGTTGCGAACCTAATGTATTAGGTCTTCTGAATTCTTTATTAAGAGCTAAGTGAATACCACCTAAACCAAGAGGTTCACCAGGCATATCATAAATATTCATTGTTCTCATACCACCTCTTGCAGAAGAAGCTCCCAATTGAAGTGGATCTTGACCTAATTGAGCAATAACTACCCAATAATTACCAGGTTGTAATACTAATTCATTGTCAACTTTATATTCAACGTACTCACCAAATTTTCTTAAAGGTCTTCCTTGTTGATCAAATTCAACATCAGATACACCTCTTTTTCTATCAATTCTTGAGTTTGGTACTTCTCTACCAGGGATACCATTTGCATCATCATAAATTGAAATTGCAATATCATCTGGTGACTGATTTAACGTTCCAAAGAAAGCTTTGAAACCTTTAATAGTATCAGCATTTTGTAAATCGAATCTAGTTGCAATTTGTCCTGAACCAGAACCAATTAGTGCACCAGCTTGGAAGTTCTCAAAATCCCAACCCCATTTAGTTCCACCTTGGTTATACCCAAATAAAGTTAAACCTCTACCAGGGATACCATTTGTTAATTCAGGAACATTATTTGTTACGTTTTGAATTGGATCTAATGCAAAATCATCACCAAATTCAACTTTAAAGTTAGTATAAGTTGTATCATTTCTAGGATCCTTATCAGAATCACTAGGTAAAATAATTACTGCTTGTATTTTATAATCACCAGGTCCAGCTTTTCTCGCATCAAATGAAGGCATATTTTTGCTTAATTGCTCACTACCTCTATGAACTGGAATAGGTTCATATTTACAATATATAGGTCTATCATCACCATTTTTGAATATTTCAACTTTAACATAGTAAGTTGGAGCTCCAACAGACGTATTATTAGTCAAAGTAACAGAAATTGGTATTCTTGTTGCCTGAGAAGCAGGAGTTCTATAATAAGGCCATCTTGTCTTAACTGCTGAAACTTCTATATCAGTTGCTTCTAAATCTTGGAATAAGATTTGAACATTATCAACAAAGAAATCATCATCATCATCAGGAATAGCAGGATTTCTACCCATTTTAGCTAATAGTCCATCATTCCCAGACATTACTTTAATTCTAAATCTAAAGTTTTCAGAAGTATTAAACGGCATACTGATAAATGTATCAGGAATTGCTAAGAAGAATTTTCTATATTCAAAGTCAATACCGTCATCAAATACATTAGCTCTTAATGAGTTTATGTTAGGATTAGCAGGATTTGCTAAAGCTGAATCTGGGTCTTCCTCTAAGAATCCAACTTGATACCCACCACCACCAAATAATTTAAGTACTGGTACATCTTTTTCAGTTGGAGCTCCTTCTCTTCTAAAGTGTTTCTTCCACTGATCATCTTTAATATTAACCACATGATGAAGTCTATTTACCTGAACAGGAACCCATGAGTTTGCATACTCAACAGTAATTTCATCTGGTTTCTCAGATACAGATTGTCTATGATTATAGTTATTAAAGATATTGTTATTTAGTATTGATCTTGGTTCTGGACCAACTAATCTTGCATCAGCCCATCCTCTTTGCCAGTTTTCATTATGTTGTGCTCTTTGAATAGATAATGATAATACTGATTTCTTTCTATTAATCATATTAATAGGGAAAGATGAAATTATATCACCACCTGGGTTTGTTGCTGGTTCTTGACCACCAAGTGTTACCCTATTCATTTTAATCGTAGGTGAATTTAAAGTAAATGCTTTTGCAGCATTAATTTTTGCTTGTAACCATCTTTTTTCTGGAGGAGCTTCAACAAATTGAGCTTGGTATCTACCTCTAGGAGGTAATGGGTGCTTAGAAACTTCTTCACCAGAAACCATTTCAGCATCAATATTTACCCACTTCCAAACTGAAGGCATAGGAACACCATCAATTAGATGGAACTCATTACCATCATCATAAAATGTTTCTAATCTTCTTAAAACGAATAGATTTACAGATGTAGTATCATCAAATGGCCATTCATCTTTAATTTCAGTTAAATTAGGTCTTCTTGGTATAGAAATGATGTATGCTTCCAATCTACCAATGTGATCATCAATAAACTCTGATGGTGACCATGGAGGGAAGAATAATTCAACAAATCCATAAGGAGGAACTCCACCATAAGGTTTTCCAGATTCTGAATCTGAACCATCTCCTGGGAATAAGTAAGGAGCATTTGGATTCTGAGAATTTGGAATATGATTAGTTACATCAAAATTTCTTCCATTTACAGTAACTTTAGATAATCTAATTCTAACATCTCTATCACCTGAACAATCTATAGCTTTAGCTTCTGGAAGTGCCATACAAGTTGAATCAATAACTGTTTCTTTTTGATAGATTACTCTACCAGAAGCTTTATTTACGATTCTAAACATTGCTCTAAACTCTAAATCTTGTGTTACATAGTTTGTTCCATTTTGACCAGTAACATCATTAGTTAAATTTTGGATTAAAGCAACTGGTTGTAAAGCTCCAATTCTTGCTTCACCAGCTAATAATTCATAATTATTAACTTCTTCCGTTTTTACTCTTACTTTAAATGATAAATCATCAAATAATGGATCTAATGTTTTATCTCTAACTCTATACTGAATATCAACTACTCTTAATGCATTTGTCCATTGCTTGTATCTTACTAAATATTGTGAAGTAGGGTACGGTGCATTTGGATTTGCTTCTGATACCCAGTGATGAGTATATTGTTCATATTCAGTTAATACACCTGTGTTTGTTTTTCTATTGAAGTTAATATGACGAGCAAAACCTCTTACACCAGATGTAGTATTTCTTAAAAATATTTTATTTGCAGGTTCTTTACAGTTTGGATTTGGTCCAGCCGAACCTGAAAAAGTTCTATATATAATTAAGATATCATTTTCTTTATTGTCTAATATTACTTGAGCTGAAGATGAAATATAATTTTCTTCACCTGGTCTTAATCCCATTGGTTGATTACCAATTGTTCCACATCTTTGCGTTGCAACTGTTCTAATTGGTTGAGCATTAATAAAATATATAAATAATTTATCATTTTCTAATGTTCTGTAATACATTACTTTTCCATGAGGATCAACGCTTTCATTGTTTGATGAATATTGAGATAACTCTAAATCACCAAAGAATGGAGAAATAACAGCAGTTTTTGTACCACCAAATGCAGAGTTTAACCCCATTCCACCACGTCTTCTAATTCCGCCTTGTGCATTCCCTGGATTATTTCCTAATGCAACATATCTCCAACCGTAGTCATCAACAGTGTTATCTTCACTTTCCGTACCATTTCCAGTTCTACCTCTTACGAACCAATCCATAGACATAGGATCGTGAGCTGTTTCACTTTCTACTCTTCTATTACCGTCCGCATCATAGAAGTATCTTCTGTTAGTTAAAGCAACTAAACCATTTGTTGTTACATAGAAACTATCATATCTAATACTATTAAACTTGAATCCACCAGACAAACCAATTTTGATTGGTCCTGCAATAGCATCATCAGTAGAATCGATAACCCAAGTTTTATCTAAGCCCTCAGATTCATGAATAAAGTATTCTACTTCAGGTGTTCCTGCATTATCATTTGCAGGGTTTCTAAAGTATGTATACCCTTCAGTATTTTCCGGGGAATCCCAATAAGTAGATACTACTTGTCTTGGACCAGATGTTATTTCAACCCATCTTGATTCATCAACACTTATATCTAAAAATTCTGATGCTTTGGGTCTCCAATTATCATCAGCATTAGATTGGTTAGTTACAAAATAGTAACCAGTTGAAACTGCCGGCTGTGTACCAGACCACCAATTTGCAACTTCATTAACAACATTACCCGTCTGTTCAAACGGTTCAGGTTGTGTCTGAATATTTCCTTGCGGATAGTAGCATGATTTTGCTTTGATCAAACACTCTTGCAACTGTCTTCCAGACTGTGCAGAAGCATCATACATCAATAGCATAAACGCTAAAGCCGAAGTTAGTAAAATAAACCTTTTCATAAGGCACTCCTTAATTGTGTATAATTAAATTATAAAAAATATTTTTATCGTTTAAAACGCCATCCATTTTCTTCTTTTTCAAATATCCAACCAGCTATCTTACCTGGTGTGATTTCATTAAAATTATTCCAATATGTATTATCAAAATAATTTCTTGAAGAAGTTGTGTCGTATTTCATAGTCTCTGAATCAGACATGATATTTTTAAATCTATCTTGCCATAACTGCAAATTTGCTTCTCTTAAATCAATCCAACCTTGACTACACCATTTGTCAATGTTTTCACTATTTAAATCGTAGTTTCCACCTGCTCTTCTAACAGGAACTTTAACAAACTGACCTTTTAAAAATTTATCATCATTTATCAATATTGGTAATCCAATTGATAAAATTTGTTTTCTTAATCCGTCATTCGATTCAATTAAGTTAAGAACTTTCTCTCTTGTATTTCGTATATTATCATTAATAAACGAATTAAAATCACCATATATCAATTTTAAAATATGTGATTCAAAAAGAAGTTTAGATAATCTTGGGGGTCCCAATAATTCAAAGGAAACTCCTTCAATTCCTTTTTCTTCCTCTAAATTTTCTAACATTTTAATTGCTTTATTTCTTAAGAAACCACCTCTATATGTTGGTCCTAAAGCAAAAGCATCAATACCTTGAATCATGTCTTTACCAGTATTACCACCCATTGCTTCAAATATTAAATAATCTGCAATTTCCTCTGGTGTAACAATCTCCATCTGACCTAAAGAACTAATCGTTTCAAATTCATTCTTTGAGAATATACCATTTTCACCTGTATCTATAAATACTGATTTTAAATCCTCACCAGTATCAACTACCCCATCATTATTCTCAAAATCAAACTCACCTTTAGTTTCAAAGGCATCCTTCATATCCATATCATAAAGTCTAACAGACTTTCCACCTTTCTTTACAGTATCAAAAGTGATTTTTTTCCATGCTATTGTTGCAGCTGGCTTTATCTCTTTTACTATAGTAGAATTAGGTGTTCTTGCCATCAAATACATTAACAAAGTTTGAGCACCTGCTACTGCATTTTTAGACATTAGAACTCTTGATGGCTTATCTTCACTGTGAGTATAAGGTATATTTAACCCCATACCACCAGTACCACTTGTTCCTACCTTAATATACATTTTAGATTTAGCTTCACTTAAGCCCTCCGCTAAAAGTTGAATATGTCTAATTAGTTGTGGAATATAAGTACTAGCCATCAACATTTCAACATTATCTTTATCTAAAACTCCATTATCAAAATCATTTATTACTGTCAAAGAACTCTTATAAACATCTGAATAAGCTATCCCAGTTGCTGTATTGATACAATCAATAACTAAATCTGGTTTATGTTTTGCAATCAATTTGAATAAAAAAGAATTTTCTCTAATATTATCATCAAGATCTAAAAAAGTATCTTTGATAATTTCCATTCTTGTTTCAGAATCATTCAATAAAGTAGAATAATGAATATCTTTCCATTCTTCTCGAGTAAAAAGATTACCCCATTCCGCCTTTAATTCCGGGCAATTTTCACCGAATTCTTTTCTTAAATCCTTAATAGCATCTTCTGCTTCTTCTTGTCTTAAAGAACTAATAATCAAGGTTTTAACATTATGTCCAATTAACTTTTTGGATATTGCTCCACCTACCAAACCCCATCCGCCTAATATCAAAACTTTTGAATTTTCTAAGTTCATTTTTACTTTTTCTGTATATTTTTCTGAAAATTTTACTCTACGAATTTTCAATTTAAAGTAAATAAATGAATTTTCCAAAAAATTTCTTCTAAAATATTTACTTTTGTAACTAAAAAAAGTATTTTTATTTTTTTGGATGAACTTCTATAAACAAAGACACATTTTTTACCCAAACATCTCGGAGATTTTTAAATATTTTTACAATTTTCTTTGAATTTCAACTAATATTATCAACTTACTCTATATAATACATATTACTAATACACATTATACTTTATATTAATAGTTTGAGTTCTGGTATAAATTATATCAATATGTCTTTTTGTCATTTATACTTCTTACTCCATAAGTCTTTTAATCTATTCAATATCTTGCTTTCTGAACCAAAGCCCTTTGGTCTATAATATATTTTATCTACTTTTTCAGGGAAGTAATTCTCTTCAACAAAGTTATTTTCAAAGGAATGAGGGTATTTATAGTTCAAGCTATATCCTTCTTCTTTCATAAGTGCTGTAGGAGCATTTCTAAGATGTAAGGGAACTGTTGTGTCGATACCTTTCTTGATGTCTTGTAACACTTCATCAATTGCCTCGTAGGACGCATTTGATTTTACTGTAGATGCCAAATACAAAACACCTTGAGCAAGTATTATTCGTGCTTCAGGCATACCGATTTTAGTAACTGCATCAAAAACATTATTTGCCAAATTCAATGCATTAATATCAGCATTACCAATATCCTCCGACGCAAATATTATCATTCTACGAGCAATAAATTTAGGCTCTTCACCTGCATCAAGCATTTTACCAAGCCAAAATACAGAAGCATTAGGATCAGACCCACGCATTGATTTAATAAATGCAGATATTGTATCATAATGATTTTCACCTTTTTTATCATATTTTGTGATTTTTTTCATTACAATTCGTTCAATATCAGATTTGGTAATTAGTATATCGCCTTTACCTTTAGACTTAATTATTGATTCTAATATATTTAATGCTGTTCTTGCATCACCACCAGATAAATCAATTAAAATATCTAATTCTTTGATACTTATATTAATTGATTTCAATTGCTCATCTTTTTCAAGAGCATTTAGTATTATTGATTTTAATTGTTCTTTAGATAGAGCATTTAATTTATAAACTCTACAACGACTTAATAGTGCTGAATTTACTTCAAATGAAGGATTCTCAGTTGTTGCACCTATTAAAATTATACTCCCATCTTCTACTGAATGTAATAAAGAATCTTGCTGTGATTTATTAAATCTATGAATCTCATCTATAAATAAGACTGTTTTTTTATCATTCTTTAAATTATATTTTGACTTTTCAATTATTTTACGGATTTCTTTTACCCCTGACTCAATAGCTGATGTCTTTATAAATTCAGCATTTACTTCATTCGCTAATAAAAAAGCAATTGAAGTTTTACCAGTACCAGGAGGTCCCCAAAGAATAGTAGAAGGCAAGTAATCTTCTTTCAAAAAAGCAGTCAAAGCTCCATCCTCTCCAATGATATGCTCTTGTCCAACCAAATCATTTAATGACTTTGGTCTAACTCTTTCTGCTAAAGGTGAAAATTTATTTTCACTATTTTGTTCTTCAAATAATTCCATTTTCTTAATTTAGTATTTTATAAAACACTAAATTATCAAATTTTATGAAAATCTTACTTGTTTTCTTATTAATTATTCTTATTTCTTGTAATAACACAAATCTTCAAAAAGATGAAGATAGTAGTTCACTCCTGATTGGAACTTTCAATATCGAATGGTTGGGCGATGGAATTAACGATAAAAATCCAAGAAACGAAGAAGATTATAAAAATATTGCTTTAGTAATAGAAGATTCTGGTGCAGAATTACTTGCATTACAAGAAGTTGAAAATCTTGAATCTTTAAAAAGAATATTAAAGCATTTACCAAATTGGAAATTTATTTTTACTGATGAAGATGGGAGTCAAAATAACTGTTATATATTTAAGTCATATTTGAATTTAGAAGATAATGGCACTTTCGATGATTTACAAATTGATGGTTTTGGAACAAGAAAAGGAGCTGTCGCTAAACTAAAATATGGAAATTTAGAACTAATTTTACTAAATGTTCATTTAAAATCTACATCTTCTTATGATAATACCGAAGAGAAAAAGCAAATATCCTATGAGCTTAGAAGAAAACAATCTATTGAAATAGTAGAATTTAGAGATTCTATTCTTAATAACAACATATCAAATAATATTATAGTATTAGGTGATTTTAATGATAATCCTCTTAGAAATGAAAAATCTAATATACTAACATTAGACTCAAATTTTTTCTTTGCAACAAAAGGATTGGAAAGTTGCAAATCTCAATATTATGATTTAATAGACCACATCATAATTTCAGAGAATTTAATTAATAATTTGGAACCAGTTTCAGCTTATGTCTATGATTTTGCTACAATCTTAACAAAGGAACAAGTCGATAAAGTATCAGATCATTGCCCTGTTATTGTTAGAATTAATGTGGATTAACCTTTTTTATTCTTCTAATATCAATATCTAAAGGTAATTCCGTTTTATTTTGAATTGAGTCGAGTAACAAAGAAGCACAGTAAGGAGCAAGTAAAACAGCCTTTGCCCCCATTCCATTGAAAATATACGCATTATCTTGGATAGCAGATTGACCTAAAAAAGGTCTTCTGTCAAAAGTTGCTGGTCTTATTCCTGCTTTATGGTCAACTACTTTATAATCAGACTTTAAGAATTTTTCCAAATTATCAAGTAATCTATTCTTTTCAAACTCTGTTGGATCTTCGTCTTCAAAAGTCCATTGAAATGAAGCACCTACTTTATATCTATTTTTTGCAACTGGAAACATAAATAAATTTTTACTGATAATATGGTCAATCTCAAAATTTTCAACTTCTATTTCAAGAACTTCACCTTTAGCAAAATTATATCGCAGATTTGGAAACAAAGGATTTTTTTCACCATAATAACCTTCGGCAAAAATAATATTTGAAAACACTTCATTTTCTAATTTTAATTCAGAATTAATGTGTTTGTATAATATCTCGCAAGTCTTTAATTTATAAATTTTGCCAAAATACTCGTGGCTCAAGTCTAAAAACTTATTTGTATCAACAAATCCCGAATTAAAAACTCTTCCAAAACCAACATTATTTTCAATTTTATTAGTATATCTATTTGGAATAATATTCTCATCCATAAACATACTGTTTGGAAAATCTTTAGATTTTGTTTTCCATAATTCTACTTCATTTTCGTTTGATAAGATTTTATAAATATCAATTTTAAAATGAAACTTTTCTTCTAATACACTTTCAATCTTAGAATAAAATTCATCAAGGAATGGCACTAATAATTCTGCTTGCCATGACGCAGTAAATCTTTTAAATACTATAGGATTATATATTCCAGCAGCAACCTTAGATGAAGTATTAGATCTCTCATTGTTTACTAATAAAAAATCAACATCATTTAGATATAAGTGCCAAGCTAAAATTGTCCCAGACAATCCACCGCCAACTATTAATATTTTATCACTCATCTAATTTCTTTTGCCAATAAGTTCTTACAATTCCCATTCCATTAAAGCTTTCTTTAAACTTTAAAAGTGATTTATTTACATATTTGCCAGAATTTTCTGTCGAAATACCATAATTAAGATACTTATATGATAGCTCTGATAAATGCTTTTTTAAACTAAATAAACAAAAATGTATAGCTTTATACTCAAGCAAATTATAATCTAAACATGAATAAAAAATATGCCAACCATTTTTATTAATATTAAATATTAAAAAACCGCCAAGAATCTTATTATCAATTTTAGAAACAGCGATTTTAACTCTATCTGGATATAATTCTAATAATTTAATAATTTCATCTTTTGAATGTACTGGGCTAGTATTATATTTTTTAAGATTATCTTGTAAAATTGAATAAAACTCTTCAATTTCATTTACACCATCAATAAAATCAAACTTAACACCAAGAGAAATTGCTTTTTTAATATTCTGTCTTGATTTAGTACTTGAATAGTTGTTGTAATAATTAATATAATCTAATCCTTTAAGACCTTTAATCTCTTTTAAACTATAGAAAGTAGAAAGTTCTTCAGCTTCTCTAATATAGTTCCTTCTTACCAAAGCAAAATCTAATTGATCTATTGGATTATTTAAAAATATCTTTGGAGAATGCCTAAATTCAATATAGTTTATTCCATTTTCAATGCAATATTCTTCTATTTTTTCATAAATAGCATCTATAATTTCATAATTTAAGTTTTCTTTAATTACAATTCCACCATAAGAAGTGCCAGGGTGAGATTTTAATATTTTCTTATCTTGTTTTACTATTAAAGCTGCAGGAAATACAGCAATCAATTTAGATTTATTATAAATTAAAAGTGAATTATCTTTAAATCTATCTTCTGGGTGGTAAGATAAAAACTTTCTTTCGTGGAAAATAGTACCGTTAATTGAAGTCTTTACAAATTCTTCATAAGTATCAGTCAAATCATTCTGAAAAACTTGTATTCTCAACTTAATCATAGTATTGGCACTAATTGCCCATTATTATTTAAAGATTGATTTGCTGCTTCTAAAATTTTAACAACACGAAGCCCCATCTCACCATCAGTCATTGTATTAGTACTACTTTTGATAGATTGATAAAAATGTTCAACCTCTTCTTTTAATGCTTCTTTATTAGAAATTGAAGGCGATACCATATCACCAATTCGATATTGAATTAATGATTCGTATATATCTTCTTTCTTTTCAATCCTAACACCTGAGTCATAAATTTTAATTTTTTCAGCATTTTCCATATCATCAAAAACAAGCATCTTCTTACTTCCGCCAAAAATTATTTTCCTAATTTTAACAGGCGATAGCCAATTAACGTGGATATGTGCAATACTGCCATCATCAAAATTAATATTCAAATAAGCAACATTCTCTATATTTTTATCAGAATAAGGCATCACACATTTACCTGTTGCATTAACACTAACAGCTTTCTTCCCAGTGCAATATTCCAAAATTGATATATCATGCGGTGCTAAATCCCAAATTACATTAATATCATGTTGAAATAAACCTAAATTAATTCTAACACTATCAAAATAAAGGATATCGCCCAATGCACCTTCGTCTATTAATTCTTTAATTTTTTGGACAGCCGAAGTATATATATAAGTATGATCTACATTTAATATCAGATTTTTCTCTTCAGCAATTTTTAATAACTCTTCTGCTTCTTTCACAGTCGATGTCAGTGGTTTCTCAACCCAAGTATGCTTCCCAGATAAAAGACTACTCTTAGCAAGTTCAAAATGCGAAAAAACAGGTGTTGCTATTGCCACTGCATCAATATCATCTCTTTTAAAAATATCTTCTGGATTACTCGTTAGTTCAACATTTGGATATTGACTTTTTACTTTGTTTAATTGTTTTTTATCTAAGTCGCAGGCGATAGTAAGATTCCAAGATTCTGAATTGTTAAAATTTCTTAGAATATGAGAACCCCAATATCCGCAACCTATTACTGCTATATTCATTATCTATCTTAAAAATTTAATAAAATGGTAGAAATATTATATAAAGTCCAAAATTTTATGATGGATTATTTAATTTACTCTCTGCTATTCTCAAATTACCTTTGAAAGTAGCATTGTTTGGGTCTAATTTAATTGCATTATTGAAATGATTTATTGCATCTTGAACTTTGTTCAACTGCAACTCAATATTTGCTAAATTATTAAAGTAATGAGGATTCCCTTGGAACAACTGAACTGCTCTCAAATACTTTTCATAAGCATTCTCAATAGCATTCTGTTGAGCATAAGCATTCCCATAATTAAAATATATAGATGCTAAAGTTTCTTTAGTTTTTCCAAAATTTGGAGCAATTTTTATCACTTTTTCATAGTAATAGATTGCTGAATCTGCTCTATTTGCTTGAGCAAATACAGTTCCATAGTGTTGCAAATAACTCGGATGCTCAGGTGCTGCAAAATATGAATCTCTCATAACTTGAAAAGCTTCTTCAAACTTTTTTTGCTGCATCAAGATTTGAGTTTTATTCATCACAGCATTAGTCAACATATCTCTTGCTTGAAATTCAATTTGATTTACAATCCCACCTTTACCTTCTTCGATAGCAACTTCAAGTTCATCTATTGCCTTGTCAAATTCACCTGCTTGAATATAATAATATCCAACAAACATTCTTAATTTAGCATGAAAAGGATACTTTTCTTTTAATTCAAGAAGCCATTTTCCACCTCTATCCAAATAGTCTTTCTTCAATTTTATATCATCAGTAGTCCTAGCACTATCAACAATAGCAACAGCTGCATACCAATCATCTTTCAATTCTATATCTCTATCTGTCCATGATATTAGAAATAAGAATCCTATAATAAAAGCAGGAATTAAAGCAATAATTTTGTCTTTTGTAGTTATGTTGTTTTTCATAATTTTATTTATTTATTACAGCAATTTTTTGAACTGATTGTAAATTACTCACACCAGAAGATGCTAAAATAAGGTAAACTCCCGACTTTACAAAATTTCCTGAATAATCTTTTCCATCCCAATGGATTTTATCACCTAAAGCATCTATTTTTCTTATTAACTCTCCACCCACTGTTGTAATTCTAATATCAGATTTACCAGCTAATCCTTCTATTGTTAATGTAGGATTATTCTTAGTATTAAATGGTTGAGGATAGCAAATAATATCATAATTTTGAGAAGGCATTACAGAAACAGATTTAGCAGCATACAAACCTAATTCAGTTGCTATAAATACTTCACCAGTATTTTTATTTATATTTATATTTTTTACATTATTAGAAGGTAAAGGGGAATTTTCGCTTGTAATATGAGCAATCTCAATAGTTCCATCTGGATTATAAACATAAATTCCTTTTGATGTAGATATCCATTTATAGTTAATCTCATCTACAAATATATGGTTAACATCAAATTCTAAAAACATATTAGGAGAAACTGCTACTAAAGAGCGGGGGTCATCATCATACAAAAAGCCAGACGGATTCAAAAAATAAGTAATCCCAGTTGGAGTACCCACCCATATCCAACCATTTTTATCAAGAGCAATACTTCTAATAGTATTATTAGCTAATTCAGGAACATTATTCGTTTGTAATTGCATACAAATGTCGTCTGATTTATCATCTAAAGTCCCATTCTCATTAAATAGAACTAATCCTTCTTTATCTCTAGATAAATCTGAACCAAGCCATTTAGTTCCTTCATTATCAATTGCTAAGTGCATAAATCCTCTTTTATCCTCACCCGCACAATTTATATATGAATAAAACTGCTCACCATCTTTTGCAATCAGTACAGGACCACTATAAAAATCAGCCCAATTTATTGTCCACGAAACATTATTTCTATCAAATTGAGTTTCTGCGGCTTCTAAATAAGATGGTGGATCTAATGGTCTTGTGCCAACAAAAGCAGAATTAGTATCATTATACACTTTATACTTGTATTCTTCATTTTTTGTATCAATTACAAGTAAGCCAGTTCCGTTTCCTCTTCTTCCTACATATACATCATCATCTTTATTTATACTTATATTTCTATAATTATTCTCAGGAATAGAATTACCATAAACATCTTTAATAAAATCATTATAATAGGTCCAGTCTTGTCCATCATATTTCATAAATCCACGACCACCAGTGGTTATCCAAAGATTGTTTTTACTATCAATATCCATATCAAAAATAGTATTAGAAAAACTTGATTTTGGAGTCTTTATACTTAAAGTTTTATCATTACTTACAAATCCTAAGCCCTCAAACTCCATTAGTAAAACTAAATTATCATTAAAAGGAATTACCTTATTATGAGATGATCCAGCTATCGTATCATTACCGAAAAAATCAAATCTGTCTTTATTACTTAACCCTTTAAAACCATAAGTATAATCGTAATATAAATTATTATTAAATATGAATAAATGATTAATATTATAAGTGCTTTCTTCGATTAATCTTAAAGTGTCCGATTCTTGTATATAAATATTCTTTTGATCACATATATATAAATTATTATTCGATATTATTAAATCCTTTGCGTAAGTTAATTCTTCATTATTTAGCAGACCTATTCTATTCCAATTCTTTGGATCGCTAATTGTTTTACCTAACTCAATATATGCAACTCCCTTTTGCTCAGTTGCTATATATATTTTGTTATTATAAAATTTTAAGGAATTAACATTTGCTAAACGATAAGTATCACCAAAAGTCTGCTCAAACTCACTACCTTCAGGATTCGGATTAAACTCAGAAACACCAAAAGCACCTGAGATATAAACTATACCATTAATATATTTTATTCCAGTTATAGTTTTATTTACAATATTCGAATTAACTATATCATATATATTAATAATTCTGCCATCATCAAAAATCATATCAATATAACCTTCTTGATTTCCAGCAATAATTAATTTTAAACTGGGAATATATTCTATTGCAGTATAATTTACTGATGAAAGTCCATTAATATTATCAAAGAATTGATAAGAATCATCAGAAACAGAATATTTTAGGATACCTCCCGAACTAGCACACCATATATTTTCTTGCTCATCTATCACAGCATCTTTTATCGAAACAAAAGAAACATGAGATTTCCAATCAAATAATTTAAAGTCTTGGGAGTATAAATTGAGAGATAATAAGCTTGTCAATAATATAAGTAATCTTATCATTTTCTTACTTCATTGGTGATTAATAAGCAGATATACGATTACTCATAAAAATTGTTTTTATAATTTTTGTAATAAATCACACATTTCTAAACAAGTAACAGCAGACTCATATCCTTTATTGCCGGCTTTGGTTCCAGCTCTTTCAATTGCTTGTTCGATTGTATCTGTAGTTAATACTCCAAAACTAATTGGAATTGTATTACTTAATGATACTTGTGCAATACCTTTTGTTACTTCAGAAGCAACATAATCAAAGTGAGGAGTTGACCCTCGGATAACTGCACCTAAAGCAATTATTCCGTCATATTTTTTACTTTCTGCAATCTTTTTGACCGTTAGAGGTACTTCAAACGCACCAGGACATAAAACAGAATCAATATTATCTTTACTAATTCCATGTCTTACTAAAGCATCAATTGCACCATCTACTAATTTTGTTACTATAAACTCATTCCAACGAGTTGAAACAATCGCAAATTTGAATTTATTATTAGTAAAGTTACCTTCTATTATCTTCATTGTTTTGCCTATTCGTCAGTAAAGTAGTATTCAGTCAAATCATCAAATTTAACATTTGTAACAATCCAACCAGCACTTGGTGATTTATAAAATGTAAAAATCCATCTCATAGGAAATTTAGTATGCAAGCCAATATAACGAAGTCGGATAAATGATTTTGTGATTTCTTCAGCATTCACTGGTTCAAATCCCTTAAGCAATCCATAGATTTCAAACGCTTTATGAGTTTGATTTTCTAAAGCTTTCATCTTATCATTCTGAGCAACTAAAAAACTGCTCTTCATCAATTCATTATAAGCATCAGTTACATTACTATCTAATAAAAAATTAAAGAATTTTGAAGTTTTAACTTTTAATTCTTGTGGTACTTTTTTATAAGAATCTGATCTCCCACCGAAAGAACTCTGTAGCTCATCTCCTTGAGAGAAAGCTGTTGAAACTCCGATTAGGAAACATAAGACAAATATAATTTTTTTCATTTTTTAAATGTTTTGTTTTGAAAACCTTAGATTTACAAAATTAAATATTTTTTTTAATATACAAGTAATTTTCTTTTAAATTAAGTAATTTTACTTACAATAAATCTATAAAAAGTAAAAAAGCAGACAAAACTGCCTGCTTTAATTAATTTTTTTTAATCAAACTACTTAGATTCTTCTGTTTTTTGTTCAGATTCAGCTGGAGTAGTTGCTGGAGCAACAGGTGTTGCAGCAGGTTGTGACATTGGCTGGCTAACTTTCATTCCTTCTGTTGGTGCTTTTAATTGCTGACCACCACTGTTCAAGAAAAATAAATTAGTAACTAAAGTCAGAACAATTATAGCAGTAGCTAAAGTCCAAGTAATTTTAGATAATAAATCAGTTGCTCTTCTGCTACCTAAAACAGAATTGAACTGACCACCCAATCCACTCATGCCCGTAAGCATATCACCTTTACCAGGTTGGATAAGAACTGCAGCTATCAATAGTAGTGCAACTAACAATAAAATTATACTTATTATGATGTACATGTTTTTATTCCCAATTAAAATTATTATTTTTGAAGATTACAAAATTAAAAATTATATTTTAAATAAAAAAATGAAAATTATAGATAGATACACTTTACGCTTTTTATTTGGTCCATTTATCTTCGGAACTCTGCTCGTAGTCTTCCTTTTCCTTATGCAGTTCCTTATGCAAAAACTTGATGATTTAGTTGGAAAAGGTCTGGATAATGTACTAATATTACAACTAATAGGATTAAATTTGCCTTGGATGATAGTTTTAGCTATTCCTATGGGTACTTTATTTGGGTCTTTAATGGCATTTGGAAATATGTCATCTCACCACGAAGTTACAGTTGTAAAAGCAAGTGGAAGTGGATTAATAAGAATGATGCGACCAATAATAGCATTTGGTATAATATTAATGTTCGGACTTTACTGGTTTAATAATGTAGTATTACCAGAATCTAATCACCAAGCTAAAACACTATTGAATGATATTAAACGAAAAAAACCTACTTTCTTAATGGAGTCTGGAAAATTTTCCTCTGATTTAGATGGGTTTACAATATTATCTCGTAAAGTTGATTCTACATCTGGAGCATTGAATAATGTAACAATTTACGATAAAACTAATGTAAGGTCAAGTAATATAATTTCTGCAGATTCTGGTTATATCAAGTTCAGTTCAGATTATAGCAAATTAATTATTGAGTTATTTGATGGAGAAATTCATCAAATGGAGTTTAATAATGCAAGAGAATATAAACTTATTAATTTTAAACAGCACACTATTTATCAAGATGTAACAGGATTTTCATTAGAAAGATCAGAAGAAGACGTATTCCAAAGGGGTAATCGTGAAATGGGAATCGCCGATATGGAAGTAGTTCAAAAAGAACTATTTTTGGCAGCAGGTGAAAGAAGAAAGGCAATAAACAAATATGTAAACAATCATTTAGATTATTTATTTAACAAAAAAGTAGATACAATTCCAGAAAATTCAATCATTAATGCTGGCGACCAAATATCTGGGAATCTTGACGTAAATACTTTACTTCAAAGAAGAGTTATCGAAACTAAATCAAATGAATTGTCGGAAAAAAATGCAAAGAAAATTAGAACTTTTAATATTCTTGATAATAAGTTAAATCACTTGATAAACATAACTAAAAATGAAATTGAACGTGAAAAAAGTAATATCTTAAAAGCAGGTGAATTTGAAGTTGAAATACAAAAAAAATATTCAATTCCAGTTGCATGTTTACTATTTGTTTTTGTTGGCTGTCCACTCGGAGTACTCACAAAAGGAGGTAACTTTGGGATGAGTGCAGCAATATCACTTGGTTTTTATATACTATATTGGATATTCCTATTAGGTGGTGAAAAATTAGCTGATAGAGGGCTAATAATGCCTGAAATTAGTATGTGGTTAGGTAACATAGTTATTGGAATCATAGGTATCTTTCTCACATTAAGAGTAAGCAATGAATCCCTCAATTTTTTAAATCTATTTAAAGCATTTCGTTCGAAAAAATAGATTGATTTAGAGATAATAAATTTATCTACTTTGATTTTCATAGAATTTTTTCATTTTGAGGATTTTATTTTTCTTTACTTATATTTGTAAATATGAAAATGTCGGATTTAAAAAAATGAATATTATAATTAATGCTTTTGAAGTATCGCCTTTTGCTAAAACTGGTGGTCTTGCTGATGTAACTTATTCTCTTGCCTCGGAGTTTGATGCTTTAGGTCATAATGTTATTGTTATTATGCCTAAATTAAAATCAATTAATATTGCAAGTCATAATTTTCAAAAGTTGGATTACAAACTCGAAATTCAGATGGGTTTTTCTACTGAATTTGCTGCAATATGGGAAGGTGTTGTTCCTAATTCTAAAGCTAAAGTTTATCTTGTTGAACATGACGAGTATTATAGTCGTGATTCTATTTATGGCTCACCTGAAGAATACATGGATAACGATAGAAGATTTATTTTTCTTTCGAGAGCAGTTTTTGAAGTAGCTAAAGTGCTTGATTTTACTCCAGATGTTATTCATGCCCATGATTATCATACAGCTTTTACTTTAGCATTTTTAAAATCATTTTATAGATTAGAAGAGAGATTCTCTAAATGTGCAGGAGTATTTACTATTCATAATTTATCCTTTCAAGGTAAATATAACCCATATAGAGTTATGGACTTCTCCTCTTTTGGAATGAAAGAATTTTATGAAGGATCTTGGTTTGAAAAAGACGGCGTAGTTAATTGTATGAAAGTTGGGATTATGTTCGCAGATAAAATTACAACTGTATCGCCTAATTATTCAAATGAAATTAGAATGGCATATTATTCTGAGGGCTTACAAAATGAATTGAATGAACGTGGTGGAGATATTATCGGTGTCCTTAATGGTGTTTATTATCCTGATTGGAATCCTACAAGTGATAAATTAATTGCACATAATTATACTCCTGATACTATTGAAATTAAGAAACAAAATAAATATGATTTCCTGAAATCTTATGGATTGAATGAATCAGATAATCTTGATATGCCTCTTTTTGGTATGGTCTCTCGTTTGACAGAACAAAAAGGTATTGATATTATTAAAGAAAAATTAGATTATTATTTAGGTAATAAAAACATCAGATTTTTATTACTTGGTTCTGGTCAACAAGACTATGTTGAGTTTTTTAATTATTTAAAATGGAAATATCCGAAGAATGCTTTTATTAATATTGGCTATGACGAAGCTTTAGCTCATAGAATATTTGCTTCCTCTGACTTTATTATGGTTCCTTCTCGATTTGAGCCATGTGGTTTAACTCAAATGTATGCTCTTAAGTATGGGACAATTCCTTTAGTTAGGGCAACAGGTGGTCTGGTTGATACTGTTAGCGAGTATAACACTGAAACTATGGAAGGCACTGGTTTTGTATTTAATAATTTCCACAAAGATGATTTTGCTTATGCTTTGGAACGTGCTTTATCAGTATATGCCAGCCCAAAAGATTGGGAAAAGTTGAAACAAAATGCAATGAAAGAAGATTTTTCTTCTGTTAGGCAGGCAGTGGATTATATTGAAGTATTTAAGTGGGCTTTAGAAAAAACATAATAATTTTATAGAATTATCTCTTGCTTTTGGCAATAAATTTGCTACCCTTATTTTATATTTAGGGTAATTTATTCGTATTAATTAAACGAAATTTTATTTAAATTCGTTAATTAAAAAGACAGATAATTATATAAGTATTATAAATACAATACCCTATTAATTATACAATCAGAATAACAACTATGAATTTATTAAGCCCATTTTTCAATCCAAAAAGAATTTCTATCCCGAAAATTTTTCATTCTACAATTGATAATAAGCCATTTGAAGAATGTATAATGTGCAAGAAGGGTTTGCATAGTAGCGAAACTCATTACTTTATTGAGAAAGCTGTTAGAAAATATCCAAATGGTCATACTGATGCAATTTTTGAATATGCAATTTGTATGGAATGCTCTCTTGAAGTCAGAGATACTCTTTCTAAGGATTCGATGCAAAGAATTGATGAGTTTTTTTCGAATAAACTTGACTTGATGAGTAGATGGAATAATTTTAACGAAGATGAGAATTTTAAATTTAATGATTGGATAAGCAATTGTATAGTTACTGGAAAATCAGTTGATGAGCTTGAAGAATATCAAATTTATGCTCATTGCGAAGGTCAGTATATGCTTTTTTCATTGATGCCATATATTATTTCATCGGAAGTAATTGAAGATGCTTATGCTTTACTATCCGAACAAACCAAAGATGAACTTGACGACTTTATGGACAAATATCTTGGTCCAGATCCTGAAATTAAAAAACTACTAAAAGACCATAAACCAGTATTTATTTTTTAAATATTATTAAAAAGTAGCAGTTTAAATTCTAAATGTTAAAATGTTTAGTGTTTTACTTTCCTATAAATTTGAGTTTCATTTAAAAATAAGTTAATTTTGCAAATTATTTATTTAAAATTAGAACAGTATGTCATTAAACTGCGGTATCGTTGGATTGCCTAATGTTGGTAAATCTACTCTTTTTCAAGCAATAACTTCTGCACCTGCTGAAGCTGCAAACTATCCTTTTTGTACAATAGAACCTAATGTAGGTATTGTAGAAGTACCTGATTCAAGATTAAAAAAAATTACTGAATATATTAAACCACAAAAAACAATTCCTACGATTGTAGAATTTGTTGATATTGCTGGATTAGTTAGAGGGGCGTCTAAGGGTGAAGGGTTAGGAAATAAATTTTTAGGAAATATCAGACAAGTTGGAGCAATTGTCCACGTTGTTAGATGCTTTGATGATGATAATATTGTCCATGTGGAAGGTAGTATTGACCCTGCAAGAGATATTGATACTATTGAAACAGAACTTGCTTACGCAGATTACGAAACTGTATTAACTCGTATTGATAAAAATCAAAAGCATTTAAAATCTCAAGATAAAAAAGCGGCTGAAAAAGCTAAAGCTCAACAACCACTTTTAGAAAAATTGAGTGATGTTTTGGGTGCTGGTAAAGCGGCTCGTACTTTAGGATTTGATGAAGAAGAATTAGAAATTGTAAAAGATTTACATTTAATCACTTTGAAAAAACAAGTTTATTGCTGTAATGTTGATGAAGATAGCATTAATAGTGAGAATGAATATGTTAAGCAAGTGAAAGAAATTGCAAAAGGAAATGGCTCTGAAGTTGTAGTTATATCTGCTCAAATGGAAGCAGAAATTTCTAAATTAGATTCTGCTGAAGAAAAAGCTGAGTTTTTGAGTGATTTAGGATTAGAAGAATCTGGACTTGATAAACTAATCAGAACTGGTTATAATTTACTTAATTTAAAAACTTACTTTACTGCCGGTGAGAAAGAAGTTCGAGCGTGGACTTTCAAAGAAGGTTATACTGCTCCTCAAGCAGCGGGTGTAATTCACACTGATTTTGAACGTGGATTTATCAAAGCTGAAGTTTATCATTGTGAAGATTTGTTTAAGTTTAAAACTGAACAAGCTATTAAAGAAAATGGTAAATTGAAAATAGAAGGTAAAGAATATATTGTTAAAGATGGTGATGTTTGTCATTTTAGGTTTAATGTATAATGGCAGATTTAATCAATAGTAAAATTTGGCTATCAAGGCCTAAATTAGTCTGTGGAGTAATGACAGGTACTTCATTGGATTCTATTGATATTGCTTTTGCTAAATTTGATGTTGGTAAAAAAGGTGACCATGAATTTAAGTTTTTGGGTGGTAATGAATATAAGTTACATCCAAAATATGCTAAAACTGCTTTAAAATTAATAAATAAGAATACTCCAATTTCTGATTTTTCATTGTTCCAAGTTGCATATACCCACTTGATTAAAGGGGCTATCGAAAAAGCGGCTAAGGAATTTGAAATTAAAGAAGATATTGATGCAATTTCTGTTCATGGTCAAACTCTTTGGCATCAACCAGATAAAGATGAAATGTTTGACTTACAATTACCTCACACTCTTCAAGCTGTGTCAGCTTCAACTTTATCAACTTTATTAGAAATACCGGTCGTATTTGATTTTAGGGCAGCAGATATTGCTTTAGGTGGCAATGGTGCACCACTAATTCCGATATTTGATTATAATTTCTTAAAAGACGAGAAAGAAGATGTAATTTGCTTGAATATTGGTGGAATTTCTAATATTACTTATATCCCAAAAAATTCTTCTGATGAAAATTTAGTTGCATTTGATACAGGAGTTGGGAATATTTTAATTGATAGTGCTATGTTGAAATATTATCGCAAAAAGTATGATAAAGATGGAAAAATAGCTAAGTCAGGTAAGCTAGATAAAGCTTTACTTGAATTATTATTAGATGACGAATATTATAAACAAGCACCTCCAAAATCAACTGGTAGAGAAAAATACAGCGATACTTATTTTAAGAAATTAGTTGATTTTAAAGAAAATAATGATATATCAGATGAAGATTTTATTGCTACTCTTACTCGATTTACTGCCAAAACAATAGCTATTGCTATTAATATGTTCACTAAAAATAACGCTAAAATTATTGTGTCAGGTGGTGGAAGAAAAAACAAAGAAATAATTTTCGCATTAAAAAAAGAACTTCCTCAAAACAATGTAGTAATGATAGAAAGCATAGGATTGAATGGAGATATGAAAGAAGCATTGGCTTTTGCATATATTGCTTGGAGAAGTATCGGTGGTATGTATAGTAATTTACCAGCAGCAACCGGTGCATTTAGAAAAACTCGCCTTGGAGCAGTTTCTTTTAATTAACTGAATATAATTTAAACCATTAAGATAATTTCATTGGAATCATCATTATAATTTTGTTTCATTTCGTCTAATGCTTCAGCCATTTTATTAATTACTTCTACTTCATTTTCAGAATATTTTGTCATATCAATTGCCCTTAATCTTAAAATAACTGCATCAATATGTCCATTATGATCTAAGATATGTTTTACCAGCATAGGAAAAAAGTAAATAAATGCATCATCTGTAAAGTGTTGCCCGTCTAATAATATCATACTTGCTTTGAAGTAGTCTAATTCTTCTCTTCTAATTTTCTTATACTCAGCGATTATATCATCGTTAAAATTAGCAAAAGTCTCATCTTTTAAGATAAGATCTGGGCGACCATAGGAAATAAATGTCTCTATGAATTTATAAAATATATCGTTATATTTAATTACCATTTACAAAATTAAGAAAAATTAGTTAAAAAGGTAAATTCATAATAATAATTGCAATATTAAAATAAATGGAAATACCTGTTATATCTATCAAAGTAGTGATTAAAGGAGATGAAACCACAGCTGGATCTAAATTAAATTTTGTGATAATTATTGGAAGTAAACCACCTATTAAATTTGCCCAAATAAGTAAAATCACAACAGATAAACTCACAACTAAAGCCACTTCGTGATTTTCTACACCTTCCATTATACCCCTTAAATATGTAAATGCTCCAAGCACAGAACCCATCAAAATTCCAAGAATTAATTCTTTCATAAATACTTTTCGCCACATCTTTACATTAATTTCACCTAATGCCAAACTTCTAATAATAAGAGTTGCAGATTGTGTCCCTGAGTTACCAGCAGCACCATTTAAAAGTGGTATAAAGCTGACTAATGCCATCACACTTGCAATTACTGGTTCGTAA
Organism: bacterium; assembly: GCA_030431515.1. Lineage (GTDB taxonomy): Bacteria > Bacteroidota > Ignavibacteria > Kapaibacteriales > UBA2268 > JAJRPT01. Next base: position 189,498 of record JAUIIX010000001.1, read on the forward strand.
TATGAAATAACAGCAGCAGTAATAAAATTAGCAAGTAATAGTGCAAACAACCATGGAAATCTTTTTATAAATAATTTACCTATTGATGCTGATAAATAACTTTGATCAACTGGGTTCATACCCCCAATTTTTTGGAAATCTTCTGTTGCCTCTTCTTCAGATACATCAAATACATCATCAAATGTTACAATTCCTACTAAATTTCCGTCAGAATCTACTACTGGAAGAATGTATAAGTCATACTTTTCCATATATCTAACAGCTTCTTCTTGGTCGGCAAATGCAGAAATACTAACTACATTATAATCCATTAAATCAGATATTTTAGTATCTTCTTCGCTTAAAATTAATTCTTTTAATAGTATATCATCTAATAGTCTTCCTTTCCCGTCAAGAACATAAACTCTATTTATTGTTTCAGAATGTTTGCCATATTTTCTAATTTGATTAAAGGCATCTTTCACTGTCCAGTTTTCTTTTATTCTAATAAAATCTGGTGTCATCAATCTACCAACACTTTCCTCCGGATAGCCAAGTAAAGTTCTTGCTTCTTTTAAATCCTGAGGAGAAAGCATATTCATTAAATCTAATGTTACTTTTGCAGGTAATTCAGAAAGTAAATCTGTTCTATCGTCTGGAGATAAATCTGCTAAAAGAAATTTTGTTTCATTATCTGTTAAATTACTTAGTAATGCTTCTCTTTCTTCATATTCATATTCTGTAAAAACATCTGTAGCAAAATCTCTTGGTAATGCCCTAAATAGTAGAACTCTATCTTTTTTATCAATGCTCAAAAGCAATTCGGCAACTTCCGAGGGGTGCCAACTCGTAACACCATCACGCAGTTCGACCCATCTTCGCTGTTCGATTAGTTCTTCTATTTCTGGTTTCAAGAGTTCTTTAAGCATATATTTATCTTTTTTTTGTATTTTCAGAATTATAAAGTTAAGATATTTTATTTTTTTAAGCAAAATTATAATTTTTATTTGGTTTATCAAATATTTTTCTTAATTTTGTAGTTCTTAAAAGAGAAATTCAAAAAATAAGGTTTTTAAATGCCAAATCATAAGTCATGTCTTAAAAGAATTAGACAAACAAAGAAAAAAAATTATTACAATACAACTAATAAAAAATTAGTTAAAAAAGCTACAAGAACAGTTTTAGAATCAGAAAACCATGCTGATGCTATGGTTAATCTTAACAAAGCTTATTCTATCTTAGATAAAGTTGCTGCAAGAGGTGTTTATCATAAAAATACTGTGTCTAGAAAAAAATCTAGATTAAATGCTATTGTTAAGAAAATGATGGCTGCGTAAGCTTAAAAATTTCAACAATTTAAAGAATCTTCCTAACAAGGAAGGTTCTTTTTTGCGTTTTAATACTTTATAAAATGAATATTTTAACTAAGTTTTTCTTAATTTAGTAGATATTCAATTAAAATTTCAAATATGAATTCCAAAGAAAATGAAAAAGTAAAACCCAAGATTGCCAAAAGAATTATATCTTTTGTTTTACCTTTTAAGAAAATATTAATTTTATCTTTTTTCTTAAATATTTTATTTTCGATTTTAACTGCAATTACCTTTCCCCTTTTCAAATTTGTTTTAGATCTTGTCTTTAATGAATCAATTCAAATAACACATTCTAATTCTTCTGATATATTTATTCAGTTCAAAGAATTTGTTTTTAATTCGATTATCTACATTATTAATGTTGAAGGTGATACCGAAGCTACTTTGCTTAATTTCGGATTACTTACTATATCAATTTTTATTCTGAAAAACATTGTTAAGTTTTTTACAAATTTTGTTAGTGCTATTCTCCAACAAAATATTGTTAAATCAATCCGAGATAAAGTTTTTGCGAAATTATCAAATATATCACTTGATTATTTCTCAAAATCTCGTCAAGGAAATATTATATCAATACTTACTAATGATGTAGAAGTATTAAATAACACTACAGTCTTAAATTCTCTAAATGTTGTTAGGGAATTTATTCAAGTTATTATTAATATGTTTTTCTTGCTTTCTATTTCGCCTTATTTAACAATGATTGCCTTTTCAACAAGTATTTTCACTGTATTTATATTAAGAATTGCTCGTAAATACTTGCAAAGATATTCTAAAAGAATGCAACAATTTATGGCAGATTTTACTTCTACTTTGCAAGAAACTATTGCTGGTATTAAAGTTATTCAGGCATACAATGCAGAAGAAAAAGCAAATAATAAATTTTATAATGATACATCCAAATTCGTAAAAGCCGCTGTGAAACATAAAAATATGTTGTCTGTTGTGCCTGGCTTGAGTGAAATATTCGCTATTGCCGCACTTTGTACAGTTCTTGTAATTGGTGGTGGTTTAGTAATTAATAATCAAATAGAAGCATCAGAATTAATTACCTTTATATTATTACTTTTTGGTATAATGAGCCCAATTAACTCAATGGTAAATTCAATTGCAGGATTCCAAAGAGGTTATGTTGCTGCCGAAAGAGTATTTGGTGTTATGGATGCTGAAAGTAAAGTAATTAGCGGAAAAATTCCTGTTAATTCTTTTAAAAATAATATTATTATAAAAGATGTATCTTTTGCATATCAAGATGAAATTGTTTTAAAAGATGTTTCCTTGAGTATCGAAAAAGGTAAAAAAATCGCATTTGTTGGTGCATCAGGTTCAGGAAAATCTACTATTCTTGATTTGCTAATTAGATTTTATGACCCTCAAAAAGGTTCAATATCTTTAGATAATATAGAGATTGCAGACTATAATTTGCAAGAATATAGAAATTTATTCAGCACAGTTTCACAAGAAACAGTATTATTTAATGATACAATATTTAATAATATGCTTTACGGAAACGAAAAAGCAAGTGAAGAAGAAGTAATTGCCTCACTTAAAACTGCTTACTGCTGGGATTTTGTTTCCAAATTGCCCGAAGGAATTCATACTAATATCGGCGATAGAGGTCTGACTTTATCAGGTGGTGAAAGACAAAGATTAGCAATTGCCCGTGCAATCCTCCGTAATCCAGACATACTTATTTTCGACGAAGCAACATCTGCACTTGACTCAGAATCTGAAAAAATAGTACAAGATGCAATCAACAAATCACTTGAAAACCGAACAGCTATCATCGTAGCACATCGCCTTGCAACTATCATCGACTGCGATACAATCCATGTATTTGACAAAGGTCGCATAGTCGAATCAGGCAGCCACAAAGAACTACTTGAACTAAACGGCGTTTACAAAAACCTATATAATATACAGTTCAATTTTGTTTGATGAGGGTAATTACTTTTCATAATTCTTGCTAATTCTTTAAAGCAAATTAAGAATAAATGGTGTAAAGTGCAAAAATGGGTGGTTAAAATAGATAGTTAATTTTAGAGTTGAAGACAATAAATGAAAAGTCATTATAAATACTAATTCTTATCAGATATATAGAAAATTAAGAACTTTATTTTGAAAAAAATGTAAATTGTCATATTAGTCAGATTTTTATACAGCTTTCAAAAAGTAAGAATTTTAGTTTTGAAAGAATTTGGTAATCTTTGAGACTAATTAAAAATATATTAGAAGAACTATCCAGCAAAAGTAGAGAGAAAAACACTACTCAAGAATACATCAAAAGAGTGAAAGAGTTTATGAAATAAAGTGATATATTCTATACATCCTAACTTATACTATTAAAATATTTTAAATAAATAAGACCTGTTCAATGCAGTAAATACAAGGAATATTGAAAAGTAGTTAAAATTATTTTTGGTTTTTTAAAAATAAATTTGCAAAAAAAAAATGATTTGTAAGTTTGCTTTATAGTAAGTGATAAATTTTGCGAATTACTTTTCAAAATTGTTAACTTCTCCTACAATTTCAAAATTAATTATAAAGAATTTAAGGAGAAGCACCTACAAGTTTAAATTGTTTAATTAATTTTAGAGAGGTTTTTATGAAAAAGATTTTAGCGATTATTTTCTTGCTTTTAATGACTGTCTCGGTTGCTGATGCCATAGTTTTATTAGCACCTGCTGGAAAAACATGGGTTGGTCCAGATAAAAATGGGAAAGCGCGATCAATATATGCACATCCTACTGGGGATGCTGTTACAGTTTATTGCGATGATACTGTAACTGGTCAGTGTGTAACAAACCACGGAACTCATCTAACCATTGATGTAGATTATGATGAAGGTGGTGTTCCAATATTATATACTGCTCAATAAAGATTAATAGATGAATAAAAGTACTTATATGTTTTTTGAAAAGAAATTGTTAATATTATTAATGATTTCTTTTCTTCTGTTTTTAAATGTAAATTTAAAAATGAATGCAAGAAATTATAAAGTTAGTGATGTTATTATAAAACCAACTGACTTTGTAATAGATGACTATGGCAAATTATATTTATATGATGAAGCTAAATTAGAGTTAAACAAAATTGACATAAAAGAAAATAAAGTTTTATATTCTACTAAAATTGATTTTAAAGACATTGAAAGTTTTTTAATTAAAAATGATTATATAAATAAAAAATATAAATGTTATAATAATCAAGAGAATAATTTCTGTAAATTAATCAACTTAGACTATATTAGAAATAAAGGTGTTTCTGAGCAAGTGATAAAAGTAGAAGCAGAAAGAGAGTTGAAAAATTTATTTATTGAAAATAATAAAATCTATAGCAGCGGTTTAGTTTATTTGAATTTTGAATGTACAGATAAATGGACAATGATTCCTGATCTGTTTACATTTTCTATAAAAAATGAAAAGTTAGAACCAATTTATATTCCAGCTAAAAAGGATATTCGGAAATATTTAGGAAAAAGTTCATGTCTAAAAAATAATACTTTTTATTATATAAATACTTTTTTAAATGATAATAAATCTTTTGATAAATTGTTATTCAAATACGAAAGTGGTGAATTTTCTTATTTGCCTACCTTAAAAAACTATTCATTAGATTTAAAAAGTTTTGATAAACATTTTTTAGTTCTACAATATTATAAAGATAAATTATTGATTTGTGAAAGAAATGGAAATAGAATTTATGATGTTTTTGATGATAAATTACATTTGAGTTTAGGTGATAGTGAATTGTTTTACTCAGATACTAACCAAAGAATAATCGTTTATGATTATGATAAAGTTAAAATACGTAATGAATCTTATACATCAAATGATAATTATTTATTTATTCATCAATGGAAAAAAGTAAATGGGAAAAGAATTAGTTACTTAAAAGTTATTTATAAAGATAAAATTCTAAGTAATTTAAATTTTATCAAAATAAATCCTGAAATTTTAGGTGTTGCAAGTATTTTTGCAAAAAAAGATAAATTGTATTATTTATATTTGGATAAAAATGAAGATTATTATATTGATGATGTTGATATTAACAAGCTCCTCAAGCTTTGATAAAATTGATAAGATTTATATTTATTTTGATGGGTATTCTTGTGTAAGTTGCCAACCGGGTGTAGTATTTGCCTTTGCTTCTTTATCTGAATTAGGATTAGGCGACAATATAGTACTTGTAAATAAACACAAAAAAGAAAAATATTTAAAATACAACCTGAAATTGATTAAAGAAAATAGTAATAATTACATAGTTAAAAATATTTCTAATGACACTACTTTCACTAATAATATGGACTATTTTAAACCAATTCTTATAAAATTGAATAACAACAAACAAATTGTAATAGAAAGAAATGGTGTACCATATACTAAAGAAAAATGGTCTGATCTTTTAGTTGAAAAACTTAAAAACTAAAAATTTCCTTCCATTTGAAACAAAATTTTATTAATTTTGTATATATCATTTTATTACTATCCTTTTAGTTACTATGAAAAAAATTATATACTCTTCTTCTGCTTTTGTGGCTTTGCTGCTAGTTTATTTTTTGTTTTTTTATACTAAAGAAGTTGAAAATGACATTATTGTAAAAGCAAAAGAAGGTGAGTTTAAGGTTTTTGTGAGTAGTACTGGAGAACTACAAGCCCAAAACTCTATTGAAATTAAAGGACCGAGCAGAGTACAGCAAATGGGCATTTACGAGATGACTATATCCAAATTAGTACCAGAAGGAACGATTGTAAAAGAAGGAGATTTTGTTGCAGAACTCGATAAAGCAGTGATTGCAGGTAAATTAAAAGAAAGTTTGATCAATTTAGAAAAGTTAGAATCGCAATATAAACTTGCTAAGTTAGATAGTTCGCTTACACTTTCAAAAGCAAGAGATAATTTAGACAATCTAAAATTTGCAATGGAAGAAGCCCAAATAGTTAAAGAACAATCGAGTTACGAAGCACCCTCTATAATCCGAAAAGCTGAAATTGACTACGAAAAATCTATCCGAACATATAATCAAGCAGTTAAAAATTACAAAACCGAAGTTGAAAAATCAATCGCAAATGTATCTGTTACAAATGCTGACCTCCAAAAAGAGCAAAGTACTTATGACAAAATGCAAGAGTTAGTTGATGAATTTACAATAATGGCTCCTGCAAAAGGTATGGTTATTTATGCTCGTGAGTGGGGTGGCAGAAGACGTGAAGTAAACTCAACTATCCAGCCATGGGATCCAACTGTAGCAACTTTACCTGACCTAAACAATATGGAATCAATATCTTACATAAATGAAATTGATATTCAGAAAATCAAAAAAGGACAAAAAGTAAGTGTCGGTTTAGATGCAAACCCTGATAAAAAGTTAAATGGAGAAATATCAAGAGTTGCGAATATTGGTGAACAACGTGGCTCAAATGATTCTAAAGTTTTTGAAGTAATAATCAAAATAAATGAAAAAGATACAACGCTTAGACCAGCAATGACAACCTCAAATAAAATCCTTACAAATTATGTTAAGAAAGCAGTTTATATTCCATTAGAAGCTATTCATTCCAAAGAAGATAAAGGTGTAGTAAGTAATTTCGTTTATCTTAAAAAAGACGGCAATTTAGTAAAGCAAGAAGTTGAAGTTGGACTAATAAATGAAGAAGAAGCAATCATCAAAAAAGGCATAAAAAAAGATGATGAAATACTATTAAATAAACCAACTATTGATGATGAATTAATTGAATATATTGCCTTGAAACAAAGCAAAGATAAAAAACAATGAGAAAGTATTTATATAACTTAAGCATTGCTTTTGAATCTATGTTACAAAATAAAATGCGTGCTTTTCTAACCTCATTTGGTATCATTTGTGGGGTTGCCTCAGTTATTGCTATGCTGGCAATAGGTAAAGGTGCCGAACAAGAAATTTTAGATAAAATGAAATTGCTTGGCACTAATAATATCATAATCAAAAAAATCACAAAAGAACAATTAGACAAAAACGCTAAAGAAGAAGAGCAAGACGATAATGGAAATAGCACAAGTAATGAAAAATCATTAGCAAAAAGGTTTTCGCCTGGTTTATCTCTTTCTGATGCAGAAGGATTATCAAAAATACCAAATGTAAATGCAGTAAGTACCGAAATCGAAAAAGAAAGTGAAGTAATTAGAGATTTATATAAAGTAAATGCACGTTTAATTGGAACTGGAGAGAACTATTTTAAACTAAATAATCTGCATCTTAATGAAGGTAATATATTTACTTCTGAACACTTTGAATTATCTTCACCCGTTTGCATAATAGGAAATAAAGTAAAAACTAAACTATTCCCAAAAGAAAATCCAATTGGCAAAAGAATTAAATGTGGCAATACTTGGCTTGTGGTAATCGGCGTAGTTGGCGAGAAAAAAATATCTGACCAAGTGCTTACTAATCTTGGAATTAGAGATTTTAATTATGACGTTTATACACCTATTCATACTTACTTATTGAGATTTGAAAACAGAGCATTAATTACAAAAAAGAAACTAATCGACGAGAATAGGCAGAGAAGACGTTCCAGAACAGATACCTATATTGATAGAAATCAAATTGATAAAATAATTGTAGAAATAAACAGCACCGAAAATATAAATAATGTTGTTGATATTATTAATCGTAAATTATTTAGAAAACACAACAATGTTCAAGATTTTGAAATAGTTGTACCCGAACTATTACTCCAACAAGAGCAAAGCACAAAAAGAATTTTTAATATAGTTTTAGGTATAATTGCATCAATTTCACTTATTGTTGGTGGTATCGGAATTATGAATATTATGCTTGCATCAGTATTAGAGAGAACAAAAGAAATAGGAATAAGAATGGCAGTAGGTGCAAAACAAACTGACATTTTGCTACAATTCTTAATAGAAGCAATAATTATTTCTTTAAGTGGAGGACTCGTCGGAATTTTATTCGGAGTAGTAGCAAGTATATTAATTCAAAATCTAACAGATATTAACACAATTATTTCGCCAATGAGCATAGGTGTTTCTTTTGGTGTATCGATTAGTGTAGGATTAATTTTTGGAATAGCACCTGCAAGAAAAGCATCAAAACAAAACGCAATTGAACTATTGAGGTACCAATAATGAAGTTTATTTCTTTAATTATAACATTAATATTTATAATAATATTTAATAGTAAATTACATTCTGATACATTAAATTTAACATTAAAATCAGCAATTCAAATTGCGATAGAATCAAGTCCTAACTCATTTATTATTAATGAAGTAAAAAAGCAAAGAGAAGAAAGTTATAAGTCATTCAAAGCATCACTTTATCCCCAATTATCTTTAGACCTAAATGCACCTGGGGCAATAAGAGAGATTAACCAAATTACGCAAAATGATGGTACCCAAAGATTTTTACAACAGAGCCAATTATTTAGTTCCGGTGGCTTAAATATATCACAGTCAATTCCTTCATTAGGAACAAATATTAGTTTATTTTCTGGCATAACTCGACTTGATATAATTGAACCAACTAAATCGCAGATATGGCGAACTACACCTTATCAATTTAGTATTGATCAACCGATATTTAATTTTAATTCATTGTATTGGGAAAGAGAACTACAGAAATTAAGATCAAAGAATATAGATAAACAATATATCGAAGAATTTGAAGAACTTGCAATTAAAATCACAAACTCCTTTTTTGATTTATATGTTGCGAAAATGAATTTAGATAATGCGATGCGAAATGTATCAGCTAACGATTCATTATTTACAATTTCACAAGGTAGATATTCTGTTGGGAAAATCGCTGAAAATGATTTATTGCAAAGTGAATTAGCTCTTTTAAATGCTAAAAATAATGTTGAAACATTTAAAATTGAATATGAAAACACAAAAATCAAACTTAGAATAATATTAGATTTGGATAGAAATATTGAAATAGAATTAAACGAGCCAACAAATGTTTATGAAGGCGATGTGGATTTTGAGTTAGCGTATTCTAAAATGATTGAAAATAATAGCAACGTTTTGGACTTTTTAATTACTGAAAAAGAAGCAGAAAGAGAATTAGACAGAGCAAGAAAAAGCAATGGTTTTAACGCCAATATATCAATGAGTTATGGCTCAAACCAAAGTTCACCTCAGATAGATGCCGCATACCAAAATTTACTTGATAGAGAAAGATTTAATGTCGGAGTAAGAATACCAATTTTGGATTGGGGACGTAGATCATCAAATTACGAATCTGCATTAGCAAATCTAAAGCAAACCCAAATTCAGATAGAACTTGACAAACAAAATATGGAACAAGAAGTAAAATACACAGCACTTAGGTTAAACCAATTAAAAGATCAAGTCAAACTATCAGAAAATTCAGTATCAATAGCAGAAAAACGACTTGACCTTGCAAAGAAAAGATTTCTAATAGGTAAAATTGATTTGAATGACTTTTTTGTAGCACAAAACGAAAAAAACAATGCCTTCTCAAATTATATTGGCAGTTTAAGAGATTATTGGAATAACTATTATAGATTAAGAAGACTTACTTTATTTGATTTCGAAAGAAATGAAAATATACAGTATTAAAATACCCCTAAATCATCGACCGTATTTTTAAAAACAAACTTAAATTATTTTAAATTAAAAATCATTATAAATAATATTTAACTCTTAAATTTGCCTTTGTAATTCTGAATTTGATTCAAAATCTTGTCTCAAAATTCCCCTCGGTCATTGAGCGTAGTCGAAATGTAAAAAGGGGTGTCGCGGTAGCGACGGGGAATTTCTTTTGTTTTCCGTCATTCTAAACTTGTTTTGTCATTCAGAACGAAACGAAAAATTGTATTATTAATAAGGGTTGACTTCACTCAAAATTCCCCTCGGTCATTGAGCGTAGTCGAAATATAAAAAGGGGTGTCGCAGTAGCGACGGGGTATTTCTTTTGTTTTCCGTCATTCTGAACTTGTTTTGTCATTCAGAGCGAAGCGAAGAATCCATAAAAAACCTCCTCTTCATTATTCTTCGCAAAATCATTTATTTGTCATGGCTACATAAAAACTTCGGTGAAGTTTAATGTTAATAGTAAATATAAATCAATAGTATATCACAACATCGGAGAAGTTGAACATAGATATTAGAATATAAAAAATTGGAAATATTGTCATTCAGAACGAAACGAAAAATTGTATTAGAATAAGGGTTAACTTTTCTCAAAATTCCCCTCGGTAATTGAGCGTAGTCGAAATGTAAAAAGAAGTGTCGCGGTAGCGACGGGATATTTCTTTTGTTTTCCGTCATTCTGAACTTGTTTTGTCATTCAGAGCGAAGCGAAGAATCCATAAAAAAACCTCCTCTTCATTATTCTTCGCAAAATCATTTATTTGTCATG
>JAUIIX010000103.1 GCA_030431515.1 bacterium
CCTAATAAAAGAATGTCTATTTTAGAACAAGATCAATTCAAATATGATGAATTTAAAGTTTTAGATACAGTTATAAAAGGTAATTCTCAACTTTGGAAATTAATGAAAGAAAGAGATGAATTATATTCTAAAACTGAATTTACTGAAGAAGAAGGTAATAGAATTGCTGAAGTTGAATCAGAATTTGCTGAATTAAATGGATATGAAGCTGAATCTGAAGCAGCTACCTTACTAAGTGGATTAGGCTTAGGCGATGAATACTTAGATAAAAAAATGGAAGACTTAGAATCAGGTGAAAAAGTTAGAATTTTATTAGCTCAAGCACTTTTTGGCAACCCTGATATATTACTATTAGATGAGCCAACTAACAACTTAGATATACAATCTATCGAATGGTTAGAAAACTTTCTATATAAATTTAATAACTTAGTATTAGTCATATCTCACGATAGACACTTTTTAAATCAAGTGTGTACACATATCACTGATATTGACTTTGCTCAGATAAAAACTTACACAGGAAATTATAGTTTCTGGAGTCAAGCAGTTGAACTATCTTCAAAACAGTTAAAAGACCAACAGAAGAAAAATGAAGATAAAGCTAAAGAATTAAAAGAATTTATCACTAGATTTAGTGCAAATGCTTCTAAAGCAAGACAAGCTACTTCAAGACGTAAACTATTAGACAAGCTATCTTTAGAAGATTTACCTAAGACTTCAAGAAGATTTCCATATATCGAATTTAAACCCGATAGAGAATGTGGAAATATTATATTAAATATCGAAAATCTTAGCAAATCAGTTGATGGACAAGTACTTTTTAAAGATTTGAATCTAACAGTAAATCCAAAAGATAAAATTGCATTTGTATCTGAAAATGATTTGGCTATTTCAACATTATTTGAAATCTTAATGGGTAAAGATAAAGCAGATACAGGTACTTTTGAGTGGGGTGTTACAATCACTAATACTTACATTGCTCGTGAAAATGATGAAGAATTTACAACAGGGCATTCAATTGTAGATTGGTTAAGACAATTCTCTAAAGACACTGATGAAACTTTTATTAGAAGTTTTTTAGGTAGAATGTTATTCTCCCAAGAAGAAGCTAATAAATCAACAACAGTTTTATCTGGTGGTGAAAAAGTAAGATGTATGTTATCAAAAATGATGCTTTCTGGTGCAAATGTATTAGTAATGGATGACCCTACTAATCACTTGGATTTAGAGGCTATTACATCATTAAACAACGCATTAGAATCTTATAAAGAAGTAATATTATTCTATTCACATGACCATCAATTAATTCAAACAACTGCTAATAGAATAGTAGAATTAACTCCTAATGGTATTATAGATAAAATGACTACTTACGACGACTATATTAAAGATGAAGAAATTCAAGCAAGAAAAGCAGAATTATATACTGTTGTATCTGCTTAAGCTAAGACTTTAACTTTTTAGTTGTTTTTTCGTTATATTATTATTGATATAATAACAATAGGCAAAATATGAGATTTATTTCTATTTTTTTAATTCTGACAGCACAACTTTTTTCTCAAAATTTTGAGAAAGGGATTGGTTATTACAAAAGTAAGAATTATAAAAAAGCTATAACTGAATTAAAAAGAGTTGCAGAAATTGACAACAATAATTATCTAGCTCCTTACTACATTGGTATGTCCTTTCTAATGTTAGAAGATGTTGAAAATTCATTAGATTACTTTACAAAATCTATACAAATAAATGGGAAATATGCTGATGCATTTAATTCAAGGGGTTTAGCGTATGGATATGTTGGACAAGTTGAAGAGTCTATAGTTGATTTTGATAGAGCAATAATTCTTGACCCTAATTTTGCTGAAGCATACCTCAATAGAGCAACAGCTAATAGTGATTTAGGAAATATTAGTCAAGCTATATCTGATTTCACAGACGCAATAAGATTATCTCCTCAAAATCCCTCTATTTATTATCAAAGAGGGCAACTTTATCAAAAACAAAAAGATTATGAATCTGCAATATTAGATTTTAAACATGCTATAGATGTTGGATTCAAAAGGTCAGATGTTTATTTTGAATTAGGTAATTGCCATTTTATATCTGAACAATGGAGAAAAGCAATTGATGCATACTCTGAAGCTATTAGACTTAACCCAAGAAACGACAAAGCAATTAATAATAGAGCTTTATCTTATGATAAAATTGGTAGAGATGCAGATGCTAAAAAAGATAGAGAAACATTAGAAAAAATGGCTGGAGTAAAATTTACTCCATTTGATAAAATTAAATGGAAAAAATTTACTTCTTCTGATAAAGCTATTACAATAGAACTTCCAAACGATTGGTATTTTTACGAAGTTGAAAAAAGTTTAGATCGAACTGAAATTATGATCTCACCAAACAAATGGGATGGTAAATCTGCAGATATCTTAGCTTCTGTCAATTTAGTAATGAATAGAAATATGAATGCACTCTATCAAGTTAGTGGTTCACATGAATTAGTAGATTTTTGGAGTAATAGTAACGGAAAAAATACTGAAGGTTATTTAGAATACTTTGTAGGTTCTCAACATATAAAGCAAATTGATGGTTTCTATGCTAAAGTTTATAGAACATTTAGAAAAGTAGATGCCAAATCAATTGCCTTTGAATCCTATGAAGTTGCAGCTGCTGATGATGATAATTTGTTTTATGGATATTTCCAATCACCAGATTCTCAATGGAAATATTATGATAAAATTTTTGAAAAATCAATAAAAACTTTAAAATTTCAATAAATTTTACTATTTTTGGAAATATTAATTAGGAAAAATAAAAATGTCTGAAACTCAAAATTCAATTAATAATAGAGAAAGTATTATAAATATTGTTAAAAATATTTGTAATGATGTTGAAGTTTATATTCATAGAGAGCAATTAACTTTAACAGTTCCTAAAGATAAATTAGTTGAAGTAGCCAACGAACTAAAAACAAATTCATCTACTCTATTTGATTTATGTGTAGATGTATCTGCTGTAGATTGGAATACTCCAAAAGATAGATTCCAAGTTGTTTACATTCTTTATTCTTTAAAACATAATCATAGAGTTAGATTAAAAGCAACTATACAAGAAGATGATTGCACATCTCCTACTTTAAGTGATGTATGGGAAAGTGCAAATTGGTATGAAAGAGAAACTTATGATATGTATGGTATAATATTTACTAATCATCCAGATTTAAGAAGATTTTATATGCCAGAAGACTATGTTGATCCTGAAACTGAAGAAGCCATATATCCTTTAAGAAAAGATTTCCCACTTACAGGAATACCTGGTTCATTAGCTTTACCTCCATATCCTGAAAAATATGGTGAAGTAGAATAAATTTTACTTTAATATTAAATAAGATAAGATGGATATTTATCCATCTTATTTTTTTAATTTTGTAAGAAATCTATTACCCCAAAAATTACACTTGAAAAATGCTTGAACTATTTAAAATCGGATTCATTAGTATTACATTTATTGATGTTATCGATATTTTTATAGTTAGTGCTTTGTTTTATTGGATTTATAGAAATCTTAAAGACACAATTGCAGTTCAAATCCTATTTGGTTTAGTTGTTCTTATTGGTCTTTCTTTTATAACAGAAGCCATTAATCTCAAGTCAATCAATTGGATTTTAAGAACATTATCAGATATTTGGTTAATTGCCTTCATTATACTTTTCCGTGAAGAAATAAGACGTTTACTATTAATAATGACAAGAAGTCCTATATTCCAAGTATTTGTTAAATCGAAATTTGAAGAAACATTTAATATAATTTCAGATTCTGTTAAAGATTTATCTGAAAGACATATTGGTGCGTTAATAGTCTTACCAAGATCGCAAAATATTGAAATGACTGTTGATAAAACTACAATATTAAATGCAACACTTACAAAAGAACTAATAATGTCTATTTTCAATCCAAAGTCTCCCCTACATGATGGAGCCATTGTAATTGAAAACAAAACAATTATTTCTGCAAGAAACACCTTACCATTATCTAAAAAAGATAAACTTGGAAATAAAAACTTAGGAATGAGGCATAAAGCTGCATTAGGATTATCAGAAATTACCGATGTAGTAATTATTATAGTATCAGAAGAAACAGGTGCTATTTCTATCGCTGATGGCGGATCTATTTACTTAAATATACCGAAAGACAAATTCGAAAACATTTTAACAGCAGTCTTCAATAATCAAGAAGTTGATGACTATTTATTTGAACATAATATTACTAAGATTTAATGAATCAAAACTTTACTTTAAAAAAATCAAAATTAATCTCAGATCTCGAAAATAAAGGCATAAATAATCAAGATATCTTAAAAGCTATTCAAAAAATCCCAAGAGAACTATTCTTATCTAAGAGTTTTTGGAACAAAGCTTACGATGACAACGCCTTACCTATCGATTGCGGTCAAACTATATCTCAACCCTTTACAGTTGCATATATGACACAGCTCTTAGAAGTCGAAAAAGGAATGAGAGTATTAGAAATAGGAACAGGAAGTGGTTACCAAGCTATACTCCTACACCTTTTAAAATGTAATGTTTATACAATAGAAAGACATAAACCCTTGTATGAAAAAGCAAAATTATTTTTCGAACATAACAAATTACCAATCTCTTGTCATCTTGGTGATGGTAGCAAAGGATTATTAAATCATGCACCTTACAACAGAATAATTGTTACGGCGGCATCTCCAGATATACCAGAAGAATTGCTAAAACAATTAGAAGACAATGGTAAAATGGTAATTCCTGTTGGAGATACTACTTCACAAACAATGTATTTAATAACAAAAAAAGATAATAATTTCACTTATGAAGAAAAAGGTAAATTCAAATTCGTTCCATTAGTTGGCGAATTTGGTTTTAGTGAATGAACAAAGCCCTAATCATATTAACAGCTCCCACAGCAAGTGGAAAAACAAACTTAGTATTAAAACTTGGTGAAAGATTTCCTATTGAAGTCATTTCAGCAGACTCTCGCCAAATATTCAAGTATATGGATATTGGTACTGCTAAAATTACAAAAGAAGAAAATGAAAAAGTCAAACATCACCTGATTGATATAATAAACCCTGACGAACAGTATAGTGCTGGTAAATTTGAATCAGATGCAATTACTCTTATTAAAGAAATAAAAACAAGAAAACATATTCCAATCGTAGTTGGAGGCACTGGCTTCTATATCAAATCATTAGTCGAAGGAATTGAAGAAGATAATATAGATGAAACAAAAAGAAATGAAGCAAGAAATCAAATAAAAATTTGGCAAGAAGAAAATGGCTTTGATTCAATAAAAGATAAATTAAAAGAACTTGACAAACTTGCTTATACTCACTACAAAGGTCAGAATTTAAGGAGAATTTCAAGAGCATTAGAATTTTTTTTAATCAATGGTATTTCAATTACAAGCCAAAAACATTTCAATAAAAATAATTTCAATGGAAAATATTTTATCATTGATACGGAAAGAGAAGAGTTATATAATCAAATAAATTTAAGAACAATTCAAATGTGGGAAATGGGATTTGAAAATGAAGTTCTTAATCTACTTAAAATGGGTTATGGATTACATAATTATTCACTAAATTCTGTAGGTTATCGTGAATGTATAAATTATATCAATAAAATAATTACAAAAGAAGAAGCTATTTCAGAAATGCAAAAATTTACAAGACACTTTGCAAAACGGCAATTAACTTGGATTAATAACCAAATTCCTGAAGAAATAGCAATAAAATCAAACAAAATTTCATTATTTGATAAATTGTGCAATGAATGTGAAAAATTTATCAAATATTTTTCTTAGTTTACGACTTCTAAAAAACAAAAAGAGTTACAAATGATTAAATCATTAGATAGTTTCAATTTTAAAAATCAAAAATGTTTAATTAGAGTAGATTTTAATGTTCCTATTAATGAATCTGGTGAAATAACTGATGACAATAGGATAAGACAATCAATGAAAACAATCAACAAAGTTATCAGTGATGGTGGTATTCCTATTCTAATGTCACATTTAGGCAGGCCAAAAGGCGAAAAAAATCAAAAATACTCCCTGAAACCAGTAGCTGACTATCTGTCAAAAACGAATAGCACAATATTCTTAGATGATTGTATAGGTGAAAAAGTTAAGGAAGAAATAGGCA
>JAUIIX010000104.1 GCA_030431515.1 bacterium
CAATGTCCTTCCTTCAAAAATAGCTAAGCGATTAAAAGCAAAAGAACACCCAATCGCAGATCATTTTGATAATGCTTCAATAATATTTATTGATATTGTTGGATTTACAAGTTTATCATCAGATGCTGATCCAAAAAGGATAGTATCAGTTCTTAATGATATATTCACAATCTTCGATAAACTTGCAGATAAACATGGACTTGAGAAAATCAAGACCATTGGTGATGCCTATATGGCTGTTGCAGGTATTCCAGAAATACAAGCCGACCATTCAAGACGTGCTGCTCAAATGGCTCTTGACATTAAATCCGAAATAAAAGATTTTAAAACAAGCGACGGAACTGAGATACAATTTAGGATTGGGATTGATTGTGGAGCAGTAGTAGCCGGTGTAATCGGCGAAAAGAAATTTATTTATGACTTATGGTCTGACGCAGTAAACACAGCTTCAAGAATGGAAAGCACAGGAGAATCAGGACAGATCCAAATCACAGAAAACTTCAAAGAAGAATTAGAAAAATTCAATGGCGACTGGAATTTTACTTTTAGAGGTGAATTTGAAATCAAAGGCAAAGGTCTTATGAAAACTTACTTTTTAGAAGAAAATAACTTAGGAGAATTGAAATGAAGAAACTACTAATTATAATCACATTATTTACACTAAACACAGCAAAATCGCAATTGCAAGGTCAAGCTAAAATCGATTCATTACTTAAAGAATTACCTAAAATGAAAAAAGATACTAATGGTGTGAATTTATTAAAAGACCTATCCTTTTTGTATTATGGCATTAACCCAGATGAAGGAATTAAATATGGGAAACAAGGATTAAAAATTGCTGAAAATATTAAATGGAAACTTGGATCTGCAAAATGTTATAATTCTCTAGGTGTTGTATATTCATTTGGGAAATCTGATTATCCTAAAGCAATTGAAAATTATAAAAAAGCATTAAAGATTAGTGAAGAATTAGGTAACAAAAGAAGTGTTGCTTTCAACCTCGGAAATATTGGCGGCATTTATATTACTCTGTCAAACTATCCTGAAGCTTTAACATATTTCCTTAAATCCCTTAAAATCTGTGAAGAAATAGGAAACAAAGAAGGAATTGCATATAATCTCGGAAACCTAGGGAACATCAATATTTCGCAGTCTAATTTTCCAAAAGCATTAGAATATTATCAAAAAGCTCTAAAGATCAATGAAAAAATAGGAAATAAAAGTAGCATTGCCTCACAATTAGGTAATATTGGACTTGCTTATTCATCTTTATTAGAATTCCTTAAAGCTTTAGAATATTACCACAAAGCTCTTAAGATTTATGAAGAAATAGGCTATAAAAGTGGAATATCATCGCAATTAGGTAATATTGGAGCAATTTATAATAACCAATCTCACTATCTCAAAGCCTTAGAATACTATCTCAAAGCACTTGAGATTAATAAAGAAATCAATAATATTCAAGGCATTGCTTCTAATTTTGGGAGCATTGGAAAAATGTATTTAGATTTAGCAAAAGATTCTGTAATTGCTAAAAGTGAAAATAAATTAGAACTACTTTTAAATAAAGAAATTAATCTTAACAAATCAATTGAGTATATTCAAAATTCATTAACAATTTATAAAGAAAATGCAGTATTAATTTACCAATTTTATTATTTAGACTTACTTTCACAAGCTTATGAATTAAAAGGTGATTATCAGCAAGCACTAAACTATTATAAAGAATCTAAAGTTTTAAATGATTCTATATATTCATCTGAAAATCAAACGAAAATAGCAAAACTAGAAGCAAAACGAGAAAATGAATTAAAGCAGAAAGAAATAGAAATTCTTAAAAAAGAGAAAGAGAATGAGAAACTTCAAAGATATGTTATGTTTGGTGGCATTGGAGGACTTGGAATTATTATTGGATTGATTTTAATACAACGTAGAAAATCAGAAAAATTATTACTTAATGTCCTACCAGCTAAAATAGCAAAACGTTTAAAAGCAAAAGAACATCCTATAGCAGATAGTTTTGATGGTGCGTCAATTATATTCATTGACTTAGTTGGCTTTACTAAATTGTCTTCAAGTGCAAATCCCAAAGAAATTGTTGCTTTATTAAATGACATATTTACTTTATTTGATAAACTTGCTGATAAACATGGACTTGAGAAAATAAAAACAATTGGTGATGCATATATGGCAGTTGCTGGTATCCCTGAAATACAAGCCGACCATAGTAAGCGTGCTGCTCAAATGGCACTTGATATAAAAAATGAAATGAAAGACTTTAAAACAAGTGACGGAACTGAGATAAAATTCAGAATTGGAATTGATTGCGGAGCAGTAGTAGCCGGTGTAATCGGCGAAAAGAAATTTATCTACGACCTCTGGTCTGATGCAGTAAACACAGCCAGCCGAATGGAAAGCACAGGAGAATCAGGACAAATTCAAATAACAGATAACTTTAAATCAGAACTTGAAAAATTTGAAGGTAATTGGAATTTCACCCTACGTGGTGAATTTGAAATAAAAGGCAAAGGTCTTATGAAAACTTATTATTTGGGAAATTAAAATGAAATTATTATTAATAATTATAATACTTATATTTTCTATAAATACTACAATTGCTCAACTTCAAGGACAAGCTAAAATTGATTCTTTACTTAAAGAATTACCTAAAGCCAAAAAAGATACTAATAAGGTAAACTTAATTTATAATTTATCATATGGGATGTATGAGGTAGATACCGATTTAGGTATAAAGTATAGTAAACTTGGAATAAAACTATCACAAAAGAATAATTGGAAACTATTAGAAGCTAAATTTTATATGACTTTAGGAAATAATTATTCAATTGGAAAGTCAGATTATTACAATGGACTATACAATTTTCAAAAAGCATTAGATATTTGTTTAGAATTAAAAGACAGTGTATTTTATAGTTATATATTAAATTCAATAGGAATGATATACTATTTTCAAATGGATTATAAAAAAGCTTCACATTATTACAATAAATCTCTAGAAGTAAGTTTGAATATTAATGATAGTTCTAGAATCACTAAATCATATCTGGAACTTGCTAGATATTATGTTAAAATTAATAAGAATAATATTGCATTAGATTACTGTAAAAAAGCGTTAGAAAATAATCAATTTAAAGAGAACAAAGTATCAGCTATCTTATATTTTTTAATGGGAGATGCTTATAAAAATAAAAAGGAGTATAAGAAATCTTTAAATTCTTTTTTAAAATCAATTAAACTTGGAAATGAATTGGGATTTAAATTTTTAGTGGCTGCAAATACAAGTGAAATTGGAGAACTTTATTTAAATCAATATATTGATGAATTAAGTCCTAAAGAGGAGATTAAAATTAACGAATTACACTTAAAATATTCAATTGATTATTTAAAGAAAGCCCTAGATTTAACAAAAGAACTAAAAGAATTAGAATTTAGATCTAAGACATTAAAGAATATTTCGCATGCATATGCCTTAGACAATGATACAAATAAAGCATTTGTATATCACTTAGAATATG
This sequence comes from bacterium, assembly GCA_030431515.1. GTDB lineage: Bacteria > Bacteroidota > Ignavibacteria > Kapaibacteriales > UBA2268 > JAJRPT01. The sequence continues at coordinate 3,537 of JAUIIX010000104.1, forward strand.
TTAAAATTAGAGATTCAATATTTAATAGAACAAGTGTAAATAAAATTACTTCACTTGAAAAATCAAGGGAAGCAGATTTAAAAAAACAACAGATTGAGGCAAAGGAGAATGAAAAATTATTGATTATGTATTTTGCAATATCAATAATTGTTATAATGTTTATTGTTCTTTTTGTGATTAGTAGATTACTTAAACATTCTGAAAAGTTATTATTAAATGTCTTACCAGCAAATATTGCAAAGAGATTAAAAGCAAAAGAACATCCTATAGCAGATCATTTTGATGAGGCGAGTATAATGTTTATTGATTTAGTTGAATTTACTAAAATGTCTTCAAGTGCAAATCCAAAAGAAATTGTTGCTTTATTGAATGATATTTTTACTATTTTTGACAAGTTAGCAGATAAGCATGGACTTGAAAAAATCAAAACTATTGGTGATGCCTATATGGCAGTTGCTGGTATTCCAGAAATACAAACCGACCACGCAAAACGAACTGCACAAATGGCTCTTGACATAAAACAAGAAATGAAGGACTTCAAAACAAACGACGGAACTGAAATAAAATTCAGAATTGGAATAGATTGCGGAGCAGTAGTAGCAGGTGTAATTGGCGAGAAAAAATTTATTTATGACTTATGGTCTGACGCAGTAAACACAGCCAGCAGAATGGAAAGCACTGGAGAATCTGGACAAATTCAAATCACAGATAACTTCAAAGAAGAATTAGAAAAATTTGAAGGAAATTGGAATTTTACTTTTAGAGGCGAATTTGAAATCAAAGGCAAGGGATTAATGAAAACATATTATTTAGGAAATTAAAATGAAAATATTACTAATAATTATAACTTTTGTACTTACATTATCTACAGCTATTGCCCAACTCCAAGGTCAAGCAAAAATTGATTCCTTACTAAAAGAATTACCAAAAATGAAAGAAGACACAAATGGAGTGGATTTATTAACTTTAATTTCGTTTGCATATAGAAATTTAGACCCAGATAAAGGTGTCTTCTATGGAGAAAAAGGTCTGAAGCTTTCCAACAAAATAGAATGGGAATTTGGGCAATCTACTTGTTATAGGTCCTTGGGCTTAAATTATCTATCTAAGTCAAATTATCCTAAAGCTCTCGAACAATACCATAAAGCATTAAAAATCGATGAAAAGATTAATAATAAAATTGGGATTGCTAAAAATTATGATAACATAGCTACAGTTTATTCATATACTTTAAAGTATGATAAAGCTCTTAGTTATTATCTTAAAGCTTTAGATATTAATAAAAAGTTGAATAACAAAATACTAATTTCAAGTAATTTATTAAATATTGGTAGTTTATATGGTCAACAATATAATTATTCATTGGCACTTGAATACTTCCAAAAAGCGTTAGTTATTGACGAGGAAATTAGAAATTTAGGTGGAATAATAAAAGATTTAGCGAATATAGGTACAATCTATGCAACTCAAAAAAAATATTCTAAAGCTCTGTTAAACTTAAACAAAGTACTTGACTACTTAAATCAAGTTGGGAATAGTCGTGCCAAAGTAACAATTTTAGGTAATATTGGACATATATATTTAAGAATTGCATTAGATTCAAATTCTAATAACAATGAAAATAGATTAAATTCTACATTAGATAAAGAAGTGAATTTGAATAAGTCAATAGAATATTTAAACTCTGCAATTCTATTAAGTAAAGAAATCGGAGATTTGGATGGGATATCACTTGCATTATATCATATTTCAAATGCTTATACAGAAAAAGGAGATTACAAAAAAGCTTTTGAAACTTATAAAGAGTATAAATCAATAAAAGATACTATTTTCTCTTCTGAAAATCAAACTAAAATTGCAAACCTTGAAGCTAAAAGAGAAAATGAATTAAAAGAAAAAGAAATTGAGATTTTAAAGAAAGAAAAAGAAAATCAGAAACTTCAACGATATGCTATGTTTGGTGGGATTGCTGGACTTGGGATAATTATTGGGTTAATATTAATCCAACGCCGTAAATCTGAGAAACTATTACTAAATGTATTACCAGCTAAGATATCAAAAAGATTAAAAGCAAAAGAACATCCTATAGCAGATCATTTTGATGGGGCAAGTATAATGTTTATTGATTTAGTTGGATTTACTAAAATGTCTTCAAATGCAAATCCAAAAGAAATTGTTTCTTTACTAAATGATATATTTACGTTATTTGATAAACTAGCAGATAGGCATGGACTTGAGAAAATAAAAACAATAGGTGATGCATATATGGCTGTTGCTGGTATTCCTGAGATTCAAGCAGACCACGCAAAAAGAACTGCTCAAATGGCTCTTGATATTAAATCCGAAATAAAATATTTTAAAACAAACGATGGAACTGAAATTAAATTCAGAATAGGAATTGATTGCGGATCAGTAGTAGCTGGTGTAATCGGTGAAAAGAAATTCATCTATGACTTATGGTCTGACGCAGTAAACACAGCCAGCAGAATGGAAAGCACAGGAGAATCCGGACAAATTCAAATTACTGAAAACTTCAAATCCGAACTCGAAAAATTTGAAGGAAATTGGAATTTCACTCTACGTGGCGAATTTGAAATCAAAGGCAAA
>JAUIIX010000031.1 GCA_030431515.1 bacterium
CTTAATAGAGGTGGTTTTGATATGACTGGGACTATAATTAGAGGTGACAAACCAATCGCAATTATTTCAACTCATGAAAGAGTTATGATTCCTCCATTTTTAGTATCAACAGGAAGAGATCACTTGTCTGCAATGCCACCACCTGTAAATACTTGGGGTAAGAATTATGTAACTATAGAATTAGATAGGGGTACTGACAAAGGTGATTATTTTAGAGTTGTAGCAGGTGAAGATAATACATCTTTTGATGTAAGATGGTATGATAAAAAAACAGGTGAGTATTTAGGTAGATGGGATGGAGTATTAGCAAAGAAAGGTGACTTTGACGATTATTCTAAAACTAATGCAAATATGCCTCATGATAATGAGTCAATTAGAGGAATATCATACTTTAAGTCAGATAAACCAATATTTGTAATGCAGTATTCATATTCTGCTAATTGGGATCAACCAAAAAAAGGAAATTATGACCCTTTTATGTTTCCAGTGTCATTAGTTGAGCAGTTTACAACAGCTACAATATTTCAAACTCCTTCAAACTCTTCTGGTAACAACGAATATCTTGATAATTATTTGAATTTAGTAATTCATGCTGATGCTGAAACAGAAGAAGAAAGACAAGATTTATTAAAAACTTTAAAAATGGATGGGAAATTTTTATTTGCGGCACATCCAGAAATGTTAGGTCAAAAATTTCCACCTTTGGGAACTCCTTATGATGATAAATTATACTGGGTAGTTGTAGAACCCGAAATTGGTGCTCATACTTTAGCTGGAGATGTATCATTTGGTGGATATATTTATGGATTTGCAAGTTATGATTCTTATGGTTGGCCAGCGGCAACTGCCTATAGAAATTTAGGTGAATTAGATACTTTACCTCCTGTATTAGAAATAATTGAAGATTGTGGATATTATGAAATAAAAGCAACGGAATTTAGAAACTTTGAAGCGGGTTGCGATACATGTAGGCCTCAAGTCGATCAAGGAATGTCTCAATTACCAACAATAATATCAATAGAGAATTTTAAAGATGCAAGAATTGATTATACAAAAGAACCAGATAAAAAACCAACTGAAAAATGGTTTGGATCACCAATAGACTATGACTTAAATTTTATTTATGAAGTTATAGATAAGAAGAAAGATGCAATGGTGCATTTTATTTTACCTGACAATACTTTTGAAAATTTTGCTGACACAACTATTTATTATTATGCTGATAAACTACGCTTAGAAGAAGTAGTAGATTTTGGATTAAAAAGATTATATACTACAAATGAAATTAAAGTAAAATTAATTTCTGACAAAGATTCAGAGACAATTATTTCTTCAATGAAATTCAAAAAACAAGATGGTGATTTCTTTACTATAGTTGATCCTGTAGGAGAAGTTATTATACCACCTAAAGGAGAAATTGAATTAACTTTGCAATATATACCTAAAAGAGAGTATTTGGATGCTAAAACTTTTGATGATGGTCAATATGATTTAGATTCATTAATTATTGTAACTGAATGTGTTGAGTTTGCTTTCCCTGCTAAAGGTCAAGGTGGAGAGCCATATATGTATGTTTCTGATTGGAAAAATGAAACTATTGCTATAAACACTAAATCTCTTTCTAGTAATGGTGGAACAGATAAAGTATTTATCCAGAACTATAATATACAAAAACAAAGAATGGCTACATTCCCATTATATGTAACTGGAATTGATGCTGATAAAATAATGGATGAAAATGGAACTTTAATGACTATAGCTCCATTTAGTTTTGTTAATAATATAGCATTAAATGTAAATAACGATTTTACTACAACTTATACTTTACCACACACTGATATAGATAAAAGAGTAGGTTTAAATAGAGGAGAATTTGAATCTCCAACAACTGGTGTATTTATTAGAGATATTCCTTTTAAATCAAATGCTGTTAACTATTTAATACCAGGTGGTGATGTTTTAGATGATACAACATCAAGATGGACAAGAACTGTTTTAAATAGTTCTTCTAGTATTACTAGTGAGAGCTGGTTGAAAGAAAGATTATTGAGAACTGCCGCTGATTCTAAAGGACAAGTAAATAATGGAACTGTTTTAGTTAAAAATACTTCTACTCAAGTGGATGTTAAGAATAAATTAACATTAGTTGATTTATATATTACTCCTGGAAGTACAGGACTTAATAAATTGAAATCATCTGATGGTGCATTTGTTATTAATATAGATCCAACATCGAATGGAAATAATTGGTTACAAAGAATAATTGATGGTAATCAGGGTAACTTAGAGTTATTCCCTAATGGAACAACAGGTAAACCATTTGAAATTGGTATTCCATTCAAATTTACTCCACAATCAAGTTATGCAGGAAATTCAAATATAGTAAACGAAAATATCTACGCAGTTTTAAAGAATGAAAGTGGAATATTAGATACATTAATTGGGAATTTAACTGGTGAGGTTTATTTACCAATTATTAAAACAACAGGTGAAGAAAATCTTAATGCTGTTTTAATAAATAATTTAGCTCCATACCAATTACAAATCATTATTGAAAATATTGGGTATAACAAACCACTTACAATATGGAATATAGCAGCACCGGATAATGCTGATTTCACTTTTGATCCTGTATCAACTGGAGAAGCATTACCTACAGAAGCTAGTCCTTGGAATTTAGCTGTTGGTGAAAGTAAAGTTATATATTATAATTTTACCCCAAGTGCTGTTGGTAGAAGAATTGGAAATGTTGAAATTACGCATTCTGGAAATATTGAAGGTGTCGAACCAACTGAAGATGGTGTTAATACTAGACAAATTGCTACAGAAACAATTATTGCTCCAGGTAGATCTTCAGGATTTAATGTTACTAATTTGAATTTAGAAGCAGATGTTAAATGTGATAATGATGATGGTATTATAACTGTTAGTAACTCAGGTTCTGATCCAGTTACAATTTCACATCTAAAACTAAGCGATGGTACAGACTTAAATAATGTTAATGAATTTATTTTTAGCTTTAATGGTGGAAATGTAAATAATTTCATTGGGGAAGTAATTGAAGCAGGTGGAAGTAGAGATATTAATGTTGAATTTAGAGCAAGAAGTTTACCAGCAGGTGTATTTAATTCTACTATAGTTGTTGATATTAGAGGGGAAAACTTAAATAATGAAACTCAATCTACTTCTTCAACTATTACTGGTGTGACTGATGAAAATACAGTAATTTTCACAATGAAGAAGAATACTAATGTGCAGGATTTGAATCCTAATCTAATCTTAAATGATAGTGATTTTAACTTAGGAGTATCTGTACAATTAGAAAAAGCAGATCCAACATGGGCAGAAGCAAACATTACAGAAGTAATATTCTCAATTAGATATAAATTAAATTGGTTACAACCAGTTTATAAAGCTGGAAGTGCTAATACATTACAAGACATAGTATTAAAAGCTGGTTCAGCAGCTCCTGGTTGGAATTTTCAAGTTATTAGTAAGCAATTGGATTACAATGAGGCAAGTTTAGAATGGGAAATTTTAACAATAAAAGGTACTGGTAATCCAATTCCAAACAATGGAGTTTTAGTTTTCCCTTACTTTAATGTTAAACTACCAAGTCTAAATTCTGATAGTACTAAATTAGAAAGTATTGAACCTGAATTAATTGATATTTCTTTTGGTGAAAGAGACTTCTGTATTTACAATGTACCTGATAAAGGATTTGTAGATGTACAAGCATGTGCAGCTGCTGCAAGAACTATTCCTATCACTTTAGGACAGTTTGATAATACAATAAATCAAACAGCAAGTGCAATTGAAATGAATTATGCAGTACCTTTTGATTGTGAAGCAAAAATTGAAGTTGTAGATGTTAATGGTAATGTTGTTAGTATCCCAGTATCTGAAAATAAAGGTAGAGGATTCTATAATGTATCAATTCCATTAAATAAACTATCAAGTGGAGCTCATATTATTAGATATACTGCAGGTCCATTAATTAAGACTGACAAGATTGTGATTGTAAAATAATTCAATCGATAATTGACATGAAAAAAGCTGTATGAAAATACAGCTTTTTTTTTGGATTAAATGAAATCTAAATAGGTATAAATTTAATGATTAGTATATTTTAATGTTTAAAAAAATCCCCAAGTACTAATTGTATTTGGGGATTATTTTATTTATAAACTCTAAAAGATATAGTAAAATTATATTCTATCTTTAATTGGTCCGAAAACAGTAATTTGATGTTTTTGTAACCATTCAATACCTTCTACTGCCGCTTTCGCAGCTGATAAAGCAGTAATACAATGAATTTTCTTTTGCAAAGATGCTTCTCTTATTCCTAAATCATCTTGATATGATTTTCTCCCAAGAGGTGTATTAATTACTAATTCGATATTACCAGAGTTAATTTGCTCTATTACATTTGGACTTCCAGCACCAATTTTAGGAACTAATATACTTTCAATTTTATTTACATTTAGTACATTTCGAGTACCTATTGTTGCATAAATTTTGAAACCTAAATCTACAAGTTGCTTTGCAATAGGAACCAGTTCTTGTTTATCGAAATCATTAACAGATATAAATACATTACCAGAGATTGGTAATTTATTTCCAGCAGCGATTTGAGATTTAATATATGCTTCACCAAAGAATTCTGAAATACCCATAACTTCTCCAGTACTTCTCATTTCAGGTCCAAGTACTGTATCAACACCTGGGAATTTATTAAATGAGAAAACAGGAGCTTTTACACTATAATGGTTGGGCATTGAAAAATCATTAAAATTAAATTCTGATAATTTTTTACCAAGCATTAATTGAACTACTACTCTTGTTAATGGAATTCCTATAGATTTAGAAACAAATGGAACTGTTCGAGATGCACGAGGATTAACTTCAATAACATATACAGAATCTCTATAAACTGCATATTGAATATTGATAAAGCCCATTATCTTTAATTCTTTTGATAATCTATAAGTATAGTCTTTAATTGAATCTATAATTTTAGCATCAAGTTTGAATGATGGTAAAACACTTGAACTATCCCCTGAGTGAATACCTGCTTCTTCGATGTGTTGCATAATTCCAGCAATAAAAGTAGTTTCTCCATCAGAAATTGCATCTACATCTATTTCATCATTAATTTTAGTTGCTTCTGTAATATATTTAGTTAAATCATATTCATTATAAACAATAGCCATTCCCCTACCACCTAATACGTAACTTGGTCTTACGATTACTGGGAAACCAATATTAATTGCAATTTTATGTGCTTCATCTTCACTATGTGCTATATCTCCAATTGGGTATGGAACTTGTAATTCTTCTAACATATTAATAAATGAACCACGATCTTCTGCCCTATCAATTGATTCTTGACATGTTCCAAGTATGTTAACTTTCTCATTTTTTAATCTTTTTGATAAATTTAACGGAGTTTGACCACCTAATTGTAAAACTACACTTTCTGGGTTTTCAAGATCTAATACATTCATTACATCTTCATAAGTAACTGGTTCAAAATATAGTTTATGGGAAGTATCATAATCAGTTGAAACAGTTTCTGGATTACAATTAATCATTATAGTTTCTACATTCATTTCCTTAAGAGTTAAGGCTGCTTGAGATGCACAGTAATCAAATTCTATACCTTGACCAATTCTAAATGGACCACCACCTAGAACAACAACTTTCTTTTCATTAGACGGAATAGATTCGTTTTCAGTTAAGTAAGTAGAGTAGAAATATGGAGTTTGTGCTTCAAATTCTGCTGAACATGTATCTACTTTTTTGTAAGTAGGCACAATTTTTAAAGATTTTCTTTTTGCTCTAACTTCCTTTTCAGTAGCATTTAATAAACTTGCAAGTTGAATATCAGAGAATCCAGATAATTTCATTTGTTTTAATTTATCAGCTCCAATAGTTTGAAGAGTTTTACCTTCAACACTTCTTTCTAAATCAACAATTTGTATTATATTGTCAAGATACCATCTATCTATAAAAGTTAAATCAAATACTTGGTCAATAGTCCAATTTCTTTTGAATGCTTCTTTAATATAGAATGGTCTTAGTGGAGTTGGTGTTTTTAAATAATAAGTAATATCTTCTTCTGTTGCATCTTTTAAAGAAGGCATATCCAAACCATGAACACCAATCTCTAAAGATCTTAATGCTTTTTGAATTGCTTCTCTAAAGTTCGATGCAATTGACATTACTTCGCCAACGCTTTTCATTTGTGTTGTTAATATTGGAGGAACACTGAATTTTTCAAAATCCCAACGAGGTATTTTTACAACTATGTAATCTAAACTTGGTTCAAATGAAGCCGGTGTAGTACCAGTTATTTCATTTGTAATTTCATCAAGTGTAAGTCCAACAGCAAGTTGTGCCGCAATTTTAGCAATAGGAAAACCTGTAGCTTTACTTACTAAAGCAGAACTACGAGAAACTCTTGGGTTCATTTCAATTATTCTAACTTCCCCATTATCTGGGTTTACTGCAAATTGAATATTACTACCACCTGTGGCAACACCAACTTTTCTGATTACTGCTAAACTATAATCTCTAAGTACTTGGTATTCTTTATCAGTAAGAGTTTGAGCAGGAGCTACAGTGATTGAATCTCCAGTATGAACACCCATAGGATCAAAATTTTCAACAGATGCGATGATAATAGCATTATCGTTTACATCCCTCATAACTTCAAATTCATATTCCTTCCAACCAATTAAACTTTTTTCAATTAATAATTCACTTGTTGGTGATAAATCTAAACCTCTTTTTACAATTTGTTCATATTCATCTAAAGAATAAGCAACTCCCCCACCTGTACCTCCAAGGGTAAATGATGGACGGATAATAATTGGAAAATCCATTTTCTTTGGTAATTCCATGGCTTCTTCATAAGTATGAACTATTAATCCTGTTGGACAAGATAAACCAATTTCATTCATTGCATTATTAAAAAGTTCTCTACTTTCAGCTATATAAATAGATTTAGTATTTACACCTAATAATTCAATGTTATATTTTTCTAAAATACCTAATTTTTCAAGTTCCAAAGTTACATTTAAAGCTGTTTGCCCTCCAACTGTTGGTAAAATAGCTTCAATTTTTTCACGTTGGATAATTTGTTCAATAATTTCAGGGCTAATTGGTTCGATATAGGTTTTATCGGAGATATTTGGATCTGTCATGACTGTTGCAGGATTTGAATTAATAACTACAACATAATAACCTAGTTTTTTTAGTGATTTTATCGCTTGAGAACCGGAGTAATCAAATTCACCAGCTTGACCAATTACAATTGGACCTGAGCCAATTACTAAAATTCTATTTATATCTCTTCTTTGTGGCATTTTTCTTTTCTATTGTTTTAAATAAATTTTACAAAATTAACAAAATGATATTAAAATATACCTAAATTGTTTCAACAAATTTTAATTTAAGCATTTTTATACCAAACTTGAACTAAATTTTTCATAGTTTCAATTGTTTTAGCAAGTGAATTAACTGAAAGCCATTCTTGTTCTGAATGGAAATTTTGACCACCTGTGAAGATATTAGGACAAGGTAATCCCATTTCTGTTAAACGAGAACCGTCAGTTCCACCTCTAATTGGTTTCCATACAGGATTTACGCCAGCTAAATCAGCGGCTTCGAATAAATAATCACATCCTTTTGGATTATCCTGAAGAACATAAAGCATATTTCTATAGACTTTTTTAATTTCAAGTTCTATTCTTGTTTTCGGAAATTCTTTTTTTAATTGATCAACTAAATTATTTAAAAAATCATGTTGAGTTTTTAAATCTTTATCATTAAATGTTCTTAGCAAAATCATCAATTCTGAATATCCAACTGCTCCCTTTACAGTATGTGGATGAATGTAGGGTTGATGTCCTTCTGTTGTTTCAGGTGCTTGGTCTTTTGGCAACAATTCTATAGCTCTAGCTATTGCTCTTGAGGAATTGACCATAATATCTTTTGCTGAACCTGGGTGAATTTCTCTTCCATAACATTTTATCCAAGCATGATCGGCAGTGAATGTTTCTTTATTGATTTCTCCAGGCATTTCGCCATCAATAGTGTAAGCATATTCACATCCAAATTTATCAAGGTCGAATTTATCGGCTCCACGTCCAATTTCTTCATCGGGAGTAAAGCATATTCCTATAGGACCATGTTCAATATTTGGATTATCTGCATAATATTTAGCAAGTTCCATAATAGCAGTTACACCTGATTTATCATCAGATCCAAGTAATGTTGTACCATCAGTAGTTATTATAGTATGACCTAAACAATCTTTTAAATGTTTATTTTCATCAAATTTAATAGTTATATCACTTTGTCCTAATTTAATATCCCCACCTTGATAATTCTCAATTATTTGAGGATTTACATTTTGACCACTTCTATCTGGTGAGGTATCAACATGTGCTACAAATCCTATTTTAGGTAGTTTTTTATTGCTTGGATTATTCTCAGGTATCTCAGCGTAAATGTAACACATATTATTTAATTCTACATTTTCATATCCCATTTCCTTTAATTCATTATAAAGCATATTACTTAAATCAAACTGCTTTTTTGTAGAAGGAATTGTTTCAGAAGCTGGGTCTGACTGAGTATCTATTTTAGCATATCTTGTAAATCTTTCTATTATATTATTCATTTTAAACTTTTTTTATATTACAAATTTTTCTTTTTCTAGTACTTTGATAATTTTAGGATAAAATTCAACTTTAAATTTATTTGAAATATTTAAAGTTGCTTCAAAATAATTATCATATTTTTCAATTTTTCTAATTTGAATTCTATTCTTTAATTCTTTTATATTTAACAGGGTAAGGTCATTTACACCCCCTGTAATAATTAGCTTTAAGGTGCTGGGTATTAATATTTTATTTTTTGAGGATAAAAAATTATCGACTTGAATGTTTTCAATAATAAGATGTGATTTTTGTTGAACATCTATATTTACTTTAATATTATCTACATTATATTCAATTATAGCTGATAAAGTATCTTTTATTTTTAAAGTAGATTTTACAGATTTCGTTAAATTTAATAGAGTTAATTTTTCTGTAGTAATGTAATCAATGCTGTCAATAATTCTTTTGTTTCCTCTAATTTCAACTCTATTCGGTTTTAATCTTATTGAGTCAGAAAAAATAAAATTATCAAGAGTTGTTACGTTTATGTTAGCTACAATAGGAACTACTTTAGATTGTATTGTTCCGTAATATATGTCTATTACATCAGGAATAACTTCTCTTGTTTCAATATTTTGAAAGTATTCTACAGATTTAATAATTTCTTGTCTTGATATTTGGTAGTAGTCAGATTGCAAGTCTTTTGATTGAAGTAAAATATTACATTGTTTTGCAGTATTGAAGTAAATAAGATTAAATAAATTCCAACCAGTTCCTTTTACCATAATATTAAGATGTTCAGGAATATCTTTTTCAATTGCTTTATCTTTTGGTAACTCAATTTTTAAAGGAACTGAAACAGTAGTTTGAAATTCTTCATTTAAGTTTGTGTATAGCCATAAAGCAATACTAAAAATTAATGCTCCATAAAATGAAGTAGAAAGATAGAATTTTGATTCTTTCTGAACGGTAGTTTTATTTTCACTATTTAGATTTTTTTCAGACACTTATTGTTTCATTTCTTTTTAAAAGAGTAGCTTTATTTTTGTTGTCTCTTTGCATAATTTTTTTAAATTGCTCTTCATCTAATTCTAATACCTCTGAATCAATTTCTTCATCATATTTATTATTATTCTTTTCAATTTCAATAGATAATAATGCTTGATGAACATCTTCTTTAGGATATTTTAATTCAATACTTTTGTCCTTTGCCAATTTTTCATTTATATCATTTCGGAAAAAAAGTAATCCAGAAATAATATCTTTATATTCTTCTTCTACTTCATTATTAGAATTAATAAAGTCAAGAATATCTTCTTCATCTGCTTCTAAAAATATTTGATATATTCTTTTTGCTTTTTTGGTAAAGAAAGAATCTTCTCCAAGTTCATATTCTTCAACTATTTCATGAAAATCTTCGTAGTTATTTAGAATGTATTTTAATATGATTATTTCAGAATCTAATAAATCGTTAATTTTATTAGCGAATGTTTCAATAGATTCACGTGCATCTTCTTTATATGATGCTTGTGACAGAGTTTTATCAAAATTTTTACGCCGCTCTTTTTTCTCAATATTTACTTTTTCTGCATAAACATTTGTAATTTGAGTTTCGGATAATTTTAATATATCTGATGCTCTTTTTATATAAAAGTCATGTTTTAATCTATCTGGTATTAATTTAATAGAGTTAACAATACCACGAAGTAAATCTGCTTGATAATTAGGATTGTTCAAATCTTTAGAAGTAGATATTCTAAACTCAATAAAATCTATTGCTTTAGTTACATATTGATTGAAAGTATTTTTACCATAGTGATGTATAATTGAATCAGGGTCTTCCCCATCTGGTAATTGCACTAATTTTATATTAATATTATTCTGTAAAGCCAAATCCATTACTTTATTAGCTGCATTGATTCCTGCTTTATCAGAATCAAAAATTATATATAAGTTTTGTGAATGTCTTGAAATTATCCTTAACTGATGTTCACTTAAAGCAGTACCAGATGAAGCAATTACATTTTTTACTCCATATTGATTAAGAGAAATGACATCTAAATAACCTTCTACTAAAATTGCTTGGTCAAGGTTATTTATCTCTCTTTTAGATTCATATAAACCGTACAACAATTTAGACTTATCATAAATTAGATTTTGAGGTGAATTGATATATTTTGCAGATTTTTCATCATTTTTAATAATTCTGCCACCTAATCCTACTACTCTTCCTAAGTCATCTCTAATTGGAAATATTATTCTATTTCTATAAGCATCATATACTTTATTGTTTTTACTTTTGATTAATCCAGCTTCAATTAAAAGTTCGTCTTCAAATTCATATTTTTTTAGATAATTATATAATTCATTCCAAGAATCAGATGCATAACCTATTTGAAATTCAACTATTGATTCATTTGAAATTCCTCTATTAAATAAATAGTGATATGCTTCGCCTTGCTTTTTTAATAGATTATTATGGAAGAAATCTGAAGCAATTGTAATGGCTTTTCTAATATTATCAATTTTGTCTAAGTTAGTTTTTACAGATTGGTTTTTAGTTAATTCAATTCCTGCTTTGTCAGCCAGAAATTCTATTGATTCACCAAAACTCATATTATGAAATTGCTGTACGAAAGCAAAAACATCTCCACCTTTTCCAGAAGAAAAATCTTTGAAGAATTGTTTATCACGAGAAACAACAAAAGAAGGAGTTTTTTCGTTAGTAAATGGTGATAATGCCTTAAAATCTCTACCTGCACTTTTTAATGAAGGTAGATTTTCTCTGACAATATCCACTATATCGATATTCTCTTTAATCCTATTTATTGTTTCTTTATCGTACATTTAAATCTTACCAATCAAATTTTCAGGTTTTAAGATTTCGTCAAGTTGCTCACGAGTTAATAATTTTCTTTCTAATACAATACCAATTATACTTTTATCCATTTCAAGTGCTTCTTTAGCTATTGATGACGAAGTTTCGTATCCTAATATTGGATTTAAGAAAGTTACAATTCCAATACTATTTTCAACCATACTTCTACAAACTTCTCTATTTGCGGTAATACCATCTACGCATTTTGTTTTTAAAACTACCATTCCATTTTTAAGAGAATCCATCATTTCGAATAAACTAACTGCGATTATTGGCTCCATTACGTTTAATTCAAGTTGACCTGCTTCAGATGCCATTGTTATTGTTAATTCTTTACCTATGCAGTTGAAAGCAATTTGATTTACAACTTCTGGGATAACAGGGTTAACTTTACCAGGCATAATTGATGAACCTGGTTGCATTTTTGGAAGATTAATTTCATTAAATCCAGCTCTTGGACCTGAACTTAGAAGTCTTAAATCATTACAAATTTTTGATAATTTAACAGATAGTCTTTTTAAAACTGATGCAAAAATTACAAATGCTCCTGTATCTTGAGTTGCTTCTATGTAATTTTCGGATTTTCTTAATTTTATTCCAGTAATTTTAGATAAATGTTTGATTACTAAATCTCTATATTCAGAACTTGCATTAATTCCAGTTCCAATTGCAGTTCCCCCAATATTCAATTCAAAAAGAAGTTGAACATTCACATCTATTCTAGATAATTCTTCTTCAAGTGTACAAGCATAAGCTTCAAAACTTTGTCCTAAAGTCATAGGTACTGCATCTTGTAATTGAGTTCTTCCCATTTTAATTACATCTGCAAATTCTTTACCTTTTTCTCTAAATGATTCTACTAAATTCTGCAATGCTGCTTTCAATTTAATTGTTTTATAATAACAAGCAATTTTAATTGCATTAGGATAAATATCATTTGTAGATTGAGATAAGTTGATATGATTATTAGGATGACAATGGTCATAATCCCCTTTTTCATAACCCATTATTTCTAAAGCACGATTCGCAATTACTTCATTGGCATTCATATTTGTTGAAGTTCCTGCACCACCTTGGATTACATCTACAATAAAGTGAGTGTGAAATTTTCTATTTACAATCTCGTTACATGCTTTAATAATAGCTTTATACATTTTTTCTGGAATTAAGCCAATATCATAATTGGCTTTACAAGCCGCTTTTTTAATTTGAATTAAAGCTATAATCAAATCAGTGTAATGATTTATAGAAACGCCTGTAATAGGGAAATTTTCCTTTGCTCTTAAAGTTTGAATACCATAGTAAGCTTCATCGGGAACTTCTCTTTCGCCAAGTAAATCATGCTCTAATCGTGTCTTACCAGAAATATATTGGGTAGCAGTTCCTGTTGCATCAGTTGATGCTTTTTTTAGTCTTCTAGAAATTACTTTAGATATTTGAGTCAGAACTTTAGAAATAAGTCTTGGTTGTTCATCAAAAAGTTTATCAAAATCTGATTTATGTAATCTTAATAAAGTAGATTCCTTTTTAATTCTTGCACTACTTGAATGAGGATAATCATCTAATAATCCACCTTCACCAAAGAAATCAGAAGTTTGAAAAGTTGTGATTAAGACTTCTCTACCAGGTGGAATTGTTTGAAGTAATTCTATTTGACCTTTTTCAAGGATATAAAAATATTGTCTTTTGTCATTAGCTTTAAATAAATATTCTTCACTTTTTGCAATTATTCTTTCAAATGATTTTGAAATTAAACTTAATTCTTCATTGTTAAGTGTTTTAAAAATTTCAACTTTTTCTAATATATTTTGCATTTTTTATTCGCTATATAGTGTTAAAATAAAGGAATTCTCTTTAAGCCAGAGATTACTTTCCTTTGAATTGATGTCATATTTATCAATTAATTCATAGAATCGTTTTGAATGATTAAATTCCAAAGTATGAACTAATTCATGTATAAAAACAGAGTTTATTACTTCGTAAGGTGCCATAGCTAATCTCCATGATAAGTTAATAGTACCTTTTGTAGAACATGAACCCCATCTTTTTTGAGCGTTTGATAATTTAATACTTTCGTAATTAAAGATATCGAAAGAATCATTTTTTATCAAATTGTTATTTATATATTTAATGAACTCTGATTTTATAAGATATTTAATACAATTATTAATATTCTTATGACTTGAAATGTAAATATTTTTAATATTAACTTTATTTTCAATTCTATAATTCTTGTAATTTTTTATATCATTCTTTATTTGAATATTAAATAGTTCACCAAATAAAAATAATTTATTATAAGAAATTATATCATCATAAAATTCATTTTTGGACTCTAATTTTTCTTTTAGATGTTTTAAAATCCATTTTTTATGTTTTTCAATAATTGAATTATAATCTTTATCTTTGAAATGAAGCGGAACTCTTAATTCAACTTCATTTTTACTATTAATTTTAACTAAATAGGACTTTCTATTTGACTTAATAATATTAACAATGAAGTTAGAAGAATCGCTCAATTTAATCTTATAAAAATTCAATAAATATTATACAAAAATAATAAAATTTGGAGTAATAATCAATATATTAATTAGAAATGTATTAACATTATTTAATATTTAATGTTATGTCGCAGTTGTTTTTAATTATAACACCATTTTGAGATTCAAAAATGATTGAAGGGTTGAATGTACCTACATCTTTTCCATATACTTTAAATTCAATATTTGAATTTGAATTTGCTTGTATCCATTTACCAAAACTAAGATTTGATAATAATTTAATATTATTATCATCATCATTAACTATAGATACTTTTTCGATTTTTCGAGGATAATTACTATAATTATAAATTTTAACTTCGATTACCATAGAGTCATTTTTAGTTAAGTCAATATTTCCATAATCTTTTACCATTATATCTGGAACTATAGATTTAACAAATAGATTGTAAGTTGAATCATTTTGAATAACAATGTTATCTGTAGATATACCTACGTTTTTTTGAGAATGATTTATATATAGATTAAGACTTTTATTAGTATCAGGTTGAATATAAATATCATTTAAATCTTGTAATGGATCGAAAAAGAAAAACGAAGGTTGGCTATTTAAAACACTGGCTAACTTAATATATTTAATATTGATAACTTTATCAGTAATGTTTTTTATTCTAAATAATTCTTTGTTGAATGCATCTTTTTCTACAAAACCAAAATCAATTGTATCAACTGAAACAACAATATTTTTTTTGATTTTATACTCATATTGTATATCTCTTGGTACATCAATATCAGTAGGAGATTGACAAGAAATAAATATAAGTAATATGAAAATATAATATTTGAGTTTATTCAATATCATATTTCATCCCGACATTTAAGCCACTTTTTGTAGAGTTAAATGTACTTCCACCATGGAAATATGTTAAGTTAGAAATTTCACCACCTGTGTATAAGTACCATTTATTGTTTAATCTAAATTGAACAGCAATTTCACCTCTTGTAACTGGACCTAAGTTATTACCACCAATAAATGCTTTAGTGTAAAGTCTAAATCTATCATTAAATTCAATTGGAAGATAATATTTAGTAGATACTCCAAAATAATAAGCATTGAAATATTGTTGATATTTAATAGTTAAGTCATTTTGAACGAATTGATACTTCTGGGCAAAGCTCTCTGAACCAGCTTCTATACCTACATCTATATTATCACTATATTCATAATATATTGATATTGAAGAGATATTAAATTGATTAGTTTCAGGATTTTGAAAATTTAAATCTAAATTATTATTCGCAAAGGATTTTCTAATATCTATATTTAACTTATCGTAAAATGAGCTAAAATCTTCC
Source organism: bacterium (assembly GCA_030431515.1). Lineage (GTDB taxonomy): Bacteria > Bacteroidota > Ignavibacteria > Kapaibacteriales > UBA2268 > JAJRPT01. The sequence goes on from JAUIIX010000031.1 coordinate 15,405, forward strand.
TCGTTTCCATAAATTTTTCTTAATTTATATTTTTTATTTTTTGGTAATTCGAAATTTTGAGAATTTGTAGAGTTAAATATATTTGATTTAACTAATTGATTTTCTGAATCAATTTTAGTATCAAAGTTAGAAACAAGATCATTATTAGAATTAATGTTAGTATTTTCTGAAGACTCTTCCTTTGTATTATAATTGACATTACTATTTTGTAATCTATTTATATTGTACGAGTTAAAATTAGTATATTCCTGAATATTATTAATTTCATTTACATAAATATCTTGTAAATTAGGTAAATCAATGGAAGATGAAACTTTATTGTAATTTAAATTTGCAAGTTCTTTGTTTTCTGTATTGACATTATTGTCATTAATCCCAAAGTAATATCCAACTGTTGTTGCTACTACAATTGCTGTAGATATAGATGAAATTATAAATGACTTAGATTTCCAGAATATGAATCCCAAACCAGAAGTTGCCAATATTTTTGATTTTAAGAAAGCAGGTGGTTGTTCTACTATTTTTCCATAAACATTCTTCATTTTTAAATGATAATTAAATTCATCCTGCAATTCAGGATTTTGATTAATAATATTTAAAATTTCAGAGGATTCGGTTGCATCTAACTCTCCATCCACTAAAGCAATGATTTTTTCAATTAGTATGTCATTATTCATAAATTATTCCAATAAAAAGTTTATTTCTTTAGAATAAGGAGACAAAACTTTTCTTAATTTTTCTTTTGCTCTATGGATTCTTATTCTAACAACAGGTAAAGTAATATCAAGCATTTCAGCAATTTCTGAATAAGAGAAGTTTAAAAACTCTTTTAATATCAAAGATTCTCTATATTCAAACGCTAGACTATCTAATGCAATACTTATAATTTCATTTAATTCTTTGTCATCTCGTTTTTGATTTGAGATTAAATGAAAATCTTCAACATACACCATAGTGTTTCTAATATTGTCTTTTTCATTTAAGCACAAGTTTCGTGCAACTCTAATAACGTAACCAGCAAAATTAGTCATAACTTTGCCTTCTTTTGAAGCTTCTATCACTCTGAGAAAAGTTTCTTGAAAAATATCACTCGAAGAATTTTCATTAGATAATATTTTTTTACAATAATTATATAAAATTATTGAATATCTAGAATATAACTCTTCAAATGCTGATTTTGCAACACTTTTCTTGCTATTTGCAAGTAATGAGAATAGCTCTTCATCTGAAATATTTGAAAATTGTATTTTCATCTTACTCAATTAACTAAATAGAGGCGATTTTGTTACATTTTTATATGATTTTTTTTTCAAAATCATAGTTTAGAAATAAATTTATTAATTTTGAAATTACAATATAACAAAAATAATAAATTGAAATATCATTTCATAATAGTTGAACATAACTCTAAAATTTACTTAGACGAATTTATAGCGTCAATTATTGGATTAATTGGTGAAATAAAGATTACAATTGTAAATAATAATTCTGATTATAGTTTAGAAGGACTTTATAATGAATCAATTGAGATTTATAACATCAATGAAAATGTTGGCTATGGTGCTGCTATTAATAAAGTTGCTTTAGATTCTGATTCTGAATTTATTTGTATATGTAATTCTGATTTAGTTTTTTTAGAAAATAGTTTTAGTGATTTGAAAAGTTTTGTGGACAACAATTCTAATGTAAAACTTTTTGGTGGTCAACAAATTACTCCTAAAGGTGATTGGCATTATAGCTATGGAGATTATCCGAGCATTTCTCAAATTTTAAAAAATTTACTATTTTTAACTCAAATCAATACATTATTTAAGAAAATAAAATATAAAATTAATTTTAGAGTTCGTATTAAAAAAGTAAATTATTTAGATGGTGCATTTTTAGTTGTTGAGAACAAGCTATTTAAAAGATTAAATGGTTTCGATGAGGATTACTTTTTCTATTCGGAAGATGCTGACTTTTGTTATAGAGCTAAAAAAATTGGAGAAAATTCATATTTCACTTCAAATTTTAAAATTATTCATCATAGAGGTGCATCTTCAGATTTGAATTTGATTAATGAAAACAAAGCAATTCTATTTACAAATGCTTATAAACTATTTCTTAAAAAACATTATTCTGAATTTTATTCAAAAATTGTAATCATATTAAATAGAGTTCAATTAACAAATTCTATTTTTGTTAATAAATTAGCATTTTTACTAACTGGTAAACTTGAAATAAAGTCTAAAATTGAAAATATTAAAAATATTAAGAGAAACTTTTAAATGTATGATTTAACAATAGCATATAGAATCTACCCTAAGATTTCTAAAGTTCCTGCCATTTATCCTGATAACAAGTTTAAAATGTCGGAGATTTGTCTAAAATCATTTCTTAATGGTTTGGGAAATTTGAATGTTAAAATTTTTATTATTTTTGATGGTTGCCCTGATGAATATAGAGATTTGTTTACTAATGAACTTTCAGGTTTTGATTATGAGTTTATTAATGTAGATGGAATTGGTAATGGAAATACATTCAAATTGCAATTAGATTTATTGAGTAAAGCAGATTCCAATTTTGTTTATTTTGCTGAAGATGACTACTTTTATTTGAATAATTCTATTCTAGATCTCTTTGATTTTGCAAAAAATAACAATGTTGATTTTGCAACGGCTTATGATCATTTGGATCATTATAATCATAAATTACATAAAGAAAGTAAATTAAAAACGATTAAGTATAAAAATAAAACTTATACGAAAAGATTAACTACAACTATGACATTTTTAGCTAATAAGAAATCTTTAATTGAATGTTATGACATCTTTGAAACGTATTCAAGAAATAACTGGGATAATTCAATGTGGTTGGCTATTACTTCTTCTAAATTAATAAATCCTTTTGAGTTTTTAAGATTGGCATTTAAAGATATTCAAATGTTAAAAATGTATGTAAAAGCATATATTTACACATCTAAATATTTATTTTCAAACAAGAAATACTCCTTGTGGATTCCTAATTTAGGAACTGCTACCCATTTAGATAATAAATTCTTATCACCAGGTGTTGATTGGGAAAAAGAGTTTTCAAAATATTCTATATAATTTTGAAAAGTTATAATATTTAACTAATTTAACATTTTAATAATTACAAATAAAACTATTTAATTTATGAATAATGAAGAATTTGAAAAATTAAAATTTAATTTTAATGACACTGAAGATTTGATAAACAATAGTACTGAATTTTATAAATTAATGCAAAATAGAAGAACTACAAGAGATTTATCTAATAAAAAAATACCAAAAGAAGTATTATACAACTTAATAAAAATTGCATCAAATGCACCTTCAGGAGCAAATATCCAACCTTGGACTTTTTGCTTAGTTACATCCGATGAAATAAAATCAAAAATTAGAGATGAAGCTGAAAAAATAGAAAAACTAAATTATGAGAAATGGTTTTCTGAACAGAAAAAGTTTGATTTACAATTTACAGGATTAGACTATCAAAAAGAATTTTTGACAGAAGCACCTGCATTAATTGTAGTTTTTAAACATAAGTATAGAATAGAAAATAATGAAAGTATTCCTAATTATTATCCTATGGAATCTGTTGGTTTGGCAATTGGAATGTTGATTACTGCAATTCACTATACTGGTTTAAGTACAATACCTTACACTCCTTCTCCGATGAAGTTTCTTAAGAAAATATTAAATAGACCCAGTAATGAATCACCTGTAATGGTTTTACCAGTTGCTTATCCAAAAGAAAGTGCATTAGTACCAATTATTACTAAGAAGAAATTAGATGAAGTTTTAGTTGAATATTAAAATGTTTATAAGTATTTTAATCTTTATATTGTAAGATATTATAATTTTATATAATTTTGGAATATTTTATTATACAACTATTATATTTATATGAATAACATAGATATTGACAATACTTTATTTCAAATAATAAATGATGTATCTAAGGATATTAAAAAAAATTATTATAATGAATTAGAAAAGAATAATATTTCTTTGCCTATAGAGCAATTAAATGTTTTGATGTATATTAATAACAATAAAAATGTTAAACAACAAGATATTGCTGATGCTACAGGAAAAGATAAGACAACTATTACTCGCTTTCTTGAGACTATGATAAAGAAAAAACTTATTTTAAAGAAATCTTCGAAAATTGATACTCGTCAAAAACTTATATCTATTAGTAAAAATGGTCTAGAAATATTAAACAAAAGCTTAGAAGTAACTTTCCAATTCAATAAAAATCTTGAAAAGAATTTTGATAAAAAAGATTTAGTGTTTTTAAAAAAACAATTAAAAAGTACTAGTTCTTTAATGGATCAAGAGTCTCTGTTTTAAAATAATTTTATATTATTTATCAATTTATCTACACTTTTGTTTTTTAATATTAAATATATTTTAAAGCAATATCTTTATTTCTATGTATGTTATTAAGTGTGCAATAAAAATAATTGGAATTTAATTAAAATCTTTGTATTATTGTGGCTTATTTAAAATCAAAATTAAAAAAAATGTATAAGAATTTACCTGAAAAATTAAGTTATCCAGATTTAGAACAAGATGTTTTGAAATTCTGGGAAGAAAATGAAATTTTTAATAAAACATTAGAATTAAGAAAAGATGCTCCTTATTTTACATTTTACGAAGGACCTCCAACTGTAAATGGTAAACCAGGCATTCACCACATGATGGCAAGAACTATTAAAGATGCTATTTGTAGGTATAAAACTATGCGTGGTTATTATGTAAGAAGACAAGCAGGTTGGGATACTCACGGATTACCCGTGGAAATTCAAGTAGAAAAAGAACTTGGTATTAAAGATAAATCTGAAATTCCGAATTTTGGAATAGATAAGTTTAATAAAGCATGTAGAGAATTAGTTTATAGAAATATTGATATGGCTGAGGGTTGGAGAACTCTTACTACCAGAATGGGTTATTGGGTTAACTTAGATGAAGCATATATTACTTGTACAAATGAATATATCGAGTCTGTTTGGTGGGCTTTAAAGCAATATTTTGATAAAGGTTTAATTTATAGAGGATTCAAAGTTGTTCCTCAATCTCCTACTATTGCAACACCTCTAAGTTCACATGAGTTATCACAAGGATACAAAGATGTTCAAGATCCAAGTTGTTTTTTAAAAACAAAATTACTTGAATCAAAAATAAGCGAGATAGTTGGTAGCGAAATCTTAATATGGACTACTACTCCTTGGACTTTATTAGGTAATGTTGCTACTGCCGTAGGAGAAGATATTGATTATGTACAAGTTAAAAATGTTAGAAAAACAAAGGAATTAGTTGAAGAATTTACTTTAGTATTAGCTAAAGAAAGAATTTCTGTTTTAGAAGGTGAAGTTGAGATACTAAATGAGTTTAAAGGTTCTGAGTTAATCGGGACTGTTTATGAAGCAATTTTACCTTTTGCTCCTATTGATAGAAATGAGACTCCAAATGCTTTAACTATTATTGCTGGTGACTTTGTTTCGACTGATAATGGTTCTGGTATTGTTCACTTAGCTCCTGCATTTGGTGAAGATGATTATAGGATGTCTTTAGTTCATAATTTACCTTTTATTCAGCATGTTACTCCAGATGGTCATATTAGAGAAGGTTATGGAGAGTTTTCTGGTAGAGCTATTAAAAACTTTACTTACGAAGATCATAAAGAAGAAGGTGTTGATAAAGATGTTGTAATTTATTTGAAGAAAACTTTTAAAAATTATAGAACAACAAATGATTACCTACACAGTTATCCTCATTGTTGGAGAACTGGTAATCCAATTATGTATTATGCTCGTGAATCTTGGTTTATTAAATCACCTGAGTATAAAGCAGACTTGATTAAATTAAATAAAGAAATAAATTGGCAACCACCTGAAGTTGGGTCTGGTAGATTTGGAAATTGGCTTGAAGAGGTTAAAGAATGGTCATTATCTCGTGATAGATTTTGGGGTTCTCCCCTGCCGCTATGGGTAAACGAAGATGATGAAAATGATATTATTGCTGTTGGTTCAATTGCTGAACTAAAAGAAGGTAAGTATAAAATGCCTGATGGAAGTTTAGTTTCATTAGAAGAATCTGGTGAAGAAATTGATTTGCATAGACCTTTTGTGGATCATGTTGTATTTGAAAGAAATGGTAAGAAATTTTATAGAGTGCCAGAAGTTATTGATGTTTGGTTTGACTCTGGTGCAATGCCATTCGCTCAATTGCATTATCCTTTTGAAAATAAGGAATTATTTGAAAAATCATTTCCTGCTGATTTTATTGCTGAAGGGATTGACCAAACTAGAGGATGGTTTTATACTTTGCACAATATTTCTACTGCTTTATTTAATAAACCAGCATATAAGAATATTGTTGTTAATGAATTAATATTAGATAAGAATGGTGTTAAGATGTCTAAGAGATTAGGCAATACTATAGACCCATTTGAAGTTATGGATAATTTAGGTGCTGATGCAGTTAGGTGGTATTTATTTGTAAATAATCCTCCTTGGAAAACTACTTTATTCAATACTGATGATATTGCAAAAACAGTTATTAGTGATTTCTTTAGATCATTAACTAATACTTATGCTTTCTTTACTTTGTATGCTAATATTGATGATTTTACAGGAAATGAAGACTTTATTCCTATTAATGAAAGACCTGAAATTGATAAATGGATAATTTCACGTTCTAATTCTGTTCTTAGTCAATTTATTGAATTAATGGATGCTTATGAATTAACTAAAGCACATAGATTAATTCAAGAATTTGCTATAAATGAATTGTCAAATTGGTATATTAGAAGAAATAGAAGACGTTTTTGGAAAGGGAAAATAGATAAAGATAAAATAGCTGCTTATCAAACTTTAAAAGAAGTTTTGGTAAATATTTTAACTATGTCTGCTTCAACTGCTCCTTTTTTAAGTGAAAATTTATATTTGAGACTTAGAACTGAAAATGATCCTATTTCAATTCATTTATATGATTTACCAAATCCTGATAAGAGTTTGATTGATGTTGATTTGGAACGTAGAATGGACATAGCTCAAAAGATTGTATTTTTATCACGTTCTTTACGTGAAAAAGAAAATATAAAAACTAGACAAGCGTTAAAAAGAATTTTAGTTCCTGTTATGAATGAAATTCAAAAAAATGATATTATTTCAGTTGAAAAAATTATTTTAGAAGAAATAAACGTTAAAAGTATCGAGTTTGTTACTGAAGAAACTTCAAATGTAATTAGTAGAAAAGCTAAAGGTAATTTTAGATCATTAGGTAAACGATATGGTAAAACAACAAATTTAGTTGCAAATGCTATAAAAGATTTAAGTAATGAGGATATTATTAACTTGGAAAAAGGCGACACTTTAACTTTGAAATTGAAAGATTTTGATGCAGAAATTACTTTTGAAGATATTGAGATATTAAGTGAAGATATAAAAGGATGGAGCGTTGCTTCTGAGCATGGAATAACTGTTGCTTTAGATACTGAATTAACTCAAGAACTTATTAATGAAGGTATTTCAAGAGAATTTGTTAATAGAGTACAAAACTTAAGAAAAGATTTGGGATTTGAAGTAACTGACAGAATAGTTATTTCATATAATGCAACGGAGAAAATAAATGATGCTTTAGTATCTGAAAAGGAATATATTTGTAATGAAACATTATCTTTAAATATCGAATTTGATGAAAATTTACAAGAGGCAAATGAAGTTGAAATATTAGATGAAAAATTATTAATTAAAATTGAAAAACAAAATTAAAGAAAACTGAGAGGTTTATATTATGGCTAAGAATAAAATAATCCAATACTCTGATGCAGAATTAGAAGTATTTAGAAAGAATATTATGATGTCGAAAGATGAGACTTTAGACGAAATTTCTATGTTAAAAGATAGATTAGAAGATTTGAATAGTAGCAACTCTGCAGAAGAAACAAGTACTTATGGTATGCACATGGGTGACCAAGGTAATGAAGCTCAAGAGATGGAAAAAACTTATGCTCAAATACAAAGAATGAATGATTATCTTAAAAAATTAGATGAAGCTTTAGAAAGAATTGATAATAAAGTTTATGGAATATGTAAGGAATGTAGTATATTAATTGCAAAAGAAAGACTATTAGCAGTTCCTGTAACTACACTGTCTGCATCTTTTAAAATCCATCAAAAATGTCCAGATGATGGAATTGATAGGATTCAACCTTTAGGATAAAATGAGTGAGTTAATAAATAAGATTTATGCCAATTTGAATTATCAAAAGCAATTTGGTAATTTACTTTATGTAGATAAAGATGTAAAAGTAAAAGATTTGAAAAATGAATTTATCAATGAGGAAGTTGTTATTAAAAAAGAAGTAAAAAGTAATAATATTAGCAAAAATTCTGTTAATAAAAATTGGGATAAATCAGAATCATTAGATATTTTAAGGTCAAATATCCATAATTGTATGGAATGTGAGTTAGGTGCTACTCGTAAAAGCTTTGTTTTTGGCTCAGGAGACCCAAAATCAAAAATATTGATAATAGGTGAAGCTCCAGGTGCAGATGAAGATGAACAAGGTGTTCCATTTATTGGAAGAGCTGGAAAACTACTCACTAAAATATTAGAAGCTATAAATTTTAGTAGAGATGAAGTCTATATCGCTAATATTATTAAATGCCGCCCTCCTGAAAATAGAAGACCGACTAAAGATGAAGTGGATCAATGTGAACCATATCTGAAAAAACAAATTGAACTATTAAATCCTGAATTTATTCTTGCTTTAGGACTTACTGCTGTAAACACTTTATTGAAGGGTGATTATAAAATGAAAGATGTAAGAGGTAAGGTACTTGAATATGAAGGTAGAAAGCTTTTAATTACTTATCACCCAGCTGCTCTATTACGTAATCCCACTTGGAAAAGACAAGCTTGGGAAGATGTAAAACAATTGAGAGCAATGTATGATGAGTATATGGGGAAGAATAGTTAATTTGTTAGAAATTAATTGAAATTATAATTATCTTATCAATTTATAAACATTTTTGTAGTTTTATCAAGTTTATTTAATATTAATATAAATAAATTTGTTAATTTTGAAATATTTTTATTTTCTTTGAGAATTTAATGGAAAAACAGAAAACCGTAAAAAATCCAGCTTCATTTGAGGGAGTAGGGTTACATACGGGAAATAAATCAACAATTACTTTTAATCCAGCACCTACTAATTATGGTTTGAGATTTATAAGAATAGATGTTGATTCTAACTTTGAAATACCGGCTTTAGTTGATTATGTAGTTGATTTGTCGAGGGGTACCACTTTAGGTATAAATGGGATTGAAGTTCATACAGTAGAACATGTATTGTCTGCTTTAACAGGTTTGGGGATTGATAATTGCAGAATTGAATTATCAGCAAATGAACCACCTGTTGGTGATGGAAGTGCTATGCCTTATGTTAATACTCTATTAGAAGCGGGGATTGTAGAACAAGATAAAGAAATTGAAGTTTTTAATCTTAAAGAAATGATAAGATTTAAAAATGACGATAAAGAAATTGAAATAGTTGCTTTACCTAATGAAGATTATAGATTAACAGTCTTAGTTGATTATGCTAATCCTGCATTAGGTAGCCAACATACTGGTTTGTTTGATTTTAAAAATGAATTTGTACCAGAATTTGCTTCGGCACGTACTTTTTGTTTTTTAACTGAATTACAATATTTACATAAATCAGGTTTGATTAAAGGCGGTTCTTTAGAGTCTGGTGTAGTTATTGAAGACAAAGCAGTAAGTAATGACGAACTTAACGAAATAAAAGATATTTTTAATTTAGATGTTGCTCCTGTAAAAGGAACAAATGGAATCTTAAACAATACTGAATTAAGATATAGAAATGAACCTGCAAGACATAAATTGCTTGACATGATTGGTGATTTGACTTTAATTGGTGTTAGAATAAATGCACAAATTATGGCTGCAAGACCTGGACACGCAAGTAATATAGAAGTAGCAAAGAAAATAAGGGAGCAATATTTGAAATACAAAGATAAAGAAAAACTTATGCCTAATGTTGATAACTATTATAATATTCAACAGATTCTTGAAATTCTTCCTCATAGATACCCTTTTCTACTTGTAGATAGAGTATTAGATTATAATGAAGAAGAGTCTTTAATGACTGCATTGAAAAATGTTTCATTTAATGAACCATATTTTCCAGGACATTTTCCAGAAAAACCTATTATGCCAGGAGTACTTATACTTGAAGCAATGGCTCAAGTTGGAGGTATATTAATTTATGTATCTCAAGATAAAAAAGTTACAGAAGGTAAAAAAGCATTTTTTATGACAGTGAATAATGCTAAATTTAGAAAACCAATAGTACCTGGTGATCAGATTATTATGAAAGTAAAACTTGTTCAAAAAAAATTAGGGGCTTTTAAGTTTGAAGCAGTTGCTTATGTTGATGATGGCATAGTAGCTCAAGCTGAACTTCAAGCCGCTTTAGTAGAGGGTTAATTTATATGATTCATGAAACTGCAATTGTTTCAAAAGATGCTAAAATTGGACAAAATGTTGTTATAGGTCCTTATTGTGTGATTAGTAGCGATGTTGAAATTGGTGATAATTGTCATTTTGCAAATGGAGTTATTATTGATAATGGTGCAAGAATTGGTAATAATGTGAAAATTTATTCTTATGCATCTATTTCTACTGACCCACAAGATTTAAAATATGATAATGAAAAAACTACCGTTGAGATTGGTGACAATACTGTAATCCGTGAGTTTGCTTCTATCAATAGAGGAACTACTCACTCGTGGAAAACTGTAATTGGTAAGAATTGTTTAATAATGACTTATTGCCATGTTGCTCACGATTGTATAGTAGGTGATAATGTAATTATCTCAAATGCAACTCAATTAGGTGGCCATGTAACTGTAGAAGATTGGGTTATACTAGGTGGTGTTGTAAAAGTACATCAATTTTGTACAATTGGTAAGCATTCAATGGTTGGTGCTGATGTAAAAATAGTAAAAGATGTACCACCCTATACTTTAATTGGTAGAAATCCAGCTCAAGTTGAAGGAATTAATAAAATTGGACTGAAGAGAAGAGGTTTTGAAGATAAAGTAATTAAAGAAATTGAAAAGTTTTATTATGAATTAATTTTTTCAGGTAAATCTAATAAGGAAGTTATTTCTTATTACGAAGATTTAGAGAATATAGATGAAATTAATGGTTGTTTAGATTATATTAAAAACTCAAAACGTGGAATTCATCGTTAAAACTTTGTTAATTATTTTGCTTTTTACAAGTTCATTATTTTCAAATGAACAAAATTTTGAAGCACCAATTGCAGCTCAAATTGAAGCAAGAGTTGGTTCATTTTATCAAACAAATGTTGATAAAATGAGATTAGATATTGGTAATTCATTTGATTTAAGTAAATTATATGAGTCTGAATCTTTATTAGTTAATTCTGGTGCTGATTTAATGACTTATACAAGATTGAGATCAGTTGGGAAATTTAAATTCCCAGTTGAAACAACTGATTATTATTTTGGTGTAAATTCATCAATAATTATAAAAAGTAAAACTAATAATTATTTTAGTTCTAGAATTAGAGTGGCTCATATTTCTTCTCACTTGATTGATGGGTTTTCAAAAGATGGTGTGTTTAACAAACTACCATATACTTATTCAAGAGAGTTTGTTGATTTGTTAGTTGCTTATAATTCTAAATATAATGAAGATATTAATTATAAGGTTTACGCTGGGTTGAATATTATTTTTTCAACTATTCCTGATGAAGTTAATTTATTTGAACCTCAGTTAGGTTTTGATTTTAATTATAATTTATATAAAAACAAATTTAACTTTGTTTTAGCTTATGATTTAAGATTATTGGGTCAAAATGGGAATTATATTGGGTCAAATTCTTTGCAAAGTGGAATTAATTATTTAACTTCGGAAACTAAAAGTATCTTTTTTGGATATTATTATTATAGCGGACAAAGTATTCATGGATTGTTTATAAAGGAATATGATCAATACCATGGTATAGGTGTTCAATTATATTATTAGAAAATTAAAAAATATATAAAGGTGATTAAATGGCAAGATCAGTAAATAAAGTTATTATTGTAGGTAATTTGGGACAAGACCCAGAAATAAGAACTACTCCTCAAGGCACACCTGTAGGAACAATAAGTGTTGCAACTTCTGAAAGTTATAAAGACAAATCAGGAGAATGGCAAGAAAACACTGAATGGCATAGAATTACATTATGGGATTATATGGCAGATACTGCTAGTAAATATCTTCATAAAGGAAGTAAGGTTTATATAGAAGGAAAATTACAAACTCGTTCTTATGAAAAAGATGGGATAACAAGATATATAACTGAAATTAGAGCTAAAGAATTAGTATTGTTAGATTCAAATCCAAATAGTGGTGGAAGTTCAGATAGTTATAGCGGTGGTGGTCAATCTAATCAGTATTCTAAACCATCAAATAAAGTTAATGAAAGTGATTTGATTTCTGAAGAAGAAGATGACGACATTCCATTTTAATTGATTAAAATGAATAATAAAATTAATATTGCAATAGATGGACCTGCAAGTTCTGGGAAATCAACTACTGCAAAGTTATTGGCTAATAAACTGTCTTATAGATATTTAGATACAGGGGCTACTTATAGGGCAGCTACTTATCTTTGGATCTTAAATGATAAAATAGATATTAGTGAATTTCAAAAAGTATTTGAAAAGTCAAATATAGAGATTAAGTTTGATGGACTTAAACAGTTGACTTTTTTAAATGGAATTGATGTAAGTTTAGAAATTAGAAATCAAGAAGTTACTGCCAATGTTAGTTTTATCAGTAGTTTAGGTTTTGTTAGGACATCATTAGTTAATCTTCAAAGAGAGTTTGCTAAATCTAAAAGTGTGATAGTAGATGGTAGAGATATTGGGACTGTAGTTCTTCCTGATGCTGAATTAAAAATATATTTAGTTGCGAGTATTGAAGAAAGAGCTAAAAGAAGACATCTTGAATATCAAAAAATGGGACAACAAATAGATTTTGATACTTTAAAAAATGAAATTGCAAACCGTGATAAATTAGATTCAGAAAGGGAAATAAGTCCTTTGAGAAAAGCAGAAGATGCAGTTGAGATTGATACAACTGGACTTACAATTGGTGATCAAGTTAATAGAATTTATAAACTTGCCTTAAAGAAGATTAATGAACATAATTAGTACTTTGAAAGTTTTGATTTATACTTTAACAGAATCTTTTAAAATCATTAATATAATGAAGAAAGAAGGTTCTGATAAGTTTTATGACGCTGCAAAAATATGGTCAACTAAACTTTTAAAAAAAGCTAAAGTTTCTATTAAAATTAAATCTTACAACTATGATAAAAATAAAAGTTATATCATTGTTGCAAACCACTCTAGTTATTTAGATATTCCTATATTATTATCTTCCTTAGATATTCCATTTGTAATAATGTATAAAAGAGAACTTGAAAAAATCCCTTTATTTGGTGAAGGGTTACGTCTCTCCCCTTTTATATCTGTTGATAGGTCAAATCCAAGAGATGCTGTAAAAAGTTTAGCAAGTGCTGTAAACCTCTTAAGTAATAATATTTCTGTTTTAATCTTTCCTGAAGGTACACGTTCAGTTGATGGCAACTTAGGCGAATTCAAAAAAGGTGCTACTCGAATTGCTTACAAGAGTAAATCTTCTATCTTACCTGTTAGAATAACTAATTCAAATGAATTAATGAAAAAAAATTCTTTGTTTATTAAACAAGGTGAAGTTTTATTGGATATCAAAGAGGAAATTAAATTTGAAGATTATACTAATATTAAAGAAGATGAGTTACTTAGTAAACTAAAGACAATTCTATCTAAATGAAAACTAAACAATTATATAAATGTAAAAATTGTGGGGCTTCCTCAACTAAATGGCAGGGCAAGTGCTTTAATTGTGATCAGTGGGATACTTTTGAAGAAATTACTTTTAATCCTAAAAAAGTAAGTGGCAAACATAGAAATATAGAAATCAAGAAGTTATCTAATGTTAATGATGAACTTGGAGTAAGATATTTATCAAATATTGAAGAGCTAAATAGAGTACTGGGTGGTGGAATTACACCAGGTAGCCTGATATTAATAGGTGGTGACCCTGGAATTGGTAAATCAACTTTAATGTTACAATTAGCTTCTAACTTATCTAAATTTAATCCTATTTATATTACTGGTGAAGAATCATTATCTCAAATTAAGAATAGAGCTAAACGTCTTAGTGACACAAATTTAGATTTAGATATTGTATCAAATAATTCTTTAGAAGATATTATTTATCTTTTAAAAAACAGTGAAAATCAAATATATATTGTTGATTCTATTCAGTCAATTCATAGTGATGAAATATCTTCTGCCGCTGGTTCTGTAGTGCAAGTTAGAGAATGCACTCAAAGAATAATGGAAGTTTGCAAGCAATATAATAAAACAGTTTTCTTAGTAGGTCACATAACTAAAGATGGTGCGATTGCAGGACCAAAAATATTAGAGCATTTAGTTGATACAGTTTTACAATTTGAGGGTGATTCTGGTTTAAATTATCGAATATTAAGAACAATAAAGAATAGATTTGGTTCGACTAATGAAATTGGTATTTTTGAAATGAAAAGTTCTGGTTTAGTTGAAGTTAAGAATCCTTCTGGTATATTTTTATCACATAATACTAATTTAGAACCTGGTGTAGCAATTACTCCAACTATTGAAGGGACAAGACCTTTTTTAAACGAAATACAATCATTGGTAACATTTACTGGGTACTCTATGCCACAGCGAATCGCAAATGGTATGGATTTAAAAAGATTGCAAATGATATTGTCTGTTTTAGAGAAACGACTTGATATTAAATTCTTCAAACATGATGTATTTCTAAATATTACTGGTGGTTTATCTATCAATGACCCTGCTGCAGACCTTGCTATTGCTGCTTCTCTTATAAGTTCTTATGAAAATAGGGCTTTATCGAAATCTACTATTATTGTTGGCGAAATTGGTTTGACTGGTGAGATTAGACCAGTATCTTTAGTGGAAACAAGGATAAACGAAGCCGCTAAATTAGGATTTAAAAAAGCAATAGTGCCAGAACAGAATATAAATGAAGTAAATTCAAATATTAAAGTTATCCAAATTCCAAGACTTTCACTTGCAATTCAAAAGTTTTTTGTTTAATTATTTATCAAGTAAATCAAAATTATTTGAAATTGAAAATACTATTGCATTTCTTGATAAATAATGAAATGTTTCATTAGTAAATTTATTTGTTTCTTGAAACCAGTGCATATATCCTAATTTTAAGTTAAACATTTTATTAGGGTTATAATAAATTCCCGTCTGAAATCTATTTTGATCAAATGTATTAAATATTATTTTACTACCAAAATGAACTAATATCTCATCAGAAATATAAACTCCAAAGTTTTCATTTTCAGAGTATATTTTAAATAAATCATAAGTAAATTGACCTAATAACCTTAATCTTATACTAAAATTATATTTATCTGTTAATTTGTTATTTTCAATTGCTTGAAAAAATCTTTCTTCAATTAAAATTCTATTTTGAAATTTTAATTTATCAGTTATCATATTAGAGAAAGAAATAAATTGATTTGGTCTAAATTCTTGAGGGATTATTTCAATAGGAGTACCTTCAGATTGAGGCAAATGTAAAAGAAAATATGTAAATCCAGTTCCAACTTTAACATTTTGATTTATTTTATAAATATATGCCAGATTAAATTGATCATGATTACTTTTATCAGGTATTAATCTTCTAGTTTGATAATATGCTTGCAATTGAGAGTTGTCATCTAGGTTCATATTTATAGTATAATAAATACAATATTGTTTGTCATAAGTGTATTGTTTTTCAAGTGATTTACTTGTAAATGTAAAGAGAAAAAAGATAAATAATATTTGCATAGATTTTATATTTTAAGTATTAGGAGTAAAACGTCTTAATACAATAATTATTTGAAATAAAATTGAATATATTAGAAAGTCCAATTAAATGACATTCTAAAATTATTTGGTAAAGAATTATACATTGGTATATAAAAATAATCATTCCCAAGAAAATTGGAAAGAGTTAATTTAAGGTAGGCTTGACCCAATCGTAGTTTTACATAAAGTTCATTTCTTGCAAAAGAAGAAGGCATTTGCATCTGATTATCTATAAAAATATTCAAGTCTGTCAAATGTGAAGGCATATTGTTCTGAGATAAAAATGAAAATCTAAATCCTAAGTCTGCTCTACTCCTTCCCTTTGGAATTGTAATATAAGTATCTATAAATGAATGTAATAATGGATTTAATTCTTTAGAATCATTTAAAGGAAAACTTAAATTATTTTTTATTATAGAATAAACTTCATCATTTGTAAAAAATAATTCATTGAATAGTTTTACTTTTAATGTTATATTTGAACCTATATATGTTTTCGTTGTTAAGTCATTTGTATAATTTAAAGTAGAATCAATTAAACTATAACTTAGCATATCATTGATTGTTCTATAGTAACCATCTATTTCAAATGAATTATTAATTCCTTGATTTATATATCTCAAATACAGTAATTGATTATTTTCAGTTTCAAGATTATTTAGAAATATTAATGGTGAAATTTCAGAATGACTATAGTCTAAAATTAAATATTGATAATCTTTGATATGATATTTAAAATTTATACCATAATTTAATAAGTTATTCTCATTCAAGTTAGAATATCTGAATCCTGTAGAAATATCTAAATTTGTTAAACTATATTTTGAAAATAGTAGTCCAGAGTAATTTATATAATAATCTATATTTGAAATATATAAATTATCCTCGATAGCAGAATTATTTAGATCTAATTTTCCTTTGATAAATAAATTAGAAATATTTTTCTCATAAGAAAAATTTAATCCTAATTTTGAAGTAGTGTATTTTACTCTATTTGGATAAAATGTACTTGAATATAAAGTTCTATTAGTAAAATCATAATTAAGATTATTAATATAATAGACTTGTGTAGATATAGCTGAGTTAGTATCTTTTGATAATTTTGAATAATTTGCAATAACATTATTTGAAACTGTTCTATTAGAATTTACAGTAAAGCTACTTATAGCAGTGATAGGATCAGTATCTAAACTATTGTTTTCATCAATTGATTGAATTGATAAGCCACCATAAATATCAAGATAATGATTATTATGCAACCAAGTAATTGATAAATTTTGAAGACTATCAATATTCCATCGTAATCCTGATCTTATACTTCTACTTCTGACTTGATCATTTTCATAAACTCCTTTACCCGTGAGACTTCTAATCCCAAGATTGAAATTAATATTTGGTGCTATATTTTGAGAAAATACTCCATCAAGTGCTAAATAATCTTCTCCTGCATCTGCTGCCCAAAATCTGAAGTATGGTTTACTCGTATTGTACTTTATTTCTGGTAAATTAATAAGAGTAGAATTAGAATTATCTGAAAAGATAGAAGCCAACATTCCAGTATAAATTTCAATATTTTCTGTATTTTCTGGTGAAAATGATGAAAAATTATTACTCAAAATCAATGGGTCTGAAAGATTAACTCCATTAAATTGTATCTGGTTATTAAGACCTGATGCAAAACTAACATTATTATTCAATCCAAGTGAAGCAAAATGTAAGGGATACATATTAGTTTCTTGAATCAAAATATCACCTAAATCTAAATAATCATTTTTTTGAATATTTCTCTTATTTATGTATTGATGTCCATTATTATTTATTAAAAATAATGATCCATGTTTAGAAAGTGGAGTATAAAGTATAATTTTCTTTTCAACTGAATCTATTTTTGATACTTTAGAAGAATCAGATTCCATTGAAAATAAAAAATTGCCCTTTAATATTATATAAAGGGCAATAATTGTTGTTATATGAATCTTAGACATATATTAGAATTCTAATTCGCTTTGCTCGTCATTAGTATCTCCCTCTTGTCTTTCGATATGTTCGTTGTCTTCATCTTCATCTTGAATAGTTGTAATATCTGCAATAGTATCATTGTTATCAAGTCTAATTAATTTGACACCTTGTGTATTTCTTCCGATTGTTCTGATATTTTCGATAGATTGACGAATCAAAATACCATTTTTAGTGATTACAACTAAATCTTCTGTATCAAAGGCAATAACCATACGAGTTATAGGTCCAGTTTTTGGAGTTATTCTCATTCCAATTACACCTTTACCACCTCTATTAGTTAAACGGAAGTCTTCGTATTTAGTACGTTTACCGAAACCATTTTCAGAAACTACAAGAACTTGAGCATCTGGGCGTTTGATAACTAACATAGAAACAACATAGTCATTGTTAGCAAGTCTAATACCTCTAACTCCAGCTGCAGTTCTACCCATTTCTCTTACTCCAGATTCTAAGAATCTACAAGCCATACCATTTCGAGTACCAAGAATTATCTCTGCTTTACCATCTGTAATGTCAGCAGCCATCATACTATCATCGTCATTAAGGCCAATTGCAATTATACCATTTTGTCTGACATTTGCAAAAGCTGATAAATTAGATTTTTTAATAGTACCATTACGAGTACACATAACCACGTGCTTATCATCACTAAATTCAGTAATGGCTAAAGTTGCAGTTACTTTTTCATCAAGATCTTTTGCAATTACATTTGATAATGATCTACCTTTAGATTGACGACTTCCTTCTGGAATATCAAAAACTCTAATTTTATAAGCTTTACCTTTATCTGTAAAGAATAATAGATGGTGATGAGTACTTGCTTGGAATACCATTTCAATAAAGTCTTCATCATGAGTTTGAGAACCTGAAGCTCCCCTACCACCTTTATTTTGTCTTCTATAATTAGTAACTTTAGTTCTTTTAATAAAACCAGAATGAGAAATAGTAACAATCATTTCTTCATTAGCAATCATATCTTCAATTGAAAAATCTTTTGGATCCATAACTATTTGAGTACGTCTTTCATCACCGTACTTAGCATTAAGTTCTATTAATTCTTCAGATACGATTCCCATTTGAAGTTCTTTACTTGCTAATATTGCTTTTAATTTTTCAATTAACTGAATTAGATCTCTATATTCTGCTTGGATTTTATCTCTTTCAAGACCAGTTAATCTTTGCAGTCTCATATCAAGAATTGCTTTCGCTTGAATTTCAGATAGACCAAATCTTTCTTGCAATTTACCTGAAGCTTCTGCCCCATCACTTGATCCTCTAATTATTTTGATAACTTCATCAATATTATCTAAAGCAATTATAAAACCTTCTAAAATATGAGCTCTTTTCTCTGCTGCATCTAATTCAAACTGAGTTCTTCTAACAATTACTTCATTTCTATATTTTAAGAAGTACTCCATCATTTCTTTGATGTTCAATACTCTTGGTCTTCCTTCTACTAAAGATAGCATTATCGCACCAAAAGTAACTTGCATTTGAGTATGTTTGTATAAGTTATTAAGAACTACACTTGAATTTGCATCACGTTTTAATTCTACAATCATTCTCATACCATCTCTACCAGACTCATCTCCTACATAAGAAATTCCTTCGAGAACTTTATTTTTAACTAAATCTGCAATTTTCTCTATTAGATTTGCTTTATTTACCTGATATGGTAATTCATCAATAACAATAGTTTGTTTTGTTCCTTGCTGATTTTCTTCAATAGTTGCTTTTGCACGAACAATAATTTTACCACGACCAGTAGTATAAGCATCCTTAACTCCACTATATCCATAGATAATACCTCCTGTAGGAAAATCTGGAGCAGGAACGTGTTCCATAATTTCTTCAACAGTTATATCAGGATTTTTTATTAGTGCTAATAATCCATTTGTGATTTCTCTTAAATTATTAGGTGGTAAATTGGTAGCCATACCAACAGCAATACCACTTGCTCCATTTACTAGTAATGAAGGTAAAACTGAAGGTAAAACAGTAGGTTCTTCTAATGAATCATCAAAGTTTGGTCTAAAATCAACTGTATTTTTATCTATATCTTTAAGTAGTTCGGTTGCTACATTAGCTAATCTTGTTTCTGTGTAACGCATTGCCGCTGCAGGGTCACCATCAACAGAACCGAAATTTCCTTGACCGTCAACTAATGGATAACGCATGTTCCATTGTTGAGCAAGACGTACCATTGCTTCATAAACAGAACTATCACCGTGTGGGTGATACTTCCCAAGTACTTCCCCGACTAAACGAGCAGATTTTTTATAAGGTCTATTTGGTTGGAGACCTAACTCTTGCATCGCAAATAAAATTCTTCTGTGTACTGGTTTTAATCCGTCTCTTACGTCTG
>JAUIIX010000032.1 GCA_030431515.1 bacterium
CTAAAATATCTTGTTCTTTATCTTTAATACTACCTGTTGGAAAGTTTAAGTTTGACGAAGATATTGCTTTTGATACTTGAAGTATTGAAATATCATAATGTTTTAATTTATTCCCATCAACATTAATACTAATTTCCCTATCAGCTCCACCAATTAAATTTACTTGTGCAACACCTTCAATTCTTGCTATTTCAGGTCTTATTTTATCTTCAAATAGTTTAGTAAACTTAACATCTTCCATTGTTGAAGTTGCACCTAATCGCATAATAGGCATTTCATCAAGTGAAAATTTTCCTATACTTGGTTCAATTATATCATCAGGTAATTGTGATGCTATTGCATCTAATTTTCGAGTAGCATCTAATACTGTTTTATCAATATCTGCTCCATATTTTAATTCAACAATTACAGTTGAAAAACTCTCGAAAGATATGGTTTTAGTTCCTTCTAAATTCTCTAAAGAAGAAAGAGCATTTTCGATTGGTTTAGTAACCGAAAGTTCAACTTCAGAAGGTGGTGCCCTAGGGTATCCTGTAGAAATAGTGATTACAGGTGAGGAAATATCTGGTAATAATTCATAAGTTAAATTAGTGTAACCATATATCCCAAAGAAAACTAAGATACTAAATATCACCACAATTAATGTAGGTCTTTTTACTGCTATTTCTGTTATATTCATTTTGATTTCGTTTTATTAATTCTAAATTATTAATTATTGATTATTTCGATTGCTCTTCCATTGTCTAAATTTAGTTGTCCAGTTGCAATTACTTTGTCCTCTAATTTTAACCCATCAAGTACAACAACTCTATCTTTAAGACTTCTTCCTACTTTTACTTTTATTAACTTTGCTTTACCATCTTTAGCAATGTATACCATAGGTTGTTTTAAGCTTCCAATTAAACTTTTTCGAGGTATTGTTAAAGCGGGTTCTTTATAACTATTTGATGTATTAGGGATATAAACCACTCCGTACATTCCTGCCTTCAATGGATATTCTTTGCTATTAGGAAGTTCAACAGATATTTTATACTTTCTTGCTTCATCAGCTTGTACACCTATTTGATTAACTATTCCTTCAAATTTGACAGAAGGATAAACTTCAGTAATTATGTTAACTTTCTGATTTACTTTTAACTTAACAATGTCTTTTTCATCTACTTTTACAATTATTTTCATATTATTAATGTCTACAACGTTTAATATTGCTGTACCTAAATTTGCAAAACTTCCATCTTCTAAAAATACTTCTTTAACTACTCCGCTCATCGGAGAATTGATTGTAGAATATTTTAATTGTTGTTTTATCGATGTAACATTTGTTTCTTGTCTTTTTAGTCCTAGGCTTATTTCTTCGAATTGAGTTAAACTTATAGCACCAACACCAAGTAAATTTTCATATCTTTCCATATCTTTTTTAGCTTTCTCTAAATTAGCTATTGCTGTTGCCAATTGTGAGCTTATACTAGCATCATCAATAGTTGCTAACTTTTGACCTTTTGAAATACTTTGACCTTCATTTACTAATATACTACTTAATCTTCCTTGCATTTCAGCTATTAAATTTATTTCTTTTCTTGCTTCAAATGTACCGATTAACTCTAAATCACTATCAATTAATTCAGACTTCACATCAGCTATTGAAACAGGTATTTTTGCAATAATAGTTTCAGTTTGTTTTGCTTTCTTATCTATTGCTTCTTTATTACTTGAAAGAGTTGTTATACCCCATACAATTATAATAACTAATATTGATACTGGTATTATAACTTTCATTTTTTTCATTTTGTTTTTCCTAATTATTGTTTGAATTGATTAATTGAACTAACTTTCCACTTACTTTTAGATGCTCTAACTCTGCTAACTTATAATTAAGCAGAGCTGTTATATACATTGATTGCGCTTCATTTAGACTTGTTTCTGCATTTAATAGATCAGTTAATGGAGCTACACCTTCATGGTATGAAATTTTAGTAATTTCATACAATTCTTGTGCTAATTTCATATTATCTTGTTGTGTTAAAATAGAAATTTCATATTGTTCCATTTTAATTTTTGCGTTTTCGTATTCTAGATTTGCTGCATTTTTTAAATTCTTTTTGCTTAATTCTAATTGTTCTAAAATTAATTTATTTTCTTGAAGTTGAATTTTTGTTCTAAAACCATCAAAAATCGGAATTGATAAATTCAGACCCCAAACACCTGATTTAAAGTCACTATATTTATCATTAGTAAAGTTAAACTCGTTAGATTGACCTGTATAATTATATCTTGCAAATGCTGATAATGTAGGTAAAAAATCAGACTTTATTACATTCCTATCTTTTTTGTTTAATTCTATTTGTTGTTTTAACAATCTATAATCTAAATTTTCTTCTAGTAAAATTGTATTTGATAATGGGAACTTATCAGAATCATTTAACTTTTCAGTTAATGATATTGGTTGATCATTTTCTAAATCTAAATAAAATCTAAACACATTAATTTGCTGAGCAGAAGCTATATTTATATTAGTAAGTTCCGAACCTACATTTGTTCTATTTACTTTTAATTGATCTACATCTAACTTTTTAAGAATTCCATTATCATATTGAGCTTGAGCAATTTTTACTAAATATTCAATTTTTTCATAGTTAGATAAAACAATTTCACGTTGCTCTATTGTTATTTGATGTTGAATATATAATTGAATTACATTATATACTAAATCTTCAATTTTAGATAATGTCTGTAAATTATAAATATCTTCTGATATTCCTAACTTACTTACTATTGCTATACTTTTGCCATTAAATAAAGTCTGATTAACTTCAATTCCAGCACTTGTACCATGCCTAACACCAAATTTTACAGGTATTTGTCCTTCTTGACCAAACATAGCACCTGGTAATAATTGCACAGGTAGAGAAAAGTTGTCGGTATATCCTAAAGTTCCACTTATTTTTGGATAAAAAGCACTATAAGCAGCATCAATTTGAGTCTTTAATATTTTTTCATTCATTTTTACCCTTTTAAGATCAGGGTTGTTCTTTAGAGTAAGTTCGACAGCTTTTCGTAAATCAAGATAGAGAGTATCTCGATTATTATTTTGTCCTGATAAATTTATTACGCATATTAGCATAACAATTAATATCTGCAGTGAATATCTCATGATTATAAAATTCCTTATTGTTTTGTATTTAATATGTTGTTCGGAAAAAACCGAACTATAATTGCAAATAAAAAATGCTATTTTTTAAGCCATTTTTTAATAGCAATATCAATTTCTTTTGTCAAGTATTCTTGAAATTCAAGTACCTCATTAATTCCATCATTAAATTCTTTAAACTTACTATTTTTTCTATAAACTAAAGCATTTTTTAAAAGTACATTAAATGCAGATAGATTTTTAGCCCCATCTATTAACTTCTGCTCCCAATCTTTAGTATTAATCATAAAGTAACGTTTTCTATCTCCACTAAAAGTCCTATAGCTTACAGACCCATCTTTTTGAAGAACACTAAGTGAATTACTGATTGAGCTTTTGCTAGCCTTTAAAAATTCTTTTATTTCATCAAAAGATGCATAAGGTGGTTCAGCTAATAATAAATAGCTAAAAACTCTACTTTCCATAGGTGATCTACCTAATTTTTCTATTAGGACACCAAATTCTTCAACTGATTCTTTTATGTCTTTCATTATTCTTTTTCTTAATTCGTGATTTAAACTTTACAAACTTACGAAATATTATTTAGTTCTGCAAATACCGAACTAATAATATTTAATCTTTTTTTTGATTACAAAGGGAATCATTATGTTAACATATTGGATAATATGTTTTTATAAAAACATTACAATTATCAAAATATTTTAATTTATTTTTATGAGTTTTAATAAACCTTCAACAAATTCTTATGGCTTTACATTTAGTAGCTTTGAAAATGGGAAAGTAAATCTCAAGATGATCATATTGAGGATATTTTAATACTTTTAACAGAAATGAATTCAGAATAAATAATAAATTTTTATTTTTAAACTTTTTCTTATCGCTTTATATTATATCCCTAGATATTAAATTATTTTTATACTTGCATGTGTTTAATAATTTTGTTATACCTACCCTTTTCAATTAGATTATCCAAAATAATTTTATTAAATTTGAAAAATGAAAAATATTTATGACACATATAACAATTATAATACTTATGCTATTTGGACTACTGAAAGGAAACAATGACAAAAAGTTCTCAATAATTACTGAAGAACTAAAGAATCAAAATGATTCGATTAGATTTAATGCACTTGACAAATTAGAAAAATTAAGACTTACTCAAGATCAACAGATTTTTTCATTAAATATAGCTAAAGAAAAATTTCCAAGTGCTAAGTATGATTGGGAAACAATTCCAAGTTTAATTATTCAGACTGCTACAAAGAATATTGATGCTAAATTAGTTGAAGTAATAAAAGCAAATTTTAAAGATTATGATACTTATGCGAAAAATACATCTTTATCATCACTTTCGAATTTTGACAATATTGAATCAATTAGAACATTTAAAGAATTAATAATTAAGTATCCAACTGAAATTAGTAGTTTATCCTTTGGAATATTAAATAATAATTATTCATATAAACATATTATTTTTCCTGACTTGTTAAATGTATTAGATAATGAACATATAGATTCTGAAATCTTATTACTTTTTCTTAATTATTTAAACAATAATCAAATTATTACATCAGATTATAACTCACATATTGATAATTTATTGGAATTAAGCAAAAAGTATAGAAATATTGTTGAATATAGAGGTACTTTAAATGTTGATTTATGGAGTGATGATACATATCAAGATGCTCGCTTTAAATCTGGAATTATTGCAGACATATTAGGCAATTTTATCGATAAAAAAGTATTTTTAGAATTAACGAAATACTTAGAAACTAAAGATAATAAGCTTAAGATGTTTTCAGTTATTTCGCTTTTAAAATTAAAACAAGAAGTTAAACAAAATATTATAAATGAAATTGCATCAGATTCTGAAACAAGAAACTGGTTTTATGATAATCTAAAATCATTAAATAAAGAAAACTTATTCCCAATTAATTTTAAAACACAAGCAGCATTTGCTGAAAGTGATTTTGCAAATTGGTTATTATATCCTACTGAATTAGGAAGAATTCCAGATTCATTAGAATTAATGAAAGTAATTCAAGAAAATACTAATTCTGAAGTAGGAATAGTTGAATTTTATTTATTTAGATTTAAAAGTAATCATGAAGATTGGATAGAAAATGGTTGGATGGCTGGAGTATCAGGATATTTTCCATTAAAGGAAAAACCTTCAACGAATTCTTATGGTTTTACATTCAGTAGCTTTGAAAAATGGGAAAGTAAATCACAAGATGAACATATTGAGGATATTTTAATACTAATAAATAGTACAATTTCTTGAGAATTTTGTGACTAAATTTATAATTAACAAGTAATATATAAAAATAATTTGGAATTGTTAGTTATCCTAACTAATTTTGCATTGACAATTTTGTCAATTTAAAAATTTTAGGGAATTTATTATGACTAAACCAGTATTTTACCACGCAGGTTGCACTGTTTGCGTTAGTGCAGAAAATGATATCATCAATTTAATTGGTGCAGATAATTTAGATATCGTTCATTTTGGTATTGATAACTCTAGATTAGATGAAGCTGAAAAAGCAGGTGTTAAATCTGTTCCAGCATTAGTAACTCCAAATGGAAATGTACTACATATTAACTTTGGTGCATCAATGGCGGATTTACGCAATTAATTATAAATTGCCTTGTAAATAGAAAGATTTGCAAGGCAATTTTTTAAATTTATTCTAATAAAAGAAAGAAAAATATGAAATTAGCAGTTTGGGATACTTACGTTCAGAAAGAAGATGGTGTTATTATGCACTTTGATATTTTAGTACCAGAAAATATAACAGATACTAAAATAATTTATGAATATGGAGAGAAATATTTAAAATCAAAGGGCTTAGATTTGAAAATTACTTCATCTGATAGCAACTATTGTCATTTAGAAGAGATGAATTCAGAGCAGGAAAAAGAAATAATTGAAAATAATTATATAATTTTGGAAATGGAAAACTGCAAAGATTTAAAAAGAATAGAGAATAGAGAAGATATCGAACTTTTAGTAAATACATTTTACGATGAAGTGAGGAAAAATGATATATTAGGATTTATATTTGATGATGTTGCCAAAGTTAATTGGGATAGTCATTTACCAAAATTATATTCATTCTGGTCGAGTATATTATTAGGTGAAAATAGCTTCAGAGGTAACCCTATGATTGTTCATATTGGACTTAGTAAAATGACTGATATGACAGAAGTGCAATTCAATGAATGGGTTAAATTATTTACTAAAACTGTAGATTCACTATTTGAAGGTTCTAAAGCAGAAGAAGCAAAAATCAGAGCCAGCAATATTGCACAAGTTATGTTATTAAGAATAGAATCATTCTAATGGTAGAATCACAATTTAACTTATTGCATCAAAATAGCAACATCGAAAGTAAAATTGTTGTTTCACTTGAGAGAATATCTCAGGCATTTAAAGTATTATTGTGGTCAGAAAGTAAAGAAAATTCATTAAGTCCAATCCAAACCCAAATATTAATATTTTTATTATTTCATTCCCCAGAAAAAGGGAAAGTAAGTTACTTAGCTAATGAGTTTAATCTGACAAAAGCAACAATAAGCGATACAATTAAAACATTAGAATCAAAAGAATTAATAAGAAAAGTATTTGAAGAAAAAGATGCGAGGTCATACACAATAGAACTAACAGAAAGTGGAAAAAAGACAGCCGAGTTAAGTGCATCATTTGCAAAAGTTATTCAAAACCCTATCGACGAATTACCTGAAATTGAAAAAGAAAAGTTATTAGAAAATCTATTAAAAATTATTTATGATTTAAACCAAAAGGGAATAATTACAATACAAAGAATGTGTTTTAATTGCCAATATTATCAAATCAAAGAAGATAATCATTATTGTAATTTATTAAATAAAACAATAGTAAGTAAAGAACTCCGAGTAGATTGTCCAGAACATAATCTAATAGAAGAATAAAACTATTATATTATAATTACTAACAACTATTAAGTTAAAATTTAAATTGAAATGATGGGCAAAGTCGAAATATCCCTTAAATCTCAGCAGCATCTAAATTTATTATTATATATATTTAATCTACCCTCTTTAGAATCCAACTAATTAAGTAATCTTCATCAACAATACTCCAAGAGTGACAATTTCGCTCTCCTTTTCTATTAAATCCCTTACCTGATGAAGTAATTAATTCAACATCTTTATGACCATTTTTCATTAGAAAAACATATAAACCTGCTATATCATAAGAATTTATATCAAAATAACTTGCTCCACGTTCATTAGACCACCAATCTATATCTGGTTCATGAAAAAATATTATTGGAGTATTTAGCAAATACTTAGCATTGGCTCCTGTAGAATCTAAATATGAAAATGGAGAATATTCTCTATAATTTTTAGCATTTTTTTCTGCACTTCCTCCATAATATTTCTCAAATATTTCAGGTAAAATATTTGCTTCCCATAACAATCCATCTGTTAAATATTTTTTATGATGAACAGTCGAATTATAAAATCTTTCAAAATCCAATGGTGAATCTACTGCAAATACTCCTTTTATTTTTATTCCAAATTCTGAAAGTCCTTTTTCGCAATATTGAACATATCGAATTGCTCTTGTACCACTGGAAGACATTCCCCCAATAAATATATTATCTATTGGAAAATTGTACTTAGTAATTGCATTATTTATAACTCTATCTAAAACTTTAACTTTATTATCATCATAGAATAGCTCTGGGAAAAAATTTGAACTAACTACATATACAATAGCTAATCCATTACTAAGAGCTAAGTCTCTCCATTTATAAGGGTAAGGTGCTTTAGACTCAGCGTCTGGAAGAGAACTGTAATCTCGTATAATTACTCCTTTAACTTCCTTATTGTTCGGAAATATAGTTAAATAGCAATTTGATGTAGAATCTTTGTCTAAATAAGTATATTCATATTTCTGACTTAAAATAATAGTTGAATTAAATATTAATAGCAGTATAATAATTCTCATATTTATCCATTTTAAACTAAAATTACTAATTACGAGATTAATAAAATATATGTTACCATTTCTTCTTTTTCAGATCAATAGACTAAATAAAAAAATAAATACATAAAGTATATATTTAATAAGTAAAAGTTGATTTTTGATGATTAATATTATGGACAAATAGGTTGTTTCCCATTTCAATAAATTTACTTTGAATATGTTCTATTTAGAATTTCAATAATAATTTCTTGTAACTTAATTGGTTCTGTATTGTAAATAGTATGACCTGAGAATTCCATCCAATATAATCCTTTTGATGGAGAATCTAAATAATTATAATATTCCTCTACTAAATTATGACTTTTATAGCCATCATAATTTCCTTCTATAAAGTATATTGGACATTTATAATTTTTATTAATTTCAAAAATAGATTTTTTAACTGATTGTAACCATATATCAAACCAAATATCCATCCAGATATAATATTTTTCTTTAAATTTTTTTTCATCCTCTAAATTTAATCCATTCTTAATGAATAACCATTTCTGTTGAAAATATAAGTCTTTCTTGTCATTGATAGGTATATTAACTTTTGATAATTCAGATAATGCCTTTATATTATTATTTTCTTTTGCCCAATTAGTTAGGTCATTAATAGTTAGTTCTGTTGATTTTTTTTGATCTATTATAGGACTAATTCCAATGTAGGCAGAAATATTATCAGGAAGTTTTATTATATAATTAAAAGCTAGTACTGAACCCCAAGAATGTGAAGCTAAATAGATTTTTTTCCTATTGAATTTTTCCATAATAAACTTGATAACTTCTTCGGTATCTTCATGAAGTATATTTAAATTGAACTTATTAGAGTTATCGATTTTAGTTTTTCCAGTATTTCGTTGATCCCAATTAATAATAATAAAATTCTTTAAAAGCAAACTATCGAAAGATTTACTCTCATTGACAAGTGACGAGCCAGGTCCACCATGAATAAATAATATTATAGGGAAGTTTAAATCATTATATCTGATATTGAGATATTGTTCAACTTTATTTATATTTACAAATATTTCTTCCTCATTAGTTTTTCCGTAACAGATCTGTAAAACCGAAAAAACAGTTATAAATATTATAATTATATAAGAAATATGCTTTGTAATAATAGTAAACCAATTTGAAATTTTAAATGTTTGTCTCACAAAAATATGAAAAATATTCTAATAAGAGAATTAGAATAAAAAATAAATTAAACATATACTATTGTGCGTTCTTTGTTATAATTCTTTTCGAAATATTATTTATTTGACTTAAACTATTCATTAAGGAAAAAATTTATTAATTTTGCAATCTAATTTTTTCTTTGTTAAAATAAAGTTTTATCAAAGACTTATATAATATTCTGTAATTTGATTTTATTAATATTCATATTGTCTGTAAGTAGTTTGCATTCTTTTGAGTTTGAGAACAAGCTAAATATAGGTGTAGATAGATCTTACCAATGGCATAGTAGCGATTTTAGATCTATTGACTCTATTCCTACATGTTGCTTTAATATTGAAGAAGGGCTTTCTAATTCTTTAGCATTTTACTTGAATTATAAAGTGAAAGTATTTGATAATTTGAGTGTTGGATTGGGCTTTAACTATATGAATATGAAAGGCAAAGTTAATTCTTTTAAAAATGAAGCTATTAGTATTGATGGTGTGGATTATGATGGAAAATTTGAATATGCTGTTGAGCAAAATAGTACTTTGATGAATTATTCAATCATTTTTGATTACAAAGTTTATAAAGAATTATATTTTAATTTGAATTTTGCTCTAAGTAATTTGAATAATATGGAATATTATCAATATGAAAAGTTAGTGAATCCAAGTAATAGAGGATATTTTATTCAAGCTGATAGCAGTAAATCACGTTTAAATAATGAATTTAGAGGCGACATCGGCGGGTCAAGTATTAATTATTTAATTGGTGCTTCGCTTATCTATGAATTTCCTTTGAATGAAAAAGGAAGTATAAACCTTACCCCAAGTTTAGGGTATTCTGTTTATCTTGGCGAGTTAGTTGAGAATACTGATTGGTCATTTAGTAATTTGAATTTAGGACTTGGTATTAATTACTATTTTCATAAAGATACAATTAAAGCTACAAATGAGTTAAATATAGATAAGACATTGCTATTAGCTCCGATTGTTCTTAGTAAAGGGAAAGAAGTATTAAGAAATGAATTAGAGTATTCTACTTACGATGTTGAACTTGATTTGATTACTATTGGCTTGACTGCAAAAGATAAAAGAGTAAATTTCAGAAGAAAGATTGGTGTTGATGATAGCTTGCGATTATATTATAAGTTTGGTAAATTCAATGAGATTATAAATTTAGAATTGATAAGTCAAGAGAATGAGGATAAAGAATCAAAGAATTTAGCTTTGAACAAAGAAAGAATTGATTTTTTAGTGAATGATTTGATAAATAAATTTCAAGAGAAAGTTAGTTTTAATTTGAGAATAAAAGATAAGCAGAGAATATATTCTAAAAATGCTTACTCTTATGTAGATAAGTTCTATTATTCTGAGCCAATCTCTATAAAATTTAATGAAATTGATAAAAAAGAATTGAAACTTACTTTAATAAACTGGAAAGGAAGTTTAGATGAAGGTGCTTTGTTTGAAACAATTAAGAGTAAATTAATATCTAAAGAAAATATAAAATCAGTTTATTCTAATAGTGAGTTAGGATTAAAAACTTTGCAATATTTAGATAATGCAAGAATAAATTATAATCCAGATGAAGTAATCCCTAAAGTATTAAATGAGTTAATTAAAGAAAGCAACTATATAATTATCAATGAAAATTAAATTAATAAAATATAAAATCTTTAAATATTATGTTCTATCAGCAAATGTAGTGCAGGGCTTTGTTCAGCGTTTGCAAATGACGGAGCATTTATATATGATGATTATTGCGGCAATTATCGGTATAGTTGGTGGTTTTGGAGCAGTTGCTGTGAAAGCTGGAATACATTTTATTTCAGATTTAACATTCTTTGGTGGAGTTAATTTAATAGATAGTGTAGTGAAAACTCCATGGTATTGGGTTATATTAATTCCAGCTATTGGTGGTGCTATTGTTGGACCTTTGGTGCATTTTCTTGGTCCTGAAACAAGAGGACATGGAGTTCCAGAAGTAATGCACTCTGTACTAACTAAAGGTGGAATAATTCGCCCGAGAGTAGCTGTTATCAAAGCAATTGCCTCGGCGGTAACTATTGGAACAGGTGGTAGTGTTGGTAAAGAGGGACCAATAGTACAAATAGGCTCTTCGCTTGGCTCTATGATTGGGCAGTTTCTAAGAGTGCCAAGTTCAAGATTAAAAATATTAGTAGGGTGTGGAGCTGCAGCAGGTATTGCAGGGGCATTCAATGCACCAGTTGCTGGAGCTTTATTTGCTATTGAAATTATTTTATTAGATTTTGCAGTTAGTTCATTTTCTCCAATTGTTATTTCTGCAGTAATTGCTACAGTTGTTTCGCATGGATTTGAAGGAAATTTTGCAGCATTTATAGTGAGCAACTTTGAGTGGGTAAGTCCTTGGGAAGTATTATTCTATATTGTCTTAGGTGGATTGGCTGGAATAGTTTCTTACATTTTCATTAAAATACTTTACTCATTTGAGGACTTTTGGGATAATAAAATCAAGATTCAACCGTATATTAAGCCGATTATTGGTGGAGCTATTGTTGGTCTAACCGCTTTAATTTTTCCTGAAATAATTGGTGTCGGCTATGATGCAATTAATTCAGCAATTAATAATCAGGGCTTGAGTTATAATGGTTTAGGAAATGAGAGTTTAGCAAGTATGAACTCTAACTTCTTAAATGATTCACTTTGGTATATGGCATTAGTTTTAATATTTGTAAAAATGTTTGCATCTTCAATTACACTTGCCTCTGGTTTATCGGGTGGTATTTTTGCACCGAGTTTGTTTGTTGGTGCTATGTTAGGTGCATTCTTTGGTTATGTGGTCAATATGTTTTTCCCTGAGTATGCGGCTCACCCTGGAGCATATTCTTTAGTAGCAATGGGTGGTTTGGTAGCTGGAACAACAAGAGCACCAATAACAGCAATTTTGATTGTTTTTGAATTGACAAAAGAAAATGATATTATTTTACCACTTATGTTAACTTGTATTGGCTCGGTAATCGTCTCTACCAAATTATCAAGAGAATCGATTTATACGCTTAAATTATTACAAAAAAATATAAATTTTAAAGATAGAGCTGAAAGTAACGTATTAAAGACTATTTTTGTAAATGATATTATTAATAAAAGCTACAAAGTTATTTCTGAAGTAACAAAATTTAGCGATGTTGTAAGTAAACTATTAAGTCATAAAGTTCCTATTTTATTTGTACATAATTCTAAACAGCAATTAATTGGGATTATTACCTTAAATGATATTAAGGATTTCCTGTTTGAAAGAGATGAACTTAATGAAATATTAATAGCAGGTGATATTGCAAATTCGCAATATGCTTACTTACATTCAGAGTTAACTTGTAAAGAAGCATTGGCAGTCTTAAATAAAACTGGACAAGAATGTTTGCCTGTTCTTAAAAATGATGGCTCTCTAAAACAACTTGGTGTAGTTTGGCGTAAAGATATTGACTTCGCTCATCAAAAAGAGTTAGAAAGATTAGAAATAACATCTGATTTGGCAACTAAAATAATGTTGAACAATGACGAAAAGCAAGTTCACTTTTTAGATGGATATTTAGTATCAGAAGTTAAAGTTCCTAAAGGACTTATAGGTAAATCATTGATTGAAGCAAGAATCAGAAATAATTATGGGATTGATGTTTTGTCAATCAAACAAATTGTTTTTGATGGACTTAATTCTAAAAATGTAATAAAAGCAATACCAGATGCTACTCAAATATTAAAAGAAAATGATATTTTAGTAGTTGCTGGAGAAACAGAAAAAATAAATAAATTCAAATCACTATCATAGGAGTTTAAATATGATAAAAATTATTATACTTTTATTAGTTATAAATATTTCTATTACTTTTTCTAAAGAAGGTAAGAAACTCAAAGCATTTGGCTTAGAAGAAACAATGAAATTTGAAAATTTCACTTATAAAATGATAAGTGATAATGGGGATTGGTTAGTTTATGGGATTAAGCCAGATAGAGGCGACGGAAAAACTGTAGTATTAAGCACTCGAAATGATAAAAAGTATGAAATCGTTAGAGCTGAAAATGCTAAAATGTCTGAATCTGCTAATTATATTGCTTTAACAGTAACTCCAGATGTTATTCAAACAGAAAATTTAAAGAAAAACCAACAATTTGATACTTTATATATTTTGAATACTGGGAATGGTGATATTTCTAAAGTTGATGAAGTTGAAAGATATGATATTTCTAATGATGGTAAATGGCTTTATTATTCTAAGAAAATTGAAAAGGAAAACAAGAAAAATGGTAGAGATTATTTTTTAAGACATCTTGAATCTAACTCTGATATTGCTTTAAATAATATTAATAATATTGAATTTGACTCAACTTCTTCTTTTCTTTTGTACTCAAAAATAAGTGAAGATAATAGAGCTAATGGAATATATTATAGAGATTTGGCAAAAGATTTTGCCCCTGAATTAATTATTCAAAAAGATACGAATTATGTTTTTGATTCATTTTCACATAATTTAGATTTTGGTCATTTGGTATTCAAATTAGCTAAAATAGATAGTAATAAAGTAGCAGATAGATTTGAATTAAGTTTGTATAATTTCCAAGAGAAAAGTCTTAAAAATATTACTAAAGCAGATGAATTTAAGGGCTGGTATATTCCGAAATTTAGTGCTTTAAGATGGACGGATAATGGAGAAAGACTTTTTTATGGAGTTAAACCAAATTCTGAATATATTAACGAAGATGATAAAGACAAAGATAAAAAGATTAAATTAGAAGATTATTATGATTATAATAAAATATTAGAAGAAGCTGACTTGTATCTTTGGCATCAAGATGATGATAGAATAATGACTCATAAAAGAACTCAATGGAGTCGAGATAAAAATAAAACTTATGATGCAATTTTTCACTTGAAAGGTAATTTGAATGTTAGATTAGGAGATACAAATCTTCCTGATGTAAGTTATACTGAAAATAAAATTTATACAATTGCGTATGACCAAACTCCTTATGAAAGAAGGATTACTTACGATGGATGGTACTTTGATTTATATGTAGTTGATTTGTATTCTGGTGAAAGAGTTTTGATTGAGAAAGAACTTTATAGCAGAGCATATATTTCTGATTTTAATCCTCATGTTGTATATTATAAAGATAAACATTGGCATTTTTATGATGTAATCCAAAGATTAACTACTAATATTACTGATAAATTAAAGCAAACAAAATTTTATGATGAACTGCACGATACTCCTAATAAAGCTGAGAGTTATGGAGTTGCAGGTTGGGGTGAAGAATGTAAATCTATTTTACTTTATGACCGATATGATATTTGGGAAGTTATGTTGCCTAACTGTTCTTTGATTAACTTAAATCAAGGTGCAGGTAGAATGAGTAATAAAACTTATAGAATTGTGAATCTTGACCCTCGTCAAAAATATGTTGATCATACTAAATCTGTTTATTTGAAGATAACTAACAATGAAGATAAAAGTTGTGAGTTATTACATTTAAGAGATAGAATGGACTTTCATGTTTTAAAAGATTCTATTTATTGGGCTTATGAATTAAAAGCAAAATATTCAAATGATATTGTAGTTTCGAGACGTTCTTATGATGTCTTTCCTGATTTGTATTTAACTAATGATAAGTTTGAAAACCCAAAAAAAATGACGAATATACATCCAGAAATCCCTGAATATAACTGGGGTTATACTGAGATGGTTAAATATACTAATGCAGAAGGTGATACTTTACAGGGCTATGTAATTAAGCCAAATAACTTTGACCCTAACAAAAAATATCCTTTATTAATTTATTTTTATGAAAGATTTTCTGATAGAAGACACCAATTTACATCGCCAAGAATATTACATAGACCAATTTACCCTTGGTATATAAGTGAAGGATATTGTATGTTCTTCCCAGATATTAAGTTTTACGAAGGTAAGCCAGGTGATTCTGGTATGGATGCAGTAATTGCTGGCTGTGATAAATTAATAAGTGAGAGATATATAGATAAATCTAAAATTGCTTTACATGGTCACTCTTGGAGTGGTTATCAATCAGCTTATTTTGTAACTCAAACTGACTATTTTGCGGCTTGTGTCTCTGGTGCACCTGTATCTAATATGACTTCGGCATACTCTGGAATTAGATTAGGAAGTGGATTAGCAAGACAATTTCAGTATGAGAAGCAACAAAGTAGAATTGGCGGTAATTTAATTGATTCATTAGATGCTTATATTAAAAATTCGCCTGTGTTTTTTGCTGACAAGATGAACACACCTACATTAGTAATGTTTGGTGACAAAGATGACGCTGTTCCTTGGGAGCAAGGTATAGAGTTCTATTTAGCATGTAGAAGATTTGATAAACCATGTTTTATGCTACAATACGAAAACGAGCCACATCATTTGAAAAAGTACCCTAATAAATTGGATTATACAATTAAGATGAAACAGTTTTTTGATCATTATGTACTTGGAAAAGAGCCGGCAGATTGGATAATAAAAAGTCCTTCATTCAAAGGCAAACATCAAACAATGAAATACAAAGAATAATTTTAATCAAATAAACTCCCTAATTATTAGGGAGTTTTTTTTTAGAAAAAATGTAGAAATTATTAGGTCATTCAAAACAAAACTATATGCAAATCCAAAACCTTCCGAAGGGTTAAATCTTTCGAAGGATAAATTTTAAATAACTCATTTAAAGCGAAGAGAAATATCCAGTAAAAAGTAGTGAACGCAAATTTGCGTTCACTACAGATTGTGGCTTCTATAAAAACTCAACTTTATACACAGCGAAACTATGAATCCATTTTCTCTCAAAATTCCCCTCGGTCATTGAGCGTAGTCGAAATGTAAAAATGGGTGTCGCAGTAGCGACTGGGTATTTCTTTTGTTTTCAACTCCATGCAAATCCAAAACCTTCCGAAGGTTTTTTAGAGGCTATCTAAAAAGTCCAAATTATTAATATTTTTGTTTAGAAATTCATATTTTTCTTCAATTTTCGATAATTTCTATTAATTAATAATTATCTCATATCCATAAAAATAACAAATAGTTGTAATGGCAATTCATGAATTGCTACTACACCTTTTAAAATTAATTTTTCAATAAATTTAACCTTTTTAGACAGCCTCTAAAACAAAAAAAAAGAGGCGATTGCCTCTTATTTTTCAGTAAATTCATCAGTTAATACAAATTCTATCCTTCGATTACGTGCTTTAGCTTTTCGACTTTCACCTATATCTATCGGGTTATATTCACCGAAACCTCTGGCACTTACTCTTTTTGGGTCAACTCCCTGAGCAATAAGATATTCTTTAACACTTAGAGCTCTCTCAAAAGAAAGTTGCAAATTAAATGTTTCATCTCCGTCAGAGTCAGTATGTCCGTGTACTTCAATTTGTTTTTGATTAGTCATTATCCATTTAGCAATATCATCTAATATTAATTCAGATTCAATTAAAATTTCAGCACTATTTTTCATAAAATTAATACCAAATGGTTTTATAATTTGACGAGCAATTGTATCACTCTTAGAATTAGGAGAAACTTCCTTCACTATATAAATAGTATCCATTGGAATAATAAGTGTA
This sequence comes from bacterium, assembly GCA_030431515.1. Taxonomy (GTDB): domain Bacteria; phylum Bacteroidota; class Ignavibacteria; order Kapaibacteriales; family UBA2268; genus JAJRPT01. The sequence continues at coordinate 16,944 of JAUIIX010000032.1, forward strand.
TCTTTTATATATTTAGTTTCAATAATTGGCTCATTTTGCGGACAACCTTTGAATAGTGCAATACCATAAGAATTTGGACATTCATCTTCCTTATCAAAGATTCCATCTCCATCACTATCATTATTTAAGGGATTAGTATTTTTTCTGATTTCACTATAATCACTCAAACCATCAAAATCACTATCAGGTAAATGAGCAAAAGTTTTATAAATTCTTATTTCTTCAAAGTCAGTTAATCCATCTTCATCAGTATCAGATTTGTTTGGATTGATGTTCAAAGTTAACTCTTCAAAATCACTAAGACCATCACCATCAGAGTCTGCTAAAACTGGACTTGTTTTATGTGTGTAGATTTCTTCATAGTCTGACAGTCCATCATCATCACTATCGGCTTTATATGGATTAGTACCATAAGCAATTTCTTCTTCGTTAGACAAACCATCACCATCTGAATCAGTGCTTTCAAACATATAATAGGATAACTTAATTCCATAATCAAAATAATGATCTGTTGCAGTTGCTTCCCCATTTGGCTTAAATTCAAAAGCGTCTAACATGTCTGTTTTAAAGTATCTAAATGAACTTTGTAAACCAATTGAGAAATTTCTATTCAGATAATAATCTATACCAATACCACCAACTAAAGTAGCTTTAAATTGATCTTCATCTCCAAAATCTTTCCAAAGGATATTTGTTCCAAAATCAGTTTGTGGAGCTTCTGTAATCTCTTGTGGTTGAAATCTCATTATTCCAAATCCTGCAAAAGCATAATAATTAAGACGTTCTCTTGGGAACAAATTAAGGTATGCCATTAATTCAAAAGAAGATATATCTGTTCTTCTTTCTACTCTTTGATTGATAGCATCAGGGAAATATTCTTCTGGGAATTGCTCTTCAAAATATTTAGTGAAATTATCTTTGTAAAGTCTTAAATATGACAAGTTTCCTTGACTATATCTAGCACCGATAGATAATTCTGGTAAGTAGGGCATAGTATATTTAGTCTCAATTGCCATAGAATTACCAGTATTGTTGTCAAACTCACCAAAATAGTGTGTAAAATTTCCAATACCACCTATTGACAGTCTTCCATCTGAATAAGGAATCAAGTTCCTATCAAAGATTGGATTTTCTCTTGATATACTTATACTTATATTGATAAGTATTAGGATTAATGTTAAAGTCTTCATAATTTTTATGTAAAATAATTTACAAATATTTTTTATTTAACTATCATCAATTACTATACCAAATTTTATACCATTGTTGATTATACACTTACAATGATATTAAAATTTATTATGAATTTATTTTAATTTCTATTTTATTAAAGTACCTGCACGAGCTGGACTATTTGAAGCAATAGTTACAGTTGCACCTGTTACATCTTCTATAAACTTTATATATTCTAAAGTTTCTTTAGGTAAATCTGAAAATGTTTTACAATTCTCTAAAGGTTGATTCCAGCCTTTGAAAGATTTATAAATTGGTGTAACTACTTCTAATGATTCGCAATCAGCAGGGTAGTATTTCTGGATTTTATCATTGATTTTATAATCAACACAAACTTTGATTTCTTCAAAATCATCTAAAACATCTAATTTTGTTAATGCAATTTCACTTATTCCGTTAATCATAACTGAATATTTTAAAGCAACTAAATCTAACCAACCACATCTTCTTGGTCTTCCAGTAGTAGCTCCAAATTCATTACCATTTTTAGCTAATTTTATTCCGATTTCATCTTTTAATTCTGTTGGAAATGGACCATTCCCAACTCTTGTTGTATATGCTTTTGTAATTCCTATTACTTTAGTAATAGTAGTAGGAGCTATTCCTAACCCTGTACAAGCACCACCTGAAGTAGGATTTGAACTTGTAACAAATGGATAAGTACCGTGATCTAAATCTAACAAAGAACCTTGAGCACCTTCAGCAATAATTCTTTTGTTTTCTCTTATTGCTTCATTTATTAACTGAGTTGTATCAGTTACATAAGGATCAATTAGTGCGTCAAATTCTAAATATCTCTCAGCTATTTCATTATAATCAAGTTCTTGGTGACCATATATTTTAGTCAAAACTTCATTATATTCATCTACATTAGTTTTGATTTTACTCTTCAAAACTTCTCTATCAAGTAAATCTACTATTCTAATACCAGTTCTTTTAGCTTTATCAATATAAGCCGGACCAATCCCTCTACCTGTTGTTCCAATAGCTAATTTGATACTTTGCTCTCTTGCAGTATCAATCAACTTGTGGTAAGGCATTATCAAGTGTGCTTTATGGCTAATGAACAATCTTCCTGTTACATCAATACCATTATCTTTAAGCATCTGAATTTCATCTAATAAAGCTTCGGGGTCAATTACAACACCATTGCCAATAACACATTTTACATCATCTTGTAAAATTCCAGATGGAATCAAATGTAAAACATATTTGTTGCTACCAATTACAATAGTGTGTCCAGCATTGGCACCACCTTGATAACGAGCAACAATATCAGCACCTTCGCTAATAAGATCAACAATCTTTCCTTTACCTTCGTCTCCCCACTGAGACCCAACTATTAATTCAACTGACATAATTTTTTTACTTAAAGTGCAGAATCTATATTTTGAGAAATGTTCAATACCTTATCAAGATGAGTCATCTTTACTAATTCTTGAACTTTAGCGGACAAGTTAATAAGAACTAACTTTTTTTTGTTTTTTAGTAGATTACTATTAGAAGCAACTAACATTCCCAAACCAGAACTATTAATTTGTTCTACTTTAGATAAATCTAAAATAACAACTTCTGGATTGTCTGAATTTAATATCATATTCAATTCTTTTTGAAACTCAATTGCATCACTACCGCCTAACAAGGATTTATTCAAAATTAATTGAATAAATCCTTTTTTAGGAGAAAGCTTTTCTAATATAATTTTATTCTCTATCATTTTGCTGTTTCGATTTTTTTATTTCTTTCATTATACCAAATCACAAATGAACTTGCGATATAAATAGAAGAGTAAGTACCAACTATAAACCCGATTAACATTGTTAATGCAAATGCTTCTAATACAGGTCCACCGAATAATACAATAATTAGTAATACTAATGAAGTTGTTAATGTAGTGTTTACTGTTCTACTTAAAGTTTCGTTAATACTTAAATTAACAATATCTCTAAAACTTTTACCTTTGATTCTTTCTAAATTCTCTCTGATTCTATCAAAAATAATCACGGTATCGTTAATTGAGTAACCTAATACAGTAAGTAATGCGGCTAAAGTTGTTTGATTTATCTCTAAGTTAAATAGACCTGTTGTATTGATAACTACAATTAATGTAAAAGTTAACACAACGTCATGGACTAAGGCAACAATCGCACCTAAACCAAAAATAAACTCAAATCTAAAACCAATATATAATAATATTGCTATTGTTGCAAGAAATATGGCAATCATACCATTAGTTCTCATTTCATTCCCAATCTTAGGACCAATTTTATCTACTTTTAAAGTAGTGTGAGGGTTATTTGCAAAATTAGTATTTAATGCATTTTGAACTAAAGTTGGAGCATCATCAGAGTCTTTAACTCTTATTAAGTATGAATTAGCTGTTCCAAAAGATTTAATCTCAGCACCATCAAGTCCAGCAGATTCAATTGCGTTTCTTATTTCTTGTGCTTCAATATTATTTTGGAATTTTACACCAACTTCTGTACCACCAGCAAAGTCAATTCCCATTACAGGGCCAAGTATAATTGTACCAAGTGTAGTTAGTGAAATAGTAATTACTGATACCATAAAGAAAAGTTTTCTCTTTCCTATGAAATCTATATTAGTGTTATGAAAAAATCTCATTTTTTTAATTTCCTTTTTCTAATTTATTTATAAAGATGATTCTTTAGGTTGACCAAAACTAAATTCGCTACCTTTCATTTGTATCTCGATTAATGCTCTAGATACCATAATAGCAGTAAATAAAGTAGATAAAATACCAACCATTAATGTAAGTGCAAAACCTTGTATCATACCAGTACCAAAGTAAAATAATATCATACCAGTAATGAATGAAGTTATATTTGAGTCAATAATAGCACTCATTGCTTTCTTAAACCCTTCATCAATTGCACTTTTCAAAGTACGACCTTTATATAATTCTTCTCTAATTCTTTCAAATATTAATATATTCGCATCAACAGCCATACCCATTGTCAATATAATACCAGCAATACCAGGTAAAGTAAGTGTTCCACCTAATGAACCAAGTACAGTGAAAATTAAAGCAACGTTGATAAGTAATGCTAAATCTGCTACCATTCCACCACGAGCGTAGTAGAATATCATAAATGCTATAATTAAAGCAAATGCAAATAAAGAAGAGTTCACACCTTTAGAGATTGAATCTTCTCCTAATGATGCACCAACTACTCTTTCTTCTATAATCTTAACAGGAGCTTTTAAAGCACCAGCTTTTAATACGATTTCAAGTAAGTTTGCTTCAGTTGCATTAGCCATTCCAGTTATTTGTGAGTTACCACCTGAAATTTTACTAATTACATTCGGAGCAGAATAAATTCTATCATCTAATAAGATTGCAATTTGATTTCCTACATTAGCACCTGTGATTTTTGACCACTTTTCTGCACCTTCTGTATTCATTTGCATATTTACTACCCAAGAATTAGTAGTAGGGTCAATATTCTTAGCAGCATTTGTAATTACATCACCAACTAACTCAGGTTCTTTTTCAAATGCGTGAAATCTATAAACAAAGTTTTTAGTTTCAGTGTTATTTCTAACTGGTTTAGCTTCAATTCCAACTTTCAAATTAAATGGTAATAATTTATTTAATTCAGGAATTCTTAAATAAGCATTAAATTTATCAATGTCGTCTTCTGAAATCATGAAGTAATATTCACCAGCAGGAGCTGCAACTTCATAATCATATTGAACAGCATCTTGATTTTCACCAGGTATAAAGAAAGTTGCGAATAAAGAAGTGAACTTGTGACGTGATTTATATAAGTTTCTTGCATCTTCTTCTTCTAATCCTTCATAAGGATTGTCAGGAGAAGTAGAACTTGCAGGAGTTTGGTCAGCACTTAATGTTCCAGATTCATCTGCTGCAAGATCATCAGTAGATGTAGAAGAAGATTCAGTAGTAGTAGTAGAAGCAACTTCAGCAACTTTAGCAGGCATTTCTGGAGCTATTTCTTCACCAAATAGACCTTCTCTTTTAGAAAGATATTCATCTATTGCTTTAAATCCTCTAACAATTTTCTCATTATTTCTAACGATATTAAACTCTAAACGAGCAGTAGTAGAGATAAGTTGTCTTACTTCTTCTTCATTAGAAACACCAGGTAACTCAACTAAAATTCTTCTAGTACCTTGTTGTTGAATATTAGGTTCAGAAACACCATACTTATCAATTCTTTGTCTGATTACTTCTTGTGCTTGTTGAACAGCAGAAAGTGCATCATTCTCTAAATTTTCAATAATAGCTTCTTCTGAAGCATTTCTAATATCACCAATATCAAAATAAGAAATTAAGGATTTACCTTCTTTTCTTGCTATTTCATCAAAATATTTTAAGAAAACAGGAATAGCTTCTTCATCAGAAGTAATTAACTCTTCTTTAGTAGCTGCAATTACTTTTTCAAAAGTATCATCGACAGCATCTTTTTGAGCAGATTCTTCGATTAATTTAATTACATCTACTTCAAGAGTAACATACATCCCACCACGTAGGTCAAGACCTAACTTAATTCTTTTTTGCTTTGCAGCTTCAAAATCTTCGCCATAGTTATCTTTAAATTTTTCGATAACTGCAATAGAATCAGCAGGGTTTGATTTCTGCCTAGCATCAAACTTTGCAGTTTCCCATAATTTTTCGTAATCATTAGCTTGCCATGTTGGATACAAGACATATACAGCGGCAATAACGGGTAAAATTATTAGTATTAATTTTCGCCAATTTTGTTTCAATTTTAACTCCTAAAAAAGTCATTATACAAGTTTTAAAAAAATAGTTTTTTCAAAAATTGGAATTTTCAAAACACGAATATAAAGGGAATTATGAAAATAAACAATTTTTTTTAACAAAAAACAAAAAAACTCACTTAAAAAATTACATTTAAGTGAGTTTGAATAAGTATTAGATTTATTTAAGCACTTTTTTTTCTAATGTCATCATCAATCAAATTAATAATGTATTTGTAATTTTCCCAATAATTGTCAAGGTGAACTTTCATATCACGAGACCAAAATATCGGGTCAAAATATATAAATTTATATAAATTTTGTAAATCTTTTTTACAAATAAATCCAAGTGCTGGGCGATCATAATATTTAGGTATAAACTCATATTTATTAAGAACTTCACCTAAAGTTCCTATAAGCATTCTAAAATTATCATCAATCAAATTATCAATTGATTTATAGTAGTCATGACCTTTTCTTTCTTTATCATCAATATTCCACCATAAATCAGGATTACTAAAATAAGCTCTAACAGCAATTTTAGTTTCGTTCATCTTCTCATCTACATCAGCAGCTAAGTTATTTTTCTGTTCCTCATCTAACTGCTCATATCTAACTGCTAACATATCAATATATTTATTGAATTGAGTACTGAACCACTTTTTCACAAAAGTTTCAGAACTATTCAAAAACTCTAATTTTAAATCTTCCATCACAGATGTGATTTTAGAAATTTCTTCATCTAAGTTAAATTCTTTTTTAATTTTAGCAAGTCTCATTTCATTTCCTAAAAATAATATTTACAAATTTATGAAAATTTTATTAAAAAAAATCAATTTACAAATGGAAAAGTAAAATAAAAAGTTGAGCCCTCGCCTAATTTTGATTCAACCCAAATTTTTCCACCATTTTTTTCTACAAACTCTTTGCATAATATCAACCCAATCCCAGTACCTTTTTCCTTGTTAGTACCTAATTCTGTTACATTTTCATCAATTCTAAATAATTTATTTTTAATTTTATCAGACATCCCTACCCCAGTATCCTTTACATATACTTTACCCATATCACCATCTTTTACTAAGCCAATATAGATATCTCCATCTTGAGTAAATTTTAAAGAATTAGATACAAGATTTCGTAATATTGTAGTAAACATATTTGCATCACCGTATAAGTAGTCCTTATTATCAAACTCATTATGAATCTTAATATTCTTATTTTTAGCTACTTCAGTAAATAAACTTAACAATGCCATAGCTATAATATTAGGATTCATATTATCCTTATTAACTTCCTTTCTGCCAGTAACTGTTCTCGACCATTCAAGTAAATTTTCCAATAAACTAAATATATTCTTTGCTGATTCATTCATTGCTTTAGCTAAATTCTTAATTTCATCTGTAGTCAAATTATCAACTTGTCTTGATAAATCGTGTGACACACCAATCAATCCAGATAAAGGAGATTTTAAGTCATGCGCTATAATTGAGAAAAATTTATCCTTACTATTATTTAATTCTTTTAGTTCTTTTTCAGAATTTTCTAATTTCTTTTGATTTTTAATTTTATCGGTAATATCTCTAACAATTACAACAATTCCTTCAATAATATTATCTTTATAAATAATTGGACTATAAGTATTCTCAAAAAACATATCATCAGGTTTGAATTTTTCAATTAACGTAAATTCTTCCCCTAAAAAAGTCCTGTCAAAATTATCTTTTAATTTTTCACTTGCATTATCACTATCAATATAAGTAAATATATTTTCGCCCACTTTAATATCAGCATTCCAAATCATTTTCATTTTAGTTTGATGTTGCCAATTGAATGTAGTATATCTATATTCTTTATCTAAAGTAAATATATTTAACTCAGTAGAACTATCAAATATTGCTCTTAAATAAGCTTTTGACTCCATCAGAAGAGTCTCAGCATTTTTTCTTTCGCTGATATCAATAACAGAATAAGCCACACCAAATATCTCATTATCTTCATCCTTTGCAGGATAATACCTTTCCTCAACCCAAACAGTTTTATCACCTGAAATTGACAATTTTCTTTCATTTAGAACACCAACGCCATTCATCGCCTTATCAAATTCCTTACGGAATCTTAATTGTTCAAATTCATTCAAGTAATTGTCATAATAAGCTCTCTTCATTAGATGTAACGATGTTAAGTTTTCAATTAACCTATTTGCAGCAAGATTGAAATCAATAATTTGGAAATTGCGATTTAACAAAATAAAAGCATAATCAGTATTATTAAGTAATGCAAAAAGATTTTTTCTACTTGCCACAACAGTTTCTTGTGCTTTTTTAAGTTTCGTAATGTCATTTAATGAAATTAACACACAATTCATATCATTATATTGGATTCTATTTGCTTTAAAATCTACCCAATACTCTAATCCTTCTTGATTTTTAATTTTAAATTCAAAATGTTTAGTACAATTTTCATTAGATAGTATTTCTTTACAACATTCAATAAGTTTATCATAAGACTCTTCATTAATATGTTTTAAAACATTCTGACTAAAAACTTCAGAACTCGTTAAACATAATAAATTAATTAAATATCTATTGGCATAAAGTGTTTCAAATTTATGATTTACTATAAGTATTCCAGAAGGGCTGGTTTCCATTATTTGGATAAGATTTTCGGTAGTCTCTCTTAATTTATATTCGGCAACTTGTTTATCAGTAATAAACTGGCTAAGTCCAGTGATTAATGTAATCTCGCCATTTTCATCTTTAATGGGATAAGCTCTATCCCTAATCCATTCAATTTTACCATTTTTTATTATTCTAAATTCTTCATCGTAGTTATCTTGAAGTATTTTTTTGTTAAACGCTTCTCTTATTCTTTGCCTATCATCTGGATGGATATTATCTTCCCATGAAGTGGGATCCTCAAACAAACTTTCAATTGACTTGCCAAACATCTTTTCATAAGAAGGAGAAACATATATTAACTTTTTATTTTTATAATCACTTAACCAGAAAGTTTCTTTAATTGTATTAGTCATTAAAGTAAGATTATCTACAGTTTGACGTAACTGTTGATTCTCTGACTTTAGTTTTTCTAATTCAACTTTCAGTGATTTTATTTCTTCCTTTTCATCCAAAGGATGCCCCTCATTTATTGAGTTTTATTTTTAATAAATACTTCAAAATCTTCAGGATTAGTATAATCCCAATATCTATAACTTTTCATTTTATTCGAGCTTGTGTCAAATAGAATTTGCAAATTTCTTTTACCAAACCAATCTACAGAATCTAAAGGCGTGTAAGGTGGTGCAGTCATTCTAACCATTTTTCCATTTAGATTATCCCAAATCATTACCTTCCCATCTCTGACCATCAAAGAATCATCAACTTCACCGAATTTATTAATTGCTTCTTCTAAGCTTAATTCCTTGTTTTTTTCAAGGAAGTTTTTTTCATTTTCTATAATACTTACATTAATACAAGAAGTAATAAATGCAAAAATAATAAAAAATATTCTCATTAGAAACCTTTTATAATTATTAATTTCTTTTCTTGCTCTTTAAAATAATCAAAACCTAAAAAATCAATGTCAATTACTTCTACTTTAATTCGAGGATATTTATCCTTAGCATCTTCAATCTCTTCCCTCAAGTCACCACCTTTTAGTAGCAAAAACACACAATCTTTTTTAGTATGTCCTTCGCACCAATCCAAAATATTTATTGTTCTTGTTACAGCTCTCGCTACTACCACATTATATTTAATATTAGTAGAATCTAAATAATTTTCAACTCTATCGTTATGCACCCAAATATTCTTTAAGCCAGTATGTTGTGCAAACATAGTAGTCATTTTAGATTTTTTACCAATTGAGTCAATCAAATCAATGTTAATTTCAGGGTTAACTATTTTAATCGGAATACCTGGCAAACCGCCTCCAGTACCAATATCTAACACCCTATCTTTAGGTAAAAAATCATGGTACTTACAAATAGCAAGTGAATGTAAAATATGTCTTTCCAAGATATTCTCTTCATCTTTTCTCGAAATTAAGTTAATCTTTTCGTTCCAATACTTCAATTCATTAGCGTATCTTTGAAGAGTATCTATCGTATCTTTAGTTAAATTAATATTATTAGTCGAACATATTGTCCAGAAATGCACTATATCCATAAAATGAGCTTACTTTTGTGTGTGTAAAATATTTCTTTTTAAAAAATTTTTACATTAATTATGATATAACGAATAAAAGTTAATAATATTTAATAAAATAATTTCAAGGATATATTCAATTTTTAAAAATTAAATTAAAATATTTTCGTCAATAGCATCAAAGAAAGGAAAATGATGAATATTACAATAGATGATAGTGCTGGTTTTTGTTGGGGAGTTGTCCGTACAGTTAATATAGCTGAAGACACTTTATCCAAAAACCAAACAAAGAAAAAAACCTATGTATTAGGTTCTATAATTCATAACCCAAAAGAAATTGATAGATTAGCTGAAAAAGGGCTTGAAACAATATCAATAAATGACTTTGAAAAAATTGCAGATGAAAAACCAGATGTAATAATCAGAGCTCATGGTGAACCGCCATCAACTTACGACAAAGCTGAAGAACTTGGTTTAAACATAGTAGATGCTACTTGTCCATTAGTAACTGGTTTACAAAATAGAGTAAAGCGTTACCACGACAAAGGTTTCCAAATCGTAATTTATGGAAAAGTTAACCATCCAGAAGTAATTGGTATTCGTGGAGTAATCAATGATGATTGTGTAATAGTAAAAACAGTAGAAGAAGCTATGCAAAAAGTTGATTTTACTAAAAAAACTGTTCTCTTCTCACAAACAACAATGGAAAAACCAGTTTACCAAAAAATCAAAGAAGCAATTATCGAAAGAGTAGATAACTTTATTGAAGGTGGCGAAACAAAAGATTACTTCCAATCAAAAAATACACTTTGCAAAGAAGTTTGGGGACGAGAGAAAAAAGTACTTGATTTTGCAGAAGATAACGACATAGTAATCTTTGTAGCAGGTCGAAACAGTTCAAACGGAATAAGTTTATTCAAGCACATGTTAGTCAAAAATCCAAATATGTATTACATAGAAGACCTAAACGAGTTAAAACAAGAGTGGTTTGAAAATGTAAAAAACGTAGGAATATCAGGAGCGACTTCCACACCACAATGGTATATGGAAAAAGTAAAAGAAGAAATAGAAAAAATGACAGAATTAGAATTAGCATAAAATCAGCCCTCAACAGAGGGCTTTTTCTTTCAAGCCCAAAACTTATTCTGAACTTGTATCAGAATCTATCTTATCACACTTCAGGCAATGCGATGAATACAGTAGAATACTCAATCACATTCAGAGGCATAGTCTAAGAATCCCCCAGAAATTGTGAACCTCTTTCTAAAAGAAAGGAAACTTGCACTTTTAGGTATAATATATCTGTAAATAGATAAACATCAATAACAGAAAAGCTTTGTAGGTGCAAAAAGTTAAAAGCCACAAAATCCTTGATTTTGATATATTCTCTTTCTACCACCCCCAATCTCACTAAAAAAAACCTTAAAAATATTAATTTTAATCTTTTATCCTTAATTTTGTAAATATTAATTTAATCAAAATCAGAAAACGAAAATATGAGTAAACTTACAGAATCAAGAGTTTGGAAAGATCTTAACGAACATTACTTTAATATCAAGCATTTACAAATGAAAGAAATCTTCCATTATGATGAAGATAGATTTGAAAAATTTAGCATCAAATGGAATAACTTTGTCTATGATTACTCTAAAAATAGAGTTAATTGGGATACTATTGCTTACTTCTTAGAATTGTCTAAATTTCAACGTCTTAGATTTAAAATTTCTGATATGTTTGCTGGTAAAGTAATTAATGTTACTGAAAATAGACCTGCTTTACATACTGCACTTCGTGACCCAAATCCTGTAGAAAATTATTCTGGAATTGGCTTTAAGCAAAATATTGTTGATACTCGAATCAAAATGGAAAAAGTGGTTAAAAGCATAATCAAAGGTGAGTGGAAAGGACATAGAAATGGTCAAATCAAAAACATTGTAAATATTGGAATTGGTGGGTCTGACTTAGGACCAAAATTTATTTGCGAAGCTCTTAAAGATTATCACACTGAACTAAAAGTTTATTTTGTATCTAATATTGATAGACGTGATATTAATAGAGTTATGTTGGAGTTAAACCCAGAAGAAACATTATTTATTATAACAAGCAAGAGTTTCAAAACTCAAGAAACTTTACAAAACGCTTTTACTGCTAAGAACTGGATGCAAAGAAGTGGTGTTTCTCTCGAAGATATGCCTAAGCACTTTATTGCAGTTTCTACTAATATAAATGAATGTATGAATTTTGGAATTCCAAAAGAAAATATATTTGAAATGTGGGACGCAATTGGTGGTAGATATTCACTATGGGGAGCAGTTGGTCTGCCGATTGCATTGCAGATTGGCTGGTCGAATTTTACAAAATTACTTGATGGTGCTTACCAGATGGATATGCACTTCAAAGACACAAGTTATGAAAGTAATATTCCTGTGATTATGGCTTATTTAGATATTTGGTATGCTAATTTTTATAATTCACCAGGTAAAGCAATTATTCCTTATAATAATGATATGGCTTCTTTTGCTGATTACTTGCAACAGCTTGAAATGGAAAGTAATGGAAAAAGTGTTAGTGCAAAAGGTGAAAAATTAGATTATAAAACTAAAAATATTATTTTTGGTGGAATTGGTACAAATGCACAACATTCTTTCTTTCAGTTAATTCATCAAGGTTCGCATATTATACCTGTTGATTTTATAGTATTTAGCGATTATGATGCAAATGATAATCACAATCAAAAATTACTTGCAAATGTACTTGCTCAATCAAGAGCATTGATGCAAGGTAAAGACAAACAACAAGTAAGAGAAGAATTAATTTCCAAAGGTTTAGAAGAAAAAGAGATAGAAACATTAATACCTCATAAAGTATTTGAAGGAAATAAACCAAGTTCGACTATATTAATTAATGATTTAACTCCTAAGAATTTGGGTAGTTTAATAGCAATGTACGAACATAAAACATTTGTAGAAAGTGTTTTACTTGGCATAAATGCTTTTGACCAATGGGGAGTAGAACTCGGTAAAGAAATGGCTGACGACGTATTAGAAGAATTATATAACAAAGAAAATACAGTTCAATTTGATTCTTCTACTAATTCTTTAATTAATTTGATAAAAAAATAATTCTTAATTTGGATTTATTATAAATTTTCATATTTTTGAAAAACGAAGGATTCAAAATTATGAAATATTTAATCTATATATTATTTACGAATATATTTGTTTTACAATTATATACAAAAGAATATAATAATGATTCGACAAATAATAAAAAAGTAGTTTATTATGCTGGAGCTTCAAACTTATATTCTTTTAATAAATTATTGATAGATCCAAATAAAGTTAATAATCAATCAAATCTTGGAAGTGGCTTTAATTTATTTTTTGAAAAGCCTTATGATTCAACAATGAATAACAATTTCATTCTTAGTTTTGGACTTTACAAAAAAAATTTGATATATGATGACTATATAGAAGACAACAAAAATTATAAAAATCAAGAAGAGAATGATTATTTTACAATACAATTTATCTATAAAAGAAAATTATTAGAATATAATAATAACCGTATTTTTATTAGTGGTGGATCTTTCATTGGCATATTATTAAAGTCGGAAAGTAGTTTAAACAAGAATTATAGACAGTTTGATGTTGATAAATATGAAGATTTAGATTTTGGTTTAAGTCTTGGTTTGGCTTATGAGTATTCATTTAGTTTAGCAAAAGTAGGTATAATGTATGAATTCCAACAAGGTTTTATAAATAAATTAGATAATTATAATATGTTTTGGAATCAGACTAATTCAATTTGTTTTTATATAGCTATTGAAATATTCAAGTAAAGAATATAATCTTTTTATAGAAGTAAAAAATTATTATATCATACATCAAATACTTATTTCTCAAAATTTTAAATATGGACCATTTTCTTACTTTTAAGAAATTGGTCTTTTTCTTTAAATAATCTGGCACTAAAATTGCAATCATACTTTTAGTAAAATATCTAAGGTGTGAAATATGAAATACTTATTAATATTATTATTTGCAATTAATCTGAATGCTCTTGAGCCAGAAGCAAAAGTTGCTGATTTGCCAACTATGGAAGTGCTAGAGGCGTACGAAGATAGTGAAGAGCTTTTTAGTATGAAAGTTATGGAATACTATCAAACTGCTATCGTGCTTTCAACGCAATTAAAATCATTAGGATTTACTCCAGATGAAAAGGTAAGTTCTCCTTCCTTAGAACAGTTAACTGATATGGAACTTGATTTAATTATCAGATATTATAATCTTGCCAAATCATTGGAAGGTCAAATTGAAAGTATTACTGGGTTTGAAAAATCTAATAATTTCAATAATTTAAAAAGTAGAATCACAGAATTAGAATCTCAATATACTGATTCTCTTTGGGAAATAAAAAACTCATATTTACTTCGTGAACTAGAATTGAAAAAAGAAATTGAAGAAAAGTGTAATGATAAAATCACTAAAATTGAAAATGCAATTAAAGATAATTGTGTAGATTGTATCAATTTCTTATCTCTATCTTTATCAGAAAATATCTTCCTCGGTAATTTTGACGGGCAACTTGAAAGCAAACCAAATATAGGAATGAAAGTTTATCTAAATGCTTTAAAGCCATTCGGATTTGGACGTTCATTCGAGTTTTGGTATGAATATCAAGAGCCAAGATTTACATCTAATTATGATAATGGAACTGAAACTATTTCAGAATCATGGAATTCAAATATAAATGCATTAGGAGTTAGCACACAGTTTTATCCTGTAATTACTGGTAAAGATATTAACGGTGGATTAAAACTTGGTGGAGGTTATTTCTGGACTTCAGGAAAGGTATATAATCGAGATGAAGCTACTTACAGTTGGGAAGGTATGAAATTTGAAATTGAATTTTTTGGTGGAGTTAATAATCCAAGATATCCAATCGATTTATTTTTAAATCTGGGCTTATATCAGTCATTTACCAATGATTTAATTTTAGATCTTGCAGACGATAATTCAATAAATTTAGACAAAACAATGTTTAATTTCAGTATTGGTCTTAGATATAACTTTTGGTCATCATTATATTAGGAATAAAAATGAAATTATTAATTTTAATATTAATCGCTTATAGTACTACTTTTGCAAATCTTGATTTAGGAGTTAGATACCTAAAATTAGCAAACACTTACAGAGAAGCAAATGAGTTCAATAAAGCTGAAGAATTTCTAGATAAAGGGAAAAAATTAGTTAATGTTGGCTACAAATGGGAAAATAAATATTGGACTGCTGTTGCTGACGAATACTTTGCTTATTTGTATAATGATTTGAGCCAAATCCAAAATAATGAAAGCAATAGGAATTATTTTAAGCAACTATCAATCGAGCATTTTAATAAAGCGAAAAATGAATATAGCAAGTTAGTTAAAATGGAAGATGGAAGCCAAGAAGCACTTTCTGAGATATTAGAAAATGTAAAAAGCTTAGATAAGAAATTTGCAAATTCTGGTAAAGGAAACAAGAACTCATATAATAATCTTGAAAATGTATTAAATTATGATAGATTAAAATTGCGTGAATTACCAGTTGGAATAAGTGATAAAGCTGAAAATTTAAGTTTATCTGAAAACAAATTTAGAGAGTTCCCCCCAGGTCTATCTCGATTTACTAATCTACAATATCTGAATTTAAGCGATAATAATATCAAAAGTATAAGCCCAGATATTGAGCAATTACGCAATTTAAAATGGCTTGATTTGAGTGATAATAAACTAAAAGACTTACCAATCAACTTATGTAATTTGCAGAATTTGGAAGAACTTGACTTAATGAATAATAAGTTGAAATCACTCCCTGCTTGTTTATGTCAGATGCAAAATTTGAAGATATTAAACTTGAAGAATAATGATTTACCATATCAAGAAATAGTTAATATTATCAAATGTTTACCTAACACAAACATATTCTTAGATGAATATAAATTAGTAGATAAAAATAAAACACAGGCAGTTCCTGCTGAATAACGTAAATATTATTCTAATTATACTGCCATTTAATAAATTAAACATTTTAAAATTTTCTTTTCATTTATAATAACAAAATAAACACCTAATGAATATTTTGTTTTATCTATTTCAATTTTATTTGTAATATACTTCTCTTGAAATAGTTGTCTTCCATTCAAGTCATATAATTTTATATTATTAATTGAATCTTTTGAATTTATAATTAGTTTGTCATTTTCTAGATAGTAAAAATAATCATAAATAACTTTAGTTGTATCTATTCCAGATGTATCTTCATAGTTAAATACATTTTTCATATCTAAAATTATTGCAAATCCAGATTCTATATTCCTGTCTTTTGTATCTGACTGGAAGGCATTTTTTATTCGTTGTAATCTATTACAACCAGAAACTAGTAATTGTTCTTTAAATACTTCAATAGAAAAACTATTGTTTAATCCTAAATCAATATAACTTGACCAATGTCTATAATTAACTAAATCTAAAACAAAAATAAAACCAGACCCTCCATCGGGTCCCCATTTTGAAGGAAAAGCATTTATACTTTGTTCTAAATCATTACAACTAGTTACTCCTGCCGTCCACAAAACATTATTTTCATCAATATCAAAATCATAAGTTTCAAGTCCTCTGTCTAAGCAACCAAATCCGAAGTCCCATTCTAATTCATTTTTTTTATTATATTTTACAAATACTAAATGCCCTGTGCTTTTAAAGACGGAATCCTTTTTTGGTATATCTCTTAATGTTGCTACATGTAAAATTAAATTCCCATCTTTGTCATATTTAATATTTCTACTTATACAATCATCTCCACTATAAAAAGTTCCATATTTAAGAGTTGTACCAGCCGTATCCATTTTAAAAACTTGTGTTTGCCAGCCAGTATTTTTGACTCCTTCCTTTTGTTCTGCATCATCTGTAACTATTAAAAATTCAGGTAATGGTAAAGTGTCATCACCTCTTACAAAGTATTGTTCTAAATCCCATGAAAAAGCTATTTCATCTTTATATACATCTATTCCAGTTAATATTTCTGTTAAACTTAAACTCATCTTCGCTTCTAATGGATCAGGTCTTCTATATGTTCCAGTGGCAAAATATGTTCCCCAATTATATTTTCCTTCATTGGTGAACTTTGCTAAATATACTCCTGATTTAGTTTGCCATTCATTATTTAAAACATATTCTTTGTCCATTGATCTTTGATAAGCATCTTCTCTTGTTGTCATTGTTTCACTTGTAGTATTACCACCTAAATAAATATTTCCAACTTCATCAATTACCATTCTACATTGCATTTCTTCTTTATCCCCACCCCAATATGTTGACCAAACATAATCTCCATCATTTGTAAACTTAGCAATATAAAAATCACTTCCACCATTATTTTTCAATTGTGGTGCATTATCTGAAACTATTATATCAGTAGATTCTGTTCTACCTGCTACTATTATATCATCATTTTTGTCTATTGCTACGGAATATAAAACATCAGAACCAGAGCCACCAAGAAAAGTTGACCAAATTACATCTCCATCAGGATTCCACTTTACAATAAACATATCGTGATTTAGATTCTTTTCTTTTTGAAAAGCATCACCTACGATAGGCAAATCAGGGCTACCAGTATATCCTACTTGAATGAAATTACCTTTACTGTCAAAAGCTCCGTCATTAATACAATCATATCCAGAGCCACCAAAGTATGTAGAAAACAATATTCTGTCATCATCCCAATATTCATCTCCTAATAATTGAGGTTGCTCATTCTTTTTAAGATGTTCAATTACTTCTTGATTATTAATAGGCAATTTTTCAGGATATTTAATAATATCTTGAGAATTGAGAAAAGAAAATATGAAAAGTATTAATATCATAATCCTAAATTAATAAATATATTTGAAAAAAGTAAATTATTCTATTTAATTGACACATGAAAAGGGAAAAAGTTACAGATGATATAATTTAATTCAGAATCACAGATTTTATGGATTACTCAGATTTGACGGATGAAGAAAGATGGATTCCACGCTTCGCTCTGAATGACAATACAAAAGATTCTGAAACAAGTTCTGAATGACAAGAGAATTTTTGCAGTTTTTGCAGTAAAATGGGTGTTTTTTTATTTTTTCAAAGAACTGTGTTAAGAATTACGTAAGTAATGTATAGGAGATTCTTCACTTCGTTCAGAATGACATCGGGAAATTAGCTTCGCTGAAATTTTAAATTAATTATTGAATAAAATTTTCGTAAATTTCCCTTACGAATACACTGGATTCTTCGCTTCGCTTTGAATGACGAAAAGATTCTGAAACAAGTTCAGAATGACAAGAGAATTTTTGCAGTATTTGCAGTAAAATGGGTGTTTTTTTATTTTTTCAAAGAACTGTGTTAAGAATTACGTAAGTAATGTATAGGAGATTCTTCACTTCGTTCAGAATGACATCAGGAAATTAGCTTCGCTGAAATTTTAAATTAATTATTGAATAAAATTTTCGTAAATTTCCCTTACGAATACAA
Source organism: bacterium (assembly GCA_030431515.1). GTDB lineage: Bacteria > Bacteroidota > Ignavibacteria > Kapaibacteriales > UBA2268 > JAJRPT01. The sequence goes on from JAUIIX010000032.1 coordinate 35,625, forward strand.
TGGATTCTTCGCTTCGCTCTGAATGACGAAAAGATTCTGAAACAAGTTCTGAATGACAAGAGAATTTTTGCAGTTTTTGCAGT
>JAUIIX010000033.1 GCA_030431515.1 bacterium
AATTAGTTTTTGTTGTATCTAAATACTGTTGAAACTCATCTCTAACATTATCAAACAATATATACCCATAAGATTTTGCTAAAGAATCGTTAAAGATTTTTAATTCTTTAGTATAAAATACTTTTTTAAATAATTCTTTAACTTTTTTTAATTCCCTTTCTAAATCTAATGATTTCGTTTTATATTTTTTAATTAGGTGTAAACCATATTCAGTTTCAACTACATCAGAAACTTCACCATCTTTAAGTGGAGTAAAGGCATCTTCAAATTTTTTCACTAAAGGAGAGCCATTATTTTCAAATCCAGTTGCTCTATTATACCAATATGAAAATACACCACCGGAGTCTTTAGTTGATAAATCTTCAGAATATATTTTTGCTAAATCCTCAAACTTTTTACCACTTTTTAATTCTTTTTGGATTTTTTTAATTTTATCATAAGCATCAGTAGTATCTTTTTCTGTTTGTCCAGCATATTGGATTAGTATATGTCCACCTTTAAATACTTTGCGTTCTTCTTTTGCAATCAATTTAACTATAAAATAACCATAATTAGTTTCGATTACATTAGGATATACTTCACCTGGCTTTAAAGTCATTAATGGTTGTTCAAGTTGTAATTGTAATTGACCACCTGTAACCCAACTATTAACAACTCCCCCATTTTCAGAAGATTTTAAATCTTTTAGCAACCTCTCCAAAATCATCACCTTGTTTAATCCTTTCTAAAGCTTTGTAAGCATTTCCTCTTGCACTTCCAGAAGCAGAATCATTTTGGTAAGGAATAATAATATATGCAAATTTGAATTCAGTCTTACGTTTATCCAATATTTCTTGAAGTCGAGGTGATTCAAATTCTTTATCTAAGAAATATGATTTTGCAATCATTTGTCTATTTGTTTCTATTTCATTAATTACTTCAGGGTCATTTAAAAAACCTTTATCTTTAGCATCAACTACTTTGAGTTTGTAATCGATATAAAGATTAAGGAATCTTTCAAATTCTTTTTTATCGTTTTCGATTAAACCTTTTTCACCAGAAGCTAAATTTTTCTCATAAGCTCTTTTTAGTTCAGAGATTGTAATTTTTTCTTTGCCAACTTCTGCAACTACTTCATTGTTAATATTAGATTTAAGATTATTACTTAATAAAGTAAGAATAAAAAAGAAAATAAAATATTTCATTTAATTAACTCCATTTTGTTTGACTAAATTTTCACCAATTTGCCAGATATTACCAGCACCCATTGTGATTAAAATATCACCTTTTTGTAAAATTGATTTTAAATGATTTTCAATTTCATTATAGTTTTCAATATACACTACATTTTTATGACCAAATTGAACAGCAGAATCAGAAATTAGTTTTCCTGTTACACCTTCAATGGCTTTTTCTCTTGCAGGATAAATATCAGTAACAACTAATACATCTGCATCATCAAAGGATTTTGCAAAATCTAAATATTGATCTTTAGTTCTAGTAAATGTATGCGGTTGAAATAAACATACTATTCTATTTTCAAAACTATCTTTTGCACCTTTTAAACATGCTTTAACTTCAGATGGATGATGTGCATAATCATCTATTATTAATACATCATTATATGTACCTTTTTCTTCAAATCGTCTAAATACACCCGAGAATTTATCGAGTGCAGTTTGAATTGTTTCAAAAGGTATTTTCATAGAACGAGCAATACTTACTGCAGCTAAGGCATTTTTTAAATTATATTCACCAGGAATACGTATTTTAATGGTTCCAAGTTTCTTTCCAAACTCAAAAACTTCACAAGATGCTGACCTTTTATCATACATAGGAGAATCTCCTCTGTAGTCACAGTTTCTATTGAATCCAAATGTAATATGTTTCTTATTAATTTTTGGTAATATATTTTTAACACCATCATCATCTAAACCAAGAGAAACAAATCCATAAAATGGAACTTTATTTGCAAATTCTGTAAAAGTATCTTCTATATCTTCTATATCACGATAAACATCTAAATGTTCAGATTCAATATTATTGATTATAGATATTGTTGGAGTTAGCTGTAAAAATGATCTATCAAATTCATCAGCTTCTACTAAAGTCCATTCGCCTTTACCAAGTCTCGCGTTAGTACCGCCAAAATCACTAAGCCGACCACCTACTATTACTGTAGGATCTATATTTGCTTCAATTAGAATTAATCCTAACATTGAAGTCGTAGTAGTTTTGCCATGTGTACCTGCAACTGCAATACTATAGTTTAATCTTGAAACTTCGGCGAGCATTTCAGCTCGTCTTATTAATGGTATTTTATGTTGTAGGGCGTATAATGTTTCAGGATTTTCTTTAATTTTAACAGCACTTGAATAAACTATCACTTCACTATTAATAACATTTTCTTCAGAATGTCCAATATAAATGGTTGCTCCTTTGCCTCTCAAATACTCAGTATTATGAGATTCAGACATATCAGAACCAGAGATATTAAAACCTTGATTGAGTAGTACTTCGGCAATACCTGACATTCCTATACCACCAATACCTACGAAATGAATATTTTTAATTGACTTAAACACTTTATATATAATTCTAATTAATTTTTAAAAATACAAAATTACGATTTTTAATCTAATTAAATATCAATAAACGAAATTGTTAATTATTCTTTTGTTACACTGTGATGATATAATTGGAATTTGAATTAATCTTGTTCCCATTTCTAATGAAAATCTTTTAATATCTATATCCTTAATATTGTTTTTTATTTTTATATTATTGTCTGAAAAATCTTTAAATGTTAATTTATTAGGGATTTGTTTGTAATAATCAAATCTAGAGAAGCCACATTCTAATTTTTTTAACATATTGTAAGCTATCCAGCCATTAATTAATGGAGTTGGCTCACATTTAACCATGTGGAATTTTTCAAATCTGTCTTTAAAGTCTGATACTAAAACATCATTATAAGACTCTTTTGTTTGCTCACATCGTTTTTCAATTTCAGTGAAGAAATCTTCTCGTAAATCTGTTATATATTCTCCAAATGATGTTTTATGAAGTTTATTTAGATAATGCTCTAATGATTTATTATCTAATAAGTCATACATCTTTATTGCATCATTTATTAATCTATTTTTTATAGGTAATTTATTTAAATAGCAATTAATTTCTTTTTGACGAGATGCTTTTAATACATTTGTGAATTGCTTTGATTCAGGATAAAATTTGGAGATTGAACTTGAGATATTTTCATCGATTTTACTTATGAAAGATTCAATTTGTATATCTCTTTCGCTTAAGTTTGAAATAAGTTTATCCCAAACATCATCAGTGTTAGAAATAGAAATCTCATAAGATAATATAAATGAAGATACTGCATCTACTGCGATTGCTAAATAATTATTATTACAATCATCATGATCACAGTTGCATGAAAAGTTTTGACCTATCAGATAAACAACATTATGAGTTTTATTTAAGCCAATATTATCTATATAATCTAACCAATTAGGTGCCTCAGATAAGAAAGTTCTAATTGTTTTATTAATTTTTTGAGGAGAAGAATGATAAAATGGTACTAATTTACGAACAGAATCCCCTTCATAGTATTTTTCAACTAATAAGTGTTTATCAGGTCTTTCTATTAAAACTTTGTCATCAACCCAAGTTTTATTACAATTTTTACATTTTAATCTTTTGCTTCCAGATTTAGTCTTACCAAACTTTATGACTTCATCTTTTTTACAAAAAATACAAATTGGTCTATCTTTCATATCTTTTTTTCTTTTTATAGACGAAAAAGACTTAATTTGCTTTTAAATTTTTAGTTTTATGTATAGAATTCAAGATAGTTTTAATGCGATTATAAACATCAACTAACTTTCCTGTCCCATCAATTTTAAAAGCAATCTTTTTCTTCTTATAGTAATCAATCAAAGGTTTTGTTTCATTGTCATAGATTTTTAACCTTCTAAGTACAGTTTCTTCTTTGTCATCTTCTCTTTGAATCAAATCTTCCATATTAACTCCATCAGCTTCTGTAGGTGGATTATATTCTAAATGAAATGATTTTCCAGTTTTTTGACAAACTCTTCTACCAGATAGTCTTTTTACTAATTCTTGAGTTGGAACATCTAAAATTAAAACTGCATCTATATAGTCGTCTTGTTCAGCAAGCATTTTGTCAAGTGTAGTTGCTTGACCAAGGGTGCGTGGAAATCCATCTAATAGATAACCAGTATCAGTATCAGAATATTTTAATTCTTTATTAATCATTTCAACTATAACTTCATCTGGGACTAAATTGCCATCATTGATATATTGTGCTGCAATCCTACCTAAATCAGTATCTTGTCTGATATGAGATCTAAGCATATCACCAGTTGAAATTTGACTTACTCCGTAGTCCCTCATAATTCGTTGTGCTTGTGTACCTTTACCAGCACCTGGAGGTCCGAGAAAAATTAAATTCATAAAAATCCATTAATTTTTTTTAATTTCGGAAATTATAAACAACAAAATTAACTAATTTTATTTATATAATTAAACAAGTGGATAAATTATGAAAAAATTTCTTTTATTATGTTTAGTATTGTTTACTACAAATATAATGTATTCTCAAACTGATACAACTTTCTGGAAAACTGGAGGAGATTTTAGTTTTCAAATTAATCAATCATATTTTGATAATTGGGCTGCAGGTGGTGAAAGATCGTGGGCAATGGGAAGTATTTTAAATGGTTTTGCCAAATATAATGATGGAGTTCATTCTTGGGACAATACATTATTTATGGGAATTGGATATATTGGAACTCAAGGAGCAGATGCAAGAAAAACAGATGATAAAATAGAACTTAACTCCAAGTATGGAAGACAAGCTTATAAAAAATTCTCTTATGCAGCTCAAATGAATTTTAAAACTCAAATGTTAGAAGGTATTGATGTTGCAAATGGTTTAGTATTATCAGATTTTATGGCACCAGCATATTTGAATTTATCTTTGGGGATGGATTATAAGCCAGATGATAGATTATCTGTTTTTTATTCTCCTTTATCTGGTAGAATAATTTTTGTGATGAATGACTCACTTTCAGATATAGGTGCTTATGGTGTTAAAAAAGGGCAAAAGATTAGACCTGAATTAGGTTCTTACTTTGTTGTACAATCGAAATATGAATTAGTAACAAATGTATTTTATCAATCTAAATTAGATATGTTCTGGAATTACACTCCTGAAAATGCTGATAAAGATTTGTTTAATATTGATGTAATGTGGGATAACTCTTTGATGTTTAAAGTTAATAGTATTTTATCATTTATAATTACAGCAAATATCATATATGACCATGATATTTATTCCAAAGATGAAGATGGTAAAAAACATTGGCTTCAATTGAAGCAAACTCTTGGTGCAGGAATTACTATTAAGTATTAAGAAATTATATAAAAAAGACCTTTAATTTAAAGGTCTTTTTTTTTACTCTTCAATTTTAATTAATTTGAAAATACCACTCGAAACAGATTTGAAATAATATTTTTTCTTAAGATTTTTATATTCCCATACAATACCTGGTTTGCCATCTATGTTTTTATCAGCAATTTTGTCAGGAGCTCCATTTAATATAAATATTTTACCTCTGTCTGTCTCTGCCCCATCTTTTTCTGCTAAAGTAGAAAAGTTAAAAAATGCAAAATCTACTCTATCAAAATACTGAAACATTGATTCATTAAATGGTGTTGAAGGTGTTGGATCTAATTTTTTCCAATACTCCATTAATTTCTTTTCTTTATCTGAACTACTACCTTCGTTTAAATATTCTAATTCTTCATCTGTAAGTATATAATACATTTTGTTAATTGCATAATCAATATTATCTAATGCAAGTGATTTGCTTTCCCATTCAACTTGAAAATAGATAGTTTGTTCGACATCATTTTCACTTTTTACAACAAGTTTATACTCACTTGGAATAATTCTTTCAAATGGTAATGTTATTTTGAGATAATTATCATTTCCATTCTTTAAATCAAAAGTAGATTTACTAAATTCATTATTAAATACAAGTTCTTTGTTTTTTAATAATTCTGCTTTACCATCAATTAGTATTTTGTTAGATTCCCAATAACTATAAATACTTGTATTTTTAGAATCAGTCAAATATTCAATTGTATATAAATATTGCGATTCTGGATTATTCAAATAGCATAAAATACTAATTATATTGTTATCAAAAAGTGCTGAATTCTTAATAATATAAGGGCTTAAATTATATAAATTCTTTTGAGCATTATCTCTATACATTATTATACTTTCTGAAATAAATGAAGATTCAGAATTAATATCTTTTACTTTAAGATTTAAAGATTTTTTATTTTTTTGAGTATATAGATTAAGTACTAAATTATAATCATTTTTAGCTAATGTTATATCAAAAAATGTTTCGTGATAAAGGGATTTTGAGTTTGTTGATTCATAGTTTGTTGTATATACGGTATCTTTGATTTGACTTCTATTTCTAATTATACCACCATTGTCAGTAGAAACTAATTCTAACTCTAAGTAAGCAGTATAAATACTTTTTTTATCATCTGAATATGATTCTTCAAATGATAAAATATCAAATAATACTCTAACTGGAACTTTGATAATCAATGAATCTTTAGATTTATTTAGTATTGTTATTGTTGTTGCATCTAACTCATTACCATAAGAATAGTAATTAGTTTTATCTAATGAGTATAAGTTTGTTTGAATTGAAATTAAAATAAATATTATTAATAATTTAATAGTTTTCATTTTGTAAGTACTCCTCTAATATTATTGCAGCGGCAAAAGAGTCAATATTGCCTTTTTGACTTCTATACTTTTTCTTTTTACCTGACTCTATCATTTTGTCCATTGCTTTTACTGAACTATAAGATTCATCTACTATTACTATTTCTTTTTTACAAAGTTCCAAAAGTTTTAAAGAAAAATTATTTATTTCTTTAACTAAACTTTCGTTTTGCTTATTTTCTTCTGGGCAACCTAAAACAATTTTTTCAATATTTTCAGATATCACAAAAGAATTTATCTTATTAAGTACATCTTCTTCATTAGTATTTAAAATATGTTCTTTTGCTTGAACAATAATTCTCATAAGGTCTGTTACTGCTATGCCTATTCTCTTTCTACCATAATCTATTGCCATAATTCTATAATAATCAGTCATTATTTACTTCTATAATATGGGATTTTAAAAATAACTTCTGTGCCTATATTTTTTTGAGATTGAATTATAAACTCTCCCCCATGTTGTTCCATTACTTTTTGCATAATAATAGTACCTATTCCTGAACCACCTTTTGAATCTTTCGTTGTAAAATAAGGGTCTTTCATTTTCAATAAGGTTTCTTTATCCATTCCTTTTCCATTATCTTTTATGCTAAGATATACAAAACGATTATCTCTTCTAAAGATTATCTCAATAATACCATTTTTATGGTCAAAGATTTTAATTGCATTTTCAAAAGCATTTCTTAATGCTCTAATAATTTTGTCTTTGTCAGCTACAAAGTTAAACTTTTCTACTTTCTTTTCAATTTGAATGTTTGGGTAATAATTCAAATCAAATTCGTTCATCAATTCATTAAATATCTCATCAGATGAATAGTTAACTTTATTAAGTGAGTTGCTTCTACCAACTGTTACAATATCTCTAATTCTCTTAATTAATAGGTTAGTCTGACTTATTATTTTACTTTTCCTGGATATATCTTTTTCATTAGTCGATTCCATTTGTTCAATATTGAGCTTGATAGTGGACAAATTTGTTTGCATATCATGAGCTAACTGAGCCCAATTGCTCATCCTTTTATTTTCAAGCTCTTCAGTTATGTCAGTACCTGTTATTAATAGCCCTCTAAATAAACCTGCAAAGTTTTGAATTGAAATAACATTACACATCAGTTCAAGCATATTATTATCAACTTTTAAATTTATTTTCTGCTTAAAACTTTGTCTTAAATGTAAAGCTTTGTTAATTAATTCATTAAACTCATTTGTTTCATTGTTAGAAATATATTTTTTAAAATATTCTCCGAGTTTTACAGAATCTGGAATAGAGAAAATATGTCTTGAGAATTGATTAAGGTTTATTAACTCACCTTTATCATTTAAGTGAATTATTAATCCGGTTGATGGTAAATCAAATATAGTACGGAAAATTATCTGTTTTTGTTGATACTTAAAGAATAATCGTAAAATTATAATAATCAATATTCCAATAAAAATATAGAAGATGTTATCAATAAATAGCATTTCAAACATCCAGTAGTCATTTTTATCATAAGCTAATATTTTTAACTTGCCGTCTGATAACAAATAAATTTTAGATTGGTTTATTTTAAAATCATCAATTCTAAAGTCATTTTCATATTTTAATTGAATATTTCCATCAAATTCTATAAATTCTAATGTATTTGCATTTTTAATGATCAATTTATCATCATTCAAGATATAATTGTCAAACTTGTTAATATAAGAAAACAACTCTTCATTTTCATCAAATAAAGATTTGAATTTAAGTTCTATTAAATCATAGTAAATTAACTTCTCAGAAATACTCAAGTATTCATACGTTGTATTTAACCAATAATTACTTGTTATTTCACCAGATGTATTTATTTCTTTAAGCAACAATCTATCTTGATAAGAGTTAATAAGTAATAAAGATTCTTTGTAGTTTAGTAAGTTTACTGAATAAAAATACTCGTATCTGTTAATTATTTCATTGTTTTTTAATAAAGTTAAGTTGTTTTGATTTTGAATCATAATGAAAAGGGATTCATTTAAGTAAATTATATTTATAGCATTATTGTGTATTAACTCCCCATCTTTATAATAATTATTATTTATAAGTAGATGTGATGTAGTATCGAATTGGATATATTTAAAATTATCAATAGCATATTCTTCTTTTAATTCGAGAAGATATTTATATTTATCATTGAGGATATCGTATAAATATAATGAATTATTTTTTTGAGCAACTATAAATTTATCTTCTTTATTTATAAACTTAAGCTGTGCATCATCTAATACATTCACATTAGTAATATTATTATAGATTGTTTTGATTACAATTTTATTTTCATAAAATTCATCTTGAATTGCAAAAATAGAGTCATTCTGAAATATAAAATAATCTACTTTATCATAAATTTTCTCTTCGACAATTTCTAATTCGAATGAAGTTGAAAATACAAAAAGATTGAATATGTATAAAAGAAGCATTTTATTTTATTTTGAAGTAAATCCTATAAACCATATTCTTTAATATAATTTAGGATTTTATTATTATATATATTTTCAGATTTACCATACCAATTCTTTTCAGATATAAAGATGATTCTACCAAAATATCTTGGTTCCATTGCTTTAAATTTAGAACTAGCAATTTCTGTTTTCATATTTGGTTTAAATTCATCATCTATATCATTTACAATAATAGTACAAGATAATTCTAAACCATCTACATCTGATTTATTGATACTATCAATTCCTAGTAAATTATATGGGATTTTAAGTTTAGCTATATACCCACCTTCATTTTCTAATGCAACAGATTTTACTTTAGAAACATTTGCTTTTATATCCTTAGGAATTTCTTTGTTTGAAGATAAAGTGACATAAGACTTTTCTTCAGCAAAATCACCTAAATATAAGGAAAATTTATAGAAAATACTATCAAGGTTGTTAGTGTATTCAACCTTCTTATTCTTTTTTGTTATTAGATTTTTTGAATTTATATTATCTATATTAAACCATAAATCAATATAATCTGAAGTACATTCTTCACAAGATGGAACAACAATTTCATCATCTTTAACATCGATAGTTAGATAGAGAAATTCTTCATCATAAGCAGAAGAAACAAAGAAAGATGCGTCTTTTTCGCCTTGCCAATCATAAGCACCTTTAATTACATAATCTATGTCATAGATAAAGGCACTATTATTAAAGCCCTTGTAAATAACGTTGCCTCTTGGGTATGATGGTATTGTAAGGAACTCAACCTCGTATTTTGTATTCCCTGACTTGGTATCAATATATTTTTCTTTAGATTTTAATTCTAAATAGTTTTTATAAGTTTCTTTAGTATAATTTGTTAGTTTTTCTGTTTCAAATTTATCTACTAATATAATATTCCCATTATCGAATGTGAAGCCCTCAACATTCCAATGGTAAAGTTTTTCTTTTTGAGTTATATAACAAACATTATCTTTGATAACAATTCCTACTTCAAGTGGAATTTCAAAAAAGTCTTTTTCATATTTAGCAACATTAACTAAATATCCTTCTATATCACAAAACATATAGACATCAACTTTCTTGTTACCTACTCCAAATTTTCTAACAGCAAATGATAAATCATAATATCCATCTCCTGAGAAATCTCCTACATCCCATCCCCATATTCTATAATTCTCTTCAGAGGGTAACTCTTTTATTATATCATTTATTAAAGTCTCATCAAAGTAATTTGAAACCTTATCTTTTAATTCATCAAAGGTCATTCCATTCTGAGAAAAAAGCAATGTTGGAAAAATAATTAATAAAAATAATAAATGTTTAGTCATATTCGTCGATAATGTTAATATATTAAAATACAAATTTACATAAAAATTTGAAATAGATTCATAATTTTGTAAAATTAAAATAATCAACAAAAAAAAGAAGTCAAAAATACTATGCCACACAAGGTATTACTATATGAAAATCAAAACAAAACTCTATTAGCTAATGGAGTTATTGAAGAGAATAAGCCCGTTGGCTTTTCTCATGATAATAAGTCCATAAGACCATATTCAAATATTTTTTTTTGGTCAAGAATTTGGACTGATGTTGGTGGAGAGATTAAAGAGCATCCCCACAAAGGTTTTGAAATTTTGACTTATGTTATAAAAGGTACTATTGAACATTATAATCCTATTAAAAAAGAATGGGTAAAGATTACCTCTGGTGATGTTGAGATTTTAAAAAGTGGAGGTGGGATTAATCAAGCTGTTAAAATTGCTAAGAACTCTGAAGTCATGCAAATTTGGTTTGATCCTGACATTAAAAAATCTTTAGCAAAAGTATTTGATTGGAAAGTTTATGATTCAAATGATTTCCATCAAATAGAATTACCTGGTAAAACTATTAAAGTAATTGTTGATGAAGATTCTAAAACTCAATTAGATAGTGAAGGTGTAAAAGTTTCAGATTATAAGTTATCACCTGGAAATTTCACTTTTAGATTTAGTGAAGAAAAGTTTTATTCTATTTACATAATTAAAGGTGAAATAGAATTAGATGGAAAATTCATAACTGAGAATTCATATATTATAATTAAAGATGAAGCAAAATTTGAAATGTTTGTATCTTTACATACAAGATTGATTATGGTTGAATCTCCTGTCAAACCAAGTTATAAAACATATTTACAATTAAAATCAGACGCTAATTCAAATAAGTAAATCTTTAAATATACTATTAAATTTACCGATTTTAGCATTTGGTACTCGAACTTTTATTCGGTATCCTTCATCATTATCGTTTCTCATAATAACTTCTGATAATTCATAAAGTGAATTTAATAGCTTTGTTGAAGTATAAGGAATTAGTATATCATAGTCCTTACTTAATTCATTATATTTATTCTGAAGTAAATTTAATAATTGGTTGATATTTATTTCTTTAACTGCAGAAATAAAAATGGAATTTGGGTATTCTTCTTTTATCATTGAAAATTCATCATTATCTTCAATAGCATCTATTTTATTAAAAACAATTATATTATTTTCATGCTTAATATCTAATCGTTCTAATGTTTCGTTAACAGTTGCAATATGATCTCTAAAATATTGATGTGAAACATCAACAACATGTAATAGAAAATCAGATTCTTTTGCTTCAGCTAAAGTACTTTCAAATGATGCAACTAAATGTGCAGGTAATTTTTTAATAAAGCCAACAGTATCTGATAATAATGCTTCTTGACCTAAGGGAAGTTCGAATTTTCTTGTAGTAGTATCTAAAGTTGCGAATAATTTATTTTCAATATAAACATTCTCTTTAGTTAATAGTTTCATTAATGTAGATTTACCAGCGTTGGTATAGCCAACTAAACCAAATCTTGGAAGTTTACTTTGCCCTTTTCGTTTTTGTTCATTTTGCTTACTTATTTGTGCAAGCACTACTTTCAAATGATCAATTCTATTTCTTAAAAGTCGTCTATCTGTTTCTATTTGAGTTTCTCCAGGACCTTTGGTACCTATACCACCAAATTGTTTTGACAAGTGAGTCCACATTCGAGTTAGTCTTGGTAGTAGATATTGTAATTGTGCTAATTCGACTTGTGTTTTTGCCTGTTTAGTTTTTGCTCTTGATGCAAAAATATCAAGAATAACACCACTTCTATCTAGCACTCTTATATCAAGTCCTTTTTCCAGATTTTTCATTTGAACTGGAGTCAATTCATTATCAAATACTATTAAGTCTATTTTATCTATAGAAGCTAATTGTTTAATTTCTTCAATTTTACCTTTTCCAATAAGAGTTGATATACTTTTTTTCTCAACTTCTTGATAAATTTTATCAATTATCTCAGCACCAGCTGTTTCAGCTAAGAAAGCCATTTCATTCATATTTTCAAATTCAATATCTCTTCTATTTCCTTTTTTGAAACATGATACTATATATGCTCTTTCTTTTTTCTTTTCTAATTCAATCATTCAATTCTAATAGTTAATTTTTATATAAAGCGAAATTATGATATTTTTATCAGATTTTTAAATATTTTATTAAATAAACACAAAATCTTTCTTAGGAATAAGTTTTAAATTGTGTTTATGATGTAATTGGAAAAATATAATTTTGATTTTTTAATATAAAGTATTAATTTGAATCTTATTATACACAATTTTTGGAAAAGAGAATGAATATTCCTGAAGATCCAGTTATTCAAGAGTTGATTGGAGAATTTGTTGATACTTGGATACTTGATATTGACAATGACTTTAAAAGACTTGTAGAAACTAAAAATAGCGAGGACTTATATCGCCTGGCACACACTTTAAAAGGTTCATGTTTTCAATTTGGCTTAGATGATATTGCTCATTTAGGTATAGAATTGATGGATAAAGCCAAAGCAAAAGAGTGGGATATTGCTTTAACTTATGAACAACCACTTCGAGAAAAATTTATTGAAGTGAGAAATTTTTTAAATAAATAATATTGGGAAATTATGAAAATTATTTTTACTATAGTGTTTATGTTTTTTATTTCTATCTTAAACTTAAGTTCCAAAGATAGAATTACTGTATTACCATTTAGTAATTCAGATGGAAATCTTGAATATCAAATCTATTGCTATGATTTGCAGGACTCCTTATATAAAATGTTAGAAACTATTGATTCTGACAAATTTGAATTAGTACCTGTTTTGGAAGTAGAAAGTGTATTAGCTGAGTTAAACATTGACCCTTCTAATCCACAATATCAATCTGACGTTTGGAAAGCATGTAAGATGTTAAAAGCTAATAAAGTTATAACAGGGACATTTAATTTTGAAGCTGGGAAGTTTTTGATTAATGCCTATATCTATGATGTTAGGATGAAACTACCAAATCCAAAGTATCAAGCAAAAGATTTGTTCAAAGACCCTGAAAATATTTTTGAAGTAATTCAAGAGATTTTTGATAGTTTAAAACCAGCAATTGAATAATCAATAGTAATAATTAACAATAAAGGATAAATATGAAAAAGAATATGGGAAATATTGATAAAGTATTAAGAATTATAGCAGCTGTTGTAATGTTGTCATTATATTTTATGAATATTGTTGAAGGAACTTTAGGGATTGTTTTAGTAGTTTTAAGTATTGTTTTTGTTGTAACAAGTTTGATAAATTTCTGTCCATTATATACTCTTTGTGGAATGAATACTTGCAAAATATCAAAAGACTAAACTAAAACCAATTTTTTTTAATTAAACAAGATGTTCGTTTGTGAGTGAATTTGAATTAGAATTTAAAAGAAATTTATTTATGAAGACATTAGTTTCGACTATGCTTCACATGGCTTTGATAGACGGGGTTTATTTAGATTCTGAAAGAGATTACATTGAATCTGTAATAAATGCATATCCTGAATATCAAGGTCAGATTTATCATGCAATTGATGATTTTTACCAATCTCAAATAAAAGAAGAATATATTTCTGATTTATTAAGAGATTGTCGTAAATATTTAGAAACAAGAGAATTAAAAGAATTAGTAAAGCATTCTTTTAAGGTTTTAGCTATTGATGGAAAAGTTTCCCAAGATGAAAAATTTTTAATTAAATCTTACTTATTGGCATTTGGTTTACCTTCCAATTATTTTGATAAATTTATGGAAAAAATTGGAGACGATAATTCTATTTCACCAGAGTTGAAAAGTTGAAAAAAGAAAACTTAGGTTTAATCTACGCAGGATTCACTTCTATTTTATGGGGTTTTTTAGCTGTATTTCTAAAGTTTAGTTTAGTAGATTTAGATTCTATAACTATTGTTTGGTTCAGATTTTCTTTTGCATTTGTTGTATTATTTTCAATCCTGTATTTTAAGAAGAATTCTTCGATTTCCATTTTAAAAAAACCGCCAATTCTAATAATATTTGCAGGTATTGCTTTAGGATTCAATTACCTCTTTTTTATGTTAGGTTTAAATTATACTAATCCGACAATAACAAATATAGTTATACAAATCGGTCCTGTTTTATTAGCAGGAGTTGGAATTTATATTTATAAAGAAAAAGTAAGTTTAAAACAAGTTTTTGGATTTATATTTGTAATTTTTGGATTTATTTTGTTTTTATATGACCAAGTAAATAATGCTTCCTTTATATATAAAGATTTGAATTTAGGATTGGTTCTGATTATAATTGCTGCAGTTTCTTGGGTTTTATATGCATCTTTCCAAAAAAGACTTAGTAAAGATTATGAGCCACAACAATTAAATTTGATTATTTACTTAATACCCATGATTATGTTTGCTCCATTTGCTAATTTTGGTAGTTTTCTAAATCTAAATCAATCTTCAACATTAGTATTATTATTTTTAGGTGTCAATACTTTGCTAGCTTATGGTTTTATAGGTGAAGCATTAAAATATGCTCCTGCAAATAAAGTTAGTGTAATTATTACTTTAAATCCAATTATTACTATTACAACTATGGCTATTTTAGACAAATTTAATTATGTATGGTTAGGTAAAGAAGCTACTTCCTTATTTGGCTATATTGGAGCAATTCTTGTTATTTTAGGTGCAATATTAGCAATTTATAAAGGAAAATAGTGTATATCTATTTAATAATATTAAATGTTTTATTTGGACAAGTTGAATTTGAGAATCCAATTTCGAAGGGTAAATTGACACAAACAAATTTAAAAGAAATTTCTGGTTTGGAGAGAAGTAGTTTTCATGATATTATTTGGTCTCATAATGACTCTGGTGGAAAAGGAATTATATATGGATTAAACGATTCTGGAAAAATTATTTGTAATTTAATTTTGAAAGATATTGTTAATAGAGATTGGGAAGATATAAGTTATGGGTTTATAGAAGGCAAGAATTATATCTTTGTTGGTGATATTGGAGATAATGATAAAACATATCAAACAAAGTATATTTATTATTTTGAAGAACCACTTAACTTGAAAGATACAATAATAATTAATGATGTAAAAAGAATTGAATTCAAATATCCTAGTTCAAATTATGATAGTGAATGTTTAATGTTTGATCCTATTAGTAAAGATTTAATAGTAATCTCTAAAAGGGAAACTAATGAAAAAGTATTTTCTATAAGCTATCCTTATAATAACAATGATGTAGTTATTGCTGAATACAAGACAGAATTGAAAATAGGTTCGAGCGATAATTTATTAAGCTGGGTTACAGCAGGCGATATTTCAGCAGATGGTAATCATATATTAATTAAGAATTATACTAATGTTTATTACTGGAAAAGAGGTACAGATTTATATAATACTTTAAATGGTTCAGGTCAAGATATTGTAAATTACAAATTAGCAAGTGAACCACAAGGTGAATCTATTTGTTGGGAAAATAATATTAGTGGATTTTATACAGTAAGCGAAGAAGTCTTTGGTATTACTCCTGAAATAAAATATTTCAAAAAGAAAGAAATAGTAAATGGGGTTGATAAGAAGTCATTAAATGATATAAAGTTTGATGATGTAAATTTTAGATTTTATGATTTAATTGGAAATTTATATTCTTATAATGAATATTTGAATTCTCAAAATAATATGTTTATAGTATTAGATTTGAAAAACTTCAAATCTATAAAACTATTAAGGCATAAATTTTGATTGATGAATATTTTTTAGATAATTGAGTAAAAATGTTTAAAAAAATAAGATATTGGGCTAAAAATTCAGATACATTCGAGGTAATGGCGATTGTTGCTATCATAATTGGTGCAATAATTATGGTTACTTCTTTTTGGCTTGGTTCTGTAAATGATATTAAATTAAAAGATGCAACTGCTAACATAGTTGATTTAAGTGAATTTATTGGTGGTTTAGTAGGTTCATTGTGGTCATTAGCAGGGGTTTTGTTATTTTACGCTTCCCTATCAAGTCAAAAAGAAGACTTAGAAAGACAAAAAGAACTACTTGTAAAACAAATCGATGAAGTTGTAGCTCAAACGAAAGAATTTAGAATTCAGAATGAAATGGCTAAAGAACAGAAGAATGAAGAAACTTTCTTTCAACTTCTTAGATTTCACAGTGAGATTATTTCAACAATTACAATCGAACAACAAGAAGTAGATTTTGTTACAGGTGAGAATGTTAGTAAAAATATTGAAGGTAGAAAAGCTTTTGTTGAATATTATGATATTTATAAAAGATTCTTTCAAGAAGCAGCTGAGATGACGACAAGCCAAGATGAAGATAGTTTAAGTAAAATTTTTGATAAAGCATATAATTCATTCTACTTAGAATATCAAGCAGATTTAGGTCACTACTTTAGGAATCTTTATAACATAATATTCTTTATTGATAGTTTGAAAAAAACTCAACATACCTTCTATTTTGGACTATTAATGGCTCAATTATCAAACTATGAATTAACTTTATTATTTTTTCATTGTCTTAGATCAACAAGTAAAGACTTTAAAGCATTAGTTGAAAAATATGCAATATTAGATCAAGTCCCTAAAGATGAAGTAACTACTATGGCTCATACATTATATGATCCTGGAGCATTTGGTGAAAGTGGTTTTGGTTCTGGAGATATTATAGAAGATGAGGATGATGGATTAGATGAAAGTGGATTAATATCCTCAGAAGAAACGGATTCTATATTAAGTAAATTTAACTTACCTAATATGTATAGCGAACCTGATGAAGTTGATCTAAACACTAATATTAGTAGTGAAAAAGCTGATTCTGCTTTAGGTTCTATGGATGATATTTTAAGTAAACTTAAAAAAATATCATCTGAAAAATTTCCTGAAATGGATGAAATTGATGAAATAACAGATGAATTTGAATTAGAAGAGGATAGTCCTTTACAAAAATTAAAAGATAAATCAACTATTAAAAAAGAGCAAGCTAAGTTAGAAGAAGAGAAAGATGATTCTGAAAGTTTAAGTTTTGAAGATTTTTTTGATGATGATTTTGGTGGTGATTCCGCAGACGATACTAATAATGAAATAATCGATATTGAACAAATTGAGAAAATTGAATCCCAAGGTATTGACAATTTATTAAAAAAACAAAAAGAAGAATCAGTTGAAGAAAAGTCAAAGATAGATTTAGATGATGATTTTGGTGATTTATGGAATGATGAAAGTGAATTTGATGATATTGAAAAATCAGATGATGAATTAGAAATTCTTAAAAGTAGTATAGACAGTACTTTAGATGATGAGTTTGCTGAATTAAAATCAAAAGTTTCAAACAATGAAGATAATGATATAGATTCTAAATTTAATGATTTAAAAAGTAAATTAGATTCTGATATGGATTTAGATAATATGCTTTTCAATAAAGATGCTGATATTGAAAATGATATTAAAGATAAAGCTACTAATTTAAAAGAAGAAAATATTTTTGAAGAAGATATTGACTTAGATAAAGTAAAAAATAAGTTTAATATTAATTTTGATGAATTAGAAAGTAAAAGTGAAAGTATTGATGACTTTAGCTTTGATGATACTGAAGAGTTGATTGATGAGAACGAAATAAGTAATGTAGAAGATTATCAGACATCGGCTACAGAAGATTTTGATAGTGAATTTGATGATATGTTTAGTGATGAAGAATCTATTGAATTTGAGGTAGAAGATACATTAGATAGTGAAAATTATGACTCTATTAAAGATAAATTTAAAAATAATTTAGAAGAAATAGATAAAGAAAATAATTTAGAAGAAGTGATAAATGAAGTTGATTCTGATTCTGTTTCTGAAGAAAATAATATTTTAGAAGACTTGTTAGAAAACGAAACTGATGAAGAAACAAAAAAAGTAGTTGATGAAAAGAAAGATAAACAAAGCAAAAAAATTAAAATCAAAGTGAATAAAAAGAAAAATGATAAAGGTAAAGATGGCTCTGGATTTTTATCTAAATTAAAATAATTTTTAAAGCAATGATAAATTTTGTAATTTGTGCTTTTAATTTTTAAATTTTAAAAAATTAAATACTGAATATGGCAATTATAGATGCAATTAAGAAAAATCAAGATTTAGCATCTCTTCCACATGTAGCTGGAAGAGTTTTGAAATTAATTCAAAATAAAAATGCAGAACTTAATGAAATAGCTAAACTTATAGAAGCAGACCCAATTCTAACAATGAAGTTGTTAAGAGTTGCTAACTCCCCTATTTTTGCTACAAGGAATGAAATAAGGTCAATCCAACATGCATTAATGCTATTAGGAATGAAAAGAATTTCAAATATTGTACTTTCAGTTTCAATTTATTCTAAGTTTTTTATCAATGCTCATAAAGATGCCGCTATTTTAATGGAAAGATTTTTTCAACATTCTTATCTAACTGGAATGACTTCTAAAACTCTAACACAGATTTTAAGAAAGAATTTTGAAGATAATGAATTTGTTGGTGGTTTACTTCATGATATTGGTAAAATGGCTATGTTGCAAGTCCATCCTAAAGAGTATTCTTTAGTCAGACAATTAATTTCACAAGAAGGGCTAAATGAACTTGCTGCTGAAAAAGAGGTATTTAACGAAAATCATATTGAAGTTGGACTGCAAATGGCTCATTTGTGGAAATTACCAGAAGAAATTCATAGAATTATTGCATTTTACAAATTTCCTGCTCAAAACGATGCCTCAATTGATTTAGTTGCAATAGTTAGCTTTGCAGATGCATTTACTAAGATTAGAGCTAATTTAATTAATCCTGATGAAGATGAGTTTAATTATGGTAGTATAGAAGCTTGGAGAGTGTTAGTTAAACAAATGCCAGAACTAAGGAAAATAAATGTTAAGAAATTAACGTCACATTTGGATCATACATTAAGAAAATCACCAGACAACTTTGATTTATTGAAATAATATGGCAATTGATTATAATAAATATCCTTTTGATGTAAGAATAAGACATCATGTATCTTCAAATTTATATTTCCCTCTGAACAAACAATCTATAAAAATTACAGAAACATATCCCCCATTAGTTGAAAATGTTAATTGGGCAGAATACTTTGGAGATTCAAAAGCTCCTGAAATTCTTGATATTGGGTGTGGAATGGGTAAATTTCTTTTAGATTATTCATTAGAATTAAAAAATCAAAATATTTTAGGAATTGAAGTTCGCATTCACCCTGTTAATTGGATTAATGAAGTAATTAAAGGTGAGAAATTACCTAATGTTCATGCTCTCTGGTATTCTGTTGTTAATAGAATTAATTTTATTGAAACTGAAAGTATTGAGAAGATTTTTTATTTCTTTCCTGACCCTTGGTTTAAAGAAAAACATAAGAAAAGAAGAGCTTTCAAATTAGAATTTATTGAAGATTGTTACAGAGTATTAAAAAAGGGTGGAACTTTATACCTTCAAACAGACATTGAAGATGTTTATAATCACCAATTGAAACTTCTTAATAAGTTTAATAGTGATAATCAAAAATTTAGAATATATACGCCTGATAGTTGGGATTTTCCAAAAACTGATCAAGAAATACATTGTATTAAAAAGAGTTTTCCATATTGGCGACTTTGTGTTGAAAAAATATAATTCGTGAGTAAATAATGAATATTACAAAATTATCTATCCTTGGATACTGGGATTTAGTAAAATTTGAGGCAATTGCCGATGATGGAGATATTTTCCTTCCTTTTGGTCAGAATGTAAGAGGATTACTTCATTATGCTGATAATGAAATAATGTCTGCTCAATTAGGTTCTACAATGAGAGCAAATTTTAAAAATGAAGACTTTAGATTTGGAGAAGATGACGAAATAAGAGAAGCATTTAATGGCTTCATCTCATATTTTGGTAAGTATTCGATTAACGAGAATAGAAATTATATTATTCATGAAATTGATTTATCTTTGTTTCCAAATTGGATGAATAACAGAGTAAAAAGATTTTATGAATTTGATAATGGTCATTTGCTATTGAAAGCACCTCAATTAGAATATTTTGGAATAAAAAGAACCCCTATTCTTACTTGGAAAAAAATAGAGGATTTAAAATCTAGTTATAGATGGCATTCTTAATTTTCTAATAATTTTAATAAGAAAGCATACTCTAAAGCGGTTTCTTTATATTTTTGATAACGACCAGAAGCTCCACCATGACCTGCTTCCATTTGCATGTGTAATAGTAGTAAATTACTTTTATTAGTCCTGTAATCTCTCAATTTTGCAATCCATTTTAATGGCTCCCAATACTGAACTTGACTGTCGTGATAACCACTTGTAATTAATAAGTTTGTATAAGCCTTGCTTTCAACATTATCATAAGGTGAGTAGGAAAGCATATAATCATAATATGTTTCATTATTCGGGTTTCCCCATTCGTCATACTCGCTTGTAGTTAGCGGTATAGATTCATCGAACATTGTAGTCATTACATCAACAAAAGGAACTGCGGCAATCATACCTTTAAATAAAGTTGGTTCATAATTCAAAACTGCACCCATTAATAATCCACCAGCACTTCCGCCCATTGCAAACATTTTGTTAGAGTTGGTATATTTTAGTTTGATTAATTCTTTTCCACAATCAATAAAATCGTAAAAAGTATTTTTCTTGTTCAATAATTTTCCGTCTTCATACCAAGACCTACCTAAGTCTTCCCCACCTCTAATATGAGCAATAACATAAATGAAGCCCCTATTTAGAAGTGAAAGTCTGTCAAAGTTAAATCCTGCATCAATTGTATAGCCATAACTTCCATATCCATAAAGTAATAATGGATTAGAGCCGTCTTTTTTAAGACCTTTTTTATAAACTACAGAAACTGGAATTTTTTTGCCATCTCTTGCTGTAAGTTGTAATCTTTCAACTTGATAATTATTTTTATTAAAATCACCAAGTACTTCTTTTTCTTTAAGTAAAGTTTTTTCTTTGGTTCTCATATCAAACTCAAAAGTTGAATTTGGAGTAGAAAGCGAAGAATACACAAATCTTAATTTATCAGTATCAAATGTAGGGTTTGTACTAAGCGAAGCAAGGTAAGATGGTTCATCAAAGTCAATATTATAATCTATGTTTGAGTTTGATTTATCAATAATTCTAATATTTAATAATCCTGCTTTTCTTTCTTCAATTACAAGATAATTGTTAAATAATTCAAATTCTTCGAAAAGCACATCTTCCCTATTTGGAATAACTTCTATCCATTTATCTTTAGAAAAATTATCAACTTTACATTTCATTAATCTGAAATTTTTTGCTTTCCAGTTAGTTTTAATATAAAATGTATCATCAATATTACTAACATCATATTCATGGTCTTTTTCTCTTTTACTAATTATTTGTAGTTTAGAATTTGGATTATCAGCACTTAGGAATTGAACTTCAGACGATAAAGTGCTATGAGATTGTACCCAAATATATTTACCACTTTTAGATCTATTTACATAAACATCAAAAGTGTCATCAAGTTCTTCGAATACGACTTCGTCTTTAGTTATATCAGTACCTAAAGTATGTTTCATAACTTTATATGTTCTTAATGTTTGAGCATCTTTCAAAACATAAAATAGAGTTTTATTATCATTAGCCCAATAAGCAATACCATTTGTGTTCAGTATCTCATCTTTAAAATATTCACCAGTTTCTAAATTAATAATCTTAAGCTTATATTGTCTTCTGGAAATATCATCATATCCATAAACTAATAACTTATTATTTGGGGAAACTTGCATTCCACCTACTGCAAAGTATGCTTTTCCTTCGGCAAGCAAATTTTGGTCAAGTATAACTTCTTCTTTAGCATCTAATGTTTTATGTTTTCTATAAGAAATTTGATATTCTTTTCCTTCTTCGTATCTTGAATAATACCAATAATCATTATGGAAGTAAGGAACAGTTTCCTCTCTTTCTTTAATTCTACCTGTGATTTCAGTAAAAAGTTCGTCTTGAAGTTTTTCAGTACTTTTTAGGATTGTATTTGTGTAATTATTTTCTTCTGTAATATAATCAATTACTTCTTTGGAATCTCTTTTATTCATCCAATAGTAAATATCTATTCTTTGCTTTCCAAACTCTTCAAAAATATGTTTGATTTTCGGTGCTGATGGTTCTTGTAATTGGCTCATTATATTCATATTAGTTAGTAATATTAGTATTGCAATTGATTTTATCATTTTAACTCACAATTTAAAAAACAAAATTAAGGAAATTATCTATTTAAAAATTTATTTTAATACCGATTAACTAATACTTTTTCCACAAACATAGCCAGAAGACCAAGCCCATTGAAAATTATAGCCACCTAACCATCCAGTTACATCAACTACTTCTCCAATGAAGTATAGTCCTTTATGTTTTAGTGATTCCATTGTTTTTTGATTAAGTTCTTTTGTGTCAACACCACCTATTGTAACTTCTGCTTTAGCATAACCTTCTGTTTCAATTGGTGTTACTATGAAGTTATTTATTAAATCAATAATCTTAACTTTATCTTTTTTAGATAATTGATTGATAGGTTTATGAATATTTAATTCATAGCACAAATAATCAGCAAATCTTTGTGAAACTAAATCAGCAAGCAATAATCGTAATTCTTTATTTGATTTAGAATTATCTTCAAGTAACTTTTCAATATCTAAGTTAGGTTCAATTTTTATTTTAAGATTATCTCCTTTTTGCCAATAAGAAGATATTTGCAAAATAGCAGGTCCACTCATACCTTTATGAGTAATTAATACATTTTCTGAAAAATTTATTTTTTTATTTTTACTTCTTGGCTTGTTATTAAAAATCAAGGAAATATTCGAGTCGAAAGAAATACCGCTTAGCTCTGATAACTTCTTCATTTGTGGAACTGGTAATACAAAAGGTACTAAAGCTGGGTAAGTAGCGATAATTTTATGATTAAACTTTTTTGCTATTCTATAACCAAGGTCAGTTGCACCTTTTTTGGGGAAAGATAATCCACCACAAGCAATAACTAATTTGTTTGATATATTATAGCCATTATCTGTTAACACTTCGTAGCAGTCTTCTAATTTATTTACGTCATTCACTTTTGTTGAAGTTTTAATTTCAACATTGTAAAGCTCTGCTTCATCAATAAGTAAGTTAATTATCTGCTTTGAAGATTTTCTGCAAAATATTTGACCCAACTTTTTTTCATAATATTCAATATCATATTTTTCAACTAAAGATATAAAATCTGATGGAGTATATTCTGAAAATGCTGAACGTATAAAATGTGGGTTTGATGAGATATAATTTTCTGGAGATGCATAAATATTAGTAAAATTACATCTACCACCACCAGAAATTAAAATTTTATGTCCAATTTCAGAGTTATGTTCTAATACTAATACTTTTTTATTATTCTTACCAGCTTCAATTGCAGCCATCATTCCTGCTGCACCTGCTCCTATTATTATTACATCGTATTTAATATGCTATTTCCTTTAATTTATTTTCAAAATTAAGGAAAAATTAGAAGATAATTTAATAATTATAATATGAGTTAATTGATTACAACAAATTTTTCGTAAAAGGTATATATCTGCATTGTCTTTTCATCAGATATATTGATTTTAACAAGGTACACTCCGTTATTTAACTTGTGTTTAATTGGGATTTTAAGTTTATCTGCTATATATTGATTATTTATAGAATAAGAATTAAATCCATTCATATCAAATACATCAATAGTTATGTTAGAATTATTTGGAATAAAGATGTCTAAAGAAAGATTTTCACTTATTGGATTTGGCGATATTTTTTCTACAAAAGGTAAATTATGAGATTTATATAGACGAGTACCACCAATTTGACAAAGGTCTATTACTCTTAATAGTCCATTTGTAAAATCTATAATTTTTGCTTCGTCATTTTCAATAAATTCTATATCTGATATATTTAACTCAGAAGTTGAGTCATTCCCCCAAAGAACAGTATTTGGAAAAATAGTCCATTTATTATTCTTTAACTCATCGAAGTTTAATGTATAATTTTCATACATTAAGTCATTGTTGTATAGCAAATCATTATTTGAGGTTTTTAATAAACTTGGATTGTAGGATAGTTTAAATTTTAATCCTTGTTTCTCTTTAAAATCAAATTTATCATAACTGATTAAGTTTATATTTAAAGGAACTTCATCACCTACATTTGAATTAATATCATCTATCGAAATACTTAATTGAGGAATATCACCCAAGTAAAACTCTAAAAGAATTGAATCAGATTTACCACATTCATCTTCAATTAAAAAATCTACTATTCTTGGAGTCAATTCTGAATATTCAATGTAAAATGTAGAACTTGAATTAATCGGAGTAGATAGTGGTTGAATATCAGTAATTTTAACTCCTTCAAAAATATAACTGATATAATTCCAATTAAGTTCAGTATTCCCTAAATTTTCTACTACAAAATATGACTCACTTTTTTGACTACTTTTTATTTCAACTTGTTTGTAAGTTTCAAAAATATTAAATCTTACATCTTCTCTATCTATTTCTAAATCAATATTATATTCAATTCCATTAATCTCAAATGTTATAATTTCAGAATAAAAACCATATTTAGTTAATTTTAAATTTAATAAAATACTTTCTTGAATATTTGATTTTAAAGTAATGGGATAAGTTATATTATTAGTAATTTCAAGAGTGCTTGTAATTTTTGATATTTCAATATTTTCTGAATTAAGATTTTTGATTTGTAAGTTTAAATTTAATATACTATCGCATTTACTTTTAAGAGAATAACTCTTTTGATATTCAATATTATTTGAATTCTGCATCATTTTTGAACTTAATTTAATGCTTTGTTGTATATTGCAATTATCAACTAAATCAAACAGTTCAATCTCTTGATTATTAGTTAAATTAGTGTATTCAAATATAAATGTTGAACTTTCATTTTTATTTATTTCTATATTTGTGATATTAATTAATTTGAAGTCAGAATTATTAATAGAATAAGGTAATTGGTAGTCCCATTTAATTAATTTATCACCTGTATTAGTAACTACTAACTCTTGGTTAACTTGCTGATTTAATTGATTAACTTCAAAAATTAATTCACTTGTACTATAATTATACTCTGTTAAGTTATTTATGAAGTTTATACTATCTTTAACAATTATATAATTATTATCATTTGATTTAAATTGAAAGTCTAAATCAAAGGTTCCAGAATTATTTTCATTTATAGTTGCAATTATTATTTCTTCGGAAGAAGGAGAAATCTCAAAATTAAACTTATCAAAATTAATATTATTTGCAGATAAATCAGATATTTGTAAAATAGATTTACCGTTATTTCTAAATTTTATTTCAAAAGTTTTATTTAGATTACATTCAGAAATCAAAGTATCTTGAAAAGTAAATTCTAATTCAGGTTTGATTCCAATTCCAGATAAACTAATTCTTGAAGGTGCATTTTCTTCATTAAAATATATTAAAGCTATTGAGTTAGTCCTTAGGGCTTGTTTTGTTTCAAATTCAAATACAAGCAATTTTGTATTCTGATTATTAGATTTTAAAGTTGAGGATGCACCACCTTGTATAATTTTATAAGAAATTAAATCTGGACCTACTATTCTAATACTATCAACTATTATGTCATTAATACTTGAATTAGAAATCTCTAATTGCTTTCTTATTGGAGTATTCAATTCTACTTCTCCAAAATCTAAATTATAATCTTTTATACCATTTGAGTATCCGATACCAGATATACTTGTGGAATACTTATTTAATTCTGTGAAGATCTCAATCCTTGAATTATAATTATTTTCACTTTTTGGTGTAAAAGATACTTCTAATTTTAAGTATTTATCAGATTCTAAAGAAATATTTTTAATAGATTGTATAGTAAAGACATTATTAAAATCATTTAATAATCTAATTGAATCAATTTTAACAGGAATTAAAGAAGTAATTTTAATGAAATTAGTTATGCTATCTACTTTTGTTCTATTTATTAATACCTTTCCGAAATCAAAACCATTAATATCAATATTTGCATTTACTAAGCTAAAATTAGAATTTGATGTAGTTCTAAATTCAGGATATTGATCTACAGCATTAAATTTTACTGTTTGACCACTATTTTTACCAAAAGAACTAACTGCAATTCTTGAGTTATCAGGACTCCAACATAGATCATTATTTCGCCATGAAGATTCACTATTTATATCATATTTCTCACTATAATCATCTGCACTATAAATATATGTTTTTCCTCTATCACCAGTAAAAGTAAACAATTTACTATCAAGATTTGCTCTTACTTTACTTAATGTTTCGTTTACTTTAAATGAATAAACTTCTGCACCAAGATTAGAAGATGAAATAATTAATTGATTATTAAATGCTTGAGAACTCACGGATACAAGTCTATCATTATCAAGCCAATCTAAAGATGTAACTTCTCCTCTATGAACAGGATATTTAGAAACAGGAAGGTAATTACTTGCAAACAATACTGAAATACTTGTATCACCTAAAGCGATGGCAATTTTACTCCCATTAGGTGAAAATCTTATATCATTGATACTTTTTTGAGATACTTTTTCAGTTTTAATAATAGATAAGTCAGAGGAATTCCAAACCTTTAAGTTTCCATATTTATCACCTGACAATATTTTTGATCCATCTGGACTCCATTCTATAACACTTACTTCATCTGGATATGCTTGAATGCTATCTACGGGAGTATCATTATTATCTAACCATAATTTAATTTTCCCATCACTTCCAGCGCTTGCAAACCTAATTGCATCTGGTGACCACTCAACATCAGTAACAACAGGATGAGCATATATTTTCTTAGTTTGAGAATGATTAAATCCACTAACAAAACGAATATATCCATCATTTCCACCAAGAATTAAATTCAAACCACTCTTCTGCCAAGATATAGAAGTGTTATTTATCGAATCTGTATTTATAACTTTGTATTCATAAGCAGACGAGTCTGACAATTTTGTTATTCTTATCAAACATTCATTACTAGTTATAAATGGATATTTATATTTATAACTATACCCGGAATATTGTTTTACAACTTCTTGCCATTTATTCCCATTATCAGAAGAAAATTCAATAAGCAATTTATCATCTGGGTAATTAGCTTGCCATTTAATAAGCGAATCAGCCCCTCTATAATAAATTTCACCTCCATTTGGTTCAATGATATCAATGTATGATTCATTTGCTCCTTCTGGCTTCCCACCACTTGCAAAGAAAGTATTATCCTGACATACATTTGAGTTAATAGTAAATTCGCTAAATTGAAATCCTTCTTCATCGTATTCAAAATCAATAAATAAACTGATTTCAGTATCTTTAGGAATTGTTATTGGATAATTAATACCAGTTGGTAAAACTATCTTAAATTTAGAATTAGAAGAAACAATTGAATCTATAACTAAAGTATCAACTCTTGCTTCTAACTTTAATATTCTTCTACCACTTGTATTTATTTTTGTATCATTGAAGGAATAGAATTGACTGTTAGGATAATAAAATGAAGAAAGTAAATTTTCTTCAACTTTATATTTTGAACTATTGTTAGAATTAGAGTAATTATAGTTTACAGTTCTTTCTATATCACAATTATTACTAAACCATTCTATCGAACAAGTATTTTCAATTTCAGATAATTTATAAATTGTTTGATAAATATTAACTATTTGTTTTAAGGTAGTAACGTTATCATAAATTATACCACCTGTGTTATTACTAACTTCTTCAAGAAACTTAGGAACTTCATTAAATAATACAATAGAATAAACAATAGCATTTATTTTTTTTGCTTCATCAATAACTTCTTGATACTTACCTGTAGATACTCCATCAGTTAGAAAAATTATTATAGGTTGATTCTTTGCTCTTTTTGCTAAAGCTATTGCTCCATTATCCTTATTTAAAAAAGCTTTTTCAAAATTAGTTCCACCCAATAAAATCATGCTTCCTAATGAAGTTAAAAGTAAATTCTTATCAGAAGTAAAATCATTGACCAATAAGGCGTCATCAGAAAATCCAGAAATAGCAACTTCACTTTTGCTATTGATTAATTCGATTAAACTATTAGCTCCTTGAATAGCAAGATTAAAAGATATTCCTTTCATTGATAATGATAAGTCCATAGAAAGTATAGTAGATGTTGCTTTCTTTTCAGGTATATTACCACATTCTAAAGAAATTACTTCTCTTTCAATACCATTTTCAAATAAATTAAAGTAGTCTTTATTTGGTGAATATATAACATTACCATTTACATCTAATAATAAAATATTACTTTTTATTAAAGGATAATTTGAAGCATCTATATTAAATAGTTGTACGCTTTGAGAATAAACAAAGTTAGTTAAAGTTATTATTAGTAAAAATATTTTCAAATTTAACTCATTTTAGAAAAAACATTTTAGAAATATGTAACAATTATAATATATATCGTATTTTTGTAAAAATTATTTGATTTTAAAGGAAAAAATTATGGTTGAGAGATATACTTTACCTGAAATGGGTGCAATTTGGACAGAACAGAATAAGTATAATACTTGGTTAGAGATTGAAATATTAGCAGTTGAAGCAATGGCCGAGTTAGGAATTTTAACAAAAGAGACTGCTCAACATATTAGAAGTACTGCAAAGTGTGATGCTAATAGAATATTAGAAATAGAAGAAGTAACTAAACATGATATAATTGCTTTTTTAACAAATGTAGAAGAGCATGTTGGCGAAGATTCAAGATTTATACATTTGGGTATGACTTCTTCCGATGTTTTAGATACTGCATTATCTGTGCAATTAAAACAAGCATCTGAGATTATATCAAAAGACATTGATAATTTAATTGAAGTATTAAAAAGAAGAGCAATTGAATTTAAACATACACCTTGTGTAGGTAGAAGTCACGGTATTCACGCTGAAGCGATGACTTTCGGAATAAAGTTTGCCTTATGGTTAGATGAATTATATCGCCTTAAAAAAAGATTTGATTTAGCTGTTGAAGATGTTTCTTTATGTATGATTTCTGGTGCTGTTGGTACTTATGAACACATGGAACCATTCATTGAAGAATATGTTGCTAATAAATTAGGACTTAAACCAGTAAATGTTTCAACTCAAGTAATATCAAGAGATGTTCACTCAAGTTATATGCAGGTATTGGCTTCGATTGGTTCATTAATTGAAAAAATTTCAATTGAAATTAGACATCTACAAAGAACTGAAGTAAGAGAAGCAGAAGAATTCTTCTCAAAAGGACAAAAAGGAAGCTCTGCAATGCCTCATAAGCGTAATCCTATTGCTTCTGAAAATCTTACTGGTCAAGCAAGATTATTACGTTCTAATAGTATGGCTGCCATTGAAAATAATGCTTTATGGCACGAAAGAGATATAAGTCATTCTTCTGTTGAAAGAGTTATAATGCCTGACTCTACAATTATAGCAAATTATGCTTTAAGAAGAATTACTCGAGTCCTTGATAATTTAGTAGTATATCCAGAAAGAATGATGGAGAATTTAGAATTAACTCATGGTTTGATTCACTCACAAAAAGTTTTGTTGTCATTAGCAAAAAAAGGTGTTAAACGTCAAGAAGCTTATGTATGGGTGCAACGTAATGCAATGAAAACTTGGGACGAAAAAATTCCATTAATGACAAATTTATTGAATGATGAAGATATAATGAAATACTTTACAGAAAAAGAATTAAATGATTTATTTTCATTTGAAAAAGTGTTCCAATCAGTTGATTATATGTTTAAAAGATTAGGAATAAGTTAACTTAAACTTTATACTTTTACTTAAAAAAAAAACGACTCTTTATGAGTCGTTTTTTTTATTTGTTTAACCTTTTCTTTTTCATTTAAAATTATTTTCTAATAAATATACAATTACTTTTATATTATCTCGTATTTTAGTAATTTTGAATTATTAAATCAATTTTTTAATGTTTAAACTATTTTCATTATTGTTAATTTCAAATGTGCTTCTACTTTCAACTGAAATTAGCTATGTAAACTATGGATTTAACAGAATTAATGAAAATATAAATTTTAATTTGAATGCTGATATAAACTTTAATAATTCATTTGGGGATTTTAAAATTCAACAAGAATATTACGGAAATTCTTATCTCCTAAATAAAAACATTAATGATAATCAAAAATTTACTTTTAACTGGGAAAAAAAAGCAATTAGCAAACTTTATTATACATTAAAGAATCATACTCAATATGTAGGAAATAATTTTAATGTAAGCAATAACAACAATTTGCTTAATTATAGTTTTATGCCTGGTTTGATGTATCACTTTGAAGAATCTAATTTCTTAACTTTTTATTATGGTTTAGATTACCATAATCAATCAAATGTACTTTCTAATGCTTCAGCATTTGCTTCTGACTTTGATTATAGTTTTAATTTTGATGATTTCTTAATAAGTACACAATATGAAAATTATTACACAAATCGAAGTCTTAATAGAGATTATAATACTAATAATGCTGAAATAAGTATATCGAAAGTTGATGAAAATTCTAGTTTAAATATTAATTCTAATTACAATTCTATTAAAAATGACTTCATTCGTTCATTTGATGAAGATGAAGTTCAAATTGAAAACAGAAATGAGGATAAGTTAAATTTATCTTTAGATATGTCTTATTATTTATTCAATAGTTTGAAAAATGAAATCAGAGTTCACTATTTACAGACTTCAAGAGATAATTCCTATAGGAACTTTGATTTGAATAATTCAAGATCTGGTTTAAAAGAAGTTAGATTTTTAAATACTTATGATTTATATACTCGTTTTACATATACTATTGATAAATCATTCTTAAGATTTGCTATTCAATATAAAGATGAAGATTTATCTAATGAAGCATTACAAAAATTTGATATTAGTCCTAATGACTTGATTAATCAACAGAATAATATTTCTTTACTTGATTATAAAAATAGTTTTACCAGATTATATTTTGAAAATATTATCTACTTAAATAATAGAAACTTGCTAATTAGTGATTTTGTTTTTGAAGTAAATAGATACGATACGCCCAGTAAAAATGAACATAGAGATAGAGATCAGCTTATCATAAGGTACAATCAAAAATATGAGCATATTTTCTCTTCAATTTTTCAAGGTGGAGTTGAACTTGAAGGAAGATTTCGACATTTAGTATATTTAAAAAAAGAAAATTCAATCAATAACGTCAAAGAAAGAAGTATAAAGTTTATTCCTTATTTTAAGTATGATTATAATGACTTAGAATTTAGTCCAGAATTTCAAATATTTGTAAATTTTAGAAGTTATGACTATGAACATCTATTTCAAACAATAAAAAGTGATATACAAAGGTCTTTGACAATTAGAGATTCAGTTAATTATAAGTTTAATTCTCATTTTAGAATTAATGTATCTTACTTATTTAGATATAGGGAAACTGGATTATTCAGTTGGGATAGATTTTCTCAATCAGTATCTGACGAAAAATTAGAATTTTATACTAATTCTTTGATTTATTACTATGATAGAGATAATTTTTATGGTGTTGGGATTAGATATTATAATCTCAGTTTAGAAAGTCAAAGAAACTTAGGTAATCTAGGTAATGATTCGTTCTTTTTAAAATCTATTAGTCCTGTAGTAGATTTAGGATTTAAGCTTAATGATAGGACAAGTTTAGCATTATACGGTTGGTACGAATATCAGAAAATAGGCGATAATTCAAGAATTATTCCTAATTTGCGTTTAGAAACAAAAATTGATATTAATAAATGAAAGAGTATTTTGAAATAAGGAAAGTTAAAAGTAGTAAAAATATCATTAGAGATTTTGAAGATTTATTTTTGGATTATAAAGATAAATACAATGTTAAAGATGATATTTACTTTAAAATAATGGTTGCTGTTACAGAAGGCATTAATAATGCAGCAGGACATGGCAATAAGTACGACCCTTCTAAGTTAGTTACTGTTGAACTAAAAGGTGATAATACATATATTAACTGTAAAATTCAAGATGAAGGATTAGGATTTAATCCTGAAAAAGTGGCTGACCCTAGAAATCCTGAAAACTTACTAAAAGACAATGGTAGAGGCGTATTCTTAATGAAAGAATTAGCAAATGATTTTAATGTAACCAAACTTAATAATGGTACTTTAGTCGAATTAATCTTTAAATTTTGAAATGATAGAAAAAATAAAAGAATTAGATAGTTGTTTTTATAAAGAACATAAAGTTTTATTACTTACTGGTGGTATGGCTTCTGGTAAGTCTTTATTAATTTCAAAATTTATTGAAAATAGAAAAAGTTTAATTTTTAATACAAATGATTTTCAAGGAAATTTTATTTGTGAGTTAGCAAATTATTTTGCCGAGAAATTTATTGAACAACACCCCGATGCTGTTTTCAATGAAACTGCTATTAATTTGAATAGATTTATGGAAATTCTTAATCATTATAAAGAATCAAATGAAGAATTATATACTAAAATCCTAAATCATAACTTTATTCAGAATAATTTTGACTACTTTTACAATGAGAAAGTAGATATTTCACAATATAAAGACTCATTTATAAATAAAGCAGATCAAAAAATTGTTTGGGAACAAGGAAAAATAGTAGTTGAGTCTTTACTTGTTGATATCATCAATTTCCTTTACCCTAATTTTAATTTTGAAGATATATCTAAAGCAAGTAAAACTAAACAGATAATATTTGTAATAGATGAGGTTGACCATATTCTCAATTTTATTGATAACAACTTTATTAGTTATCTAATTGAACATATTGATACTAACTTAAATAAATTTGAAAATTATGACTTTACAAAAGATAAAGATTTAAAACTTTCTGACTTAATCGACATTAGAATTATTGTTTCATCAAGGAATAAATCTTTTGAAAAATATCAATCTAAAATCGAATTAGACTCTAAGTTTTATTTGAATGATGACTATATTTTCGAAGAAATACCATTTATTAAAGAGTATAAAGAAAATTATCCTAATTCCGAGTTTAATGAATTTCAATATGCTGAAGAATTGTTTTTCAAATATTCATCTAATTATGAAAGACAGTTCCTAACTGTTGCTATAATTTTAAATAAATTCAACGCTACTTCCTTTGCTATGTTCCCTGAACTAAAACTTTCTGATAAAATAATTAATAATTATATTAGTAATTTTTACTTTGTTAATATTGAAAATGGTATCTTTCATATTGAGCCAGAAATAAATAGATATATTAATTATATTTATGAAATTAATAATCAAGAACTATTTAATGAGTTAAGTGGTAGAGCTAAATTAAATACTTTTATACTTAATTTTTTAACTAAAATGCCAATCGAAGATTTTAATATCTTTAGAAAATTAGCTTACTATAATTATTTTGATACAAATACTGCTTTAAGTAATATATTTCCAGATTTATATAAGAAATTAATAGTCCTGATTGATAAGTATAAAAACTTACTTAATAAAAACAATTTTCATCTAAGTATTAAAAAAGAATATGATTCTCAGCTTGATAGATATAATAAAATAGTTGATGATAAGAATTATGTGATGCTAAAGAAAAGGGTAAAGGAAAATTGGCTAACAACTAAGAAAACCCTTTATGATAAGAAAAGTGAATTTGATAATAATATTAAAGTAACTAAGGATAGTATTAAAAATTATCAAAAAGATCATGATAAATTTACTAAAGAATTAGAAAATATATGTAATGAAATATTTCAAGAAGAGAATACATTGGCTTCATTAGAAAAAACTCTAAAGCCATACAAACATAAAAGACCTGTTATTCAAACTTTAACTATTTCTTTATTATCTATTATACTTATTACTTTAAGTTTTTTTGATAGTTTTCTATTAAATTTAATTGATTCTGAAATATTTATAAATATCTTAAATTGGATATTCAGAATAGCAAGTATATTAGGATTAATATTTACTTCTAAGTCTTTATATCGTATCTATATTAGAAATAGAGATAAAGAAAAACGTAAAGAATTAGAAGGCAAAATTGAAAATGTCAATATTAAAATTAAAGATCAACAGGAAATTAAATCTGTGATAAACGCAGATATAAAAGCAACAGAAGCTAAAATTCAAGAATTAAAATCAGATATTCAGAATTATACTAATGAAATAGAAGAAATTGAATTAAGATTGAATGAACCTTTTATTTAATTCATTCCATTTCATTAATTAAATCTAATGCCATTTTATACGCTCCATTTAATGCAGTACCTTTTGGCTCTACTAATTCTATTTCTTTATCTTTTTTGATTTCTTCGATAAGTAAGTTTGCTAATAAAGTATCATTATCAATAATCCCACCCATCAAAGCAACTTGAACAGGTTTTTTCTTAAAATTACCTTTCAATGCTTGAGGTAATTCTGCTAAGTGTTTAGCACTACGATTAATTATCTTTAATGCAACTTCATCACCTTCTTCAGCACATCGCATCACAGTCGGAGTTAACATGTGATATTTGAAAGCACCTTCATTATAAGCTTTCACAATTGTTCTTGGGTTAGCAATACTGATAGTCGGATATAAATCTTCAACCAAGTCCGTCATCATAGTTTTTTGACCTCTACCGTCAATTGCTCTAACTACTGCTGTTAATCCTTCTCTACCAATCCAAGCTCCACTACCTTCATCATCTAATTCAATACCCCATCCACCACATCTTGAAAAGCCATCCTTATTTTTACCTAATGCGATTGAGCCAGTTCCAACGATTGTAATAATACCATCTTCACCTTCAAATGCACCTTCTAAAGCAATTTCTGCATCAGATGTTACAATCAAATCATTTAATTCAAATTTATAACCTCTACCCAAAGTTTTTAATAAATGAGCAGATCTCTTTTTTTCTTCTTCTAACCAAACACCAGCTAATCCCACAACAACTGCATCAATTTCTGTA
>JAUIIX010000034.1 GCA_030431515.1 bacterium
CAACTTGTAAATGAACTGCTTGAATTTTCTATTAATAATCCACCATCATTATTATCTGCATCACCTGTTTTAATATATCCATTTGCTACATCTAATGCTTGACTTGGTGAATCTGTTCCGATTCCTAAAAATGTTGATGAATTATCAACAACAATTCCATTAGAAGTTGTCATTGTTCCACTATTATTGAACAAAATACCACCTTGGGTGCCAGCAGTATTTATCGCATCTTGTGAAATTTCAGGAGAATCTGACCAAGATAAATTTCCTTGACCATCTGTAACTAATGAAAATCCAGTAGTTCCATTATCAGGAGGAAAAGTAAAAATCACATCTTCTGTGCTATTGGGATTTGCTAATAAAATTGCTTGATAATCTGTTGGAATTTGATCTGAATTTAATATTATTGTACCACTTGTTGATGGTCCGCCTACTCGAGCTGCTCCATTAACATCTAAGGCAAATTGAGGATTTTCTGTTCCAATTCCTAAAAAAGTATTGGACGGATTGTAAAATAACCCAGAATCTCCACTCAACGAAGTAGAATTATTACCACCAACGAAAAAAGCAACTTGATTTGAGTTACCTGTTCCACTTAATCCGTTCGGCACAATCGTTACCCAACCTGGTAAAGAATGTAGATAATATTGAAACTTTCCTTCATCAGTATTGAAGATTACTAATCCATTTTGAGTTGCACCAACAGTAATAGCATCTCGCTGAATAGTTGTAAGTCTCGGTATTAGAATACCTTTATCATTTGATATTAATTCTAATATTGCTGATTCGTTTATATCTGGATCGCCTCCAGTATCTGATATTATCAAACCGTTGGCTTGAGAATATAAGTTATACGAGCATAGTATTAAGAATATCAGTATGTATTTTTTCAATTTATTCACCCAATTTTGAATAATATTTTGATTTTTATAGCTTTTAACAACTAAAATTAACAAATTTATTTTATTTATCAACAACTATCATGCAATTTTGTTGAAAAGTTTGTAATTTTATGAATATTTTTTCATAAATCTACCAACTATTTTATTTAATTAGTAATCACTTTTTCCAACATTCAAAATTAATACCATTTTTCCCAATTTTAATAAGTAATTTTACTGAAATTTCATTTTAATTACTAAATGTTTTAATTTTGTAACCGATACACTACAATTAAATGGAAAATAAATGAAAAAAGCTATTATTGCATTGGAAAATGGGTATTTCGATTTTGGATATACTTTTGCTTCTGAAGGAACTTTTTTTGCTGAGTTTGTATTCAATACAGCAATGTCTGGATACGAAGAAATTCTTACTGATCCTTCATACAAAGGTCAAATTGTATTATTTACTTATCCTTTAATTGGAAATTACGGAATCACCAATGAAGATGCTCAATCAAATAATATTCATGCTGAAGGTGCTATCGTTCGTGAATATTCTAATCTTGTCAGCAATTTCAGATCTAAATCTTCTTTAAAAGATTTTCTTGAATCTCAAGGTAAAATTGGTATTCAAGGATTAGATACAAGAGCTTTAACAAAACAAATTAGAACTACAGGTGCTATGAAAGGAGGTATCTCTACCGAACACTTAGATCCTGAAGTATTTGTTGAAATGGTTAAAAATTCTAAATCGATTTCTGATGAGAATATGTACCAACAAGTTATTTCTGATAAAGTAGTTACTTATGATGGTAACTCTGAATCGAACTTAAATATTCTAGCAATAGATTTTGGTATAAAAGCAAATATCATTAAAGATTTACAAAGATATTATAAAAAAGTATTTCTTGTTCCTTTCAATGATAATTTTGAAAAAAATATTAAAGATTTAGATTATGATGGAGTATTTATTTCAAATGGTCCTGGAGATCCAAGAATTGTAAAAGAAATTGAAAAATATATTCACCAATTCGTTGAAATGAAAAAACCTCTCATCGGAATTTGCTTTGGTCACCAGTTGATTGGTCAAAGTTTTGGATTAGATACTTACAAAATGCCTTTTGGACATCACGGTGGAAATCATCCTGTTCTTTACTATCCTGATGGAAAAGTTTATATTACTTCTCAAAATCATAACTATGCCTTATCAAAAGAAAAAGTTTTAGCAAGTCCAGATTGGGAAATTACTTGGGAAAATTTATTTGACAATACTGTTGCAGGAATTAGACACAAAACTCTTCCTATCGCATCAGTTCAATATCACCCTGAAGCTTCTCCTGGTCCAAATGAATCAAATAGTAGAGTATTCCAAGATTTCTATGAAGTTGTAAAATCGGGAAAAGAGTAATTTTACTCTTTTCCTAATAATTTAAAAGCACCCCAGAAGTAAGGTTCTTTATATCTATCTCTTATAACTAATCTTGCTTCTCTAAATGCTTGAATTTTGTCCATCCCATTCAAATATCTTTGATAAAATTCTACCATTAATTCTTGTGTTGTTTTATCATCTACTGTCCATAAACTCATTATAATTGATTTCGCTCCTGCAACTTGGAAAGCTCTTTGTAAACCATAAACCCCTTCCCCATTCATTACTTCACCTAAACCAGTTTCACAAGCCGACATTACAACTAATTCTGTTCCACGTAAATCCATATTTTTAACTTCAAAAGCAGTTAATATTCCATTATCTTTAGTTTCTTTAGAACCATCATAATTCAAGAAGTTAGATGCCCCACTAAATAACAATCCTGATCTTAACAAAGGATTTTGTACTGCTTTCTCTACATCTACTCCAAACACACTTTCACCTTCAACTTCAGATAAATCACTTAAAAAATATCCGTGTGTAGCTATATGTAAAATATATGGAGATTTAGTAGTTTTGAAGTTAGCTTCACTTGCCTCATTTTCAGTTAATTTTAAAGCTTTTTGATTCCTTTCATTAAATATTTCTTCAATTTTATTAACCTCAATTCCAGTACCTGGTAAAGGCGAAATCAATATTTGATTCTTTTTATCAATTTTAGAAGCCATTTTATAAGTTTCTTCAGCATTTTCTAATTCATAATTTGGATTCCCCATAAAAATAGATTTCCCATTTGTATTAGAAAACTTATTATCTATTAATATCTCTTTAGTATTATTCAAATTAATAATAGTTTTATTATCTAAAACAAAATTTCCATCTGGCATTCTTAACGAAGAAATATTAATCAAATTATAAACTCCATCAGACGATAAGTAAATTCTTTTTTTGTCACCTAACTTCTCATCAATTTCTTTCCAATAAGCATTATATGAATTTTTATCGGGAAATTTAGCTTTAACAGTTTTCTTATATCTCATCAAAAACTTACCATCCAGCTCATCAGCATTTTCCAATAAAATTAATCTTGGTCTATCTTTTGTTTCACTTGTTAATATCAATATTGCATAAAACATTGAATCAATTTTAGCTTTTGTATAAAAGTTAAATCTAATAATCTCAATAGCAACTTCATCTGCCTTCAATTTTGATTGAATATCTTTCCAAGTATAATCTTTATTCAAATCATTGGAATATTTAGAAAGTTTAATAGAGATGTCTTTTTCTAAAGCATTTGTTTTATTCTCAAATTCTTCAATATCAATACCTAATCTTTCTATCTCAATTTGATTTTTACTATATAATTCAGATAATTGTTCTTTGAAAGCAACTAATTTTTTATACTCAATTAATAATTCTTCATCTCCAGAATTTTCAATATTAGTAGATAAATTTTTAGAATAATCTAATAAAATACCCTTAGTCTTAATATGATAATCATACATTTTTCCTAAAATCATTGGATTATCTACATTCCTTGAAACAACATAAGAATTAAACATATCAAAACGTTCTTTTATCATTCGATAAAATTTAGTTTTTTCAGATTCACTAAAATATGGGAAGTAATTTTCTAATTGAAAAAAGTAAACTTCAAACGCTTCAAAATATTTTTTATCCGCCTCTTCATAATATTCTAATGCCTTCAAAAGACCTGCTACATTGTGTAATGCAGATGCATATTGAATGTTCTTTTCTCCGTATAATTGTCTTGTAATCTCTAAATTTTCAATAAATAATTGATAAGCAGCTTCTAATTCATTATTAATCCATTTAGTAATCCCTAATGCTTTCAACATCTTAGAATACAAAGGATGTCCCATTCCTAATGCCCCTTTCACTTTTGGTAAAGCACTTTCCAATACCTTACTTGCCAAATCATCTCTACCTAATCTAATTTGTAATTGCGAATAATTATAAACAGTATTTGCTTTATCAACAGTCATTGGACCCTTATCATCCAAACTCGTATTCTTAGTCAATTCTTCAGCTTTTTTAGAATCTCCTGATAATACATATAGTGAAGCAAGTTGAAACTGAGTACTTACCCTATCTGGATGACCCTCTGGCAAAGACACCTTCATAATAGCATAAGATTCTTCCAAATACTTCAAAGCCAAATCTCTATTACCTAATCCCTCATATAGCATTCCCAAATTCATCAAAGTCAATCCAGTAGATGGATCATTCTTGCTTAACTTCTGTTTTTTAATTATCAAAGACTCACTCAACAACTTCTCGGCTTCCGGATAATTCCCTTTATTATAATAATACATACCCAAGTTATTAATAGACTTAGCATAAGATGTATCCATATTACCCATCACACGCAACTTAATATCGATCGACTCCTTGAGCAATTCCTCAACCTTATCATTCTTACCAATGCTTGCATAAACTACACTCAAATTATTCACAGCTCTGGCATAATACAAATCTTCTTTACTTCTGAACTTCAGAATCAAGAATTTTTCCATCTCATAATATTCAATAGACTTGTCATAAAGCCCTTTATAAAAATAAATCTTACCTAAAGTACCATATTGATTAATATGAAACTTACTCGAGTCTCCATAAATCCTGGTAACATCTTTAATAGCTTCATGAGTAAAATTTATTGCTGCATCAAAATCTCTCTTTTGGATAGACTCATTCGCCTTATCACTCATCTCTTTCCAGACTTGTGAATTAAGTGTAGCAATCGAAAATAAAGTAAAAAGTAAAAATAATTTTAACATAATAAATCCTATTTAACCATGAATTAGTGGAGCATTACCATAATTTTTAATTATATCTGCCTCAAAATTAAGAAATTCTTCCCAAATATTATCTACATCCATCAAATCAGCACCATATTTTTTAGCAAAATCCAAAAATAATTTATAGTGACCAGCTTCCGACTTAACCAGTTCATTATAAAAATCTGCCAATTTTTTATCTTTAACATTTACAGCCAAAACCCGAAATCTTTCACAACTTCTCGCTTCAATCATTGCAGAAAGCAATAATCGATTAATCAAATTAACTTTCTTATCACGAGTTTTAGTAAAAAACTTTCTCAAATCATTAACATACTCATCACGTCTTTCGCAATCCAACTCCCAACCCTTATCTAAAATAATATCGTGAACTCGTTTGAAATGATCCATTTCTTCCAAAACAACAACAGACATTGCACTAACAAGCTCAGAATAATCAGGATAAGTAACAATAAGAGACAAAGCCGAAGAAGCAGCTTTTTGTTCACAAAATGCATGATCAATAAGAGCTTCCTTCAAATTATTTTCAACCAAAAAAGCCCATCTTTTATCAGTAGCAAGTTTTAATCTTAACATTATAAATAATAAATAAACAATAAATTCAAAATTAATATTTTTTAATAAAAATATCAACAAAAACCTCATATTAATAAAAATAAATTACAAATATTTTAAAACAAAATACTTTATAAAAACTATTTAACTATTAATTTCGCAAAGAAATTCTGAGCGAAGCGTGGAATCCAATGTTTAAAATTCCCCTCGGTCATTGAGCGTAGTCGAAATGTAAAAAAGGGTGTCGCGTTATCGACGGGGTATTTCTTTTGTTTTCAACTCTATAAATACTCTAAACCCTACCTAAAATCCACCAGTCATTCTGAGGCGTAGCCGAAGAATCTTCCAGAAATTACCAACGTAATTCTGAAGACAGTTCTTTGAAAAACTACAAATGCAGCAAAAATTAATGTAAACGTAAGGGAAATTCATGAATTTCCCCTACAAAAAACAAAAATCACCCATTTTACTGCAAAAACTGCAGAAATCTTATAAAACAATAAATACTAACAATTTACAAAGGGTAAAAATGCTAAAAATAGTAAAATATACAAAAAATCACTGCAAAATACTGCAAATTCTCCCGTATTTGTAGGGAACGGTTAGAAAACAACAAAACTTTAATTTGCAACAATTTTAAGATTAAAAGAGATGATATAAACTACCTTACTGCACAAAACCGTTCCTAAATTATCTAATACTAAAAACTGTTCTTTGAAAAACAAAAAACACCCATTTTACTGCAAAAACTGCAGGATTCATATAAAACAATAAATACTAATAATTTACAAAGGGTAAAAATGCTAAAAATAGTAAAATATACAAAATTATCGCTGCAAAATACTGCAAAAACTGCAACTTTTTTCATCCGAAGGACAACACAAAAAATACAGCATAACTAAATACTGAAAAATTTATAAGATTATTAAGATAGATATGGTATGATTGATTGGCTAAATATGTAGATTAACATATTGAGGAAAAAGAGAAACCGATTATAAAATCGGTTTCAATTAAATTTATGCTAATGACTCAAATTGATCTTCAAATAAATATAGAATATCGCTCGGTGTTAAGTTTGCTTGAGCTTGTTTCATATATTCTTTATTGTTAGTATTGACTACTTTTCTAAGTTCAGCAATGGCTTCTTTGAAAGATTCAATAGGAGCATTTTCGAGTGAGAATAATGGATTAGTATTATCCATTTGTATATTATTCTCCAAATTTTCGATAGCACTTAGCAATACATTTTGTTGCCATTTGGCTTTATCATTTGCTGTTGTACTATTTGTCTCAACAAAAGAATTTTTCTTTACTTCTTTGTTTTTGTTGATATTTAAAGCGTCAACTAAGAAAGAATCATAGTGAGCATTCGTGCTGTTTGTGATATTTTTAACATCCATGTCTAAAACCCTTTTATTTAGAATACTAAATTAAGTGCAATTAAAGTGCCAAAGTTATTTTTTATGGCATTCTTTAACTTTACAAAGTTCTTAACTTTTTGTTAAATATAAAATAAGAAGAAATACTTATTTATTTACAGGTAAGTGTGCATGTAATCTTATCTCCAATTTTAGACCACTTTTGGGATTTTACTACACCAGTACCAATTACTTTGGTTTTGACACCAGATGAATGAAGTAAATTTAATGCTCTACGAAGTGGCATTCCAGTTAAATCAAAGCTTACGAAATCTGAATCGTCTCTTTTTTTATTTATTAGATTAAGAGAAATCGTTGTATTTTTTTCTACGATTTCTCCTTCTTTTGGAGTTTGATAGAATACAATTCCTTCATCTTTATTTGTTTTAATATTTAATTTATAATAATCAACTACTTCTTCTAAGTCATTGAAATCCATACCAACAAGATAAGGAACTTTAATGCTATCTCCCCTACTTAAATATTCTACACCTTTGAGAGTATTAGCATTTAATTGCATCCATCTTCTAGCAATTTCTCTGAATATTGGAGCAGCATTAACACCACCATAAATACTTTTTGAAGGAGTATCTACAACTATTAAAAGTGCAACTTCTGGATTATCAGCAGGGAAAAATCCAGCAAAACTAGCATAATATTCACTTTTACTATATTTACCGAATTGATTGATTTTTTGAGATGTTCCTGTTTTTCCAGCGATTTTCATTCCGTCAACTTTAGCTCTTTTTCCAGACCCGCTATCTACTACACCTACAAACAAATCTTTTACCCTTCGAGCTGTTTCTTCTTCATTATAAATTTGCTTTAGAAGATATGGTTGCATCATCAC
Source organism: bacterium (assembly GCA_030431515.1). GTDB lineage: Bacteria > Bacteroidota > Ignavibacteria > Kapaibacteriales > UBA2268 > JAJRPT01. The sequence goes on from JAUIIX010000034.1 coordinate 7,899, forward strand.
TCCATTATTAGCTACTACTGCGTAAGAGTTAGCTACTTGCAAAGGGGTTGCGGTTAAATCATAACCATGCCCCATATATCTTTTACTGCTTTTGTAAAATTTTTCTGGTTTTTTAACTTTTCCAGATATTTCACCAGGAAGGTCAATATCAAGTTGATTACCAAATCCAAAATTACGAACATAAGAGTAGAATTTTCCATCTTCAATTTGATCTGCAACACTTGACATCACAACGTTACTAGATTGCCAAACTGCTTCACGAAATGTTGCTTTTCCGAAGCCATGAACATCTCTGATTCTACCCCAACTAAAGACAAGTTCTCCGTTAAATCCATTAACTGTATCTTCCTCACTTATTACACCTTCTTGCAATCCAGCTGCAGTAGTTACGATTTTAAAAGTCGAACCTGGTGCATATTCATCAGTAATAGCTTTTAATTTAGTATTTTCAAATTTAATTGTATTTCTGTTGTTTGGGTCAAAATATGGATAATTTGCGATTGCTAAAATTTCACCTGTTTGTGGTTTGATTGCTATTCCTATTCCACCTTTTGCATCTGACCACTTAATTCCTTCTGCAAGTTCGTGTTCAAGTACTCTTTGAAAATCTATATCTATAGTTAGTTTAATATTATAACCATTTTTAGGTTCAACTTTTGGTAACTCAGCTGATGCATAAACTCTTTGTTTTGCATCTCGTTGGAGCATAATAAAACCATCTTTACCTTTTAGTGAACTGTCATTTAAGTATTCAATTCCACTAATTCCTTTATTATCAATATTCGTATAACCTACTATTTGACTTGCAACTTCACCATAAGGATAATATCTTCTCGGTTCGTCAACTAAGATTAAACCTTTGTCTTCAATATCATAAATATCTGAAATTTCGTCTGGGTTGATACCTCGTGCAAGCCATACAAATCTACGATTTGAATTACATTTTTTTAGAAGTTCAGTTGCATTAAGATTTAGATTCTTACTTAAAATTGATACTATTTCATTCTTTTTTCTTGATACTTTGGGGTCAATTGCGATTGATAAAGTCATTATGTTAGTTGCAAGAACATTTCCATGTCTATCTACTATTAATCCACGTTGTGAAGGTAATATTACTTTTTTTTCGTGTTGTTTTTTAGCAAGATTTGCGTATTTTTCTCCGTCAATTATTTGTACTATGAATAATCGAACTACAACAGCAATCATTCCAAGTGCAACCATATAAACAACTAACTTGAACTTCCAATATTTATTTTTATTCCTTGGAAATTCATTTTCGTCAATCGAGTGGTCAGCACTCAACATCTCGTTCAAATATTCAAATAACTTGCTATTCATTTATTTTCTTCAAAATATTAGGAAACTCATCACTTTTTACCATATTGAGTTTTTCTTCTGCAATTTTACAAATTCTTTCGGCACTTTGGAGTTCAATAACTTCAGCTTCTACCATTCTTTTACGGTATTCGATTCGTTTTTCTTTTTTTTCTAAGACACGAATATCTTCGGCAAGTTTATTAATAGCAAGTACATTACTAACATAAAAAATCATAAGTCCAGAAATCAAAATCAGAAATAGAAATACACTCCACCTATTTAACGAAAGCCAAGACTTCATAGCTGATTGTACTTCTTTATCGGAAACTAATTCGGATAATTCTTTAGTTTTAAACTTATTATTGATGAATGATAGCAAGCACTTCCCCCCAAATGCAAAATCTATATTACAAATTTAAGAAAAGATTTTAAAATATTAAGTTTCTATTTTTAAACATTGGATTTTTTGATGTATTAAAGAAAGGGAATTTTAGAGTTTAGAAAGCAATTATCAAAATAATTAATCTGTTAGTTTGCTTTATAATAATCTGAATTAATTTTGATAATTTTAATTTATAAAATATTTAGATAAAAAAAAGGGACTTTATAGTCCCTTTTTTTAATATTAATTTTATTCCCAATCGACGAGCAATGAAAATCGCATCGTATTGGCTAATGGGTGATTATCACTTGTAGTTAAAATATAACCAAAGTCTAATTTGAATATATCGTATTTAATACCTGTTCCTAAAGTAAAGAACCTTCTATCACCTAAAGCTGCTGGCTCAGTAAAGTAACCACCTCTAAATGCGATGATGTCTTGATACCAGTATTCCATACCAAAAGAAAACTCTGCACCTGGGTTTTGCCAAGCAGTAACTAATGATTGAGGTAAGGGATCAGATCCAAGGGAATCTCTATTTACTAATAATTTTCCAAAATCAGAAGTAATAGTAAATTTATTAAATTCATCTTCATATACTTTATAAGCAACACCTAATTTTAACATAGTTGGTAATGGGTCTGCTTGACTGATATAGGTAATACGTGGCCCTAAGTTTTGTAGATTAAATCCAACAGCAAGTCTGTCTTCCATTGGACCTAAATCAACTGGTTTCCACATCAATCCAAGGTCGAAAGAAACTGATCTACCAACTCCAGCATCACCTGATATTTGACCACCAGTAGGGGTTAAATTCGACTGAATATATCTAATTTGAATACCAGCACCTAAATCAGGAGCAATGATAGTACCATAAGATAATCCGAATGAGAATTCATTTGAAATAAATGTTCCAAGTTGCCTTCCGTCAGACGCTGTTCTAATAAACTCACCTAAATTCATAAGAATAAAGTTTGCAGCAACTGTTCCATTTAAAGCATCAACTCTCTGGCCATAAGTTGCATAAGCATAATATAAATCAGCATTGAATTGAGGTAACCATGGAGTAAATGACAATGCAAATTGTCTATATGGTTTTTTTTCTTGATTCTCGAATCCATAAGGTGCTTCAAAATAATCTAAAAATGCAAGACCACCAACATTCCAATAAATTGCGTTGATGTCGTCTGCCATCGCAGTACCTGCTTCGCCCATAGCACCAGCACGTGCATCAGGAGCAATTTGTAAGAATGGTACGGCTGCAGCACCTGCTTGAGATAGGGCTTTGCCTGTAAATGATAATGTCAATAAAAGAATAATTGCAAAAAATTTCATTCCATTTTGCATACTTTCTCCAAAAAGTATTTAAAAAATTTCTAAATTTACGAAAACTATTTAACTTTCAATGATAAAATTCCAGATTTTGTAACTTTTTTATTGTTACTGTCTGTTAGATTGACTTGTATATAATAAGATCCAGAGTTGATTGGCACACCTTCTGAATTTCTTCCGTCCCATCTTACTTCATCAATATACTTGTTGTATTTAGTTTCAGATATAGAGTTAATTAAGTTACCATTAATATCATAGATATTAATATCAGCGTCAAAAGGTATTTCCAAATTATGTCTAAACGAAATAAATGTCTCAGATTCAAATGGATTTGGATAGTTTTTTATTCCTCCTAACCATAAATCTGATTCATCTCCTTTGATATAGAAATACGCATTTTTTATAGAAAAGTTATTAAAAATATCCCACGCTCTTACAGTTACTTTATTTAAACCTGGTTTAACTTTCTCTAACTGTATTTGAGAAGTACCTAATCTTGAATTACCAATAGATGTTGTATAATTTCTTGATAAATCCATTGATTTAGGATCATCATTTAACCATGCTTCTATTTTATGTCCTATACCATTACCTGTTGAATTGATACCATAAATATCTTCTAAATCAACAATTAAAAGTGGGTCATTACTTACTATATCGCCATTTTCAAAACTACGTGAATCAACAAAAATAGATATTTCAGGACCTTGCATATCATTTTCGGCACCTTCGCCTACTCCACTTACAAAGAATCTATCAAAGTTACCTTTTGCTGTTTCAGTGTTTTCAGTATTAACTGCATAAGCAAACATCCTACCATTTCTTGCCGAATAGCTAATATCTTTAGGTAGAATAATAGTTGCTTCAAATTCACCATTTTCTACTACATAAGAGCTTTTATTTAAGATACCACCATATTTAGTGTAATTAAACTTCTTTACTCCATCTGTAATATTTATATCTTCGTCACCATCAAATATTGAAAACAAGACATTTCCATTAAAAGAAGTTAACTTATTTTTATTAACGTCAGTAATAGAGCCATTAATTGTGATTTCAGTTAAGCCCTCCAAGTCTATCATATCATTATTATCAGATAATTTAATATTATTGATTTGGTGAAATTCAATATTATTTTCAGGAATCAATAATTTTAAAGTAGGATCACCAATTAAGATATATTTTTCATCATTACTTGCTGTTCTTTCTTGCTTAAGTGCATAAAGTACATCTCCTAATGTTCTATATTGATTAGTCTGAGGGTTTTTATTCAATAAGATGTCAAAAAACAATTCATTTAATGCTGAGTTTGAAGAAGCATAAACTAACCGAGTTGCAGCAAATACAGCAATAGCTCCACCTTTTGGACTAAGTAGTAACTCTTCTGCTGTAGTTATTCCTGTAATTTGATCAAATCTACCATATTCACAAGTTGCAGCACAGAAAAAAGATAATTTATCTAAATTATTTAATTCACGCATTGATCCACTTTGAGTAAACACTCCTTCGTGTGACCATACTGTTGGGTTACCATGTCCTGTCCAGTTAATTACGACAGAACCGTCTTCCCTAAGCGAATTAATTATTGCCTTATTAGCTTGAGGTTTAGTTCTTCCATTAGCTGTGAATACTGTTTGATATTCAGGTAGATAAATTTTATTAGTTGTAAAATTACTCATTGCAGATAAATTTGCTAATTTTTCTGATGCTGCAACGTGATCCAAACTTTCTGTATCATTAGAAGTATAGCTATCATCAGCGACTAAAGTAACTCGTTTTCTCCAATCATCAATTGAAGAATTATTTTCATAGTGGTCAATTTTATTAATTACGTTTAATCCTTCTTCGTTAGAATTAATTGTAATCCTACCTATCGAAATATCAATAGCAGTATCATCGCCATTTAATCTAACATAAAAATCATCAAAAGAAGTTGATTTTGTTTCGTCAAAATTTAATGTATCAATTGACAAGAAAGGAGGAACATAATTTTTAACTTTATGAGCAATCTTTCTATGATCAGTATGCCCATCACCCCATAATATTACATATTTTGGTTGTGTATCCCAATTAAAGAATGCATTAGAAATAAAATCTCTAATCGCAACTATATCACTTACACCAGACCCAAATTCATTGTAAATACTATTTGTAGTAAAAATTCCAACTGAATAATCAGAATTTGCTTCTCTATATTTTTTATATTCTTGAGCTGATGGTAATAATTCATTATCAGTAATAAGAATTATATCATTATTTGCTTTAGTTTTTCTTAAATTAACAAAATCAATTTTTTCAAGAGTTGGCGCATTACTTAACTCACAAGTCATATAAAATCTACTTGGACTATTTGCAGTTAGATTTGGTCTAATAATAATTTTATCCATATCAGATGCAAAATTTTTAAGTAATTTAGGATTAGTTAAATCACTTATATCATAAGCATATTTTGCAGAACTTGAAAAACCATTAACATTATATTCAGTAATTCCTTCATTTGTTGGATTGCTCCAAAACTCTAATTCATTATTGATAGCAACAAAGCTACGAGGATAGTGTATTTCATAATAATCTAAAAAAGCATTACTGATATTATTACCTTGATATTCTAAATCAATTTTAGATCTATTATCATTAGAAATTTGAGCCGCATCTATTGTATAAGCTCCCCACTCGTTACTTGCTACAGTATATCCACCAACTGGACTTAAATATATTCTTTGTTTAAAAGCATTTTTATTTTCAGATACTTTCACATAAGCAGACTCTGAAGATGTATGTGCAAGAGCAATTTTATAATTTACTTGACCATTTCTATCTAAATTATTTAATACATTAGTTAATGTAAGATTATTAAATGTTTTACCAAGGAATTGTCTTCCTCCTCCAGATGGATAAGGATTATATAAATCTTCTTCAAAAAACATTCTATGAGTATATGTTGTTGGTTTATTAACTACTTCACCATTAATTTCTTCTTCTACAGCTCTAAGTCCTTCATCACCGCCCCAAGTAAATAAATAATAATTGTTATTAGAATACCAATTCAAATATCTTTCAAAATTTCCATTTTTATATTCAAATCCTTTTGTACCACTTGCAAAGAATATTATTTCACTCAAATTACCTGCATTATCTTTATTTACAATTATAGAATGTTCATTTAATTTATTTTCTTTACCTACACTTTGAATTTCGCTCAATGGCTTACCACCATTACCAATAATTTTTATTGTGTTAATTTTATCTTTTGGAATATTTATACCATTAGCACTTAACTGTGCTGCAGTTATTTTATATACACCATTTTTTGATATTTTAAATTTAAACCAATCACCATCAGAATAATTTTTTTCATCTTCCAATAATTGATTAGCATTTTTATTATTTGATTGCTCTATCCAATCAGAAGCAATATTACTATTTAAAACATTTAATTTATTACTATCTATTTTTCTTTTGCTATTAACAGCAGTTTTAGATTTATGATTATACTTAACTTTAACTAATACTTCTTTTGGTATTACTATACTTGCTAATTTTGTATCGTAGTATGCTGCGTTAATAATTACTCTTATAAATTTAGTATTTCCACTAATACCAGCATAATGATAATCCATAAAAGAAATATCACTTTCATCAAAATATTTAGAGTTAATTCTATAATCTTTGTTTAAATTATCTTCACTTAATACATTAACATAAGGTGTCATTAGTGCATTTACTTGGTCATATTCAGGAGATGAGATTAATTCGACTGTAAATGTATTTTCATTTGGGATTGCAATTAATTCTGTGTGTTGTAAAACAATAGGTTGACCAGCAATACCATCTTTTTGATATGCTTTGTCAATTTTAGGTAAATATGTTAAAAATCCATCTGAAGTTTTAATTTCAGAAAACCCTTTAAAATCAGTTGAATATGAAAATATTATATAATCAGAGTTAGATTCAATTACTTTAGTTTTAGAAAACAAAGAAATTGATATAATTGTTAATATTAAAATGAGTTTAAACATACTTATACCTTTATGTATTTTTGCATTTGTTAAGACTATTATAAAATAGTTTTATTGTTAGATAAAAGGTATAAAAACGTATAAGCTTTCCTGTATTTTTAATAAATAAATTGATGAGTCTTATTGTAATAACTAAATTTTTAAAAAAAAGTTACAATATGGTAAATAAAAAATTAATTTATTTTTTTTTCAAGTTGGCAAATAGAAAGAACAACTATACCTTCTTCTCTACCAATAAAGCCACTTTTTTCATTAGTTGTAGCTTTAATATTTACTTGATTTATTGATATATTACACAAATTAGCAAGACTCTCTTTCAAAATTTCTTTCAAGGGAGTTATCTTTGGTTTTTCTGTAACAATAGTTAAATCAATATTTATTATTTTATAATTTTCTTTTTCTAATAGAGAAATAATTTCTTTTGTCATCAATGCACTATCAGCATCTTTCCATTTATCATCAGTATCTGGAAAATACTCACCGATATCACCTTTTCCAGCAGCACCAAGCAAAGCATCTATTACAGAATGAAGTAATACATCTCCATCGCTATGGGCTACTGTTCCAAGTTCAGATTCAATTTTAACTCCTGCAAGATAAAGAGATTCTCCCTCCTTTAATCTATGCATATCATAGCCAATCCCAACCAAGGTTATTTTCCTATAATAACTGAAGGAGAATTTTTACCATCACCCATTAAGATTACTTTAGCATTTTCAGATTTTACAAGTTCTTTTAAAACATTAATGCTTTCATATTTCAAAACTTGTTCTGACAATCCGGAGTTTAATATTTTTTGTGCATCAGCAACACCTTGTGCTTCTACTCTTTTTCTTTCTGCTTCTTGTTTTTCTTTAACAAGTACGAATTCCATTCTTTGTGCTTCTTGGTCAGCAGTCAATTTCCTCTCAATAGATTCTTTAACTGACTGAGGAAGATTGATTTTTCTAATTAATAATTGTTCTAAGAAAAATCCTCTTTTATTGAAATCAGCTTCAATTTCATCTCTTAATGATGTTTCAAATTCTTCTCGTTTTAGAGAATATAATTGAATTGCTTCATAAGCTGCGGCATTATTTCTTATTTTAGAACGTATGATTGGCCTTACAATTTTTGCTTCAAAACCAGTACCAATAGTTCTTATAACATTAGGTGCCTCAGAAGGAATTATTCTATATAAAGCAGTTAAATCTATAACAACTTGTAGTCCATCACTTGTTAATACAGGAATAGCATCATCAGCCATTGATGTTTCTTCAGTAGATGAAGTCATTGTATAATTTTGAGTTTTAATATCAACTTTAATTACTTCCACTAATGGATTAACAAAGTTTAAACCTTCTACTAATATATTAGGTTGAATTTTTCCAAATAATTTTTGAATACCTATTTGACCTGTATCTATTTGACGTATTGATTGAGTTGCAATTCCAATAATCATTAGAATTACACCAATAGCTGTTAAAATTCCTCTAAAACGTGAAAGTGGATTTTCTCCATTTCTAGAAATGAAAGCTAAAACTAATAGAATTACACCGAAAAATATGATACCCATAATTACCTTATATTTATATTAAACATTTATAACGATTTTACGTATATATTATTGTATTTCAAGTTGATTTGAGTAGATTGCATTATAATTTCTGAAATTTGAAATTCAAATAATTAATTAGAAACAACTAAAAAGGTTCATTTTTGAATAAAAATTTGTGTCCTCTATGCGAAAGTAAGTCTGATTTATTCTATCAAAAAGGTAAAATATTTCATCTTTGTAGAAATTGTAAAGGTATTTTTCTTCACAGTGATTATTTTATAAAGCCAGAAAGTGAAAAACTAAGATATGAGTTACATCAAAATGATGTTAATGATCTTGGGTATCAAGAGTTTGTTAGTCCAATCACAAATTCTGTACTATCAGATTTTACTAAAGAAAATACTGGATTAGATTTCGGAGCTGGAACTGGACCCGTAATTTCTATGCTCTTAGAACAGAATGGCTATGATATTAAGCAATATGACCCTTTTTTCTTCGATTTACCTGAACTGCTAAAAAAGCAATATGATTACATCGTTTGTTGTGAAGTTGCAGAACATTTCCATAAACCTAAAAAAGAATTTGAATTACTATCTAATTTACTCAATAAAGATGGTAAACTCTATATAATGACAGAAATTTTTGATACAAGTATTAATTTTGAAAAATGGTATTATAAAAATGATCCAACTCACGTGTTTTTATATCAGAATACAACTTTTGAATATATAAAAGAGAATTATAACTTTAAAGACTTGAAAATAAAAAATAGACTTGTAGTTTTAGAAAAGTAAGATTTAAGTTGAATTATTAAATATTACTATAAAATCTAAAAACACTTGAGGAGATTTTTTTTTCTTTAATTAAATTAAAATCACAATCAATAAACTTAAATTCATCTGATTCAATAATTAGCAAAGAAATTTCATCTATTAATTCTAATTCTGAAATCAATTTGATCGTTTTTTCATATTCATCAGAATTGTATGGTGGGTCAATATAAATTATATCATATTTCAATTCTAAATTTTTCAAAACACTTGAAGCATTTTGTTTAGATATCTTATAATTATCTACTTTTAAATCATTTAATATATTTTTAATATACTTTATAGAATTAATATTTTTATCATTGAAATGAACTAATTCTGCACCTCTTGAAAGGAATTCAATTCCAACACTACCAGACCCAGAGTATAAATCTAATACTTTTTTACCTTCTATATCTATTATATTTTCAATTATATTGAAAATACTCTCTTTAGCCATATCAGTAGTAGGTCTAATTCCAGAAGGCAACTTATAATTGAATCTTCTTGATTTAAAATCTCCAGAGATTATTCTCATTACATTAATCTTATTCTTTCATGATAGGCAGGTATAACAGCACCTATACAAGGAGGGAAAACATGCTGCATTATTTTGCAATAGTCTTTTTGTCTATCATCAACATTAGATTCAACCATTCTAAAAGCATTTAGTCTTCCTGATTCAATACCCAAAGATTCAGCCATTTCTAAAGCTTGTTTAGATAATCCCTTTGTTAGTCCTGTTCCAAAGAAATATACTCCGTCAATATGCTCAATAATATCTTCTTGTAAAGAAGTATATTGTTCCTTAATAATATCCCCAAGTTTTTCTTTATTAGAAAAAGATAAAAGATTATAATAAGCAGGACGTGAGTTTTTAATAATACTCAAATCTATAAATTGATCTTGTACTCCAAGTATCATTATATTTTTTTCAAATGATTCTGGGTAATTATATAAAAATGCAGTGTGAGCATTTAATTGAGAAACTTCAATATTAGTAACAGGTAAATAATCTTTAAAAATATCCTTACAAGTATCAATTATTTCTTTTTGCATAATTGATGCCAGCATCATAGAACTGCCTTTGATATTCTTTTCCATCGGGATAATATTAGATACAAATTCGTCAGTATTATATTGTGGATATGCCTGTTTAATCTCAAGGTTTACAAGTTTATTTAACTGTTCCTTAGTCATTCCTTTTTGACCAGGAAACTGTGAGACAAACACACTTTCCGCTGGAATAGTAACAGTTACTCTATTAATTTTATTTTGTACACTATCCATAAACTTATGCAATTCTTGAATTCCTGGATCGTTCTCAGGGTCAAAAACATTTTCTAAATCTATTAGATTTCGAGTGGCTTCTACATAATCAAGAGTTAACCCTTTCTTACTTGGAGAAAGAATTGCCATGTAAGTTCTATCTATGTTAAAAAATACCGATAGTGCTGATTTCATAAGTTTTTAATTTTTTTCTAAAATTATTTTCACGAATTTATCAATTTTTGGTGAAAGTTCCGAAGAAAATTCTTCATTTCTTTTCCAAACATGTAAATGAGCTATAAAATTCATCCTCAAATATGCGGATGTTTCCTTAAACGGAATGTCAAATGATAATGGCTCGACTTCAGATGCCGAACAAGATATTAGATAAATATTCTTATTATTTAACTTTCTTCCAAGGTCTTTTCTAATAGTAATTAAATCAGTCAATCTATCAAAAAATGTTTTTAATTGAGCAGACATAGAATACCAATATACTGGAGTTGCAAATACAATTTGGTCATATTGCAACAACTTATCTATAATTTCTATAAAGTCATCTTCCCGATTAGTGTCTTCATATTCATAATAATTTATAAGGTAATCTGATAAATTAATAAAATCAGCATTAGTTTTTCTTTTAACTAATTCAGCTATTTCTCTTGTGTTTCCATCATTTCTGGAACTACCCAGAATAATTAAAGTGCTTTTCATATAGTAATTATAGTCGAATATTAACTATAATTATTTTAGATTTGTTTGTTATTTAACTGATTATTCCAAATACTTATTGATAGATTATATTTACTTTTTTCAAATAAGTTAATAATATTCAAATTTAGAATTAATAAAAATAACAGTGCTGTTGATATAAAATTAGAATAATAAATTTCATATTGCTTGAAAATATTAAAATAACTCAATACCAATGATATTTCATTTAAAATAAAGGCAACAATGAATGCTAAAATAAAGTTTCTAAATATTACACTCCTAACAAAATAAACATCAATAAAATAAAGTAGCATCGGAGAAATTATACCAAGAAAATTCAAATGTAAGAAAACAATAATCATATTTCTGTTTGAGCTAACACTATCAGGTATAAAAGGAGAGAATAATTGGGCTAATAGTTTTATAATAAATAAAAATAGAACTAATTGAATAATAAATTTACTCTGAGAATCTTGGAATCTAATTTTCAAAGAATTTTTGTTTTTTATATAAATATCAAGGAATAAATAGATTTGTAATAAAGAAGATAACACAGCAAGCAAAGAAATTATCCAACTAATTTTAGCAAATAACAATGATATTGAATAAGTTAGAATGATACTGAGTAAAAATAAGTTAATTTGATTTTTACTAATTACTATGTCAATGTTTATATTCTTACAAAAGTTGAGCAGTAATCCTACTACTGCAAGTAAGAAAAAACCATTATATTGAAAGTGCATATAAAAGTATATAGCACTATTGTAATAATTACTACCTTTTAAGCCATTAGCAGATAATGGCCCTAAAGCAAGAGTGCCGATATAAGACAATCCCATCAGAATTAAAGCTAACTTTAAAATATAAGTTCCTACTAAGTTCTTATCAGAATATTTGAAAAATTTGACAGCAAATATTATCGTGAATAGAGAGTGAATAGATAAGAAAGTAATTGCCAATACTTTATATCCCCAAATCATTAAGCCAATTGAAATAAATAAAATGCTAATTTGGAAGATAATGAAAAGTAAATCAAAACTTAATATCTTACTTTTTTTGAAAATATTAGGATACTGGTGTGCAATAAGTAAAAAAATACAATTAAAAACCCACCCTAAAAATGCTAAGTGCGAGTGGGTTTGTAATATATGTTGATAATTCCATTCTAAATCACCATCAGCAAGTGGTATATATCTTAGTATCAAACTAAATATAGAAGTAATTAAGAACAGAATTAAAGTAACATTAATATATTTCTTAATGTTATTCATCTAATTTAATTTAAAAAAGTTACCTTTTTTTCAAGTTCTGCTGCTCTTGGAAACAGAATATTATTTTCTTTATGTATATGCTCGTGTAAATCTTTCTGAAATTCTTGTAATTTTGAATACACAAATCTATATGTATTACATGCACTTTCAGGTGGATTAAAATCATTGCTCAATTCTTGTATAGTTTCAAATCTTTCACCTTCATTTGAGTGTTCTTCCATCATTCTTGCAATTGGGTTATTCACAGTTGCAAAATGTGGTTTTTCAATAGCTACATTATCTTTAACAGCTAAAGTCAACACATTAATAAAAGGAAAAAGAACACCTTCTTCTCTGGCCATGTGGCTCTTTAATTCTTCAGCACTTTCGAAGAACAACTCTTTAATTGTCAATAACTCTGGATGTTCTACTCCATGTACTCTGGCTACTTTGTTTACTAAAGGAGTTAGCAACTCAATAGACTCTGTTACATATTTGTGATGTTTATTAACAATATCTTCAATCAAATCGTAGTTAGAATATGATTTAAAATCATCACTAACTTTTTCTTTTAATATTGATTCTAATTCTGAAATCAATAAACTAGCATCAATATTTTTTTTAGCTGCAACGTCTGCTACTTTTATATTACCTTTACAGCAAAAATCAATTTTGTGTTTGTAAAACACTTCTGCACTTTTGATATTTTGTGCTACTACTTCGCCGACTGTCATTTCTAACATTACATTTCCTTTCTATGAAAATAATAAAAGATTAATTACTCTTAAATATTATTACAAAATTAAGTAAAACTTTAATACAAAGCAAATCTACGGTATATATTTTAAAATCAGCATTCTCTTTTAAGATACTTTTATCCTTTATTACCTTTTTACAATAAAATTTTCTTTAATTTTTTCCTTTTCAAATATTCATAATATTAAAGGATTTACAATAAACATATTCACACAAAAAATAAGAAATTCTCTATATTCATTTTTTTTTCTTAATTTTAAATGTTTTAAATATATTTTTAAAAATAAATGGAAAATTTATGATAAATGAAATAGTAAATCTTCTTGGAGATAAATCAGATTACCTTTTGAAATTTGATAATCCAAAAATTAATAAAGAAATGATTCATGTTCCAGGTTCAGATTTTGTTGATAGAATTTTTATTAATTCAGATAGAAATAATAGAGTTTTATCAAATTTACAAAGAATATATGGAACTGGTCGATTAGCTAACACTGGTTATATGTCAATATTACCTGTGGACCAAGGAATTGAGCATTCCGGAGGAGCAAGTTTTGCTAAAAACCCAATGTACTTTGACTCTGAAAACATTGTCAAATTAGCAATCGAAGGTGGATGTAATGCAGTTGCTTCTACTTATGGAGTACTTGGCTCAGTAGCACGTAAATATGCACACCAAATTCCTTTTATTGTAAAAATCAATCATAATCAATTACTTACATTACCTAATGAGTTCGACCAAGTAATGTTTGGTACAATAGACCAAGCTTATAATATGGGAGCTGTAGCAGTTGGAGCTACAATCTATTTTGGTAGTGATAACAGTAATAGACAAATAATTGAAGTAGCAGAAGCATTTGCTTACGCTCACGAATTAGGAATGGCTACAGTATTGTGGTGCTATCTAAGAAATTCAGAATTCAAACAAGATAAAGATTATCACACTGCAGCAGATTTAACTGGACAAGCTAATCATCTTGGAGTTACAATTCAAGCAGATATAATCAAACAAAAATTACCAACAAACAATGGTGGATTTGAAGCATTAAATATGGGTAATTCATCTTATGGTAAATTTGATAAAAGAATATATACAGAACTATCTTCTGACCACCCAATTGACTTAACTCGTTATCAAGTAGCAAATTGCTATATGGGTAGATTTGGATTAATTAACTCAGGTGGAGCTTCTGGTTCAAATGATTTTCAAGATGCAGTAGAAACAGCAGTAATTAATAAAAGAGCTGGTGGTACTGGATTAATCTCTGGTAGAAAAGCATTCCAACGTCCAATGGATGAAGGAGTTAAACTATTAAATACTATACAAGACGTATATCTTTGTGATGATGTAACAGTAGCATAAGAGTAAAAAAAAAGCCAACTTCGGTTGGCTTTATTTAATTTCTTTATGTACAGTATGTCGTCTTAAAAAGGGATTATACTTTTTAATCTCCATACGTGTAGGAGAATTCTGTTTGTTTTTAGTTGTAGAGTAACGTGAAGCAGGTCTTCCTTCGCCTTTAGCTTCAGTGCATTCTAATATCACTTGTACTCTATGTCCTTTTTTAGCCATTTTAATTTCCTCGTTTAATAAGATTACAAAATTAAGAAGATTATTTATAATAAAAAAATTATAATATAAATATTTTTCATTTTTTAAAACTAATAATCAAATAAAATCAATCAAACTCCTTAATAATATATATTCTATAGATGTTGACTAAGATTTTTATAATATAAAAAGTAAAAAATCCTGCTAATACCATTAATAGTACAAGTGTATATTTTAGTAAAAGCAAGAAAAATATTAGTATAATCAAAGTAATTATTGTTCCAACTGTTTTTTCCATTTATACTCCTTATATGTGTTTCATTTTATTAATTTTATATTGATGATTATAATAGGATGGTGATCTATAATCATTAATATCATAAATTATATTATTCTGACTTTTTAATTTCTTCTTCAATTTAATAAGGTTCTTATCCTTAGTATCATTGCTAGTCAATTTTAATAGAATTTTCTTTTCTTTAATATTTTCTAACTTTTCATTAATTTTGAATAGAATTAAAGTGATAAATAAAATTACCAATGAAACTAATGTTAGAAATACAACTATAATAGCTATTATAAAAATTAGAAATTGCATATTCACTCCTTTTTATTTGCAATTTATAAGGAATATCTTTAATATTTTACTACTAAAAACAGTAGTTTTTATATTCTCACAAACAATATATAATAGTTCTTGCTAAATATTGACGTTTCTAAAAATGAAATAATTTTTTGTTTAATTCAACATGATGTGTGATAAATAGAATCACAGATTTTATGGATTCTACGCTTCGCTCTGAATGACTATACATTAAGATTCTGAAACAAATTCAGAATGACGAGAGGAATTTCAGAATCACAGATTTTATGGATTAGACAGATTGCACGATTTAAGATTATGCGAATATAAACATTTTGCATCTAAAGACACAATTTTCGATTAATGTAGAAGGTTGTTTGGTGATTCTGGGAGATTTTTCGGCTTTGCCTCAGAATGAGGTAGAGTTTTTTGCAGTTTTTTGCAGTAAAATCAGCTTTTTTTCGTTTTCAAAGAACTGGATTCAACTTCTCCGAAGTTATGATAAACTATAGATTTATATTAACTATTAACATTATACTTCTCTGAAGTTTTAGGGAAGCCATGATAAATCGATGGCTCTACAAAAACATTGAGATTTTAAGAAAATGGATTACAAGCTTCGCTATGAATGACAAGAGAGTTTCTCGACTACGCTCGAAATGACAATTGATGATGAAACAAGTTTTGAATAAAAGGGAGATTATGACAATAAATTGGCTAAAGCTTTTATTCTTTATACGTTTAAATGGCTGGGCGAAAGCCCCCCTATAAATAATATAATTTTTCACTTCGTTATAATAAAAGAAAGCAAGAAATACCCCGTCGGCAAGCCGACACCCCTTTTTAAAAAAAGGGGAATTTTGGGAGAAAATGGATTACAAGCTTCGCTCTGAATGACGAGAGTGTTTCTCGACTACGCTCGAAATGACAATTGATGATGAAACAAGTTTTGAATGTGAATTAATGGATGGGTATTTTTTTTATATGATGTTTTGATTTTAAGTTTAATATAATTTTATTATAATATGAAAAGAATTGTATATTTTTGTGAATTATTAAAAATATAATTGAAAAATGATAAAAATACATAAAGCTGAATTTATTATGGGTACTAGTACTCCTACTACTTTCCCTGATCTTGACTTGCCCGAAATTGCTTTTGTTGGTAGAAGTAATGTTGGTAAGTCTTCTTTGATTAATTCGCTTGTTCATAGAAAAAACTTAGCTAAAATTAGCTCTACTCCTGGGAAAACTTCTGAGATTAATTTTTTTAATGTGGAAGATACTTGGACTTTGGTAGATATGCCCGGTTTTGGTTTTACTAAAAAGGGTGTGAAAAAGCGTAAGGAATGGTTTAACCTTAACTTTGCCTATTTGGAAAATAGAGATAATCTTAAAATGATTTGTCTTTTGATTGATTCGAGACATGACCCTATGGATACTGATTTATCTTTGATTGAGTATTTTGAAAATAATCACATGAATTATTTAATTGTATTAACTAAATGTGATAAAATTAAACCTAAACCAATTGTAGATAGAACTGAACAACTAAAAGGTTTAATCGTAAATTGTAGATACGCTATTGATGTCCTCCCCTATTCGTCTGTTAATGATTTAGGAAGAAAGGAATTGATGGGAATTATAAAAAAATATACTAATGATTAAAAATGAAAAATGTAAATAAAATTGATTTTGGCTTGTTGCTACTTAGAGTTGGTATTGGTGTTATGTTTATTATCCACGGATGGGGCAAGTTAACTGGTGGTACTGAAAGATGGGAAGCTATTGGCTCTAATGTATCAAATTTAGGTATTGATTTTGGTCATACTATGTTTGGTTTTATGGCGGCTTTTTCTGAAGTTTTTGGTGGATTATTTTTGATATTAGGGATATTATGGATACCTGCAAACTTGTTACTTTTGATGACTATGATTGTGGCTACTCAATATCATTTTTCTAATGGTGATTCTTTTTCTGCTATTTCTCACCCTATAGAAGCGGGAATTTTATTTTTAGCACTTATTTTTATTGGTCCCGGAAAGTATCGTTTGTTTAGCAGATAAACATTTCTTTAACTAATTCGTCATAGATGAATATGAAAAGAAATATATCTAAATTAATAACAATACTAATTTTCTGCTTTACTATTTCGTGTAATGCAGATAGAAAGGAAATGGTAGAAATGTCGAAAGAAGAACTTTCTAATTATTCTCAGGTTACTCTTGGAGCGGGTTGTTTTTGGTGCGTTGAAGCGGTTTTTCAACGTATTGAGGGTGTTGTCTTTGTTGAGTCTGGATATTGCAATGGTCAAGTTGTTAATCCTACTTATGAGGAAGTTTGCACGGGAACTACTGGTCATGCTGAGGTTGCAAGATTATATTACGATGAGTCTAAGGTAAAGTTTTCTGAAATACTTGAAGTATTTTTTAAAACACATGACCCTACTACTTTGAATCGTCAAGGTAATGATGTTGGTACTCAATATAGATCTGGAATTTACTATCATAATGAAAGCCAAAAGGAAATTGCTGAAGAAGTAATTACCGAAATTGAAAAATCAAAAATATTTGATAATAAAATTGTTACAGAGATAGTTGCGGTTGAGAATTATTCTAAAGCTGAGAATTATCATCAAAATTATTACAATAATAATAAGAATCAAGCTTATTGTACTTTTGTAATTAATCCTAAACTTGAAAAATTAGAGAAATTATTTAAAGATAAGTTGAAGAAATAATTTATTTAATTGGATTATTTTGAACTACAAATAGCAATTAATGTTATTATTACTTGTTGCCATATCAAATGTGAATTTTAATTTAGGCAAATTTGAGTAATGCAATAATTGAATTACTAATACCTCTCTAAAGTTAGCAATACTAAATAAATAAGTTTATAATATGATAAGTGCCCCTTTAGCTATTAATGAAAATGAAAGACTTAAAGAATTAGAATATTATAATATTTTAGATAGTGAAGTCGAAAATGATTATAATAAGTTAGTAGAATTAGCATCTGTAATATGCGATACTCCTATTTCTTTGGTTTCATTAGTCGATAATCACAGACAGTGGTTTAAAGCAAGTGTAGGTTTATCTGTAAGAGAAACACCAAAGGATATTGCGTTTTGCTCCCATGCACTTTTGCAAGATGAATTGTTTTTAATTAATGATGCTAGCAAAGATGAAAGATTTTATGATAATCCACTTGTAACTTCTAATCCTAATATTCGATTTTATGCAGGGATGCCATTAAAATCTCCGAAAGGATTTAATTTAGGTTCTTTGTGTGTGATTGATACTGTTCCTAGAGATTTAACAGAAAGTCAGATTATAGCACTTAAAGTTTTAAGTAAGCAAGTGATTAATCTTTTTGAATTGAGAAGAAAAAATATTGATTTAGAAAATACTCTTGCTAAATTAAAGAGAACTAATGAGTTGAAAAATAAATTATTTTCGATAATTAGTCATGATTTGAAAACTCCAATGTCGAATATTGATATGTTTTTACAGATTTTGGAAGGCGATATGCTTAGCTTAGAAGAATCTAAAGAACATTTGAGTTCATTAAGGGTAAATTTAAAAATTACTGATGGCTTGATGAATAATTTGTTTAACTGGGCTAAAAGCCAGATGAATAATTTTGTTTTTAATCAAGAAAAGCATGATATTAAGTTAATTATTGATGATGAAATTTCGAGGAATGAATTTAATATTAAGCAGAAGAATTTAAATGTAATTAATAATCTTAGTGAAAATACTTTTTTATATATTGAGAAAAATCAATTTTCTTATATAATTAGGAATTTACTTCATAATGCGATTAAATTCACAGAAAATGGTGTAATTGAATTTTCCTCAGAAATTAATGGTGATTTTTTAGACATATCTATCAAGGATAGTGGAATTGGTATGGCTGATGAAACTATAGAAAAGTTATTTTCTTGGGATAAAAAGAATTCTAAAAAAGGAACTAAGGGAGAGTCAGGAAGTGGCTTTGGTCTATTAGTTGTAAATGACTTTGTAAAAAACCATAATGGAAATATTTTAGTAAAATCTGAACTACAAATAGGAACTAATGTTATTATTAGTTTTCCCATATTAAATGATAATTCTCATGAAGGCAATTTGGAATAATAAAATAATAGCTGATAGTACTAATACAATTATGATTGAAAACAATCATTACTTCCCTAAAGAATCGCTTAATATTGATTTTATTAGACATAGTAGCACACAAACTGTTTGTCCTTGGAAAGGGACAGCGAGTTATTACAGTTTGGAAGTGGAAGGAAAAGAGAATAAAGACGCGGCTTGGTTTTACCCAGAACCAAAAAAAGCTGCGAAAGAAATCAAAGATTATGTTGCTTTTTGGAAAGGAGTTGAAATAGTTGAATAAATATATTATTATATCATTGATTTTGATAAGTGTTTTAGCAGTATTTGCTTCGAGACAATATTTAATTTCGCAAGATAAAGCAAAGGATAATACAAAAATGGAAAGTAAAGTGAATAAAACTGAAAAAGAATGGAAGGAAATATTAAGTCCTGAAGAATATAATGTTTTAAGAGAAAAAGGAACTGAACGACCGGGAACTGGTAAGTATAATTTACATTTTGAAGACGGAAATTATAATTGCAAGGGTTGCGGTAATTTACTTTTCACAGGTGACACTAAGTTTGAATCTCACTGTGGTTGGCCTTCATTTTACGATGTTGAAAGTAATGAAGCTATTAAATTGATTGAAGATAAATCTTTTGGAATGGTGAGAACAGAAGTTGTATGTGCTAATTGTGGTGGTCATTTAGGTCATGTATTTAATGACGGTCCTGCACCTACTGGACTTAGATATTGTATTAATTCTGTGTCAATTTCTTTTAAAAAGGATAGCACAAATTCAGAAATTAAAGAGAAATAATAAATTATACTTCTGATGATGGGCAGAGATGATTTATTGGACACTTAGCACATTTCGGACGACGAGCTATGCAAGTTTCACGTCCAAGTGAAATGAAATAATGTGTAAATATAACCCATTTTTCTTTTGGAATTAATTTTTGTAATTCATATTCGATTTTTACGGCATCGTCAGTATCAACCATTACAAGTTTATTAGATATACGCTTTACGTGAGTATCAACTACTACGCCTGGGGTATCGAAAGCATGCCCAAGAACCACATTTGCAGTTTTTCGACCAACACCTGGAAGTTTTACTAAGTCATTAATATTATTAGGCACTTCGTTGTTGTAGTTATCTATTATTGACTTACAAGCACCTCTTATACTTTTAGCTTTAGCTTTATAAAAGCCAGTTGAGAAAATATCTTGTTCAAGTTCTTCAGCAGGAACTAATAAGTAATCTTGTGGGGTTTTGTACTTTTGAAACAATGTTTGGGTAACTATATTTACTCTTGCATCGGTGCATTGAGCAGAAAGCATTGTCGCAATAAGTAATTCAAATGTATTAGAATGATTGAGTTGGATTTTTACATCAGGATATATTTTAGACAAAATATCCAAAACTTCTGCCATTCTTTCTTTTTTTGCTTTTAAACTTTTAGGGAATTTTTTCATATTAATTGTGCTTTGTTTGAATACAAAATTATCAATTATTTTTTAAATTATTCAACATCATATTTATTTTAATCTATTATTATTTAATTTTGAGAAATAATAAATTAAAATATGAATATAGAATATAAAAAAATAATTAATGAACTCTTTGGCAGACAAAGGGCTGGTATAAAACCTGGATTAGAACGCACTTTGTTTTTGCTGGAATCACTTGCTAATCCACATTTAGATTTGCAATGCATACACATTGCAGGAACTAATGGTAAAGGTACTTGTTCTAGTTTGTTGGCTTCTTATTATATGGAATTGGGTAGGAAAGTAGGACTTTATACTTCGCCTCATTTGGTGGAGTTTAATGAAAGAATTAGAATAAATGGTGTTAAAATCCCAAGTAATTATATAGTAGATAAATATTTGGAATTAAAAGATAAAATTGATGAAATTGATGCTACTTTTTTTGAAATAACCACTGTAATTGCATTTAAATACTTTGCTGATAATAATTGCGATATTTGTATAATTGAAACTGGTATGGGGGGTAGATTTGATTCCACTAATGTTATTAATCCTTTGATTTCAATAATAACTTCTATTTCGATTGACCACAAAGAATTTTTAGGTGATAGTTTAGAACAAATTGCATTTGAAAAAGCGGGGATAATAAAAGAAAATACACCAGTTATTTTAGGAAATATAAATAGAAAATTAGAATATATTTTTGAAGATATTGCTAAAAATAAAAATGCTGAAATCTTAAAATTAAATGAACTAAATAATAAATTAAATAAAATAAAAGAGAAAGATTTTAATTCAAATTTTGAAATCAATAATAATGAATTTAATTGTGAATTATTTGGAAAACATAATGAAATTAATTTGAATTTAATTGCAAATGTGTTAATTTATTTAAATGAATTTAATGAAGATATATTTATTAATTCAATAATTAAATTAAATATTAATACTGGGTATTTTGGAAGATTAAGTATATTAAAAAGAAATCCTTATCTTATTTTAGATACTGGACATAATAAAGAAGCATTAGCTTTTTTAGTTGAGACAATTAAATTAAATACTAAGGATAATTTTAATATTGTTTATACTGGAATGTTTGATAAAAATAATAATGAAAATCTTGCTATTTTAAAAATATTAACTGATAAATTATATTTAACTAAAAGTTCAAATCCAAGAAATGCAAAAATAAATGATTTGGAAAATATTGCTAAGGAATTAGGATACAATAATATAATTTCAATAGAGAATTTGGAAGAATGTATCGAAAGTGTTTTAAAAGAAAATAGCAACACATTAATTGTTGGTTCTTTCTTTTTAATTGGTGATGTAATTAAAATTTTAAAAAGTAAAAATTATGGAGCAATTGGGCTTGGATTTCTGGAAACATTGTAATCTTTAAGAACTAAATAGCCAATTACTTTTCCATCAAGCATTAATTCTTTTTTTACAAGTCCAACATTTGGCGAATACCAACTTGTTGAAGATTCAAAAAATAGCATTTGTTGAGTAATATTTCTTGCGTTGGGATTTAAAATATTTTTATTAAGTATGAACTCTTTAAGTGGGTATAGATTTAAAGACCCAAGAGGAGAATCTTCTTTTATAGTTTCAAGCCACTCATATCTCGCTTTTGTAAGTCCATCCCAATAATGCACATCACCTTTTGGCTCATTTTTAATTAATAATGAACCTGCTAATTCAAGATTTTCTCCATCATTAACTTCAACAATGGATGTGCCTTCGCTACATTTCATAAAATAAAGATATTTTGAAGTATCTCCATTTTGTATCATAAGGTTAACTTTTACTTTTGACATTTTCCCATTAACTTTAGCATTTATAAAAGTTTCACCTCCAACACTTAGAGTATATTTAATTGGTAATTTTGCTTTTTCTTTGCTTGATAATTTAGAAAAATATTCTTCATTATATTCATATTCATATTCCCAAGAATTCCCTTCTTCTACAGGCAGTAATATTGAGTGATAATTTATATCATTATTTTCAGGCACACAATTATAAACATTTTTATCAGAGAAATATTTATTTGTACAAGAAAATAAAAGTAATTGAAATAAAATAATAATAAGAGTAAATTTCATATTTGTAGTAAATTAATTTTATCAAAGAAATATTTGAAATAAACGAAATTAAGCTATTTTCATTTGATTTCATAAGTATTAAATACAAAATTAAGAAAATAATTCATTTTACAAGTAAACTTTTTATTTAGAATTTTCTATTTTTTGTCAGTTTTACAAGTTCTTTAATCATTGTAGTATATTCATTTTGTTTGAGTTTATTTATTGAGTCATAGGCATTTTGATAGTAAGATTCAAATTTATCTTTTGCTTCATCAAGAACTCCTAACTTTGTAATCAAATTCAACATATTTTGAATTTCATCTCTTTGAAGTCCGTTATTTTGATAAAATTTATTAATCAACTCTTTATCTTCTTTACTTTCAGCAAGTTCTTTACTTCGGATAATCATAAAAGTCTTTTTACCTTCTACAATATCCTGACCAATAATTTTACCAGTGTCATCGCTTGTTAAGTCCAAATAATCATCTTGAATTTGGAAAGCAAGTCCTAAACTATAGGAAAATTCTTCTAATAATTTGATTTCTTTATCATTAGCATTACCAATATAACAGCCCATCAAGACTGATGCTTTGATTAAATTTCCGGTTTTTTTGCTAATCATATCAAGATAATCATCTACATTAATATCTTGTTTGATATTATATTCCACATCGAGGGCTTGACCTTTGCAAACTACTACTAAGCTATCATTAAATACTTCTTGTAAGTTAATGAAATTTTGATGCTTTGCATCTTGCATTAATAATTGAAGTGCAATACCAAGCATCAAATCGCCGAGTAAAATTGCAACAGAATTATCCCATTTAGTGTGAACAGTTTCTTTTCCCCGTCGCAAAGGAGAAGAATCCATTATATCATCATGTACAAGGGTAAAATTGTGCATAATTTCTAAACTTACGCCTGAGTTAATTGCTTCTAAAGGATTTCCGTTTACTGCACCAGCACTTAGCATTGTCAGAATAGGACGTAATCTTTTACCACCATTTTCAATAAGATAGACGAATGGCTCTTTCATTGAATTTGGCTTTGTATTTTCTGCAATTTCAAATAATTTATTTTGTATTAAATCAAAATACTCTTTATATATATCTTTAAATTCTGGCATTATTTTCTTTTTTTGTTTAACATTTTCTTCTCTACCCCTCACTGTATGTATCTATATCAATGTCAATTCTGATATTGCTTGATATGTTTGACTCTATGTTTTTTAAAAGGTCATACAGTATTCTAAGTGCGTTTCCACTTTTATCTTTTTCTTTATATGATTTGATAAAAATGTATTGACGATACTTAGTGTTTAACATTGAAATTGAAGGCACAATTGGTTCGTATATTTTTATAATATTTGATTTGAAATAAATTTCATTGTAGATTAAACGTGCTGTTTTCTTAACTTGATATTCAGTCTGACCTGTGATTATTATTTTATTCATTCGCCAATACGGAGGATATTCTGAAGTCTTACGATATTCTAATTCCTCATTTGCAAATGATTTATAGTTATGCTCTCTTACATAGTTGATTGCATAGTTATCTGGTTTATATGTCTGAATAATCACTTCGCCAGGTAGTTCTTTTGTTCGTCCAGCACGCCCTGCAACTTGCTCTAATAGTTGAAAAGTTTTTTCATTTGCACGGAAATCAGCCCTGTATAATTCTAAATCTGAATTTACTATTCCCACCAAAGTTACATTCTTGAAATTCAATCCTTTTGCTAAAATTTGCGTTCCAACTAATATTTGAAATTTATTATTCTGAAAATCATTTATTATTTTTTTAATTTCATTTTCATTTTTAGCACTATCCGAATCTAATCTTTTTACTTTTACTTCCATTCCTACTGAGTTGAAGTATGTATTTATTTCTTCTTCGATTTGCTCTGTTCCTAAGCCCATACTGGATAAGGACTCACTGCCACATTCATTACAATTATGATTAACTTGAGTATTATATCCACAATAATGGCAGTATAATTGATTTTTCTTTTTGTGGTAAGTCAATGCAACATCGCAGTTTTTACATTTTCTAATATCTCCACAATCTCGGCACATTAGAAATGAAGAATAGCCACGACGATTTAAAAATAATATTACTTGTTCGCCTCGTGCAATTCTATCTAACATTTTATCAAATAGAATTCTCGACAAATTACCTTTAACGGCAGCTTTAATTTTAGCATCCATCATATCTACTACTCTTACCTTTGGCATGACTGCATTATCTGCTCTTTTCTTGATTTCTAAGCCAAGATATTGTCCTTTTTTTGCATTATAATAGGATTCGAGAGAAGGTGTAGCAGATGCTAATAGTAAAGTGAAGTCCTCCATTTTAGAACGAACTACTGCAATATCTCTTGCATTGTAGCGTGGTTTTTTGTCGCTTTGTTTATAAGAATTATCATGTTCCTCGTCAATAATTATTAAATCTAAATCGCAAAAAGGAAGAAAAATTGCAGAGCGAGTTCCGATTACAAATTGCCCACCTTCATTTTGAACTTTATGCCATAAATCGAATTTACTACCAGAGGACATTTTGCTATGATAAATAGAAACTTGGTTAGGAAATGCACTTTCAAATCTATCAAATAAATTATTAGTTAAGGCAATTTCTGGCACAAGCAAAAGGCAAGATTTCCCTTTTTCTAATACTTCTCGTATTAAATACATATAAACTAAGGTTTTTCCTGCACCTGTTACTGCATTTAGTAAAATAGTTCCTTTTTCTCCATCAATTTTATCCATCACTTTTTCAAAAGCAATTTCTTGTTCCGAATTTAATTTATAATTTAATTCATTTGTAACTTGATATTCATCTTTGTAAGTAATTAAAGATCTATCCCTTTTGATTTTTACAATTTCAATTAAGCCCTTGTCTTTTAATCTTTTAATTCCAACTGAAGTAATTCCAGTAATTTCTTTAATCTTGCTATTAATAATTGGAGTATTAAATAAATTCTGATTTTCTCTAAAGTATTCTACTACTTTTTTATCTTTTTCAGACCTTAATTTATATAATTTAAAAAAATGTTCGTTTTCAAAATCATCATCAAATAAATTATAATTAAATTGAATATAATCCTCATACACAAAATTTGAATTTTCAATTTTACTAATTAATTGAATAAATCCTTTCTTTTCCAATTGCTCTAAACTTTGCTTTAAATTACTAATTTTAAGATTTTTCTTAATATAATTTACAGATATTCCATTTTTCTTTTTATCTAAAAAATCTAATATTTTAATATTATTTGGAGTTAATTTTACATCTCTATCATTAACATCTAATTTATTAACTATCGTATTAGCTTGATTCATAAATGAACTTGGCAAAGCAGTAAAAATGACAATCCCAAGTTCAGAAATATAGTATTTACTTATCCATTTACATAAATTAATAAGAGTTTTAGGCATTATTGCTTTCTTCTCAATTAATTTTATTATTGGACTAATCTCGAAACTATGATTTTCATTATCCGTATTTATAATTATACCAGTTATTAATTTATTTTGAAGTTTTACCAAAACTCTACAGCCAATTAAATCATTAGGATTGCCTTCATAATTCATTGAATATGTAAGTTCTTGGCTTAGTTTTAATGGTAGTGCTATTTTAAAATTCTGTATCAATTTGGAGATTTATTTATGTATTTAGTTTTAATAATTATTAATCTTTTTCTTTTAAGTAGTTGCAACTCACAAGAAAGCCCTAAAATAGAAATGTTGAATATTGCTGAAAATAAATCAACTACTCAGGATATTGCAAAATTAAATAATTTTAAGCAGATTGACGAAGAAAATGAAAAAATATATAATACTCGCCAAAATGCAATTACTCGAGCAGTAAGCCACGCATCAGATGCTGTTGTGGGTATTAATATAACAGAAACTAAAAGAGTAGTGTATAGAAATTCTAATCCATTTGCAAATGATGAGTTTTTTGGTCGTTTTTTCCGTAGATACCGCTCTGCTCCACGTATTAGAGAATATGAGGTGAAAGGTCTTGGTACT
>JAUIIX010000035.1 GCA_030431515.1 bacterium
TTTTGGGGTGGAATATTTTTTCAGAATCACAGATTTAATGGATTACGCAGATTACACGGATTTAAGATGTCGGTAATTTCTGGGAGATTCTTCGGCTACGCCTCAGAATGACGTAGGGGGTTTAAATAAGCCACGAATATGAAGTGATGGGCATTTGCGTTGACTACACTATTATTAATAGGCAAAATTTCTTTTAAGTTGCTATTATTATCATTATTTATGATTATGTTGATTTTTTTTTCAGATTGTTTTCTAATTATATCTGCAATAATTATTAAATTTGTAAATTCTTCTAATTAAAAAAGTGAAAATTATGTTATTTTTATTAATTTTATGTAATCTTACATTTGCAAAAGTTGATTATGAACTTCTTAACAAAATAGATAGTGTTTATGAGTTTACTGAAGTAGTGAATATTGAAAATACTGATGTCAAAAATCAAAATAAAACTGGTACTTGTTGGTCGTTTGCGGGTAATTCTTTTATCGAATCTGAACTACTAAGACTTGGTAAAGGGCAACACGATTTATCTGAAATGTTTGTAGTGAGAATGATGTATCCTGAAAAAGCTGATAATTTTGTGAGATTTCATGGAAAAGCTCAATTCGGACAAGGTGCTTTAAGTCATGATTTGATACATAGTATTGAGAGATATGGAATTGTGCCAGAAGAAGTTTATAGTGGCGAGAGTTCAAGTGGAGAGCATAACCACTCTGAAATGTTTGGGATATTAAATGACATAGTTAATAGAGTAGTAAATACTAATCCTAATGATAGAACAAATAAATGGAAAGATGCTTTTAATGCCGTATTAGATAGCTATATTGGAACTCCTAAAAAAGAGTTTGAATATAGAGGAAAAAAATATACTCCAAAATCTTTTGCCGAAAGTTTAGGTATAAAAGCTAATGACTATGTTGATTTTACTTCATTTACTCATCATGATTTTTATGATAAGTTTATTTTGGAAGTACCTGATAATTTTTCTCGTGGTTTTTATCATAATGTAAAAGTTAATGAAATGCTTGAAATTGCTGAGAATGCTTTAAAGAATGGTTTTTCTGTTGACTGGGGTGCAGATGTTTCTGAAGATTCTTTTAATTCTGATAATGGTTTAGCTATTAATCCGAAGGATATGAAAGAAATTCAGAAAAACAAGGAGAAAATCAAGTGGGATAGTATATATGTGGAACGTGAAATTAATCAAGAATTAAGACAAGAAGACTTTGACAATTACTTAACACAAGATGACCACGGTATGCACATTGTTGGTATTGTTAAAGATAAATTAGACAGAAAGTACTTTATAGTTAAAAACTCTTGGGGTAGCAAACTAAGAGGTAGAGATGGTTTCTTATATGTGTCATACTCTTACTTTATGCACAAAACTACTTCTATTAGTGTACATAAAGACGCTATTCCTAATAATATTAAGTCAAAATTAAAATTATAAAGCATTTTCTATGTGATTGATTTTTGGTTTGTCGTAAAACATATCAATACTTATAAAATCAAACCTACAATCTTTATCTGTGATTTTATTTACATATAGATAGCCCTCTATTGTTTTTAAGATTGACCTACGTTTTTTGTTGCTAAAAGTGAGAATAGGATCGATAGAATTTTGAGAATATCGTGATCTGACTTCTATAAAAACTAAAAGATTGTCCTTTTCGGCAATAATATCTAACTCTCCAACTTTGCCAAAGTGGAAATTTCTTTTTTTTATAAGATATTTATTTTTTTGAAGATATTCGGCTACTATTTCTTCTGCTTTGTTGCCCAGTTCTCTTTTATTTGCTTCCATATTATAAATAATTTTGATTATTTTCATTAAATGCTGTAAATTATATTTTAAAATTAAACAAAATATTATTTTAATACAATGATTTTCATACTTTTTTTTACTTCTTTACTTTTTAGCCAATATTCTGAGCCAATAAATTTAGAGAATTTTAATTCAAACCAAAATGAATTTGGTTTAGTTTTTAATAGTTATGAGTCTAAATTTTACTTTCACTCTGATAGGAGTAAAGTCTCAAAATTTTATTATTTTAATTCGATAAATGATTCTGAAGCAAAATATTTAAATAGTCCTATAAATTCAGGCAATTCTAATGTTTCTTACATTCGTTTTATTGATACAGCACATGGTATTTATTCTAAATTTGAAGAATATAAATCTCAAGCATATTTGAATTTATATTCTACTAACTTTCAAAAGCAAGTTTGGGGTAAAGGTAAGTTAATAAGTAGCATTTGTACTGATAATTTTTACTCACAGTCAACAATATCGAGTGATGGCTCATTTATGATTTTTGTATCTGATGTTAATTCTGAGAGCAAAGATACTGACTTATTTATTTCATACCGGAATCAATTAAATGGATGGGATACACCTATACCACTTTCTGAGATAAATTCTACAGGTAATGAAATAACTCCATATTTAGTTGGTAATGATACTTTGCTATTTGCAACTGATGGACAAGGTGGTAAAGGTGGCTTTGATATTTTTATTTCAAAGAAAATATTAGGCAAATGGCAAAGACCTCACCCAATTAATGAGATAAATACTATAAACAATGAATCTGACCCCTGTGCAATTACATTAGATACTTTATTCTTTTCTTCTGATAGACCAGGAGGTAAAGGTAAGTATGATTTATATTTTACTAGTAAAATTAATACTCGGAAAGTTGAATCCAAATTAAATGAAATTGATATTTCATTCTCAAGTTTTGTTAGTAATATCAATGTGAAAACTCAAACTAAAATCAAACATAAAGCATTATATCCTTATATTCATTATGATAATAATGAACTGAACTTCAATAACTCTCATAAAGAAAGAAATTTAGAAACTATTAAAAATATTTCTAATTTTATTAAGTCAGGTAATAAAATAAAATTAGCGGTGTGGACAAAAAGTGAAGTTGAAGTAGAAAATACTAAAAATAGTAAGTATATTACAGATGAAAGAATATCGTTTATTCAAAAATTGTTTAATGAAAATCATAATATTTCTAAAGATAAAATTGAAATAAATTATTTCTACTCTAATGATAATATTAATTACTTATACTTTTATAGCGATGATGCTTTCTTAGAGTCTTTTGTTGAGTTTGATAAAGAGATAACAATAGAACCGAATGATTTATATTTTCAATTGGATATTCATCCTAAGTCAGTAGTAGAGAAATATAGTATTGAATTAGTAATTAACGACAATACCCCTAAACAAGTTTTAGTTGGTAAGGAAACTCCAATTAATTCTAAAGTTGAATTTAGCAAATTACTGAATGAAATTTCTGGTAGTGATTCTCTTAAAGTAATGATTAATATTTTTGATGTAAACGGAAATTCAATCACAAAAGATTATTCATATACAATTAGCAACTCTTATGAAAAGATTAAAGACCAAGAAAATGAGGTCTTGAGCTTTTTCTTAATTTCTGTAAATGATATCAAATCAAAAGAGATATACTCTAATATTATCAAAAAAGTCAAATCGAAATATACAAAGAAGGAGTTTGTAATAGAATCTTCATTTAATATAAATAGTTTTATTCAAGTATTAGAATCTATTAGTGATTTAAAATTTAAGTATAAACTAAATGATGAGATTGGTAAAGAAATAAGAATTAGGTAATTAAGAAACAATAATATCTTTAGAAAAGATAAGTTTTACTATTGTTCCTACATTTTCTTCACTTTCATATTCTATTTTACCTTTGTGAACTTTAATAAAATCTTTACATATCAGAAGACCATATCCAAAACTATTGTTATTGTCACCATAGTTTCCACTACTAAGATCAGTGTTGTTAGTTCTTAGTTGCTTTAAAATTTCTTTATTCATACCAAAACCTTGGTCTTCTATAAAAATAATGAAAGTTGAATCTGTATTCTTAGAGTAGATTTTTATATTTTTTCCATTATTAGAATATTTAGAAGCATTAGTAATTATATTTCTAATTATCGTACTCATCAAATTTGAATCAACATTTAAAACAACATCTCTATTCAAATCATTAATTAATTTCTGGTCTTTGTTTTCTAATTGTAAATGAAGATGCTCATAAATATTCTGAACTAAATTAAATATTTTAGTTGGCATTGGGTTATAATTATATATTTTGTCATTACTTACTTTCAACCAATTAAGAATATCTTTTAACAAATCATAAGTATTAATAGAAGCTCTGCTTAATTCAAGTATTATTTCTAACCTTTCTTCATCCGACATATTATTATAGTCTTGCTTCAAAATAGTTAGAAGTTGCATAGAAGAATTAATAGGATTTATCATATCGTGTGATAAAATTGAAAGTAACTTGTTTTTATTGTTGATTTCAATTTCTAATTTTTTCAATGTTTCAATTTTATCAGAGATTAATGTATTTTGTTTTTTTGATACTTCTTTTAATCTAAGTGCATAATACAAAGCAAATATAATAAACAAAGTTATAAGAATAGTTAGTACAATGAGTATTGTAATAAACAACTCATAGTCTTCATTTTTCTTATTAGATTCTTCAAGTTTAATATTTGTTTCGTACAACTTAGTTAATAAATTAACTTTATGAATTTGAAGTTTATTGATAGAATCATTATCATAAGACAATAAATTCAATTTTTCAAGTCCTTCTGAATCGTGTGTTAAACCATATAGTTTTTCTAAATGTTTAATATTTAGTTTTATTAGATGAACATTTTTTGTTAATTGAAGAGAATCACGTGCAAGTTCTAAATAATATTTAGCTGAATCAAGTTGACCATTCTCCATAAATGCCTCCCCCAAATTATTCATTCCAGAACTTCTTAGGATAAGGTTATCAATTGATTGCCTTGCGTACAAATCTTTCCTACCATAATGAATTGAACTGTCAAGATTACCTATTAAAAAGTAATAGTAACCCATAGACACATAATAACTTGAACTATAATAACTATTTGCTAAATATTCTTCTTTATGGTATTTTTGTAAAAAGAAGAAGGCCGAATCTGGAACGCCTTTTGAGAAATAGACATTAGATAAAAAACGAATTGAATTTCCATATAATTGTGGATTATCCATACTCGACAATAATTGAATTGACTCAAAAACATAATATTTCGCAGAATCCATTTCATTTTTTACTCTGTAAATATCTGAGATTCCATTTAAAGCAGTAATATAATAATAACTATTCTTCTTTATATTATTTAATGATAATGTTTTTCTAAAATAATGCTCCGTTAAATCGTACATTCTATAAGATGAATACCTTTGAGCAATTTTATTATAATAAAATCCTTTTATATCATCACTATATTTGCTTAAATTGCCTAACAAGAATTTAAGCGAATTGCGAGAAGATTCAATCTCCCCATAATTCATTTCAAATTCCCATTTTAATACGTAATAACGTAATCTAAAAACAGAAGTCGTATCATGCTTTGTCACTTCATCTAAGTGATTAAGCATTTGTTTTGATCTTCCTTTGTCAGTGTATATTTTTTGATTAAATATCTTTACATACTCTTCAAAATGCTCGATATCAACATGAGCTTTTATTGCTTGAGTAGGTAGAAATAGATAAATTGTGATAATTAGTAAAATATATTTCATTATATTTAGTTTTTTTATATTACAAATTTAATAATTTTTTTGAAAATTAATGTTAATCTTATGAATTTAATAGAGAATGATAAAAATAATATGCTTGATGTTTTGAAAAACTTCCCAGAACAAGTAAGAGAAGCATGCAAAATAGGCGAGCAGTTGGTAGATATTGATAATACTAAATCTGATAAGATATTAGTACTTGGTATGGGTGGTAGTGCGATTGGAGGAGATTTACTTAGAAATTATTTATCAAATCTGAAAGGTGGCAAACATATTCAGATAATTATCAACCGAGATTACTCTATTCCAGAATATATAAATAATGATTGGTTAGTAATTGTAAGTTCTTATTCTGGAAATACTGAAGAAACTTTATCTGCATTTAATCTTGCTTTAGATTTAACTAAAAATATTATTGGAATTACTACTGGTGGAAAGTTAGAGCAAATGCTTAATCTTAAGAATTTGCCAGTAATCAAATTGCCAGGTGGTTTGCAACCAAGAGCTGCAATTGGATATTCATTTTTTCCAATGCTTTATTTATTAATGTTAAATGGAACTATCAAGAATGATGGTGTAGAGGAAATCGCTAAATCCATTAACAAACTAATCCCCCATCTTGAAGAAAAAAGTAAGTCTTATTCTATTGAAGATGAGTACAACAACGCTTATATAATAGCACGTAATATATTTAAAAGAATACCTTTAATATATTCTTCTACTAAATATGAAGTAGTTAACCTAAGATGGAGAGGTCAATTTCAAGAGAACTCAAATATTCCATCATTTGGGAATATACTTCCTGAGATGAATCATAATGAGATTAATTGTTTAGATAGTGAGTTATTAGGAAATTTCTATTCAATAGTAATTAAAGATAATGATGAAAATGAAAGAATTGAAAAACGATTTCAGTTTCTAATTGACTTATTCAAATCTAATGATAGAAAATACGCTGAAATTAATCCTGAAAACACTTATACTTTAACTAAATATTTTGAATTAATCTATTTAGGCGACTGGATAAGCTATTGGGTAGCACTTATGAGAGGAGAAGATCCTACTGAAATTAAGAATATTATGAATTTAAAAGAGTATATGGCTTAATATTTATAACAATCAATAAACTATTACGTTATATTAATTAGATACAAAATTTAAAAATATAGATATTATTCTTAAATTTGTAAGTTTATATTCACAAATATTATAAAAGTGGAAAATCTTTTAATCGAGAATAAAATAGAAAAATCTAAAAATATCGATAAAATTAAAAATCGATTTTTTCCTATTATCTTGCAAATGATTTCAGATACATTATCTGTTAGCATATCATTTGTGATTCAGTATCTATTTGTGTTTACTTCTGGAATTATCAATAGCCCCTCAATTACAAATTATTGGATTGTTCTATTAGGTTTAGTTTTTACAAACATTTATTGGTTTGTAATGTTCTACTTTTCAGGACTTTATAAAAACTGGTATGAACGTTCCCCATTTGAAGAATTCTTTACAATTATTAAAACTACTTTTGTAGGTATTCTAATTTTTTATTTAATTGTATTATCAGATACTACTAAAGCACCAAGGTTAACTTTTTTGATTTATTTTGTTTCAATTACTCTACTCACAATTGTATTTAGAATGATTGCCAGAAAGATTCAAAAGGGATTAAGAACAAAAGGACTTATAAACTCTTCTGCAATTGTAATTGGTAAAGAAGATAAAATTATGAGTATTATAGAAGATACTAAAAAATCTCCAAGTTGGGCGATTAGCGTTATTGGTGGAGTATCCACTACAAATGACTATCCTTTGACAGCTAACATTATTGGGAATATTTCTGATTTATCTAATATAATTGAAACTTATAATCCTGAAGTTATTATTATGGCTGACTCTGATATGAGCCATAAATTGATGTTTGAAATTGTAAACTTATGCTCGGAAAATAATATTAGATGTAAGATTGAACCTGATTTATACTCTGTATTCACTGGTCAAACTAAAACTCATAATATTTATGGTATTCCGTATATAGAAATTAGTCCTCAATTAATGAGAAATTGGGAACAATCAACTAAGCGTATATTTGATATTATTTTCTCATCAATTGTATTATTACTTGGATTACCAATTTGGATTATCTTTGGACTAATTGTTAAATTTACTTCTGGTGGAAAAATCTTTTATACTCAAAGTAGAGTTGGAAAAGATGGCAAACATTTCAAAATGATTAAATTTAGATCTATGGTCGAAAATGCTGACAAATTGGGAGCTGGTTGGACTGAAGTAAATGACAAAAGAGTTACTTCTTTTGGTAAGTTTCTAAGAAAAACTCATCTTGATGAGATTCCTCAATTCTGGAATGTAATTATCGGCGATATGTCTATTGTAGGTCCAAGACCAGAACAGCCGAAGTTAGTAGAAGAGTTTTCTAAAACTTATCCTTACTACAAAAGAAGACTTAAAGTAAGACCTGGGATTACTGGCTGGTGGCAAGTAAAATATAGACCTTATACTTTTGATATAGGTGAAATAGAAGGTCGATTGAAAGATGATTTTTATTATATAGAAAATATGTCAATAAAATTTGATGTTGAAATTGTTATTCGTACTGTTTGGTGTGTTATAAAAGGACACGGCCAAGCTTAAACTATTATAGGAGTAAAATAATGCCTGTTTTCAAACCTTTTAAAGCTTTTAGACCTAAGTCGGATTTAGCAAAACAAATTGCTGCTTATCCTTATGATGTAATTAACTCAGATGAAGCAAGAAACATTGTTAAAGATAATCCCCTATCTTTCCTTAGAGTTGGAAAACCAGAAGTAGATTTAGCAAAAGATGTTGATTTATATGATTCTTCTGTTTATTTAAAAGGGAAAGAAAATCTTAATAATTTGATTAAAGATGGAAACTTGATAGAAGATTCTTCTTCTAATTTTTATGTTTATGCTCAAACAATGAACGGCAGAACTCAATACGGATTAGTTGGTTGTGCTGCTGTAGAAGATTACTGGAATGATAAAATCAAAAAGCATGAATTTACTCGTAAAGTAAAAGAAGAAGATAGATGTGAGCATGTTAGAGTTACAAATGCTCATACTGGTCCTATTTTCTTGACTTATAAAGATAATGATATGATTAATGCTATCGTCAAGAGAACAATCACATCAAAACCTGATAATGACCATACTGCTGATGATGGAATTAGACATACTACTTGGATTATAAATAATGAAGATGATAAAAATTTAATTGAAAGTAAATTAAAAGAAGTTGATTCTTTCTATGTTGCTGATGGACATCACAGATCTGCTGCGGCTGCAATTGTCGGTAGAGAAAGAGCTAAAGCTAATTCAAATCACAATGGTAACGAAGAGTATAACTTTTTCCTAGCCGTATTATTCCCAGCGAGTGAATTATTTATTATGGATTACAATAGATTAGTTAAAGATTTATACGGAAATACAACAGAAGAATTTTTTGATAAATTATCTAAAAACTTCTCTATAGAAAAAGTTAATATAAAATACTCTCCTTCTAAAAAGGGTGAATATGGTTTATATATTGATAAACAATGGTATAAATTAAATGTAAACGATTCTTTTGTTGAGATTGACGACCCTGTTGAATCTTTAGATGTTGCTATTCTTCAGAAATTAGTACTGAATGATATTCTCGGAATTGCTGACCCAAGAACCGATAACAGAATTGATTTTGTTGGTGGCATCAGGGGCTTAGCTGAATTAGAATCTAGAGTTGATTCTGGTGAAATGAAACTTGCTATCTCTATGTTCCCTACTTCTATCGAAGAATTAATGAATATTGCAGATGCAGGTGAAGTTATGCCTCCTAAATCTACTTGGTTTGAACCAAAACTTAGAGATGGCTTGTTTGTTCACTTCTTAGATTAATTAATAAAATATTTTGAACTATAATAAGCTTACATTAATAAACTAATGTGAGCTTTTTTTTAAATTGAGATTAACTAATAATATGTTAGAAAAAGATTATAATAATTGCTATCATTGTGGAGATGTCTGCAGCACAGATGATATTAGTGTTGATGATAAACATTTCTGTTGCAATGGCTGTAAAACTGTTTTTGAAATACTAAATGAAAGTGGTTTAAATTCATATTATAATCTTGAAATGGACGCTGATAAACGCAGAAGAAGTGTTGATGCATCTGATAAATATGAGTTTTTAGATGATGAAGATGTAGAAGATAAAATACTTGATTTCAAAATCTCAAATAAATCTCAGTTAACTGTTGACTTGCCTGATATTCACTGCTCGGCTTGTTTATACTTACTTGAAAATATTTATAAATTAAATCCTGCAATCTTAGAATCCAAAATTAACTTTGTTAGAAAAGAAGCAACAATTTTATTTGATAATGAGCAATTTAGTCTTAGAAAATTATCAGAACTATTACATTCAATTGGTTATCCACCGAAGTTTAATTTATCATCTATTGAGGGTAAAAAGTCAAATCCAAATAGATTACTTTACTTCAAATTAGCAGTTGCAGGTTTTTCATTTGGAAATGTAATGTTATTTGCTTTTCCAGATTATTTATCAGGCGGAACACTTGACTCCGAAACTAAAACATTTTTATCCTACATTTCACTTTTACTTTCTCCTTTAGTGCTATTTGCAAGTAGCGATTATTTTAAGTCAGCGTGGGCTGGGCTTAAAATCAAACATATTAATATTGATGTTCCTATTTCAATTGGAATAGTTGTCCTTTTCCTACGTAGTGCTTTTGAGATTATCGGAGATTTTGGAACTGGCTATATTGATTCGTTAACAGGACTTATTTTCTTTCTATTAATAGGTAAAGTATTTCAAAAAAAGACTTATGACAAAATGTCTTTTGAAAATGATTATTCTTCTTATTTTCCATTATCTGTAACCCTCAAAGGAAAAAATAATGTGAAGAATAAAGTAGTTGCTTTAACTAAATTAAAAGCAGGCGATAGAATTATTCTCAAAAATGGTGATATAATTCCTAATAATTCTATCTTATTTTCAGATAAAACATATATAGATTATTCTTATGTTTCTGGCGAATCAATGCACATCGAATGCAAAAAAGGAGATAAAATATTCGCTGGTGGTAAAATAATTGGACAAATGATTGAAGTAGATTTGCTAAGTGATTTTGACCAAGATCATTTGAATAAAATATGGCTTGGCGATAACAAAAACGTTAAGAACAACAATTTAAGTCATTTATCAGATTCTGTTTCTAAAT
Organism: bacterium; assembly: GCA_030431515.1. Lineage (GTDB taxonomy): Bacteria > Bacteroidota > Ignavibacteria > Kapaibacteriales > UBA2268 > JAJRPT01. The sequence continues at coordinate 10,875 of JAUIIX010000035.1, forward strand.
ATTTTACTTTTATAATAATTTCAATTGCATTAATTTCATTTATTTATTGGTTTAATATTGACCCAGCAATATCTTGGGATACATTAACTGCAGTACTTATTATTACTTGTCCTTGTGCATTGGCAATGACAATACCATTTACTTATGGAACTGCTTTAAGAGTTCTTACTACTTATGGTTTCTTTATTAAAGAAACTAATATAATAGAGACTATTAGTAGAACTAAACAAATTGTTTTTGATAAAACAGGTACTCTGACCGATACTTCTGGCTCGAATATAGAATATTTTGGGTCTGAAATTAACATTGAAATACTCGAACTAATTAAATCTGGTGTTGAAAATTCAAATCATCCACTTTCTAAAATGCTTTTTGATTATTTGAAAGTTAGTAAAGGAGAAATAACTTACTTCAATGAATTACCTGGCTTAGGGATTGAAATTTATAATGACTCATACAAAATTAGAATTGGCAGTAAAAATTGGCTTAATTTCGATGAAGTAAATCAAATCAATGAAAGTAGTGTAGTAATTGAAGTTAATAATGAATATTATGGATATTTTATTTTCAAACAAAAATACAGAGATAATATTTTTGGAATGATAAAAAATTTAATACCGAATCATAAATTATTTTTAATCTCTGGTGATAATGATTCTGAGAAAGATTTGCTTCAGGAAGAATTATCAAATAATATCGAAATGCAATTCAATATGTTGCCAAATGATAAATATAAATTTATCGACGAAATCAAAAACGACAATTTCACTACAATTATGGTTGGTGATGGCTTAAATGATGCAGGTGCTTTAAAAAGTGCTGATGTCGGCATATCTGTTTCAAATGACTCCAGTTCTTTCACACCTGGTTCTGATGCAATTATAACTGGCAATAGATTAATGTATTTAGATTCATTCTTAAGTTTTATTAAATCTACACGAAAGATAGTTATTATTTCATTTACTTTGTCCTTTTTGTATAATATAGTTGGCTTATCTTTCGCAGTAACTGGCAATTTATCGCCAATAGTTGCAGCTATACTTATGCCATTGAGTTCTATAAGTATTATAATATTTACTACACTTTCTACGATTTTAATTTCCAAAATAAAATTAAATTCTGTAATTTAGGAAAATATTTTTTGAAATTTTAATAGGTTAATTATGAAAAGAGTTATTATCGCAATTTCTATATTAATTTTTTCTACTACTTCATTGTTCTCTCAAAGTTTTGGAGGAGTTAGAGCACTTAGAACACAAGCTACTTTTGGATTTCAAAATGGAGCAGGTCTTGATGTCGAATATTTAACACCACTTGGACCAAATAGATTAGCAGTACGTGCAGGATTTAGTATTTTGCCAATGCCCGCAGGTGAATTAGAATTTGCTGGATTGAATAGTGATTTAGAATTGTCTGCATCTACTTTTGACTTTGGAGTAAAATATTATGTTTCGGGTCCTACTCAAGGTCTTTTCTTAGGTGTTGATGTTGCTTTTGATAATAAAAATGTGCTTTTATCAAATATAAATGGGACTGCGGATGGTAGTTTAGTAAGTGAAGATGGTCTTTCAGCAGAAGGACAACAAGTTGATAATGGTAAAATTGATGAAACAATTTCGTCAATGATGATTACTCCAAAATTAGGTTGGACTAAAGTATCAAAAACCGGTTTTACTTGGTCTTTCGAGTTAGGATATTCACTTATCAATGTTGATCCTTTAAATGCTACTTTGCTAGATGGGACAAATGAATACACTTACGAATTTAATAATATTTATGATGATTTATTTGGTATGACTGGACTTCCTTATGTTAGATTAGGGTTTGGTTATTCATTCAAATTAACTAAAAATACTTATTGATATTATTTTTACTTTTTTAAGATTTATCCTCAATTACATTTAGTAGTTGGGGATTTTTTTGTGGAAATTAGTATCACTGATTTTATGGATTAAACTGATTTTATAAATTAAGATGTTGATTGGTACAGTTACCAATGACTATAGTCAAAACTTGATCTTTCTCATAACAAAGTTTTAAAAATATTTAGTAATCTATTTCGTTAAAACTTTAGTTATTAAATAAGGAACCTATTGAAATTATTAAAATTTAAAGAAAGAATATCAATTAAATGTAGCCAAGAGAAAGCTTTTGATTATACTCAGGATTATAATAACAGACTAAAATGGGATACATTTTTAAAACAAGCTGAATTAATAGATGCAAAAAATGCTAATAAAGGTGTTAAGTCTTATTGTGCTTCCAAAAATGGACTTGGAATGACAACAGAATATTTAACCTTTAATAGGCCTCGGACTACTGCAATTAAAATGACTAAGGGTCCATTTATGTTTAAAGAATTTCTTGGTTCTTGGACATTTAAAATTTTAAGTGATTACAATACAGAAGTTATATTCATGTATGCTTTTAAATTGAGGTTTCCGTTTAGTCTTTTTTCAAATATTGTTTTAAATAATCTACGGAAAAATGTAAAACAAAGATTAATAGATCTCAAAACTAATTTGGAATTAAATTAGTATGATCTATAATATTTTTAATATTAAGTCTTCGATTATAATAAATTCAAATGTTGATATAATTTGGGAAAATATAACAAATGTTGATATAAATAATTTTAAACATCCAATATATTTTAAATTGCTAGATATACCTCAACCCTTAAGTGCTGATATATTAGTAAAAGGAGTAGGAGGAAAAAGGATTGCAAATTTTAGCAATGGGAAAAAATTTATTCAAGAAATAATAATTTGGGAGCAAAATATTGAGTATGCTTTTACTTTTAACCCAGAAAATGATTTTAGAATTTGTTTCTTTTTTGACTTGACAAATGGAGTATTTCAAATTCCAGAAGGTGCTTATTTAATTTCTCCATTATCAGTTAACAAATACAAACTTAAATTATATTCAACTTATAAAATTGATAAAAGGGTATCTTTTCTATTAAAAATCCCTATTACTTTTATATTAAAGTTATTCCAGAAATACTTATTAAACTCAATAAAAAGAAATTGTGAGAGACAAACTGAGAAATCAAAATAAATTAGGAATTTTTACAAAAAATATTTAGTAATCTAATTCGTTAAAACTTTTGTTATTAAATAGGGAAAAGGGATGATATATTTCCTCATTCTAATGTCTTATACATTTTCTAACCCAAAGTTAGAAATTATTAAGTCAGAATTAAATATTTTTAAAAATGCGATTGTTAATGATGATTTTGAAGAGATTTCAAAGTTTTTTAAATTTCCTATCATTCATAAAGAATCAGTTGAAAATTTCTTTTATGGTGATAAAATAGATAATATCGATAAAGAATATTTTAAAAATAACTATAAGAGAATTTTTGACTCTGACCTTATAGATTTATTTAAAATTGTTAATATTGATTCAATTCAAGATGGGGATTCCATCTTTGAATTATTGACAGATGACCCTTTATGTAGTAGAAATACAATATCTTTTGACATTAATAAAGACACAATCAAAATTACTTGTTACTTTGAGTCAAGTGGGTATGATTCACTTTCTGATATTAATTTAGAAGATATATACGAAGGGGATTTCTTTTGTAATGAACATAATTATATATTTTTTTTCCATCTGGTTGATGAAAAACTAATCTTCAAAGAATTATATTTTGCAGGTTAAATAAATGTTTTCTTCTTATGTAATTCATAAAGTAAATTACCACTTGATACACCTATTATCAATGCAAAGAGAAAGGCAACTAAAGCATCTTAATATTCTATTTTTACCCCCAAAACTCTCTGTCTAAGGTTCTGTATTGGATTGCTTCAGAAATATGTTTTGCTTCGATTTTATCGCTGCTATCCAAGTCTGCTATTGTACGTGATACTTTTAATACTCTGTCATAAGCCCTTGCAGATAAACCAAACTTAGCCATTGCCATTTTTAATAAATTTTGAGATACATCATCCAAATCACAATACTCCCTAATTACCTTAGTAGGCATATCAGCATTTTTGTATATATTCTTGTATTTTGAAAAACGTTCAATCTGTATTTGTCTTGCTTTTATAACTCTTTTTCTAATTTCAGAACTTGCTTCTCCTTTTCGTTTAGACGACAAATCGTCATACTTTACTGCTGGTACTTCGATATGAATATCAATTCTATCTAATAAAGGTCCAGATATTTTGCTTAAATAGTTCTTAATTTGTTGTGGTGAAGATTGAGTTTTATCAAAACTTTCCCCGTCTGGAGTTGGATTCATAGAGCATACTAACATAAAATTAGCAGGATACTCTACATTCATTTTAGTTCTGGCAATACTAATCGTTTTATCTTCAAGTGGTTGACGTAATACTTCAAGTACATTTCTTGCAAATTCAGGTAATTCATCTAAAAATAAAACGCCGTGATGTGCGAGTGATATTTCTCCAGGGCGTACATTTCCAACACCTCCACCAACTAATGCGGCATTAGAAATTGTATGATGTGGCGAACGAAATGGTCTAATTCTGATAAGAGCTTCATCTTTGCTAAGTAGCCCAGATACAGAATGAATCTTAGTAGTTTCGAGCGATTCTTCCAAACTTAAAGGAGGTAAAATACCAGGTATTCTTTTAGCAATCATAGTTTTACCAGAACCGGGAGGTCCTATCATCAAAATATTATGACCACCTGCTGCTGATACTTCCAATGCACGTTTTACATTCTCTTGACCTTTTACATCAGCCAAATCAAGAATCGCCATATCACTAAAATTATCAAAGATTTGGTCAAGCTCTACAACAGTAGATTTTATTTCATATCGACCATTAAGATAATCAACCACATCTTTCAAAGATTCTGCAGGAATAACATCTAACTTACCTGTAAGAGCGGCTTCTTCTGCATTTTCTTTGGGTAATATTATACGTTTAAATCCACGTTTAGCACATTCAACTGCAATGCTCAAAGCTCCATGAATTGGTCTTAAAGTTCCTTCTAATGATAGTTCACCCAAAGCAATCGTATGCTCCAAACTTTCTTGTGGAACAATACCCAAAGAAGTTAAAACACCAAGTGCAATTGGCAAATCAAATGCCGAGCCCTCCTTTCTAACATCAGCAGGTGCAAGGTTTACCGTAATCTTCTTTTGTGGAAAAGCTAAGTCTGAATTTTTAATTGCAGCAGTTACCCTTTCTTTAGATTCTTTAACTGCCGAATCAGGCAAACCAACTATAACCATTCCAGGCATAGCAGGGTCAAGATGAGTTTCTATTTCAACGATAAAAGCATCAATACCAAATACAGATGCTGAAAATACTTTTGAATACATAATAATTATTTTTCTTAATTTTCATTTTATAAAATGTAAAATAGTGAAAATATTTAAAACATAAAGAATATTTGACTTTTTATTTTGAAAACTGGCTTGAAATCAGTTCAACTTACCCCGTTATTTTGAACTTGTTTCAGTACCTCTTGTCATTCTGAGGCGTAGGCGAAGAATCTCCCAGAAATTACAACCATCTTAATACCGTGTTTTTTCAATAGTCATTCAGAGCGAAGCTATGAATCCATTGTATTCGTAGTGAACGCAAATTTGCGTTCACTACATTTTCATCGTTACGTCATATTGAGCGAAGCAAAATATCTCGTCAAAATTACCAACATCTCAATCCATGAAATCCATCTTATATCCATGATTCTGAAACAAAAAATAATCACGCAAAAATGTAACAAAATCGCCTCTAAAAAGTTAATTGGATATAGAAGAATTACAATTTTAAAAAAATGTTTTTTATTTAGAAATATTATTTATTTTTGTAGAAAGTAAAAGAGCAAATTTATGATTTATACATTTTCATATATTGACTTAAACAACCCTATATATATAGTTATGTATATATGGCTCTTGCTTTGCCTGTCATTTTTGTACTCCAATCTCAATATACTTTTGATTTTATCAAAAACTATCAGGGTATTTCTTTCAACAGTTTATCAAAAATCAACTTAGAGATTGAATATTTATTCAATTTAAAGAAACAAAGATTTCGGCGTTAATTAATATTACTAAAATAGTTTCGATTTTTTTAAATTTTTAATATTATTAACAAAAAGGTAAGCAATGAATAAAATTTTTATATTAATTTTATTATTCCCATTCTTGACTTTACAAAGTCAAGAATGGGTTGATTATAATTCTCCTAAGTCGCCTATCAGAGTAAAAAAAATACAAGGTAACCAAGATATACTTCTACTTGAAAATTTTCCAGACATTTATAAGTTTAATATTAATAATCAAAATTATAGTTTAATAAACACTGATGAAATTAAAGATAAAATTAGTTTTAGTGATATTAAATTATATGGTGATACATTATTTATTAGCTCATATTATAGTTTAGAAAAAAATGGTGGGGTTTACAGGTCAACTGATTATGGAAAAAATTGGACAAATCTAATTAATACTGAAAAAATAAGTGTGGAAAAAATAGAAATGGATAACAACAATTACTACTTATTGTGTTCAAACTTTATTTTAAAATCAAGTAATTATGGATTTGATTGGGATACTTTATTTCTCAAAAATTACTTTAATCAATTATATGCAAAAAATGACACAGTTATTTGTTTTGATAAAGGTTATTTTACAAATAATGCCTATAAAAATAATGGTTTAATTTATTCTATAGATAATGGAATAAGTTGGGTAAGTCCAAAAAATACAATTCAAAATTTAAAAATAAATGACTTTGCTTTTTCAAATAATAAAATTATTATTGGGACTAATGAAGGATTTTATATAAGCGAAAATTTTGGAACTGATTGGAACAGAAAATTAATAAATTCAAAAATAATAGAAATAACAGCTGTTAATTTTATAAATAATAAATATATAGCAGGCACAATAAATGGAGAAGTATTTGAGTCAACTGATTTAATAAACTGGGAATTAATTTACAACAACTCTACTATTGGAATAATAAATGATATTTTTGTTAATAATGATAAATATTATTTTTCCTCAAATCCAGGTATTTATGAAATTAACAACAAAGTGGGATTATTAAATATAACAAGTAATTCAATTATCTATGAATTAAATTATAATGAATATAATGACAAAATATTTGTATCAACTATTAGTCCTGGTTTGTTAACCATAGATAATTCTAATAATTGGATTCTTGTTAATGACTCTTTAAATAAAGTTAAATCAAATTATCTAAATTTTACTATTAGCGATTCAATTATATTAACATATAATCCAGCTTATTACATTGGAAATTCAGTGTCAGTTTCTTTTGATAGTGGAAAATCTTTCAATGAAAATCAAGTTGGAATAAATAACCGAATAATTAATGCATTTATAAATGAAGAAAAACTTTTTACAATAGATAATTTTGGAAGTTTGTATTTTTCACAAAACAAAGGAATTGATTGGATCAAGTTTCAAAGTGAATTAAGATTTAATACGCTAAAAAACTTTAATAAACTTATATTAGCAGCTACTAATTCTGGTATTTATTATTCAGAAAGTAATGGAAATCATTGGAATATATTTACAAACGATGATTTAATTAAGAACTTAAATATCATTGATATAACTTATTACAATAAAATAATTATTGCCAACAATGGAACAAATTTATTCGCAAGTTATGATTCAGGTATTAATTGGGAAGTTATTAAATTTCCTAAACAAATTAATAATATTAATAAAACCCTTGTTTATAAAAACAATATTTTTATTATAACTTTTGATGAATTTATTTATTCAACTAATTTAGGCAAAGATTGGAAAAGTATAAGTAATGGAATAAGTAATTTAAATTTTGATAAAGAATTTTCAGAATTTATCGATTTAGATTTAGTTGAAGATAATTTATTTTTAACTTTTTTAACTTATGGATTATACACTCTTCCACTTTCCGAACTCGGTATAGAATATACCTCTGTCGAAAAAACCGAGCAACGAAATTATCTCTATACATTTCAACCATTTCCACAACCGACAAAACAAGAAGTAAAGATAAATACATATTGGGATAGTCCCTTGCCATTTACTGTCGATGATGTAGAGATTTACAACTTAGCAGGTGTAAAAATAAATACTACAAACAAACTTAGCATCGACAAAGAATCGAACTACAACGGACATATAATTTGGGATACAAGTGGCGAACAAGCAGGAATATATATAGTGAATATAAAACACGGAACTGAAACAAGAACGCAGAAGATTATTGTTGAGTGAGAAAATAGTAGTGAACGCAAATTTGCGTTTGCTATATTTATATTAACATCATTAAGCGAAATTGAAATTTAATTTGCATTTAATAATTAAAATTATTAATTTGTAAAGTAAATAACTGGCAATAATAAAAACTATTTTATATTTTGCATATTATGATAAATACACAAATAAACAATTTTGGCTTAACTTCTTATATACATATATATACATATATATATATATATATATATATGTATATAAGAATATATTTGTGTATCTCAACTAATCTAACTTGTGAAAATCCAACTAAAAAATCAAGAAAATGACTGTAAAATTAAACATACAAATCAATCAACTTGGGATTTATATAACTTAATAAAACAAAAATTTAGGCGTTAATTAATATCTCTAAACAGTTTCAATTTTCGTAAAAATTTTTAATATAATTAAAAAAAAAGGTTTTAAAATGAAAAATATTATTTTATTGTTATTATTTAATATTCCATTGCTATCCCAATGGAAAGAAATAGAAAGTCCAAATGGAAGAATTCCAATTAAAAATTCGGATTATTCTAATAGTACTTTATCTATGTTTACAGATTTTGATATTTATTATACTGAAGATGCTTGGAGCACATATAATAAATCAAGTTTAAGTAAAATAGATTCAGTTGGAATAATAAAAAAATGTATAAAATACGAAAATACTCTTTATGTATTAGTACTTGAAAGCATTTATTACAATGGAAAAGGTGGCTTTTATAAAAGCACTGATAATGGTAAAAATTGGAGTTTGGTAGATAGTCTTTTACAAAATCATAAAATTTTAGATTTTGATGTTGATGAAAAAGGATTTCATTTCCTAACACAAATATCTTACGCATATATTAATTCAGTCTATACTGTAGTTAACTATGGTGGCTATATTAATTATAAAAATGGAAATATTGAGCAACACACAATAAAATATTATAATAATGTCTTAAAAGATTCAAGTAATATAACAGGTCAAAACATTCAAAGGTACAAAAACAAAACTTTTATTTTTGATAATAAACTGGCATCGGGTAGTGGACAATCATCCAGTAAAGTTTTGATTTCTAAAGACAATGGAATAAGTTTTACTCATAAAGGCAGTGAAATAAGCGAAGATGTTATTAGTGCGTATTGTTTTGCAGGTGATACATTAGTTGTTGGAAAAACATCAATACATATTTCTACAGATATTGGTGAAACATGGAAGCGTCAACAACCCAAAACACCATTTTATGTAGGTTTAGGTGTTCTGAGTATGGTTTATCATAAAGATTTTTTGTATGTAAGTAATATAGATGGTCAAATATATAGAAGTAGTGATTTGGGTATTAATTGGACTAAAATATTTGACAACAAGGAATATGGTGGAGTTAATTTAATTTCAGATGATAATTATATTTACTTTTCATGTTTTAATGGTTTATTTTCTTCATCAGATAATGGAGATACATTTGGAGAAGTAGCAATTTTTGATAAAAGTTTAAATTTTCAATTTAGTCAAGATGCAAGTGATTTATACTTATTAACTTATAATACAAGTATTTTTAAAAAAGAAAATATAAATTCATCTTGGGAAAAGTTAAATGATTCACTTTATAATACAGTTTTTGCTCAATCTTGTATATCAGTAAAGGAAAATAGCATATTAACAGCATATACTTCAAATGGGGAATTATCATATTCAAATGATAAAGGCAGAACATGGAATAGTAAAATAGTTGATGAAATATCAAATTCCTTTAATAAAGTGTTAATTAATAAAAATAGATTTATTGCTTTATCAAATAGATTTGGCTTTACTTATTCAGATGATTTTGGGGAAACTTGGAATAAATTAAACGATGTTCCATTAGCTCAAATATTCAACAATATTGAAGTATATAATGATACGTTATTTGCAGGATTAAGATCTGGTGGGATTTTAGTTTCAGAAAATAATGGAGATAGTTGGAATAAAATAGAAAGTGCAAATGACTCAATAATTAAATTCAAACAAATTAATAATATAGCTAAAAATAAAAATGTGCTTATTGCAAGTTCGAATGGAATTTCTATATTCAAATCAGAAGATTATGGAAAAAATTGGAAAATAGTTGAAAATTATCAAAATAAAGGAAACAATAGAAAACTAATTAATTATAAAGAAAACTTCTTTGCATATACAAATGATGGATTCTACTATTCTACTAATAATGGAAATGATTGGGAAAAATATGATATCGGTATAGAGCAATTTAATAATTCCAAAAATTATATATTTAAAGACCTTGTAGTATATAACAGTAACATTTTATTATGCTTCTACAAAGGAATCTATACTCTTCCACTTTCCGAACTCGGAATTGAATACACCTCAGTAGAAAAAACTGAAAAACGAAACTACCTTTATACATTTCCACCATTTCCACAGCCAACAAAACAAGAAGTGAAAATTAGTATTTATTGGGATAGTGCTTTACCTTTTACAGTTGATGATGTAGAAATTTATAACTTAGCAGGGGTTAAAATAAACACTGAAAATAAACTAAGCATCAACAAAGAAACGAACTATAATGGACATATTATCTGGGACCTAAGTGGCGAACAAGCAGGTATTTATATAGTGAATATAAAACACGGAACTGAAACAAGAACGCAGAAAGTGATGGTGGAAAAGTAAATTAAAAGCAGTGAATGCAAATTTGTGTTCACTACTAAATTTATTGAATTATTATTTTCACCCCTCCAATGCACCTAACTCTTCATCTCTTTTCTCCTTTTTCTCAAAATACATTTGACTAATTTCGGCTGAGATTAAGAATATAAAAGCAAAATAATATATCCACAAAGCAATGGAAACAATAGCTGCATAAGTTCCGTAGTATTTGCCATAATTACTAATGCTAACAAGATACCAAGCAAATACATTTCTGGAGATTTCAATAAGTATTGTATTCAATAAAGAAGCAAATATTCTCTTTTTTCTTTCTACTTTTGCACTCGGTACATAACTATAAACAAAATAGTAAATAACAAATCCTGTGGCAAGTGATGTTATCGACAGCAAAGAATTTGATATAATTGGGTTTGCTGCATCAGGAGATAATTCGTACAATATTTTGACAATTAAATCAATTATAGGAAGTAAAAATGTATAAATAATAAATAGAAATGGAATAAGAATAACTAAAAGCATATCATTCAACATATCCAAAAATGCTGATTTTTTAGGAACTATTTTAAAAACCGTATTGATACTATACCTTAGACTTGAAATTAAAGCAGAAGATATCCAAATTAATATTCCCAAACCTATAATACCAAAGAATGAACTATGACTTACGATTTTTAAAATTTCATCTATTATAGTATCTATATATTTTTCAGAATTTGCAGTTGGAGGTAAAAAAGCTATCAAAACTTCTTCAAGTTGATTTCCTAATGTATCAAAGCCAATAAAAAAATCTACAACAAAAGTTACCAGCAAGAACAAAGGAATCTGGTACATAAGTATGTTAAATGCAATACCTGCTGAAATTAGATAGACATGATCCTTATCTAATTTATCTAAAAATTCCATTAGAAGTAGGTATATTTTTTTAATATTCGTCTTAATTCTCATTTTATTATTATATTTGTTTTCGATTTAAGGAAATTATGAAAAAATTATTACTAATACTGCTTATTTATTTGATGTATTCGTGTGCTGTTATGGAAGCTCCAAGCGGTGGACCAAAGGACACCACGCCTCCTACAATCAGCGAATACTACCCAAAAAACTATACTACTAACTATAATGATGATTATTTGTCAATTCAATTTGACAAATATATGAATAAATCTTCAGTTATTGAAAATTTTTCTATTTCACCAAAATTGAAGTATGATTTCTCTTGGTCTGGGAAGAAATTGAAAATCAAATTTGATGAAGAAATGGAGCCAGATGTAACTTACGTTGTGAAGTTAAAAGCAAATTATTCTGACTATAAAGGTAATAAACCAGAAGATGCCCTTACTTTTATTTTCACAAAAGGAAGTAAAATAGACAGCGGTAGAGTTTCTGGTAAATTAATAGATGCAAAACCCGAAGAAAAGTCTATTTTTGCATGGCGAGATAAGGATACACCGATTGATATTACTACTGAACCAGACTACACTGTTTCATTAGGTAGTTCAGGCGAGTTTGAATTAATTGGATTAAAAAAAGGGCTATATAGAATAGTAGCAGTTGATGATAAAATGAAGAATGAGATGTACGAAAGTGGAATTGATGGCTTTGGTGCCGCCCAGTTTGATGTAGAAGTATTTGATGAAATTTATCCTTATATTAATTTAAAAATTGCACCTCCATTCGATAGAAAAGGAGTTAGTTTAATTAATGCTTTCCCGATTGCGAATAATGTTTTGCAAATCGGATTATCTGAAGATGTTTATTTAGATTCAATTAATTTAGATAATTTTAAATTAATGGATAGTGTAAGTAATAATAATATTGAAATTAAAAGTATTTTCTCTGTTGATGAAATTCAATCAAAAAAATTATTTGCAATTACTGAAAATTTAGACACAAATAAAATCTTTAAATTTGAAATTAATAACATTAAAGATACTTTAGGAAATAATCAAAATGATAGTCTAACATTTTCTTTTTTTGGTGGAATTTCAAAAGAATTTAAAAACAAATTAAATTTGATGCCTAAGAAAATAGATAGTAAAATAAAAGATAATAAATTAAATTTTATTTTTTCACATTCCATTGCAGAGGTTAAAGATAGTGCGATTACAATTATTAATAAAAAAGATTCTAATAATTTAGAATTTAATTATAAAATTAATTTTAATAAATTAAACATTACTTTTATTTGTCAAAAAGATGAAGAAGATTTAATATTAAAAATTAATTTGAATAAAATAATTGATTTTAAAAATGAATCAGGAATTGACTCAATTTTCACTTATAATTTTAAATATTTAAAAAATAAAAGTGAAAGCAAAATAATTGGAAATGTAGTTGATTCTACTAATTGTGTTGGAGATATTTTATTAATATTAACGCAAAATAATAAATTAATAGATAAACAAAAATTAAATTCTGATGGTGGATTTACCTTTTCTAATTTAGAAGAAGGTAATTATCAATTAGAAATAATTTGTGATGAAAATCAAAATAATAAATATGATTTTGGAAATGATATTCCATTTTTTCATTCAGAATTCTTTTATATTTATGATAAAGAATTAAAAGTGAAAGAAAATTGGGATATTAATGATGTAAAAATAATTTTAAAACAAAAAAATGAATACGAATTAAAATGATTAGAACAGCAGTAATTATGGCAGGTGGAGTTGGCGAAAGATTTTGGCCTCTCTCAAGAAAAAATAAACCTAAACAATTATTAAATTTAGGTAAATCTGATAAAACAATGCTTGAAGAATCTGTACTTAGAGCATTAAATGTTTTTGATGCAGATAAAATCTTTATTATAACAAGTGAAAATTTAGTTGAGCCAATTAGAAATGTCCTAAAAATTATCCCTGAAGAAAATGTTTTATCCGAACCAAATAAACGAAATACTGCACCGTGTCTGGCACTATCGGCGGCTTATTTAATTGATAAATTTGGACCAGCAGAAAATATTTCTATGGCAGTTTTGACTGCTGACCATATTATGGAAACTGACCAGCAATTCACTGATACAGTTACAGATGCAATGGATTTTGTAGAAAAAAACAATGTTATTGCAACTATAGGAATTAACCCAAGCAGACCAGAAACTGGCTATGGATATATCGAACTTAGCAATGAATTACAGACTAATAAAGCTAAGATTTATAAAGTAAATCAATTTAAAGAAAAGCCACAATTAGAAATTGCAAAAGAGTATTTATCTAAGGGTAATTATTTATGGAATAGCGGAATGTTTTTCTGGAGATTAGACACATTTTTAAATCAATTATCTAAACACCTTCCAGCAGTCGGAAATACAATAACTGATTTATCTAAAAATATTAATGATAAATCATTTATCGAAAATACATATAATAATTATCCAAGCATTTCTATTGACTTCGGTTTAATGGAAAAAGCTGATGAAGTAGTTTGTGTAAAAGCACTTTTTGAGTGGGACGATTTAGGTGATTTGAATTCATTAGAACGCACAAAACAAATCGATGAATTTGGCAATATTAAAATCGGAAAAAACTCTGTAATTAATTGCAATAATTCTACAATAATAAATGTTAGTTCAAATGAAAAAATAATAGCAACTGCACTTGGAATTGACAACTTAGTAATTGTAGTTACTGATGATGCAGTGCTTGTAGCAAATAAAAATGACGTACAAAAAGTAAAAGAAATAGTCGAAGATATTAAGTTAAATTATGAAGGAATATATTTATGAAATTAGTATTTAATACCTCTGAAATAATTACAGTAAATGCTAACGGAAAAGGAAATAAAGTAAAAGATGAAATGCAGGATTTGGGGATTGTACCAAAAGGGGCTATGATATTTGACGAAAAAGTTCATTTTATTGGTAGCGAAGTAGAATGTAGAAAATATATTGCTGATAATAATATTCCTATTTATGAAGAAATTAATGCTCATAATAAAACATTGATGCCCGGTTTTGTAGATGCACACACTCACATTGTTTTTGGTGGCGATAGAACAAAAGAATTTGCAATGAGATTGCGTGGTGCAACATATAAAGAAATTGCAGCAATGGGCGGAGGAATCCAAACTACTGTGAAAGGAACTCGTGAAGCAAGTATCGAAGAATTGTACAAAACTGGCTTTGAATTAGCTCAAAATGCAATCATACATGGCACGACAACAATGGAGGTTAAGTCGGGATATTCACTTAATTTCAAAGGTGAAATCAAGCAATTAGAAGCAATAAAACATTTAAATAATAACATAGATATTGATATTGTTCCTACATTTTTAGGTGCTCACGATTTTCCACTTGAATTAAAACATGACAGAGATAGATATATTGATTCAATTACTCAAGAAATGCTACCTTACATAAGAGAGAATAACTTAGCACAATTTTGTGATGCCTTTATCGATGAAGGATATTACACAGTTGAAGAAGGCAGAAGAGTATTAAATGCAGGTTTAGCACTTGGATTTGACCTAAAAGTGCATTGCGATGAACTTGCAGATGTGGGTGCAGCAAAATTAGCAGCCGAATTAGGTGCTATATCAGCCGACCACTTGCTTTATATCAATGATGAGGGTATTGCAGCAATGCAAAAATCAGGAACTGCTGCTGGACTTTTACCAGGTACTGCTTACTTCATTAGATTACCTTATGCACCTGCTCGTAAATTAATCGAACAAGGAGTAATCGTATCAATAGCAACAGATTGTAACCCTGGTTCATGCTTTACAGAAAATATGCAACAAATAATGTCATTATCAACAATAAATATGGGAATGACAGCCGAAGAAACAGTAGTTGCATCAACATTAAATGCCGCTTATGCACTAAAAAAACAAGACACAAAGGGCTCATTAGAAAAAGGAAAAGACGCAGATTTTATATTATTAAATGGCTCATCTTACGTAGATTTATTCTATCATTTCGGAATAAACCACGTCGGCTCAGTCTATGCCCGTGGCAAGAAATTAGTGTGAGGGTGATAAAGAAAATTGTAGTGAGGGTGATAAAGAAAATTGAAGTGAACGCAAATTTGCGTTCACTATATTTTTAATTATTAATATTTAATCTTTTTTCAAGTTGTCTAATTAAACTATCCATTTCAATATTTGGTAATTCCTTTACTACAAAAACTTGTGTTAAACTATTATAATTCACGTAGGGTTTAACTCTAATATCTAAGAAAAGTGAATTTTTAGATTTATTCATATAGCTAATTTCACCAATTGGAATGCCTTCTGGATATCTATTTGAATAATTTGAAGTTGTAATTAAATCGCCCACTTCTACATCATAAGAATTAGGAATATTCGTAAGTAAATATTCTTCACCACCTTCCCACTCTATCAAACCATAAACTGAAGTTCTTAGAACTTGTGCCGCTATTTTAGTATCTCTATTTTTTAACGATTCAACAATTGAATAATTTTCAGAAGTCAGAATAACAGTTCCAACTAAACCAGCATCAGTCCTAACAGGCATATTTCTTTCGATACCATCCTTTTTACCAACACTAATAGATAAATACATTTTGAAATTATATTGAGAAAAGCCATTAACTTCAGCCGGGATAATGTCTTTATCATAAGTTTCTTGGAATCCAATGATACCTCTCAACCTATCATTTTCCGCAATTGCTTTTCTATTTTTAATTAATTCGTCAGAGAGTTGTAAATTATATTCACGGAGAGCTTCATTTTCAGCTTCAATTGAAGAGCTATTTGCTAAGAAAGGAGCAATATCTTGTAAAGCAACAATTTGGCTAATTAGAAAAAGTCTAAATCCGCTAATTTTGTTAGTATTTCCAAAATTTAGCATAGCCATAGAGATAATTATTAGTACTAAGAATATAAAGTAATCTTTATATTTATTTAATATCTCTGTAAAATTGGTCATTTATCAAAATCTTGTACTTTTAATTAATACATCAGAATACTCAGAAAGATTTTCTAATACTTTACCAGCACCTCTAACTACTGCTAATAATGGTTCTTCAGCAACATGGACAGGAAGTTGAGTTTCAATTCTAAGTTTTTCGTCTAATCCTTTTAATAAAGCTCCTCCACCTGTAAGCATTATACCTCTATCATAAATGTCAGCAGATAATTCAGGCGGAGTAATCTCTAATAAGTTTAATACTTCTCTAACAATCAAAGCGATTGGTTTTTCTAATGCTTCACGAATATCAACCGATGATACTTGAATCATTTTAGGAACACTATTAAGTAAATCCCTACCTTTCACTTCAATCTCGATTTCTTCGGCAAGCGGAACAGCAGATCCTACTTCACATTTAATAGACTCAGCAGTTCTATCACCAATCAATAAATTATGATCATTTTTGAAATACTCAAAAACGGCTTGTGTTAATTCATCGCCTGCAACTCTAAAAGAATTATCTTTAACAATACCAGATAATGCAATAACTGCTATTTCAGTAGTACCACCACCAATATCAACAATCATATTACCAAGAGAATCTTGCACATCAAGCCCAACGCCGATAGCAGAAGCCATTGGCTCAGCAAGAAGATGAACTTCTTTTGCACCTGCGTGTTCACAGCTATCTCTAACTGCTCTTTTTTCAACTTCGGTTAGTCCAGAAGGCACAGAAACAACCATTCTACGAGCTGGTTGCCAAGACATTGAAATCTTCCTTATAAAAGCTCTGATCATACCTTCAGTAATCTCAAAATTTGCAATAGCACCATCAGATAATGGTCTTACAATTTCGATATCCTTGTGAGTTTTGCCGAGCATCGCCTTTGCATCATGCCCAATAGCAATAATATTTTTTGAACTTTTGTTATAAGCTACTATCGAGGGTTCATTCAAAACAATACCCTTATTCTTCATCCAAATAAGTGTATTTGCAGTGCCTAAATCCATAGCTACGTCGTTTGAAAAAAAGTTGAATAATCCCATTTGTTGATTAACGATTAGAATTGTGAAGTATTAACTTACAAAATTACTAATTTAATTTGAGAATTTAACATTTCTTTAAATTTTAATTTGAATAAATATTTTTTAGTACTAATTTTTAAATAAAAAAAGCTGAACAAATGCCCAGCTATTCAAATAAAATATTTAATTCACTAATTAAATTATCTTTGCTTTACGCAATGCTTTTTCTAATTTTTTTCTATTATCTTGATGAATTGGGAACATAGGAGAACGATAATTCTCTTCAATTTTACCCATAATAGCTAAAGCAGCTTTCACTGGAATAGGATTTGACTCAATAAAATTCATCTGAATTAAATCGAATAATTTATAGTGCATTCTTGCAGCAGTTTTGATATTACCTTTTAAAGCATGGCTAACTGCTTCTGAGAATTGTTTAGGAGCATAGTTTGGAATAACACCAATAACACCATCAGCACCCATAGCAATCAAAGGAATAGTCAAAGAATCTTCCCCAGACAGCACATAAAAGTCTTTTGGTCTTTTATTTATTATTTCCATCACCTGATCCATATTACCAGACGCTTCTTTAGTCGCAATAATATTAGGACAATCTTTAGCAAGTTTTAATTGAACTTCTGCCTGCATATTTACACCAGATCTACCTGGAACATTATATAATATTTGAGGAATATCTACAGCATCAGCAATTTGCTTATAATGATAATATAAACCTTCTTGAGTTGGCTTATTGTAATAAGGGCAAACTAATAAAAGTGCATCTGCACCAGCTTCTTTTGCGATAAGTGATAAATCAATAGTAGCTGCAGTATCGTTTGAGCCAGTTCCAGCAATTATCTGAGTTCTACCTCTTGCATGTTCAACTGCTAAAACAATAAGAGCTATTTTCTCTTTAGTTGACATTGTGGCACTTTCACCAGTAGATCCACAAATCACGATACCATCAATACCATTTTCAATTTGAAAATCTATCAACTCTTTCACTTTGTCAAAGTCTATAGTTAAGTCCTTTTTGAAAGGAGTAACTAATGCAGTATAAGTTCCATTTAGTACTAATCCAGGCATAATATTCAACCTAATTTAAAAAAAGTTTTTTTAATTCATTATTTATAAAGGCAATATAAGAGTTTTATTTTTAAAAAACAAAAACTCTTAAAAAAAATTATTGTAATCTAAAAATTATTCTCTACCCATCGAATCTTTTAATTGTTTAATAGAATCTCTTAAACCCTGCATTCTATTAAAAAATCTCTCTCTATCTTCCATTAATTCAAACATTAAATTTCTGAATTTCTTCTCACTTAAATCTCTACTTGCTAAAATAGAATCAATACTATTTTTAGCTAATATAGAATCAATACTAAATTCACGAGCAATTAAAATATCTTTATATGTTTCAAAAAATTCTTCGTATTTTTTATCATCTGTATTACAAGAGAATAAGAAGAATGTAATTACACTTATTATTATTATTTTAGAACGCATAAAATAGTGCTTCCATTTCTGATACAGCAAAAGATAACATAAACACCGCATAAAATCCAAGAATTACTGTTTGCCATTTCTCCCAAAACTCTAATTCAATTTTATTATTAAAAATAACAAATAATAAGAAAGGTACTGCTGCTACAAAATATCTACCTTGGAATCCAAAAATAACATTAGAACCGACAGGTGAGCTAATAAAGAACCCAACTGTTACTGCTAAAAATGTAAGTAAACCTAGACTAAATATTCCATATTTTACTAATTTTGGAACTTCATATTTTGTTCCACTATCTAAAGCAGCTACTCCTATTAAAACCAAACCATGAACAACAAAAAAACCATCAGACAAATTAGAATAAGAGTAACCAAATCTACCTATTGCACCTGCAAGCCATTCTTGTCTAAACCACATCCAGTTTTTCAAATAAAGCCCAATAAATCCAATTGGATCAGATAAAATCTCATTATTTTGTCTATATGCAGAATCAAATTTAAAATCTTTTTGGAATCCATGAACTTGCTTATATCCTTCTTTTACATCTGATAATGCAAAATTCCAAATTGAATATCCGAAATTAATTATTATTAATAAAGCTCCAAGAATAATAGCTTTAAACACCCAAGGATTAAGCGATTTATCAAACTTACCATTTGGAATAAATAAGAATATAAACGCTAATAAAAAGTAACCATTTTTAACTGTTCTTTGGAAATAAAACAATACAATTAACCAAATTAAATCTTTTATTCCAAATTTCGCATCTTTATCAAAGATATAATACAATGCAAGTGCCATCATCAAATATGTCAAAGATGTACTCATTACATCATAAGTAACTGATGCGGACTGGTATAAAACCATAGGAGTCAAGCCATAAAGGAAAAATACAGATTTCCAAACTGGTGTTGTTCTAATAATAAAAAACATAAAAATGATATAAAAAATCAACATCCCAATTCTACCGGCATACCCTAATTCAACTGGAGTAGTTTCTTCGGAATCAGCAATCATAATTGCTAAAGAAGCTGGAAGATATGGTACTGGAAAAGTACTCCACTGGAAATTATGTTCAAATTTCTTGTTATTTCTAAGTTGTGGAATTTTTGATAATTCTTCTACTCTTCTTTTATTTAATTTCTGTCCTTGGAAGTATGGAACCCCTTGAAATGACATTACAACAGCAGGAATATTCGCTGGAATCTCTGAGCCAACTTTTGTAGAGTCAGGGCTTAATTCTGGTACTAATCCCTCTTGAGTAATGTGATATGCTTTTAAAAAGTGTCTGTCTTCATCATTCGAGTGGAATGGTGGATTTAAATAAACGAACCACATCCCATAAATAAATGCAATGATTACAAATGTTAACTCATAAGACATTGGAAATGTAAACATTCCCTTAAATGGACTACTTTTTTTTACAACTTGAGATTTCTTTTCTTTTTTTGACATTATAAAACAATCACTAAAATTAATAAAATGAAAGGAGAAACTGCTATTAAACTATCTACT
Organism: bacterium; assembly: GCA_030431515.1. Taxonomy (GTDB): domain Bacteria; phylum Bacteroidota; class Ignavibacteria; order Kapaibacteriales; family UBA2268; genus JAJRPT01. The sequence goes on from JAUIIX010000035.1 coordinate 31,690, forward strand.
CTATCTAATACTCCACCATGTCCAGGTATCAGATTTGAACTATCTTTTACACCTACATCACGTTTTAATAAGGACTCGACTAAATCACCGATTTGTCCTATCGTTCCACAGATAAATGCTATAATCAAATAGATATAATTAGCAGCAAAATCATCAGCAAAATAGAATATTGTACCTACAATAATTGCACCAATAAAACCACCAGCAGCACCCTCGATTGTCTTTTTTGGACTAATTTTTTCGGCTAATTTATTCTTCCCAATTGCCTTTCCAACAAAGTATGCAAATGAATCGCACACCCATATACTTACAAAAATACAAAAAAGAATTTTAGCACCAAAAAAAGATTTTATTTCTGCTAATTCTGATATGTTTTCTGAGTTAGTAATATTGCTAAATGTAGCACTAGGATTGAGATATAAAATCAAATCATCAATTTCTCTTATGAAATAAAATGTGATAAGTGAAAATGTGATATATAAAAAGCCATGTAATCGCCCCGAAATACGAGTTAATCCCCAATTAGTATTTGACTTTAAATCAAAAAATGCATAAAAAATAGGTAATATCGGTATCACAAAAAGAAAGTAAATTAATGCTTGATTATTAAATAGATAGTAGGCAGTCGCAAATAATATCTGCGAACTGAAAATATATAAAAATCTATAAAATAATGTTTCAGTTTTGAAACGAAGCATATTAAAATATTCATCAATAGCAAAAGCATTTACTAAAAATAGCAATGTGTAAAAAAACCACCCACCAAACCAAATCGCTGCTATCACAAGCGGAATGCCTACAATTGCTACTAAAACTCTCTTTGTTAATTCACTCATTTGAAAAATATTTTTGATTTTTTTTGTTTTAAGAAAGCATATTAATAATTTTGAACTTAAATAAAAAATTTTATCAAAAATTGTTTATAAATAAAAGGGATAAATATGAGCGAGAATGGATACGTTAAGTCAGAAATTTTAAATAATGTTGCGAGAATTGAGTTTTATCATCCGCAAAGTAATTCATTACCTTCAAAAGTTCTAAGCGAATTGGCTGAAACAATTACTTCAGTTTCCAATGACCCAAGTGTGAATGTAATTAAATTAGAATCAGCAGGAAGAAGAGCTTTTTGTGCAGGTGCATCATTTGACGAATTGATAGCAATTAATGATTTTGATAATGGAAAGAAGTTTTTCATGGGATTTGCGAATGTAATTAATGCAATGAGAAAATCTCCTAAAATAATTGTTGTAAGTGTCCAAGGTAAAGCAGTAGGTGGCGGAGTTGGCTTAATAGCAGCCGCAGATTATGCACTTGCAACTAAAGATTGCTCTGTTAAGTTAAGTGAACTAGCTTTAGGAATAGGACCTTTTGTAGTTGGCCCTGCAGTAGAAAGAAAAATAGGTAAATCTGCCTTTGCTCAAATGTCAATCGACTATGATTGGTATTCGGCTGAATGGGCTTTAACAAAAGGATTGTACAATCATATCTATGATAATATAGATGCTATGAACGAACAAGTAGATGTTTTGGTAAACAAATTAGCAAATTCAAGTCAAGAAGCGATGGCTGATTTGAAAAAAGTAATTTGGGAAGGAACAGAAAATTGGGATTCATTACTTCCTGAAAGAGCCGAAATAAGTGGACGATTAGTACTTTCCGAATTTACTAAAAACTACATAGAAAACTTTAAAAATAAAAAGTAAAAATCTAAAGACAAGACCTAAAAAATCTTGTCTTTTTCTATTTAGAAAATAGCCCCGTCATTTCGAGCTTAGTCGAGAAACCCGTCATACATAGCGTCAAAAAACCAACAAAAATGTAGAGATTTATCGTGTCTAAAACAAAACTATCAAAGTAGTGAACGCAAATTTGCGTTCACTACAGTTACATTTATAAGTATTGAGCATAGTCGAAATATCATAATTCTGAACTTGTTTCGGAATCAAGAATATAGTTGTGAACTTAATTTTGTATTTGTCAAAATTACTATTTTTTTTATTTTTTGGTTTTTGCACTTTTCTTGTAAATAGTTTTTATATCATTGCGTTACAAGGGAGAAAAAATCAGGGTCTAAAAAAAATTAGTGATTTTTTGTTTGATTTTCATGGTTTTGATTGTTTAGTCATTATTAGTTTATGTCGTTTTTATATATTATTTTCTTCTTCGTTTGTCTTTTTGGTTGTTTTTGTTTTGAAGATATGCCGAAAGAAAGCAAGAAATACACCGTCGGCAAGCCGACAACCATTTTTACATTTCGACTACGCTCAATGACCGAGGGGAATTTTGAGAGAAGCCCACCCTTATTCATAATACAATTTTTCTCTTCGCTTTGAATGACAATATTTCCAATTTTTTGTAGTGTTAATTATGTTGTTTTTTGTATTCAAATATCTATGTTCAACTTCTCCGAAGTTGTGATATACTATTGATTTATATTTGCTATTAACATTAAACTTCTCCGAAGTTTTTTAAGTAGCCATGACAAATAAATGATTTTGCGAAGAATAATGAAGGAGAGGTTTTTTTCTAGATTCTTCGCTTCGCTCTGAATGACGGGGAATTCATTATCACAGATTGCACGGATTTAAAATGTTGGTAATTTAAACGAGATATTTCGCTTCGCTCAATATGACAGGCTAGTTTTTAAGAAAAACGGAATACAATCACCCCGTCGCTGACGTGACACCCCTTTTTTACAGTTCGACTACGCTCAATGACCGAGGGGAATTTTGAGAGAATATGGATTCCACGCTTTGCTCTGTATAACCTATTTTTATAGAAAATTGCAGTATTTGCAGTTTTTTGCAATGATTTTTTATAATATTTTATTATTTATAGCATTTTCCCTCATTGTAATTATTTAGTTTTTATGGCATTATACTAATTTTGCAGTATTTGCAGTAAAAAGGGTGTTTTTTTCGTTATTCAAAGAACAATGTTTTAATGATTGATAAAGTAGGAACGGTTTTGAGCATTAAGGCAGTTTATATCATCTCATTTAGTCTTATAATGGCTACGAGTTTTAGTTTGTTGTTTTCTAACCGTTCCCTACAATACAATGAATTCCACGCTTTGCTCTGAATGACGAGAAATTGTAATAAACTTGGCTAAAGCTATCATTTTATACCGTTTAAATGGCTGGA
>JAUIIX010000105.1 GCA_030431515.1 bacterium
GGTATTTCTTTTGTTTTCCGTCATTCTGAACTTGTTTTGTCATTCAGAGCGAAGCGAAGAATCCATAAAAAACCTCCTCTTCATTATTCTTCGCAAAATCATTTATTTGTCATGGCTACATAAAAAACTTCGGAGAAGTTTAATGTTAATAGTAAATATAAATCAATAGTATATCACAACTTCGGAGAAGTTGTACATAGATATTAGAATATAAAAAATTGGAAATATTGTCATTCAGAGCGAAGCGAAGAATCCAATGTATTGTAGGGAAAGATTAGAAAACAACAAATACAAGATATTTTTAATGCAATAGATTCTTTGCATTCGGCTCAGAGTGACAAAGGCAAAATTAAGTTAGTTATAAAACTTATAAAGTTATTTATTACTTAATAAATGATGTGATGTATTTACAAATTTATTTTTTGGTATAATATTTTCATATTTTTGTTTATGAAAAAATTTCAATTCAAATTTGAGTCTATTTTAAAACTCCGAGAACATAAAGTGAATCTTGCTAAAGAAGATTTGGCTAAGGTTATCAAGGAGAAACAAATTAGATTTGATAATCTGAAAATAAATAATACCGAAGTTGATGAATTATTAAATTCTTCTACAAGAGATATTTTATTCCTTCAAGCTAGGAATAATCGTATTGAACATATTAAGTTGCTAAATCAGAAATTAAATAAAGAAATTAATAATATTGAAGAGATTGAAAACGTTAGAAGAGAAAAGTTGGCAAAGCTTTTGAAAGAAGAAAAGATAATGGAGAAATTAAAGGAAAATGATTTCGAAGATTTTAAGAAGGAAGTCAATAAAAAAGATAGTGATTTTATTGATGAAATAGCAAATCAAAGAGCTTATAAAAGATGAATAATAGAAATATAGTTATATTGATTGTGGTAGTTACCGTTGCAATGACTTTGTCATTTGTTGGGCTATTCTATGTAAAAGAATATAATCCAACTTTGCTTGGGTTGCCGCCTAACCCTCAAGATACTATGCGGATAGTAGTTCCTGATACTGTTACAATTGCTGAAACTTATGAAATTACTAAAGAAAAATTACATGAATTAGAAAAGGAAATCGCTAAAAAAGAACGCTATGTAAAAAAAGCAGATTCACTTTCTAAATTAATTAAAGGATTGGAAAAATTAGATTCAATTAGTCAAATTGAGATTAAAAAATACCAAGATTCTTTAATTCCTAAAAAAGACGAAAAGTTGATAAGTAGCCAAACTTTTAGCCAACTGCTCAAAGATTCAATTAATAAACTCTTAGTTGACAAAAAGAAATTAGAGAGTAAATCTAATACTGCTGAAGAAAAATTGAAAAAACAAGAAAATTTATTAGTTGAAAAATTAGACTCTACTCAACAAATGAATTTTGATGTATTTGCAAAAATATATAATAATTCAACCCCTGCTGAAGTGGCGAAAATACTAGAAAAGATGGATGAAAAAGATGCGGCAGCTATTCTGAAGAGAATGCAAAAAAGGAAAGCTGGCAAGGTAATTGACGCAATGGATCCACAGAAGGCGGCTATGATTTTATTATTGGCTGGTATAGATTAAAATATTTTTATGATAAATGTGCAGGAAGCACCATGACTTTATCGAATGTAGGACAAAATAATAAAGACTTAATACCTTTTTCTTCTGATAAGAAAACTGATAAAAGCGAGAACGAAAATGGCTTTATGAGTGAATTATACGGAATGATTGAGTTATCTGTGAAGAGTTCTGATTTACCAGAATCTGCACTTATTAACTCTGAAATTGGTAGTAAAGATGAAAAATCAGAATTAGAATCGTTAAATTTCTTAGCTACAGAAAAAGGAAATTTAATTGATTTATCCAATATTGAAAAATTAAAATCCATTGCTTCTAAATTAAAAATGGCGAATAATAGTAGCCAACAGAATAATATTGATAATAATATTGTTTTTAATTTTAAAGGTGAACATAAACTTTTTGAAGAAATTGATTTAGACCAAATAAAAAATCAAACTCTTTTAATTGATAAATATGGAAGCACTAATTCTAAAGTTAATTTAGAAAACCACCCTAAAATAAAATTAATTAGAGAAACTACTAAAGATTTAATTCAACAACACAGAGATTTTTTAGCTCCTTTTAAAGAAAAATTAGGTTTAATTGATGAGATAAATTCTGATAAATTAGAAATGACTGATCCAGAGATAACTAATAAAATTAATGAAGTAAAAGAAAGTAATAAAAGCTTTTTTAATAATTTAAAGGAAAAATTAAATACTAATGTTGACCTAGTTAATCCAGATAATAAAGCAATAATTAATTTGAATATTGATGGTGAAAAAACTCTTCCCAAAGAATCTCTATTTACTGACAAAAGTATTAAAGTAGAGAATAAAGAATTAATTAATGTTATTAATAAATTCAATGAGAATAATAGCGAAATTAAACCAGAAATTAAATTAGAATTAAATAAAGATTTAATTAATAATAAAAATAATTTATTAAAAGAATCACCAAATACTAATAATAAATTAGTTGATTTAATTAATAAATATTCTGAGAATAATAATGAAATTAATGTAAAAAATAGTTCAATTAATCCTTTGATTTCTAATAAACAAGAAAGCTCTGGTTTGGCTATTAATAATGAATTATCTGAAATAATCAACAAGTATAATAATAAAGATATTAAATTATCTGAAGGTGATAATAAAAGTTCTACTTTGGTAGAAAATAAAGATGAAATATCTAAATTCGGAATGGAGAATAATAATAGCAAGAGTGGCGATAATTCTACATCTGAAGAAAAATTATTCACTGGTAAAAAACTTGTAGAATTATTTTTAAATGGAAAAATATCTGCTGATTCTTTTAATAAAAATTTATCAGAATTAAAACAAGTCTCAAATGAAATTAAAGTAAATGCTAAAGAATACATTATTTACAAAGATGTTCAAGCTAAAAATATAGCTTCAAATACTGCTAATAGTATTGGTAATTTAACACCAAATGGTAACGCAGTTCTTAAAATGAATTTGAATCCGACTAATCTTGGCAACGTATTTGTAGAGATAAGCGTGATTAATAATGTTGCTAGTTTGAACTTTAAATCTGAGACAAAGGAAACTTTAAAATTAATCGAACATCAGATTAATGGATTAGTAGAAAAACTTAACTCTCAAGGTATCACAACTGACAGTATTTCATTAACTCAGAATCAGGAAGATAAACAAGAGTTATTGAATAATGGCAAATACTTTGATAAAGGTAATAAAGAGCAAAAAGATAGACAAGAATACTTTGAAAGTTTGAAAAATTTAGCATTATTAAATGAATTAAAATCGTAGTTTAGGATGAACACAATACCATACATGGAGGTAATAAGATGATAGAGGGAATTGGATACTCTCAATCAGGCACTGCTGAAAAGCTATCAAGTGCAGGAACAAAATCTGCTATTGAACAGAAAGACCAGTTTTTAAAACTGCTTACTTTTCAATTAAAGTCGCAAAACCCACTGAAGCCCTATGATAACCAAGAATTTGCTGCTCAATTAGCTCAATTTTCACAATTAGAGCAATTAAGTGATATTAGAAATTTGATGGAAGAACAAGGTCAATACAATTCTCAATTAAGCAGAAATATTTCTAATGCTGCACTACCTGGTATGCTTGGCAAAACTGCTAAAGCTGTAACTAACCATGTTCAACTTGATGAAAATAAATCTGTAGAAATGGGATATAATTTACAATATCCGATGTCTGATGGTATTATCACTATCTTAGATCAATATGGTAATACTGTTAATATGCTTGAATTGAGTGGAAATAAATTAAATAGTGGTGAGCATAAATTTAATTGGGATGGAACTGACTTTAATGGTGATCCATTGCCAGAGGGCTCATATACTTTCTTTGCTGATTTTGAAGAAAGCGATGGTAATACAGTTTCAGCTGAAACTTTCACAAGTGGAATAATAGAAGCAGTAAGATTTAAAGCTGATGGTACTGTATTGGTAGTTGGTGGTATGGAAATTCCTATTAGTGAAATAAAAGATGTAGGATTATAATTTTAGGAATAAATTTATGGCAGAGATTAATGGTGTAAATGTTCCTTTTTTACCGGCAGGTGGTGTCGATCAGATACGAAGTCGAAAACTACCTTTTAGTGAAAATAAAGTTCAAAGTAAATTCAGTGATATATTCACTGAAGAATTAAATAAATTTAAGTTCTCAGCACATGCAAGCTCAAGATTAGAAAGCAGAAATATCGAACTCTCAGGAAGAGATTTAGCAAGATTGGAAAGTGCTTTCGATAAAGCTATGAGTAAAGGAGCAAAAGATTCATTGATAATGATTGATGATAAAGCTTTTATTGTAAATGTGCCAAATAGAACTGTAGTAACTGCTCTTGATGGGCATCAAATGGCATCTAATGTCATTACAAATATTGATTCGGCTGTAATCGGCTAATATCAATAAAAAAAAAAGGTCTGGACCTAAAGTATAGATTGCTTGGGAGGACCAAATGGAGTTGTAGGATGATAACTCCATTAAAAATATCCTGACTGATTGATGGATATTTTAACTTGAATATTAATAATTATATAACCAAGGAGGGTTCTGCTCATGGGTCTATCTAGATCTTTAACGACTAGTGCATCGTCATTAGTTGTACATCAGAAGAGGTTCGACGTAATCTCAAATAACTTAGCTAATTCCAATACTATTGGATTCAAAAATAGCAAAGTGAATTTTCAAGACCAATTAAGTCAAACTTTAAAACACGGTACTGCACCCGATTCGGCTGGTGGAATAGGTATTGGTGGTATTAACTCTAACCAAGTTGGTTTAGGAGTTAAAATGGGGTCTATCACTAAAGATATGTCTCAAGGGGTATTAGAAGTAACTAATAGACCGCTTGATATGGCAATTAATGGTGATGGCTATTTTGTTTATAATCAAAATGGTAAAGACTTCTTCTCAAGAGCTGGAGCTGTTTCGAGAGATTCTCAAGGGAATTTGGTTGATACTGCTTCTGGTTACTATCTTCAAGGTTATAATGTGCAATATGGTACGGATGGTAAACCTTTAAAAACATCTACTAATCAAAATGTACTTACTCGATCTGTAGGAAATATAAGTATCGAACCTGGTATTATATCTCAGCCAAGACAAACTCAAAATGTAAAATTTAATGGCAATATAAATAGAGATTATATTGAAGGAGAATCTCAAACTTCTTCTATCAAAGTATTTGATACTACTGGTGGTGCTAGAAACCTTTCATTAACTTTTACTAAAACTGCTAACCCTGGTGAATTTTCACTTTCAGGACAAATTGATGGTGTTGATGTACCTTTAAGCGATGCTACGGTTACTTTCAACGATGTAGGAACTCTTGATACTCCTTTTAATGTTGGTATCACAGCTGCTGATTTGAATGCCTCATTAGGTAGTACTTTGTTTGATGAAACTTCGCCTAAAGATATAGATATTCAATTTGGTGATCCTAATTCAATTACAGCTGGTAGTATTACTAATTTCTCTGGAATATCTGATATCACAGCATCTGAACAAGATGGTTACCAAACTGGTGACTTAGTTGGATTAGATGTAGATGAAAAAGGTAAAATCAGAGGAACATTTACTAATGGTAGAAATGAAGTATTAGGTCAAGTAATTTTAGCTAAATTTACTAATCCAGAATCTTTATTAAACATTGGGAACAATATGTTCTCAGAAAATGTAAACTCAGGTAATCCAAATATTGGTACTGCCTTAGAAAATTTCCCATCGTCTTCTATAGTAGGAAGATCTTTGGAACAATCGAATGTAGAGTTAACTGCTCAATTTACTGATATGATATCTACTCAGCGAGCTTTCGAAGCAGCTTCTAGATCTATCACAGTAACTGATCAAAT
>JAUIIX010000106.1 GCA_030431515.1 bacterium
AACTTTAGATATTGAAGATATTGATAAAGAAAGAACAGTAATTATTGAAGAATGGAGAATGAGAACTCAAAATGCTCAAGGTAGAGTTCAAATGAAACAATTTGAATTATTATTTGAAGGTTCTGCTTATACTAAAATGCCTATTGGTGATACTACAATTATTATGCATGCTCCTAAGAAAGAATTTGTTGATTTTTACAACACATATTATCAACCTGATATTTCTGCAATAATTGCAGTTGGTGATTTTGACCCTAAACAAGTAGAAGCAAAAATCAAATCTATGTTTGCTTCTATTCCAAGACCTAAAAAAGCAACTGATATTGGTGAATATCCTATTAAATTTGATGGTAAAACTAAAGCTGTTTTATTGAGTGACCCAGAATTACCAGCAAGTTCAATTTCTGCAATAGTTAAAATGCCAGGAGTTGAAAAAGGTACTTATGGTGCTTACAGAACAAATTTAGTAAATAATCTAATCAATTCATTGATTTCTAAAAGATACCAAGAGATAACACTTAAAGGTGATTCTCCTTTCTTACAAGGTTTCTCATTCATAACACCATTCCCTGGTAATATTTCAGCTTTCTATAGCGTTGTAGTGCTTAAAAGTGATAAGATGCAAGAAGGATACGAATCTTTCTTAACTGAGCTTAACAGAGCTGCAAAGCATGGTTTTGTTGAAAGTGAATTAGAAAGAGCAAAACTTGAAATTTTAAAATCATACGAGTCTATGGTTAAAGAAAAAGACAAAACTGAGTCTGGTAATTTTGCGGCTGAATACTCAAGACACTTTTTAGAAGGTGAAGGTTACCCTGGTATCGAACATGAGAATGAAATAGTTCTTGAGTTTTTACCTAATATTACTTTAGAAGAAATCAATTCTATTATGTCTAAATTATATACTGATAAAGATTTATTTATTATTCATACTGGTACAAATGAAGAAGGTATGATAGCAGAAGATAAATTAACTTCTATATATAGAGATGTTAAGAAGAAAGAAGTTGAAGCTTATGTGGATAAATCTGCTGGACTTAAATTAATGACTGATAAGCCAAAAGGTGGCGAATTTGTTGATATGGACGAAAATGAAGAATTCGGTTTAACTTATTATACTTTAGATAATGGTGTTAAAATTGTTCTAAAGAAAACTGATTTTAAAAATGACGAAATCGTGATGAGAGCTTATTCTCCTGGTGGACATTCATTAGCTCCAAAAGATATGTATATTGATGCTTCAAATGCAGCAAATATTGTTGGTTACTCTGGAGTTGCTGAGTTTGAAATTACTGAGTTACAAAAAATATTAACTGGTAAGCAAGTTAGTGTTAATCCATTTATTGGAGAAATGACTGAAGGAATTAGTGGATATTCTTCTCCTGACGATTTAGAAGAAATGTTCCAATTAGTTTATTTATATTTCACAAGTCCTCGTAAAAATGAAGAATCTTTTGTTTCTTTCAAATCGAGAATGGGTGAGCAAATCAAACAATCTAAAAATAATCCTGACCAAATCTTTAGTGATTCAATTAGTTATTTATTACGTGGCTACCACTATAGAAGTGAGCCAATGACTGAAGCAAAAATTAATAATATTAATTTAGATAAAGCTTACGAATTTTATAATGATAGATTTGCTGATGCATCTGATTTTACATTTATCTTTGTAGGTAATTTTGAAGAATCAGCTATTAATCCTTTAATTACAACTTATCTTGGTGCTTTACCAAATAAAGGTAGAAAAGAATTATGGCAAGATACTAAGTCAAGAATGCCTAAAGAGAAAATGAATAAAAGCTTTAAATTAGGTAAAGATGACAACGCTACAGTTAGATTAGTAATGAATGGTGATTATCAATATACTCCTGAAAATGATGTGATGGTTGATGCTATGACAAGAGTTTTAGGAATATTATTGCTTGAAGAAATTCGTGAAAATTTAGGTGGAGTTTATGGAATTAATGCTTTCAACAGAACTAATAAATTCCCTGTTCCTTCTTATGAAATCTATGTTGCTTACGGTTGTGATCCTGCGAGAGTAGATGAATTAAATAAAGCAGTATTGAAAGTAATGGATAAATTGAAAACTGATAAGTTAGATAAAGAATATCTAACAAGAGCAGTTGAAACAATGAAATCATCTTACAAAAAACAATTACAAACTAATAGTTTTTGGGCTTCAAACCTGTATTATTATGACTTTTATCAATTAGATTTGGGCTTTATCAATAGATATATAGAGACTGTTGATGCAATCACAATGGCTCAAGTTCAAGAAACAGCTAAGAAGTATTTAAATACATCTAGTTTAAAAACATTAGTAAAATACCCAGAAACATTTAAAAAGTAATTTTAAACTGTTTAAATTATAAAAAAATCCTTCAAGTAAAATTTGAAGGATTTTTTTTGATTTATCTCTTTTAGAATCACAGATTTTATATAGTATAATTTTTTCAAGCAAATTCAAAATAATCAACGGATGCTGTTAAAGGTTGTGGTATTTCAATTCCTTCAAGTTTTAATCCTTCAATATGAAATTCAATAGCTTCTTTCATATTTTGTTCAGTTTCAGGTATAGTGTTTCCTGTAGCAATACAACCCAATAAATCAGGAGAATATGCTGAATAACCAGTCTCAGTTTTTTCTGTTATAATTAAATATTTACTCATTTTCTAGTCCAGATTGTTCCTCTTGTACTGACAAGGTACTATCCGTTTTTGTAATAATATTAATAATATCTCTTACTTTCATACTTTATACATTAACGAATAATGATTTTTTATATTTTAGAAATGCAGTATTTACAGTAAATTGTAGTGATATTGTGTTTTTCTACATAGTTCTTGGTTTAGCTAAAGATATGTTAAGAACTGTTTTTACCTTATTTTTCTTAGTAAACTTATTTCAAATTCTTGAGAACAGCGACTAAAAGTTCTGCTGATATTCTTGTTTTGTAATCTATGTGAATATATTCGAAAATGATTGTACCGTCTTCGTTTAGAATAAATATTGAAGGTACTGGAAGAAGTTCTGTTACTTCACCTTTTGTTCTTAATTTCATTATCATATTAGTCTTGAAATTTGGTTCAAAAGCAATACCTACTTTTTTCATCAAATTACCATTTATATCCGAGTATAAACCATAATTAAATCCATGTTTGTCTTTAACATCTGTGATATTTTGAAAATCATCAGGACTTATTGCAATGATATTATATCCTAAATATAATATCTCTTTTTCAACTTGAGCTAAAGCAGATAAGTGATCATTACAATAAGGACACCAGCCACCTCTGTAAAATACTATTATCGTTTTTTTGTCTTCTGTTAATTCTTCTAAAGAAATTACTTTTCCATTTATATCTTTAATATCTTCCATCGGAAATTCTTCACCAATTAGCAAAGGTGAACTATCTTCTGCTTTTTCAGGTACATCAGCAAATATGAAAGTTGAAGATAAGAATAGTATTATTAATATTTTACGCATTTTTTCTTTAAATTAGTTTACAATCGTAACTAACGACGTAGTTTTGACTAATTTATTCTAATATTGAATTTTAAAAAAAGAAAATGACTTAGCTAAACAGGTAAGCCATTTAATTATAGATAAATATTAAAAGAGATATTATTTTTACTGCTTTGGTTTCATTGTTATTACAGGTGCCATCATTTCTTCGAGTGAGATACCTCCGTGTTGGAATGAGTCTTTATACTTGTTTAGATAATGTTGGTAATCTGTAGGATATAGTAAATATTTGTCTTCTTTAACGATTGCATTATTTACTGATATTCCCATGTTTGGAATTTTTAATGTCTCTATGTCGTGAACCATCATCGCATCTTTTGAGTCTGCTTTTACATTTTTACCAAATTTATAACGTAATGAAGGCGTGGTATCTCTATCGCCAAAAGCACGAACTCCTCGCATACATCTTATTGAACCGTGGTCTGTTGTTATTACAACTGTAGCATTTTTGACGGTGGCAATTTGTTTTAACATTCCATATAAAGATGAGTGTGAAAACCATGATTTAGTAAGTGAACGATAAGCCGATTCATCAGGTGCTATTTCTTTTAATATTGCATGGTCAGAACGTGAATGGGCAATCATATCTACTGCATTTATTACAATTCCCGTTAAATCATATTCTAAATAATTTAAGATTTCTTTTTCTACTTTCTGTCCAAAATCAGTTTGGAAAATTTTTAAAAATGCTGGTTCTCTATTTAATTTCAATCTTTTTCTTTCTACCCATGAATGTAAAAGTTCTTTTTCATATTTATTATGAGAGTGTTCATCAGGGGCATTTTCAACATTCCAAAATTGAGGAAAATATTTTTTTATATCAATAGGATATAAACCAGCAAAAATTGCATTTCTACAATAAGCAGTTACAGTAGGTAATATTGCACAATGGAAATCAGTTTCGATTGAATAAATATTAGTAAGCAAAGACTCCATCAATAGCCACTGGTCGTATCTAAGGCAATCGATAACAAAATAGAAAACTGGTCCTTTTTGCTCTTTTAAATATGGTAATAAAAAATGATCATTAACATGAGGAGATAATAATGGCTCTTCTTGTCCTTTAGTTTTATTTATCCAGTCAATATAATTTTCTTCTACGTACTTAGCAAATTCTGAGTTAGCATCACGCCATTGATTTTGAAGTGTATCTTTTAAATTAGAATCAGGCAAATCATCAATTTCAATTGAGAATTGCACCATTCGTTTGTAAATTGCTACCCACTCTTCCCAACTTGGTCTTTGCATTAATTGCATTGTGATTTCGTTGAAACTTTTGAAATAATTTTGAGTGAATTTTTCTGTTGTTATTCGTTTTGCTTCTAAGAATTTTTTGCAAGCAAGAATAATCTGTGCAGGATTTACTGGCTTTGTCAAATAATCATCTATTTTTGAGCCAATAGCTTCTTCCATCAGGGTTTCGGCTTCATTTTTAGTTACCATTACTACTGGGATAGATCGGTCGATAGTTTTGATTTTCTTTAAAGTTTCCAGCCCAGTAATACCGAGCATATTTTCATCTAAGAAGATTAAATCATAAGGTTTAGTTTTAACCATTTCGATTGCATCTTCACCATTAGTAGCAGTTTCCACGTGATAATCTTTTTTACGAAGTAAGATTATATGGGGTCTTAATAATTCAATTTCGTCATCAACCCAAAGAATGTTACCTTTTATATTTTCCATTATATTCTATGTTAATTTACAAAAATTACAAATTTACTTCGTAAAACATATATATCTTACGCAAAATTTTAATTCTTAGTTTCAAAATTGTATTTTTAATTTGAAATTAGAATTATTGATAATTACTAAATTAAGATATTAAAGTGAAATCTAATAGGAAAAATTGATTCCTATTAAAAATTCTCATTTACAATTCGACTTTGCCCATTGACCAAAAATTACAGTTTTTAGCTCCGTTGAATTTTTTGTATTTTACTTTAGATGAAAAAATTTTCAGTTTTTTGCAGTTTTTGCAGTTTTTGCAGTTTTTTGCAGTTTTTTGCAGTTTTTTGCAGTGATTATTTATGTATTTTTTGAGTTTACGACCTTTTTACCCTTTGTAATAAATTGTATTTTCTTGCGTTATAAAATTTCTGCAGTTTTTGCAGTAAAATCAGTGTTTTTTTCATTACAATGAATTGGTTTGTTTTAACAAAGAGAAATATTTTACATCTAAAGACGCAATTTAAGGAATGAAAAATTTTTATAAAGTTTTTTATTTTATAATATTTTTAATTTATTTTTAAAAATATGGTGGTAGGTAATTTCTTAGAGATAATTTATTAAGCTAAATACTACAAAAAAAAGGAGCCGAAGCTCCTTTTAATTGTCTATTTTTTAAATAGATTATTTACTTACACCAACTAACTTAATGTAAGATTGT
>JAUIIX010000107.1 GCA_030431515.1 bacterium
TATATATCATTACCTTCATTAGCTAATTTATTCCAATTATGAGAATGCCCATTTCTGGATTGACATGTTCCATTTTTTGGTGAACCTGAAGATTTTACATCTTTTCCACAATATGAACATTCATAAATTTCAGCTGCATATAGAACTGATATTGTTCCGATTAGTATTGCTAAATACAATATCACTTTTTTCATTATTTCTCTCCTTTAAATTGTTATGTAACTGTTTTTATCTTTATATCTTCTAACCCTACCATCTGAAAGGGTTAAATTCAATTCGCCACCAGCCCAAGTAGCATTTGTTATATCTTTACTTGCATCAATTGTAATATAACTATTTTTGTCAGAGTAGACTTTTACTTTTCTACCATCTATTTTTAAAATCCCAAAATTAGGATATTTTGTTTCCCAAGACATAAAAACCTCTTTTTTTATTATTAAATAAAATTATAAATCAAAATTATGATTATTAGAGTAGGCATACAATACCTAACATTAGGTATTTTACTGGGGAAAGTATATAATAACTTTTGTACCTTTACCAATTTCGGATTCAATGTACAAACTACCACCGACTTTTTCTATTCGCTCTTTCGTTGCTATTAAACCAAAGCTATTTCCTTTTTCATACTGTCCGATTGGCATTTTTGGGGTTGGTCGTATAAAGTTATTAATTTTTTCGATGTCTTCGATTGAGATACCAATACCGGAATCTTCAATTGTAAGTATAGTAAAGGTATCTTCTTGGAAAATATTTATTTTAATATTACTTTTTGGGAATGAAAATTTAACTGCGTTGTGAAATATATTTCTAATAATGATTAAGGCATAGTTATAGTTTGTATTTGCTAATCGATAGTTGTATTCTTTTATAATATTTAATTCTTTTAATTTTATTTGGTTAGTAAATGAAGAAATAATCTCATCAACTAATATGGACATATCAAATGTTTCATAGTTAAATTCAATTTGATAAAATTCTTTATCTGCAAAGTCCATAAGGGATTCTAATAAATTATCTAATTTAGTTGCTGACTCGTCCAACAACTCAAAATCTTTTCTTAATGGTAAATTTAACTTTGAATTTTGAAAATTATTGACCATACTTTTAAAACCTTTAACGCTATTTCTTAAGTCGTGGCTTATAGTAACAAATATTTTATCTTTGGCTAAATTAATTTTATCAAGTTGATTGTTTTTAATGAATAACTCGACTTTTTGGTTTTCAATGAAATTGCTTTTTAATTCTAACTCATTATAAACCTTTTTTCTTTTTACATATACTATAATCAAAATTATAATTATTAAAAGCAGAAATATTAGAGAAACAACTAAATAATTAATTCTTTCTTTATTAAATCTAATTTGAGCGTTAGCTAATTTGGCTTTCTCTTGGTTTTTAATTAATTTCAATTTATACTTATGATCACTTTCTAATCTACCAAGTTCTTTAGAATTTTGAGTATTATATAAAGAATCTTGCAGTTTGTCGTATAATTTATAATAAAAGAATGAAGAGTCTATTACATCTAATTTAGAATAAGCATCAGAAATAATTTTTAAATTTTCACTTCTATTTTGTAGTTCTCCGACTTGCTTAAATATTTTATCTGCTTTCTTAGAATACTTTAAAATATGATTTAAGTTATAAACTCTATCTTCAATATTATATTCTTCATTCTCCATTTGAAATAATTTCAATTTACTTAACATAAAAAAACTTGTAGCTAATCCTTCTTTATAATCATTCTTTTTATTGAATTCTATAGACTGATTTATTACTTCATTAGCGGCAATAAAATCTTTTTTTAAAAGTAAAATTTTACTTTTTTTTATTAAACAATTACTATATTCTCTTTTTTCTATTTGTTTTCCGTAAATTGTGTCACCATTATAAAGATTTAAATAATTTAAGCTGGTGTTTATTAACAACAATGCAGAATCTAAATTATTTTTGTTAATATATATTTCACTTAAAAAATGTAGAATTCTAGATTTATTATAATTGTCGAAAGATTTATTAAAGTATTCATATCCATTTTGTAAATTATCAATTGCTTTGTTATAATCTCCTAATTTTAAATAAACCCTTCCAGTATTGACCAAATTATAGCTAAAACCAAGACTATCATTGATTTGTTTATTTAATATGTAAGACTTTTGAAAATGTCTTAACGCCTCATTGTAATTTGATAAATATAAATTAACTAATCCTACATTATTATATTCTTCGGCTAATTTTTGCTTATTATCTATTTTTTTAAAAAAATCAATTAATATTTCTAAATATTTTTTTAATTCAATATAATTAGATTGTACTGAATACAAATTAGCTATATACGACAAGTTATCTATAATTGCAGAAGTATCGTTTAATTCTTTATTCAAATCTAATGACTTTTGATAGAAATGTAATGTCGAATCATAAAGTCCTATACATAAGTAGTTACTACCTATTCTTAAAAATGAATTAGCAACACCCTTTTTATAATTTAATTTTTTCGCTAATTTCAAGGATTGAAATCCCAAGTTTACCCCATTTTTTGGATACTCTACTTGACATAGGAATGATGCCTCATTAAGCATATTTACTTTAAGTGTATCATTTTTTTTATATTTTATTTCTTTCAAAATAGAATCAATCTTAAATTGAGTAGATTCTTTCGATTCACTTATATGTAAAAATAAAAATATATAGATTATAAGATGTATTATTAAGGTTTTCATTAAATTTTACCTATTAGTAGGTAGTTTATGTAGTTAAATAATTACTAAATTGCAAAATTTAATTAACAAAAATACAAAATTTATGAAAAGAATTGCAATACTTGAAGACCACGAAATATTAAGAAATTTAACATGTGAGTATCTTTTAACAAAAATTCAAGCTAAAATTGATACTTTTTCAAACAGTAAAGATTTAATTGCTGCAATAGATGATAATGTTGAATACGATATATTAATCATCGACCTTGCATTAGAAGATGGAGAGAATTTTGCAATTTTTGATAAAAAGAAAACAATAATAAATTGTAAGTATATTGTACATACTAGCAATAAAGATACAGGTATAATCAATTACTGTATGGAATTAGGTGCTGAAGCAATAGTCTCGAAATCTTCTAATGAAGAAGAACTATTAAATGCTATTAACAGCGTAATAGACAACGTAAATTACTATTGTCCTATTATTAAAACTATTCTAAAAAATGCCAGAAGTGATTTTTATAGCAGTGAGGCACCAGAGAGAGAACTTTCCAAAAGGGAGCGAGAAATATTAAATTTAGTTTGGAATAATTATTCTACTAAAGAGATTGCCAAAACACTATATATTTCACACTATACAGTAGAAACCCATAGAAAATCAATAATGAAGAAATTTGGTTCAAATAGTCTTGTAGAAACTTTAAGAATTGGATTAAAAAAAGGATATATTGATACTTTAATGAATTAATTAAATTTTTTAATTACTTGAACTTTACAATTAACATCATAATTTCGTGAAATATGATGTTATAAAATAAAAAAACTCAAAGCGAACTTTGAGTTTTTTATTAAATATATTAGTTTGAATTATGCGACTTTAGATTTACGTTTTTCTGCATAAGCTTCTGCTGCTTGTCTAACCCATAACCCCTTGTCATGAGCATCTTTTCTTGCTTTAACTCTTTCCTTATTCATTGGTCCATTTCCTTTAATTACATTAAAGAATTCATCCCAATTTAACTCAGAGTATTCATATCTTTTCTCATCTTCATTCCATTTTAAATTAGGATCAGGAATTACAAGACCTCTTGCTTCTGCTTGAGGAACAGTCATATTAATAAATTTCTGTCTAAGTGATTCATTATCTTCTCTTTTGATTTGCCATTTTAATGCTTGGTCGCTATGAACAGAATCTGCACCCTTTGGTCCAAACATAGTAAGAGCAGGGAACCACCATCTATTTAATGCTTCCTGAGCCATTGCTTTTTGCTCTTCCGTACCAGCACAAAGTGTAGCTACTATCTCATACCCTTGTCTATTGTGGAAGGCTTCTTCTTTACAAATTCTAACCATAGCTCGTGAGTAAGGCCCGTAAGAAGTTCCCATCAAACTCACTTGGTTAACCATAGCAGCACCGTCAACTAACCAGCCAACCATTCCCATATCTGCCCAAGTCAATGTTGGATAGTTAAAGATTGATGAGTATTTTGCTCTCCCATCGTGAAGTGCGTCCAACATTTCTTCTCTTGTAGCTCCTAAAGTTTCTGCTGCAGAATATAGATAAAGACCATGTCCAGCTTCATCTTGAATTTTTGCTAATAAAATCATTTTTCTTCTTAGATTCGGAGCTCTTGTTATCCAATTTCCTTCTGGCAACATTCCAACTATTTCAGAGTGAGCATGTTGGCTCATCATTCTAATTAAATTTTTTCTATATGCATCAGGCATCCAATCATTCGGCTCTATTTTCTCGCCTCTGTCAATCTTTGCTTGAAATTCTTCTAATAGTTTTTCTTCATTCATAATTTTTCTCGTTTTTTAATTGTAAAGTAGTATAAAATAGAAAATTATTGTATTTAAAATCCATTATTATTAAATACACCGATTATTTCTAATAAAGTATTTGAAACTGAAAGTCCATGGTCTCTCATCTTCCAGTCATCTATTATTACAATCTTATCATCTTTTCCAGCTTTAGTATTAGCGAAAAACTTAATTGCTACATCGGTTCCACCAATCAACTCTACTGCCTTATTAGAAATAAAAATAACATCAGCATTTAATTTTTCAATCTCTTCTTTGCTTATAGTTACCCAATCAGTATATTGAATATCTAATTTATTACCTACTTCTTTTAATAAATAATGAGGGCAAGTATTTTTACCTGCAATCATCAAACCACCTTTATAATTTGACTCCAAATAAATAATTTTAGAGTTTACCTTATTCATTTTTTTAACAAGTTCATAACTTGCATATTGAGTTTTAAAGTCTGATTTAACATCACTATAAGCATTTTTCTTACCAAGTAAGTCCGCAATAATTTCAATATCTTTTAAAGTCTGATTTTTTGAATAATTATTAGAAATGTAGTGAGTTTTAATACCCAAAGCATTTATTTTTTCTTTATTGCCAAACAAAGCAAATTCTGGGTCAACGATAATTAAATCAGCTTTTAACTCTTTAATTAAATCAAATCTTATGTCTTGTAAAGGTCCCAAATCAACAGCACCTAAAGCACCATCTGACACTTTACTCCAGCTATCACAGCCAACAAGCTCTCCTTCACCCAAAAATTGAAGTGAGATACCAGTAGCAGCATTACCCAGCGTAATTACTTTTTTACTAAAAGCATTAATAGATAAAATCACAAATAAAGCGATAATTAATAAATATTTCATAATTCCTTTTATAATTGTTGTAACTCAAAAGAGGTAAAACCTCTTGCACCATCTTTTGCATTAAAAAAACTAATAAATCTAAACTTAAAAATAAATCCATCAGTATCTTTAATTATATAAATTCTATTTGGATCAACTGCATAAACTTCACCTTGCAAAGAGAAATTCTTCCAGTCATATCCAATTACATTCAAATTTTTAGAGAACTCAAGGTCCGAAACATCATCTCTATTCAAAGCGTTAAAATCAATTTTGTCAGGGTTTTTAAATTCAACTGCTTCAACCATATTTGGATTAAGATACACACCTCGAACTTGATAAGGAATAGCGTCTTCTTCTTCACTTTGTCCAATTGCATTCAAAGGAACATATTCAGTATTCTCAGTAAAAAGCAAATCCCATTCATTATTAAACGGCTCAACTATGATTTCATCATCAGGAGTTGAGAAATTAAAATAAACAAAGTTATAATTATCTGTTTTTTGAATAGTCTTTGTGAAAACATCGTCTAATTTCTTA
>JAUIIX010000108.1 GCA_030431515.1 bacterium
AATTGCTTTATTATTTGTCTTACTTACGAACTTATCTTCCAACCTTACAAGATGATAGTAAAATATTTCTTCAAACTTCATTCGGTAAACAGCTCTTTGTAATATCGACTTATTTTGAGGTTGATGAATATTTAATATTGTGTTTTTAATATCTAATAATTTATTATCACGCAAAAACTCATCATTAAAAGAATCAACTAAACCCTCTAACTCATCATCTATAATTTCTGCAATTGCTCTTCTAATTATATTCTGCGTAATTCCAGTATTTTGCATATCTGCATTTAAACTATACTTTGCAATTATCTTCCCAGATTCATAATAATCACGAAACTCTTTATCAATTTTATCAATCGAAGGATGTGTAAACTGCAAACCATATTTATCAAGTTCTGGCTTCCCATTTACCGTTACTAACTCACCAACTAACAAACTACCATTGAAATAATTAATTCTATTCCAAAAATTTAACTTAACTTTACCATTCTTATCATCACGAACAACTGCAGTCAATAATTTCTTCTTACCAAATTGTCTCACATCTTTAGATATTACCTGTCCTACAATACTATATTCTTGCTGAAAAGAAAATGATGCAAAATCAATTTTATCTTCTTCACTTTGCTTTTTACTTCGTAATAATTTCTCTAATTCATCAATTGACATAAGCGAATTTCTATCAACATAGGAATAAGGATAATACCTAAGTAAATCTCTTGAACTTTTAATTCCTATCTTATAAAATGCTTCTGCACGTCGAATTCCGAAGCCCTTAATAAACTGTATATCTTTATTTTTTTTCAATAATTTGTATATTTGTAAAAAAGAATTTGTAATATTAAAAAAAATTTCCGTGTTTAGTATAATATTTTTATAAAAAAATGAAAAGATAGTGCAAAGTTTAATTTTATATCTCTCGCTTGCTTTAGTTATCTCCTTTATTTGCTCATTATTAGAGTCGATAATACTTAGCATAAGTCCATCTTATGTAGTTATTCAATTAGAAAAGAAAAGAAAATTCGCAAAATTACTTCAATCATTTAAAAAAGATATTGAAAAACCTTTGATTGCAATTCTAACTTTAAATACTTTTGCAAATACAATCGGAGCAGCAGGAGTTGGAGTTTCTGCTCAAGAGCTTTGGGGTGATAAATATATCACTTTAGTGTCAATTGTAGTTACAATTTTGATACTAATAATTTCAGAAATTATACCAAAAACAATAGGTGCAACATTTTGGCAAAAACTTGCTCCTTCTGCAACATATTTATTAAGATTCTTATATATTGTGCTTTATCCATTTATTTGGGTATTACAGTTTATCACACATTTTCTGAAAAAGAATAAGTCTAAACAAGAAATGAGTAAATACGATATAGCCATAATGAGCGATTTGGGTGTTCAAGAAGGGATACTGAATTTGAATGAGTCTAATATTATCAAAAATCTTCTTCAGTTTTCAGAAATAACCGCAGAAGATATTATGACACCAAGAACAGTTGTCAATACTGCAGATGAAAATAGCACAATTAAAAATCTATATGACAGAGGATCTGCTAAACACTTCTCAAGAATTCCAATTTATAATGATAACAAAGATAATATCACCGGTTACGTCCTAAAGGATGATATTTTACTACGAATAATAGAAGGGAAAGGTGAGGAAAAACTTACTATTTGTAAACGAAAAGTAACAAAAGTACATGAATCGATGCCAATACCACAACTCTACCAAATTCTAATGGAAAAGAAAGAACATATTGCAATTGCAATTGATGAACATAATGGATTTGCTGGCTTAGTATCAATGGAAGACATAATCGAAACTATACTTGGTATTGAAATCACAGATGAAAACGACTTCATAGAAGATATGCAGAAATTTGCTCGTAAAAACTGGGAATATAGAGCCAGAAAGCAAGGTCTCCTAATCGAAGATGATGACGATGATGAAGGAAATGAGTAATTTAGATTAACCATTAAAAAAATTTAATCTATTTAGTTAAATAAAATATTATACATAATTTATTGAAAAGTAGTAATTTTTGAAGAATTCTATTTTAATAAACTATCTAATTATACTTCTTAACAGTTGTTTGATTTGGTAAGATTTTTTTTGTTTGTCGTATAGAGTTGAGATATTTTTATTTTGATTCGAGTTTGATATTTTTCGAATCCACGCCCATCTATTTCGGATTTCAAGAATTTCATAATTTGGATTTGTTGCCACTAATAGTTCAAGTACATCATTAATCTGCTCGGCATTTCGCTCTTCATCTGACATCTGTTTAACGAAATCAGTATCTTTTAAAGTTGGACTACTTGCGTAAGACCAGTTAATATCATCAAATAGAATAATGCCGCCATCATTTAGTAGTTTATCGACTAATAAGAAAGCAAAACCATCAGTTTCAAAACTATGTGCCCCATCTATAAAGCAAAAATCAAATAATTTTGCTTTGTCTGGATTTTCAATATTATGTTTGATTAATTTTCTTAATTCCCATATATATGAGGTGTTTGCAAATATTACTTCAATATATTTATCGAGTGCTGTTTTTTTAGATAGTTCGTTGATATTTGGACTTTCATTTCGAGCAATTTCTCTATCAATAGTTAGAATTTTCCCGCTACCTAATTCATCTAAAGCTGCCACAAAATAATTAGTTGATACTCCGTGTTGGAATCCTAACTCAAGAATATTAGTTATCTTGTTTTCTAATACAAAGTTATAAAGGACTTTGCCATCTTCCGAAGGGGTATGAGGAATACCCCTCAGATGGCTTTCTATTTCTTCAAATTTCATTATTTCATCAAATTAGGAATAGCATTTTCGTATAAATCTTTTATATCTGATATAGATATATTGATTGTATCATTCAACTTAAATGTATCTTTTTTAGTTTTACCTAATTCAAAATGATTTACATTATGTTTAGTTAGTATTTCTTTTACTTCATCTAACTTATTTGGATTAAATGAAATAACAATACGAGATTGACTTTCGCCAAATAGTACTTGTGCAGTATTTGCTATATTTGCTTCAACACCAATTTTAGCACAATTCATAGAAGATTCTGCTAAAGTTACTGCTAATCCACCTTCTGCAGTATCGTGTGCAGAGTTAATTAATCCACTTCTGATTAATTCAAGAGTTGCTTTTTGCAAGTTAACTTCATCTTCTAAATTTAACTCAGGTGCATTTCCAACTACTTTATTATGAATAACTTTTAAGTATTCAGATCCACCTAATTCTTCTCTATTATTTCCAATTAAACAAACAATATCGCCTTCATTTTTGAAGTCATAAGACATAGTTTTTGTCAAATCATCAATCAATCCAAGCATTCCAATTGTTGGAGTAGGATAAACTGCATTTTTCTTGCTTTCATTATGGAAAGAAACATTTCCACCAGTAACAGGTGTATTAAATGACTTACAAGCATCACCCATACCACGAATTGCTTCTTTGAATTGGAAGAAAACTTCTGGATCATAAGGATTTCCGAAGTTAAGACAATTAGTGATTGCAACTGGCTCGGCACCAACGCAAACTACATTTCTTGCTGCTTCTGCAACTGCTGCTTTCCCACCAGTATAAGGGTCTAAGTAAACATATCTTGAATTACAATCAGTAGTTACAGCAATAGCTTTACCAGGTATTTCTTTCAATCTAATAACAGCTGCATCACCTTTGATAGTTACAGTATTAGTTCCAACTTGTGAATCATATTGCTCAAAAACCCATTTTTTAGATGCAATAGTTGGAGCAGAAATCAATTTTTTAAATGCTCCTAAGGTATCTTTTTCATCAATATCACTTTGATTAAATGCTCTTGTTTCAGCAAAATAACGTGGCTCTTTGCTCTCTCTTTCATAAACAGGAGCACCACCACCAAGTACCAATGGATCTGCCGCAAATTCTGCTACTACTTTTCCAAATCTTGATAATTTTATAATTCCACCTTCAGTTACAGTTCCAATTTGAGTAAAAGGAACATCCCATTTTTGAGCAATTTTAAGAGCTTCTGCTTCTTTACCTTTATGAATTACTGCTAACATTCTCTCTTGAGATTCCGAAAGCATAATTTCATAGGCTGACATATTTGCTTCACGTAAAGGAACTTTATCTAAATCAATATCCATTCCATTACCAGTTTTCGCAGACATCTCAGAAGTAGAACAAGAAATTCCCGCAGCACCCATATCTTGAATACCTGAAATAACTCCTGCTTCAATCAACTCTAAAGTTGCTTCTAATAATTTTTTCTCTTCAAAAGGGTCACCAACTTGCACAGAAGGACGCATATCCTCAGTTTTTTCGTCAAACTCACGAGAAGCAAGTAATGATGCACCGTGAATACCATCTTTACCTGTACTAGCACCAATAATAAATACAGGATTACCAACACCGATAGCTGCAGCAGTTGCTGTTTTATCAGCTTTCACAATCCCAACAGCCATTGCGTTTACAAGTGGATTATCCTGATAACATTTTTCAAAATAAACTTCACCACCAACAGTTGGAACACCAAAGCAATTCCCGTAATGGCTAATTCCATTTACAACACCTCTAAATAAAAACTTAGTTCTGCTATCATCTAATGAGCCAAATCTCAAAGAATTAAGAGCAGCAATTGGTCTTGCTCCCATTGTGAAAATATCACGTAAAATACCACCAACACCAGTTGCTGCACCTTGAAAAGGTTCGATAGCAGAGGGGTGATTATGAGATTCAATTTTAAAAGCTATAGCATAGCCATTACCAATATCCACAAGTCCAGCGTTTTCCTCACCTGCTTCAACTAATAATCTTGAGCCGCTTCTTGGTAATGTTTTTAATTGTTTAATCGAGTTTTTGTAAGAGCAATGTTCTGACCACATTACAGAATAAACTCCTAATTCGGTATATGAAGGAGTTCTTCCCATATATTCCACAATCATTTTATATTCATTTTCAGTAAGACCAAGCTCTTGAGCTAATTTAGCATCAACCACAATATCATTTGCATCAATAACAGACATTAAATTATCCTTGTATATTTATTTTTTTCAAAATTACTGCAATTTTGCCTTTTAAAAAAATATTCTATCAACAATGTGCAATATTCATATCAAAATGTGAAAATTTATTTTGTTTATACAATTATGATATTTATTTAATTGTAATGATTTTTATTCCTTTTTTAATTGGATATTTCGTTAAATTAGTTATTGCTCAAAACAAGTTGTTTTGATTGACGAGAGAATTTCTCAACTACGCTCGAAATAACTATGCTTCTCTTTGAATGACGAGAATTTGTAGTTAATTTGGCTAAAGCCATTATTATTATATTTTTAACAGGTTGGCTGAAGCCCACCTCTATTCATAATACAATTTTTCTCTTTGCTCTGAATGACCTATTTTTATAGAAAATTGCAGTATTTGCAGTTTTTTGCAGTGATTTTTACCAATTCTGAGAGACCCCATCTAAATCTTCCCCAAGGGGAAGAGTTGAAATACATAGAGTTATGTCATTTCTGCAGTTTTTGCAGTAAAATAGGTGTTTTTTTGTTATAAAGAACTGGATTCAGAATTACGATGGCAATTTCTGGGAGATTCTTCAGCTACGCCTCAGAATGACGTAGAGTTTTTTTTGATTCCATGCTTCGCTCTGAATGACAAGAATTTGTAATTAATTTGGCTAAAGCCATTATTATTATATTTTTAACAGGTTGGCTGAAGCCCACCTCTATTCATAATACAATTTTTCTCTTTGCTCTGAATGACCTATTTTTATAGAAAATTGCAGTATTTGCAGTTTTTTGCAGTGATTTTTACCAATTCTGAGAGACTCCATCTAAATTTTCCCCAAGGGGAAGAGTTGAAATACATAG
>JAUIIX010000036.1 GCA_030431515.1 bacterium
AATCTCCCAGAAATTTCAATGTTATTTCTGAATAAATTGAAACTTGCGCCTTTAGGTGCAAAATGTTTGTAAATAGAAAATTCCAAAAACAATAAAGCTCCGTAGGTGCGAAATGTTACTTAAAATCACTAAAAAATGTTCTTTGAAAAAAAACACCATTTTACTGCAAAAACTGCAGAAATGGCATAACTCTATGTATTTCAAGTCTTCCCCTTGGGGAAGATTTAGATGGGGTTTCTCAGAATTCGCAAAAAACACTACAAAAAAATGCAAAAACTGCAAAAACTAAAATTGTAAACGTAAGGGAATTTATGAAAATTTTATCCAAAATTATTTCAAAATTTTTGCGAAGCTAATTACCCTTACAAATTACAAAATTAAAAATTTTTACTTATTCAAATAATCTTGAACTGAGTCTGGGAGTCTGCCACCTTTTGCGAGGATAAGTTTTGAAACTTCTTCAGCATTACTTCTTTTGTCTGTGGCTATATATAGTTTGAGTAAAACAATATATGGTTCAATATAATTGTTATTAATTTCAACAGCTTTAAGTAAGTATGATTCTGAAGACTTATATTTTTCTTCATTAAAAAAATCTTCTCCTGCGAAAAACAACAAGGAAAATATGTCTTGACCAAATTCACTAATCATATCATCATCAATGAAGTTTACTGCTTCTTTTACCTTTTCTAATTTAATAAGGGTAGTCAAATAGTTTATTTTCAAATCTGGCGAAAGTGAATCTGAATGTTGTTTGTAATTATTAATTATTTCTAAAGTTTCTGAAAATTTGTTAGTTTTTAATAGTGCATTAGTATAATTTGATATTACTTCAATATTAGTAGAATCTATTGCCAATGCTTTATCAAAATACTCGAATGACTTTGTGAAATAGTTTTGTTTGAAATAAAATATTCCTAAATTCATAGGATACTTATAGTAAGTTTTATTTGCTTCTATTGCTTTTAATAAATTCTTTTCTTCATTTTCAATATCGTTTACGCTACGATAGTGGCGTGAAAGCATAAATGGAAACAATGCTTTAGTATTGTCTTTTTCAATTAATCTATTGTAAAAAGTAAATCTATCACTGTAGTAACTACTTTCCTTAATAGATAGATATGAATAGATAATTGATAATACTACAACAATATAAATATATGATTTTTCAAATTTTAGTTGTGTGAATACACTTGCTAAACTAACTAAAATACCCATAACTGGTAAGTAAGCTCTACATTCTAAATATTCATTCCAATCATTTGAATTGCTAACTGTAACAAGCATAGCAGGTGCTGTTATTAATAAAAAGATAAACAATCCAATTAAAAATAAGATGTTTTTATATAGTTTTAATTTAATTATTGCGATTATTGAAACTAATATAATAGCTAATCCTATGCTTGTATTTAATGTTCCATAAGTTGCAAGCGGCATTAAATCAATAGGAACAAAAATCTTAGATAAAAATTCTGGAATAACAGGTAAATTTTTGATTAGAATATCAATTCCAAATTTATTGATATTCTCTCCCAAGTCAGCCATATTTTTTAATAAGAAATAGATGAGATATGAAGAAGCAAGTAATGCTGAATATATTGAGATTTCTTTTTTGTTAAACTTTAGATAAAAATAAGCAACAGAAATATTAATTAGAGGAGTCAAAAGTGCAGTTTCTTTACTTAAAAATGCTAATAGTGAGAAAAATGAAGAAATTATTAAAAAACTAATTTTCTTTGATTTCAATAAAAAAATTAAACTTGATAATGAAAATATGGTATAAATAATATCATTTCTACCAACAATCCAAGAAACTGCATTTACATTGATGGGTAAAAGTGAAAATACTATAGAAAATAGCAAAGCCCAATTTTTGTCAATTTTAAAGAGTAAAAGCAAGGAAAAGAAAAGCAAAGAAGCAATTATATGATAAATAATATTAGATATTTGGTGGATTTTAACTGAATCTCCTCCAATAGCTTTATCAATTACAAATGATATATTTATTAGTGGACGATAATAGTATGTGTCTATATATCCATTAAAAAATTCAGTTTTTATATCGTTTAAATTATCAATTCTATCTTTGTGAACTAAAATTATTTCGTGATCATCACAGTAAACCAAATCATTATTTATGTTTGAAGAATAAACAATGATAATAGGTATAATTATAAAGAAATAATATTTTAGTTTATCAATCATTTATTAAATACAAAGTTTTTATAATATAAATATTCAGGGTATAGAATTAATATTAAGGACAAAGTGTTATTCGAAAAGTAAATATTATTATACTCCGATGGGTATATATAATATGAAAGAGTAGCACTCATTGTCCAACAAATTAGGAATACTAAAAGTGCCAAAGTAATTGACATAAATGCAGCTTTTAGACCTTCCATTTTCCAATATTTGGAAAAAGTATATGCTAATGCGATTAAATGTAGTTGGTAAATTAGTAAATCAATCATAAAATTATTAAATTGTTTTTTTATCAAATGCAAATTACGAAAAAGGTAATTATGGAAAAAACTAATGAATTAATTATAATTTTATGCAATACAGATAGCAAAGAAAATGCTGAGTTAATTGCAAATACTTTAGTGAAAGAAAAACTAATTGCTTGTGCAAGTATTTTCCCTGAAGTTAAATCTATTTATGAGTGGAATGGGGAATTACAAAATAGAAGTGAATTTACTATGATGTTCAAAACCCTTGCACTTAATACTCCTAACATAGTGAGTAGAGTATTAGAATTACACAATGATGAAGTCCCAGAGATAGTTTCATTAAAAAGTGAATATGTTTTTGATAAATATTTCAATTGGGTTGAGGGATATTGTGGAAAATGAAATATCATCCTACAGAGCAATAAAAGATTGGTCTTCTGATGACCAACCCAGAGAAAAGTTAGCTAAATATGGTTCAAATAGCTTAAGTAATTCCGAGTTATTAGCAATCTTAATTGGATTTGGTTCCAAAGGTTTTTCTGCTGTTGATACTGCTAAAGATTTATTAGACAGAGCAGGAACTTTGCCAGAACTGATTGGATTTTCTATTGAACAAATTAAAAGAACTAAAGGTTTAGGTGATGCAAAAGCAATTGGACTTGTTGCTGCATTTGAACTTGCTAAAAGAATTAAAGCAAATAATTTTTCAGAAATGCCTTTATTAAATTCACCCGACGCATTAGCAAGCATGTATATGCCAAGATTTTATGGTGTCAAACAAGAACAGTTCCTAGTGATTTTACTAAATACTGCAAAAAGATTAATTAGAGATAAAATGATAACTCAAGGTTTGATTGATGGTACATTGATTCATTCAAGAGAAATATTCAAATTTGCTATTGAGAACTCTGCATCTTCAATTATTTTAATGCACAACCATCCATCAGGTAACAAAACTCCATCAAATGAAGACATCCGAATAACTAAACAATTAGTAGAGGGTGGAAATTTATTAGATATTCCTGTTTTGGATCATTTAATAATAGCAGGTGATGAATTTACAAGTCTTAGATTAGAAGGATTGATGTAAAATAATAATTTACAAGCTAATTGTTAAAAACTTTTAATGCAATTTAAATTCATTTACTTGAATTGTTGATTATTTTCTATTTCCAAAAATTTATATGTTAATAAAATTTTGTAATTTTGTATTTAAAATGAAAATTTAATATTAAATAGATTTACATTTTATAAATGAATCAAGTTATCAATTAAAATTAAAATAATATTAAATTTAAATGAATAATTTTCAAATAAAAAAATTCTTAGCTCCAACAGATATTTTACCAATTACTATTGTTATTGGTGGGATATTATTGGCTTTGTTTACTGATTTAACTGCTTTTAGACTAATTGGTACGGGGATTAGTATTATTGGTGTAATCAGTCTATTTATGATTATATCTCAAAGAATGAGTGAGTATATTGATACTCGATATAAATCAAAAACTCCTCCACCTAATTTTAACATTACAACTAAAAAAGATACAAACGCTAAAAGACAAACATTTGAAGATTTTGTCGATTCAATGAAAGAAGAAGATAAAAAAGAAATTAAAGAATCTGAATTTTCAAACTCTATTCAAAATGCAGACCAAGGATTTAGAGTTATTAAAAAAGATGAAGACAAGCCAGTTGAAAATGAAAAAGAAAAATATATTGCTAAATCTAATGAAGAAAAGATTGTGGTAAAGGTTGAACAATCTAAGATGGTCTTTGATGACGATGATGATATTCCAGATATGCCTGAAAATTTCACTCCGATTAGGAAAGATGCCATACAAAAAGATAATAAGCCAAAAGACAGTGTTAAACCTGAAGTTAAAGCTCCAAAAGTAGATAAGAGTAAAAAAACTACTCCAGTTGAAGTTAAAGAGAAAGAAACTTCAGAAAAGAAAGAAGTAAAAGTTCAAACAGAAACTCGTAAAATTGAAGGACTTTCCGCTGATTTCTTAAAACAAGATCCGATAGACAATTTATCAGACCCTAAACATGAATTTGAATATTGTATTAATAGAATATTAAGTGCAATTAAATCCGTTGGTTCTATTGGAACAACTGCTTTGTTTATGGTTAACCATAATGCTAATGAATATAAATTAGAAGCATTTAGTACTAATTTTCCATCAGATAAAATTACTAATAAAAAGAAATTTGCTTTTAGAACTGACATAATCAGCCAGATAATAAATAACTCAAAACCAGAAATATTATCTGAAATTAACCCTAATTCTGAATTAGAGTTAATTACATATTATGTTGATAAAATTGGAATTAGCTCTTTCATAGGTGTTCCTATTTATTATAGAGAAGATATTATCGGTGTATTAACCGCAGATTCAGAATTTACTGATGGTTTCGATGCTTCTACAGTTAATTATTTTTCTCATTTCACTAGACTAATTGCAATATTGATTCATAATTACGTTGAAAAATATGATTTATCTCAATCTCAAAAAACTTTAGATGCACTTAATAAATTTAGAGTAACAAACTACAATCAAGAAAATAGCGACTTAACTTATGATTTATTTTCAACTGTATTAGAACTTACAACCATTTCATTTGGAGGAGTAGTTACTTGGGACAATAATAAAGGCAATTGGAATATTAATCAATTTGTTCCAGAATTAGAAAATGTATCAGAATTAGAAATAGCTCCTAACTCATTAGTGTTAAATTGTATTGATAATAACAATGCAATCTACAAAAAATCATTTGATGAGAATGAATTTATTTTTAATCCAAAAGAGGAATTTTCTGAGTTTAAGAAATTGGTGTTATTACCAATACATTGTTCTGGAGTTATTTACGGCTGTTTAATAGTTGCTACTGACAGTTTTGAGGAACTTAGCGACACTGATTTAGATATATTAGAAATGTTATGTGATTACACTGGCTCTGCTTACGAGAAGATGCAATTGATTAGTGTTTTGAATGAAAATTCTTATGTTGACAATGAAACTGGTTTATTAAATGACTTAGCTTACCAACAAAGAATATTTGAAGAATATAATAGGTCATTAGAATTTAAACGTGATATATCATTATGTTTAATTAATATTGACAAATATTCTGCTTACGAAGATGATAAACTTGATGAGAAAATGGAACTTATGTATTTCAATACATTAAAGATAATCAATAAGTTAAAAAGAAAATATGATATTGTAGCTAAAAATAAAAAAGGTTATTTCTGTATAATAATGCCTGAAACTAAAATAGAAACTGCCAAGTTCTGGGCTGAAAAACTTAGAAATGAAATTGCTACATCTATATTAGAAATCAATCAAAAGAAATTTAATCAAACCATTAGCGTCGGAATAAGTTCAATTTCAAACTCTGATAATTTATCTGAATTTGCTGAGAATGCTGACATTGCTTTAAAACATTCAATTGAAAAAACAAATACTGTAACAATATTTAACTAATAAAATGAATATTTCAATCGATATTATTATTTCGTTTTTAATTTCATTCTTGTCAGGGGCAATTCCAACTGGAGTGATTATAAGCAAATCTGTATTCGGATTTGATATCAGAACTAAAGGTTCTGGTAATATGGGAAGTACTAATGTCTTTAGGATTTTAGGTCGGAAATGGGGGATATTAGTCCAAGTAATTGATATGTTGAAGGGCTTTATACCTGTATATTTTTTATCTCACTATTTTATAGATCCAGAAATTATTACTAATTCATTCAGTGGTAATATTGTTAATGTTCAATTAGTGCTTGGATTAGCAACAGTTTTAGGGCATATTTTCTCACCTTTTGTTGGATTCAAAGGTGGTAAAGGAATTAACACAGCTACTGGAATGTTAGTAGCAATTTCTCCTTTCGATATTAGTATTGCGTTTATTGTATTTTGGTTGATAGTGTTCTCTACTGGTTATATTTCCTTGGGGTCTATCTCTGCAGGTTTAGCATTACCTATATCACTTCTTATTAGACATAACTTTTTTGATTATAATGTACAGAATTACTTTACCATAATTTATTTCTTTTTCTTTATAGCTTGTTTAATACTGTTTACTCATAAATCTAATATTAAAAGGTTATTAAAAGGTGTAGAAAATAAATTTGATTCCTTACATTTATTTAAATCAAAGGCAAAATCTTGACTAATATTAACGTGATAGGTGCTGGTGCTTGGGGAACAGCTGTTGCTAATATATTGAGCAATAATAAACTTAATGTAAAACTATATACACATGAAGAAAAAGTAATTGATAGTATAAATACAAAGCATATCAATTCAGTTTATCTTGATGAATATACATTAAGTCCTACATTAGTAGCTAAACATATTACTCAATATAGTATGGAATGTGATTTACTTGTAAACGCAGTTCCTACTCAATACATTAGACATTACTATACTCAACATAAAATTAAAACTGATTCCCCACTTTTAAATATTTCAAAAGGAATCGAGAACAGTAGTTTGTTTTTAATCCATGAGTTATTTGAATTAATTTTAAATATCACACCAAATAGATTTTGCGTTCTAACTGGACCAAGTCATGCTGAAGAATCTGTAAAAAAATTACCAACTACTGTAGTAGCATCTTCAACAAATAGTGAATTGTCATCTCAAGTGCAAAATATATTTAATAATGATTTCTTTAGGGTTTATACTTCGTCAGATGTCGCTGGAGCTGAAACAGGTGGAGCATTAAAAAATGTAATAGCTGTTGCTGCAGGGATTAGTGATGGACTTAAATTAGGCGATAATGCTAAAGCCGCTTTAATAACAAGGGGCTTAGCCGAAATAAGAAGATTAGGAATTGCCAAAGGAGCAGACCCTCATACTTTTTCAGGATTATCAGGATTAGGCGATCTATTTGTTACTTGTAATAGCAAACTTTCAAGAAATAGAAAAGTAGGTGAGTTAATTGCACAAGGATTAACTTTAAGTGAAATAAGTGAGCAATATAATTTCGTTGCGGAAGGTGTAGCTACGGCTATTTCTGCAAATGAACTTGGCAAAAGCAACAATGTCGAATTACCAATTATCAATAAAGTTAATGAAATCCTATTTGATAATAAGAATCCTCAACTTGCAGTAAAAGAATTAATGCAAAGAGAAACAAAATCAGAAATTGATTTTATTGACAGTTAACTTTAATTTAAAATATTAAAGTAATATTAAATATTTAATCACAAAAAAAAAGCCGTATTTTCATACGGCTTTTTTTAATATCTATTTTTGCAATCAATTATTTGATGAACATCAATTTCTTAGTTGCAATTCCATTTTCAGTTACTAAAGTTAAGTAGTAAACACCTGAAGTTAAGTTTAATGAATTTGCATTAATTTCAAATGTAGAATTTCCTCTCGGTAAATAACCATTTGCTAATTCAGCAACTTCTAAACCAGTAGCATTATTCAATACTAATCTTACATTTTGTGCAGTTAATAAGTTAAATGTAACATTAGAGTTATTTTGAATAGGGTTTGGAGATACATTAAAGTTAAATTTATCTGCATTATCAACACTCATTACAATACCAGCATCTTTAACTGTTATTGAAGCAGAGTTAGATTGATCCATACCACAAGGGTTCATTGCTACACAGTAGTACAATCCAGAATCATCAGTAGTAGAATTAGTTATAGTTAAACTAGAACCAGATCCAATTGACATTGTAGAAGATTCCATATACCAAGAATAAGTAACACTTGTTCCAGTTGCAGTAGCAGCTAATACAATATCATCACCTTCTTCAACTACCATATCAGTTATTGTAGAACTAAATGATGGAGCATCGTTACCAACTACACTTACTTTAGAAGAAGTAACACTTGGTCCATTTGTTCCATAAGTAACCATACAATTAATATCGCTTGTAGTACCAGAAGCAACAGTCCATACTAAAGTATTAGTAGTAGCACCTGAAACATCAGCACCATTTGCTAATTTAGAAGAACCAGCATACCATTGATACATCAAGTTTGAGTTATCACCACCATTAGTAGCCGAAGCCATTACAGTAAATGTATTGCTTTCACCTGCACATAAAGAAGTAGCACCCATCACATCTTGATCTAATTGAACACCAGGAGTTGGAGTAATTGTTACTGTAGAAGAGTTAACTGATCCACAGTATCCTTCAACTTTACACCAAATCTGAGCATTGTAATATTTTTCAGCATTGTGAACTGTTAAGTAAGAAGATTTAGCACCTTCAAAATCTTCACCATCAACAATAGCAGTATTTCCAGAATACCATTGTGCTTTTGTTCTGTAACTTGGAGGTAACTCACCATAAAGAGTCGCTTCTAAATCCATATAAACAGTTTCACCAGCATTTGCCATAACTGACATAGGTTGACGAGTAATATTTGGCTTGCTGATTACATAAACTGTAACAGGATTTGAGTATCTTGCATCAGCCATAGCTTCAACATTTGCATCCCATATAGCACAAGTATAGATTCCACTATGCTCAAATCTTAAGTTACCAAAGCTTAATCCAGCTTCATTAACTTCAAATGGAGTATGAACCCCAGCAACCATTTGAACGCCATCTTTAAACCATTGGAAACTTAATTGGTTTGTTGTATTTTCATTAAATGCAACAACACCAAGAACCCTGTTTACTTCATCGTAACAACCAATTATATCTTTAGGTTGCTCTAGAATAGAGATTGTAGATGATGGTATTGCCATCATTTTCGAATTAGCTGCAAATGCAACTACTATAATAGCTAATATTAGTTTTAAGTTTTTCATAGAAAACTCCTAATTAAATTATTAAAATATTTTTTTTCGTTATTAAATTTACATTTAAAACACAAAATTATCAAATTTTATTGACATACAAAAAGTTTTTTTACAAATAGTTGACAAATATTATTAATATTTATCTTTATTTCAACACTTAAGCTTCATTGAGTATATCATTTGTGTAGTTTATTACACACTATACTTATGACATTGCTAAAAATCAAATAAAACTATTTTACATCACTCCTGTAAGATAAGACTATAAAGAAAATGATCTTCCCAACCATTAACACCAAAAAATAGATCTTTAACTATACCATCAAATTGAAAACCATTATTCTCAAATAACTTTTTTGATGCAAAATTATTAGGTAATATAGTCGCTCGTATTGAATGTAATTTTAATTCAATAGTAACAAATTCTATAATTGCTTTAAGAACCTCATCACCGATTCCTTTTCCTACAAAATCTATATCAATTTTTATACCTAAATAACAAGAAGAAAGAAAATTATATTTTATATCAATCAAAGAAATATCTCCGATTATCTTATCGGAATTTTTCTGAAAAACATAAAATCTAAAAAATTGTCCCAAATTCATTAGATTATTTTCTATCTCAAGATACTCAATTGTAGTTTCAATCGAAAAAAAATCATCTTTTTTTAATGGCATTGAGAATTTGTGGAAATCTCTATTCCTTTTGTTATATTCCATAATTTCAATGGAATAGTTAGAATCTACTGTTTTAAGAGTAAAATTTTTTGTAATTATTTTCATTTTTTCCAATAAATAATTTGCATATTAAGAAAAATTCCTTAATTTTGAAATCTGTTCTGAACAACAATACGAAATATGGTCCCTTCGTCTAGTGGTTAGGACATCGCCCTTTCACGGCGGTAACACGGGTTCGAGTCCCGTAGGGATCACCACTAACAATAAATTATCCTTGTAAATTAAACACTTGCAAGGATTTTTTTTTGCAAGGATTATGATTACGAGTACATTCTTATAAATATTTGATGTTTTTCATAATTTCTAACTAATTCATACTTTCTTAGTAGCAAATTGACAATCAAAAACCTAACCAACTCGTAAATATAAAGTATTATAGATGCTTACAAGTGAATTATAAAACCTTGCCTACCTTATAATATATTCACTGGTTAATTTTACCTATTAAAATTTATATTTAAATAAATTTAACTTTTTCAGACACAATGTCTTCCTCTATTTGACTTCACTCAATGACCTAATTCTTTCTTGTTAAGAACCTCTACTATGTGTTGATTTATGTTAATTTGATTGCTATTTTGTTGGTATTCGTCTTTAGTGATTTCGTAAGAATGCAAAAGCGAATCCAAATTCCCAAATTCAGATAAACCAACATATTTACTA
The DNA here is from genome assembly GCA_030431515.1 of bacterium. GTDB lineage: Bacteria > Bacteroidota > Ignavibacteria > Kapaibacteriales > UBA2268 > JAJRPT01. The sequence continues at coordinate 10,644 of JAUIIX010000036.1, forward strand.
CTATAATTATAATAAACTAAATTTGCTTTTGTGTCATATATACTTCTTTTTACTGGGCAAGAATTACCTTTACAAAAAGAGTCAATTATTATTAATGGATTTAGAGTATATCCGCAAAATGAAATATATTCAGGAAAATGCTCCACTTTAATTGATGGCACTTCTGTATTTATTCTTAATGTAGTTGTGTCATTTGCTAATTCTAAGAGCTTTCCATTTAATATTATATCATTACATTGGATACTACTATCGCCTTTCATATTATAAACAAATTCAATATTTTGATTGTAATAATTAATCTCAATATTTTTTTGTTTACAAGAAATAATTATGCTTAATATAAATAAGTAAATAATTAATTTATTCATTAAATCGGTGGCTCCTCAACTTAAATACTAATAATATTTTCACTATTTCTCTTTGATTAACTATTAAAATATACCCTTGACTACTTTCAATAAAATATATTTTACAAAATTTATTTTATATTTTTCTTATTCTATCTAATACAATTTTCTAATTTAATTTACAAAACTTATATTAAGTTGTATTTTCAAATAAAAAGTAATCTATAGCCTCAAGATAATAAAATATTTGCCTACTTTTTTACCAACATAACTAATAGTTGCAAATAAAATCTATGTTGTTTTCGTTTTTATAAACTTTTAATAATTATTAATTTAAGTAAAGTATGAATAAAATCTTAATTGCAATTTTTTTAACATTAATGCTTAGCTACTCAAGTAGTGATGCCCAAAATAACAAAACTATGGAAAAACAAAGTAATCCGCTTTTATGCGATATCGAAACAACTGAAGGAAATTTAGATTCTACTTCTCAAAGTAGTATTCAATCAACTAAAAAATCTGTGAAAGTAATATATTACACTGACCCTATTTGCTCTTCTTGTTGGGGTATCGAGCCACAACTCCGTAAACTTAAATTAGAGTATGGAAATGAAATTGAAATAGAATATAGAATGGGTGGTTTACTTCCTGATTGGAATTACAATAGCGGTGGAATTAGCAAACCATCAGATGTAGCTCATCACTGGAATGAAGTTAGTTTGTATTACGATATGCCTATAGATGGAGAGTATGGTTGGAAGACCCTTTAGATTCGTCTTACCCGCCATCTATTGCTTTTAAAGCAGCACAAATGCAAGATAATAATAAAGCTATTTTATTTCTTAGAGAAATAAGAGAAATGGTTTTTCTTAAGAAAATTAATATTACTAAATGGGAACATTTTGAACTTGCTGCTAAAACTGTTGGCTTAAATATAGAAAAATTTAAATCTGATTACGAAAATAATGAAAAAGCACTATTTGAAGAAGATTTAAAATTAGCAAGGGAATTAGGTGTGAGAGGATTTCCGACTATTTTCTTTTTAGATGAATCTGGTAATAAAGAAATTGTTTATGGTTCAAAACCATATCCTTTTTATGAAACTTCTATTTTAAAACTTAATCCGAATATTGAGAAAAGTGAATATAGCAAGAACTGGGAAACTCTTTTCTCAAAGTATAGCACTCTAACTGCAAAAGAGTATTCAGTACTTTCAGGAACTCCAAGAAAAGAAAGTGAAGAGTTTTTGAATGGACTTTCTGACAAAGGAAGTTTGGAAAAATTAACAACTAAGAATGGCTCAATCTGGATTCAAAAAGCTACTAAGCAATCAAATTAATTTTATATTTGGAGTGACTTGTCTAAAAAGCTTTAATTTATTAATTTATTGAAAATTTAATTTTAAAATTGCAATGGCAATTCACGAGTTGCCATTGCAATACTTTGCTTATTTATAAAATGAGATTTATCTCTATAAATAATTTACAAGAATTAAAGAAACGCACAGATTTTAGAACAAAATCATTAAGAGTAAAGACTTTTTTATACTACATCAAATAATTTTAACAATAAATAAATTAAATAAATGAAAAAAGTAATAAAAACCTTATCAATATTAGTCTTATTTTTCTTAATTTCTTGTACAGAATCTACTAAGCAAGATAATGCAAATATATCAGAAGCCGCAAAGGAAGAAATTGTTGATATTATAAATAGTTCATTTTCAGATAAAAATGGTGAAAAATTAGAGATTGCATATAATAATACAAAAGGTATTGCTACTTTAGAATTTAAAGGTGAAAAAATTAAATTAATTCAGCAGAAATCAGCATCAGGAAACTGGTATAAAAATGAACATTATGAATTAATTGCTAAAGGAAATGATATTGAGTTGAAAAAAGATGGCAATCTTGTTTTCAAATATGAAGATGATATTGTTCATAGTAATCTTAAAAATAAATCAGGGCAAACTCTTGATATGACTTTTAATAATTCAACAAATAAAGTTAAAGTTTATTTTAATGGTGGCGAGCAAATTGAATTAGTTGGTCAGAATCCTGCTTCTGGGATTTGGTATAAATACGAAAACTATGAATTAAGAGGAAAAGGCGAAAGTGTTAAATTTAGTAAAAATGGTAAAATATTATTTGAAAAATAATTTTATTAAAATTGTAATAAATTAATTATTAATTGCTACTTTTGTATTAAAATATTTATTTTCATAATCAATTAATAATTTAATCTTAATGAATTTTATAAAGATAATTTTACGTGGTATTGGTCAGGTAATGTTTCAAAATAATATCTATTCTGGAATATTATTTTTAATTGGCATTTTTTACAATTCTTGGCTATTAGGTCTGGCAGCAGCATTAGGTACAATAATCAGTACAAGTTCTGCTCAAATTTTTAAATATCCGAAAGAAGATATTAAAAACGGACTTTATGGTTTTAATGGAACATTGACTGGTATTGCAGTTCCTACTTTTTTTGAACTTAATATATATAGCGTATCAATGTTAATATTTGGGGCTATATTATCAACTTACTTGATGAAGTTTTTGAAAAATATTATTCCTCCATTTACTGCACCTTTTGTAATTGCAACTTGGATAGTAATACATTCCTTGACTTTACTATTTTAATTTCCTTTGTTGTCAGCAGCATCATTAACAGAAAACTCTATTAATGTTTTTGCAAGTTTAAGCAATAGTTTCGGTCAAGTAATGTTTCAAAAAAATGTAATAACTGGATTATTTTTTCTTCTGGGAATATTAATAAACAACAAATTAATGGCTCTTTATTCAGTGTATGCCGCTGTGTTAGCTTCCTTAACTGGCTGGCTACTTTCTGAGCAAATTACATCTGTAAATGCTGGGTTAATGGGTTATAATGCAATACTTTGTGCAATAGCATTATCAGGGAAAAGCATGAAGGTTTTTATATGGATTAGTATTGCTATAATACTCTCTACTTTGCTAAATATTGGATTAGCAATGACTAATATTATCACTCTAACTGCTCCATTCGTTTTAACAACTTGGATAGTTTTGAAGTTCAAAAAATAATAGTTGTTTTTGATGAAATAGAATTAAAAAAAATAATCATAAGTTAACATAGGTGAATGTAGAACACCTATTCCCAACAACTCTGCAAATAGAAATTATTTATTATTCACTAAAAAAGGAAAAGTATGAAAATGTATAAGATTGCAGTAATTGTTGGAAGTCTTCGCAAGGAATCTTTCAACCTAAAAATAGCAAAAGCAATGATGGAACTTGCACCCGAATCATTATATTAGAATTATTAGATATTAGCAACTTAGCAATGTTTAATGAAGACTTAGAAGCAACTCCACCTACTGAATGGGTAACATTCCGTGATAAGATTAAAGCAGCAGATGGGCTTCTATTTTTAACGCCAGAATATAATCGTTCTGTTCCAGCCGTATTAAAAAATGCAATAGATGTAGGTTCTCGTCCTTACTGTCAAAATTCTTGGGATGGTAAGCCATCTGCAATAGCTAGTGTTTCTATAGGGAATATCAGTGGTTTTGGAGCTAATCATCATTTACGTCAATCACTTGTATTTGTGAACGCACCTACTATGGCTCAACCAGAGGCATATATTGGAGGAGCAACTGCACTATTTGACGATAAAGGAAAACTAACTAACGATTCTACTAAAGATTTTTTGAATAACTATATGCTTGCTTTTGAAAAATGGATTACTACTTTTGCAAAGTAATTTATTTCATTTAATACTTGTTTTGTAAATTTAAATAATAAGAATGTGCTTATTAATATTCATAAATGCCTTATAATATATTGTTTATGAATTATTTAGCTGTTTATGTTTTTTATTAAAAATATTAAAAAATTAAATTTATATAATTTTTAAAAAGATGTTACCATTATAGTTCACTTACAATTTATAAAACAATAAACTAAAAGGTAAAAATATGAGCAGTTCTCCAAAACAAGTAGTAGAAAAAATGTTTACTGCATTTGCTAATGGTGATTTAGATAAGTTCGTTGAAACAGTATCCGAGGATACCATTTGGATTTATCATGGAACGCAAATAATTCCAAAAGGAACTTTTGAAAAGAAGGAAGGCGTTAAAGCTTTTTTTAGTAATATTTTAAACAAAACTGAAATCACCAGCTTTGAACCTCAACAGTATATAGTTGAAGGAAATATGGTAGTTATTTTAGGTCAAGAACATCAGAAAGTAAAACGCTCTGGCAGAGAATTAAAACAAAAATGGGTGCAAATTTATACTATCGAAAATGAACTTATCACAAAGATGGAAGAGTTTGCTACATCTGAAGAAGTGGCTTAGTTTAATTTGCTAAATATAAAATGAATCCAAACATTTTTTTGGAATTAAACTTTATCAAGAACACAATAAGCATATTATAATTTATGCTTATTTCTTAATTAAAAAATACAAAGTAATTAATTCAATTAAAAATAATTTGTAATTTGCATTTTATTAAAGCAAAATATTAACTTTTCTAAAAAAAGAATTTATGTACTTTAATTAAATAATTAAATAAAAGGTGTAAAAAATAGGAAAATATGTAAGTTTATCTGAAGCAATAAATGACTTAACACTAAATGGTTATACTCATAATTTTAATATTAAAGTTGATTGTATTGAGTGTGGTCAAATTAATACTCAACTGAAACCTGAAGAGTTTGAGATAGATGAAGTTTATCGCTTTCAAGAGATGTCCGATGTAGATAATGAAAGTATTTTATACGCAATTTCATCAAAATTAAATGATGTAAAAGGTCTTTTAGTAAGTGCTTACGGTATGTATGCAGACTCAGCTTCTGCTAAAATGATTGCTAAATTAAAAGCATAAATATTTTTAAATTATACTCATTAAAACCATAATAAATGGAATCAATCAGAATTATTGAAATTCTTGGAACTTGTGCATTTAGCATTGCTGGAGCATTTGCGGCAATGGATAAAAAATTAGACACTTTCGGAGTTTTCATTATTGCCTTTGTAACTGCTATGGGTGGTGGTACATTACGTGATGTTTTAATAGGTGAACTACCTGTAAAGTGGATGCTTGATTTAAGCTCTGGTTTTGTTGTTTTACTCAGCACAATAGCAGCGATGTTATTTACAAGGTTTTTAAAAAACTTCCATAATATTCTTCTATTATTTGACTCCATTGGAATTGGATTTTTTACAGTAGTTGGTATTAGAACAGGGATTGCATTAGAATTTCATCCAGTAATTTCAATTGTTCTCGGAACTATCACCGCTTGTTTTGGTGGAGTAATTAGGGATATTTCATTAAATAATATTCCGCTAATATTTAAAAAAGAAATTTATGCCACAACTTGTATTTTTGGTGGTGTAATCTTTTTTCTATTACAAAACATAGATATGCCTCAAATGTCGATAGAAATTATTTCCCTTGTTTCTATAGTTATTTTTCGATTATTAGCAGTGAAATATGACTGGCAATTACCTAAAATTTGGAAAACTGAAGAAACAACAAAATAAAACATTATTTATAAATTAAGTAAAATATTATGTCAAACATTAATCTAATTATAGAAGAAAGAGCAACTAATATCGGTAAATTTATGGTTGGACGCTTACTACCATTTCGTCAAAAAAGAATGTTTGGACCGTTTATTTACATAGATCACATGGGACCAGTAAAATTAAGTGAAAGAGAAAATTTTGATGTGTTACCTCATCCACATATTGGTCTTTCAACACTTACTTTTTTATTCAAAGGAAGTATAATGCACCGTGATTCAATTGGCAATAATGTAGAAATAAAGCCAGGTGCAGTAAATTGGATGACAGCAGGGAAAGGAATAGTTCATTCTGAAAGAACACCTGAATACTTGCGACAATCTGATATAAAAATGCACGGCTTACAAATATGGGTAGCACTACCAAAAGAACTTGAGAAAATGGAACCAGAGTTTTTTCATGTAGAAAAAGAGAATATCCCAACTTGGACAGATGGCGATTTACAATTCAAATTAGTAGCAGGCGAAGCATTTGGCAGAAAATCACCTGTTCCTACATATAGTAAACTCTTTATGATAGAAATAAAAAGTAAATCCAAAAGAAGTTTAAATATTGGCGACCAACTTTACGGCGAATCGGGTTTATACATACTCGAAGGTAACATAGAAAGTGAAGGAAATACTTATGAGCCAAAACAATTATTAATCGCAAACGATACCAGTTTATGCGAATTTACAATTGGGGAAAATAGTTCAATTTATATATTTGGAGGCGAGCCATTCCCAGAAGAAAGATTTATAGATTGGAATTTTGTATCAACAAGCAAAGAGATGATAGAAGAAGCTAAAAATAAATGGATAGAACAAAAATTTGATAAAATAGAAGGTGACGACAAAGAATACATTCCTTATCCTACATTCAAAATAAAATAATTTAAGGAGCTTCGGCTCCTTTTTTGCTATTCAGACCGAAGCATTGTCATTTCGAGCGTAGTCGAGAAACACTCTCGTCATCCAGAGCGAAGCCTGTAATCCAATGTTTAAAATTCCCCTCGGTCATTGAGCGAAGTCGAAATGTAAAAAAGGGGTGTCGCGGTAGCGACGGGGTATTTCTTTTGTTTTCAACTAAATCAATACTCAAAACCCTACCTAAAATCCACCAGTCATTCTGAGGCGTAGCCGAAGAATCTCCCAGAAATTGCCTTCGTAATTCTGATAGAAATGAAACTTGTGCCTTTAGGTGCAAAATGTTTATATTCGCAAAATCTTAAATCTGTGCAATCCGTGTAATCTATAAAATCTGTGATTCAGAAATTCCACTCGTCATTCAGAGCGAAGCCTATAATCCAATATTTAAAATTCCCCTCGGTCATTGAGCGTAGTCGAAATGTAAAAAAGGGGTGTCGCGGTAGCGACGGGGTATTTCTTTTGTTTTCAACTAAATCAATACTCAAAACCCTACCTAAAATCCACCAGTCATTCTGAGGCGTAGCCGAAGAATCTCCCAGAAATTTCCAACGTAATTCTGAAGCCAGTTCTTTGAAAAACTACAAATACTGCAAAAAAAAATGTAAACGTAAGGGAAATTCATGAATTTCCCCTACAAAAAACACCATTTTTACTGCAAAAACCGCAATAACGCTGTAACTCTTTGTATTTCAAGTCTTCCCCTTGGGGAAGATTTAGATGGAGTTTCTCCGAATTATGTAAAAAAACTACAAAAACTGCAAATTCTCCTGTATTTGTAGGGAACGGTTAGAAAACAAAAAAACTAAAATCCGCAATTTTTTAAAGACTAAAAGAGATAATATAAACTGCCTTTTTGCTCAAAACCGTTCCTGAATTATCTAATACTAAAAAAATGTTCTTTGAATAACTGCAAATACTGCAAAAAAAAATTGTAAACGTAAGGGAAATTCATGAATTGCCCCTACAATAAACAAAAAACACCCATTTTACTGCAAAAACCGCAATAACGCTGTATCTCTTTGTATTTCTAGCTCTTCCCTAACGGAAAAGTATTTAGGGTAGGGTTCCCTTTTCCTGTCATTCAGAGCGAAGCGACGAATTCATTGTTTTAAGCTTCGTAGATGCGAAATATTTGTAGAATAACTAAACCCAACACCCCAAGAAATCAAAGATTTGAATTATTATTTTGAATATTTCCAATAAGTTTGTTAAATTACATAATTGTATAAATTAAAATATAATCTAATTATGAGTTTAATTATAAATGTTTACTGTAAAGAAGTAAATAAGCTACTATTACCAAATCTTTTAAAACGGTTAAATGATTTTGATATGATAGTGGAAATTCACCCAAATTTTGAATTTAGTCAAGAAAATGATTCTGGGTATTTACCTTTTAAATTTAAATTTAAAAAAACAAATTTTAACGTTTTACAAAATAAAAGTTTAATTAGTGGATTTGAAATTTATATTGATGACTTTAACTATTTAAATTTCGAAGAAAAAAATAACCCTAAATTAAGCTTTTTTGAAAAAATGCTTGGTAAAAAAAAATCGGAAATATCTTTTGTTGAAAAAGAAACTAAAAATAGACTAAAAGATTGTAAAAAAATTGTTTCATTTGTTTGGGGTAATTTTAATGATTTTGAACTTAGATTTGCTTTGCTGACTAGTTCTATTCTAACTGAATTAACAAACGGAGTATGCTCACACCCTTCGGATGATATTTGGTATGAAAATAAGAATATTGTCTATTGCACTTTCGAAGAAATAAAAGATTATGAAAATTCATTATTAGAAAAAGAACTTAAATATGATGAATTTGAGAAATGGTAATATAGAATGAAAAAGAAATAGGAAAAGATTAATGATAAATATTATATTTCTAATATCAAATATTATTTTAATAAATAATTTAAGTATTAAATATGATTTAAATACTGATAGAATACTATATACTAATAAAAAGAATGAGACTTACATTAATTTCTTTAACAATTCTTACAGTAAAATTGGGTTAATTAATTATAATGATTTAAATAGGAAAAAAAAATTAGTATAATGAATTTAGAAGAAATGAAAAAATTAAATTATGATGATTTTACTTATGAAGAATTACTAAGTTCAGGATATTCAGAATTATTTTTGTTAAGTAATTTTCAATGTGATTCTTCTGATATTTTAATAGCGTTTAGAAAAGATGGTGTCAGTGTTTTCGTATATTATATTTTAAATGATGGGAATGAATATTTTGATTATATTGAAACTCATTATCTTGATTATGATGGAAAAAATGGAATGTTTTACGAAGTCTTTATTGAAAATAATAGAGTTAAAATATCAACAATTTTAGTTGAAAAAAGTTATTCTAATAAAAATATTTTAAATAATTTGAAAATTTATGAAAGAAATTATAAAATCACCTCAAGAAAATTTGAATTATTAGATTTTACAAAAAGAGACTCTATCGTTGCATTTGATTGATTAAATTTTGATTTCAATCATTGAATTTAATATCTTTAATCTAACTTCTCTCAACACAAAAAAATCCGATGTTTTCACATCGGATTTTAATGCTTTAAACTAATGCTCATATACTTTGACAACTTCGCCAGTTATTTTTCCATAAATACTTTTAATATAAGCATTTTTTACTTTATTCATTGGAACAGGATTATGCCCTGGAAAAAAATTCTTATATTTTTCGTAAGCATCTTCCACCATTCCAAGAGAAATTGCATTTATTCTCAAACCCCTATTTAATTCTAATGATGTTGCTTTTATAAAACTATGAATTGCTCCATTAACCATTGCAGCACTTGTAGTCATAAGGACTGGTTCATCAGCTAAAATTCCAGTAGATAATGTTATTGAACCATTATCATTTAAGAATTTATAACCAATCCTTGTTAGATTTACTTGTCCCATTAATTTACTTTTTATTCCGATATAGTAATCTTCTTCACTCATATTTTCGAAATAATCCCACTTTGCTTCACCAGCAATACAAACAATAGAATCAACTTTTCCAACCCTTTGAAACATCTCAATAATTGAATTGCTATTTGAAATATCAACTATAATATCGGTATTCTTTCTTCCAGCTATAATTAATTCGTTTTCGACTTTTAAATTTTCAGTAACAGCTTTTCCAATTGTGCCATTACCTCCAATTACTAATATTTTCATAATCCTCCAAATTAAAAAATTATACTAACTTCAAACCTAACTCTGCAAGTTGAGTATTATCAACACTTCCTGGGGAACCATCCATAAGCGATAAACCAGAAGTAGTTTTAGGGAATGCTATTACATCTCTAATGTTTTCTGTACCACTTAATAGCATCACTAATCTATCAAGACCAAAAGCAATTCCACCATGTGGTGGAGCACCGAACTTTAAAGCATCAAGTAAAAATGCGAATTTATCTTTTGCTTCTTCATCAGATAAACCAAGTAAATTAAACATCTTACTTTGAACTTCGCTTGAGTGAATTCTAATTGATCCGCCACCAACTTCATGCCCGTTTATCACCATATCATGTGCCAATGCCCTTGCATTATAGTAATCCTTGTCTAACATATCAATGTCGTCTGGGTGTGGAGCTGTGAACGGGTGGTGCATAGAATAAACTTTACCGCTTTCATCATCTTTTTCAAATAAAGGAAAATCAACAACCCATAGGAAATTAAATTTATCTTTGACACTCTCGATTATTCCTTCATCATTTGCGATTTTTAATCTCAAAGCACCTTGAATTGTACATGCTTTAGTCCAAGAATCAGAAGAAATTAAAACTAAATCTCCTTCCTCAAGATTAGTTGCTTTTTTGATATTTTCAATTTCACTTTCATTTAAGAATTTTGCAATAGGTGATTTTAATTCTCCATCTTGAATTTTCATCCAAGCAAGACCTTTAGCACCATATTTTTTCGCAAATTCTGTTAAATCATCTAATTGTTTTCTTGAATATTTTGCACAACCTTTTGCATTTAAAGCAATTATATCGCCTTTCTTTTCAATTACTTCTTTAAATACTACAAATTCAGAATTACTTACAGATTCTTTAATTGAAACTAATTCCATATCAAAACGAGTATCTGGTTTATCCGAACCATATCTTGACATAGCTTCTTTATAAGGCAATCTCAAAAATGGCGTTGTAACTTCATAATTTAAAATCTTTTTCCAAAGAGTTTTAACAAATTCTTCATTTAATGTGATAATATCATCTTGGTCGATGAAAGACATTTCAATATCTATTTGAGTAAATTCTGGTTGTCTATCCGAACGTAAATCTTCATCTCTGAAACATTTAACTATCTGCATATATCGGTCATAATTTGAAATCATCAATATCTGCTTAAATATCTGAGGAGATTGAGGTAAAGCATAAAATCTACCTTTATTTAATCTACTCGGCACTAAGAAATCTCTTGCACCTTCTGGAGTTGATTTCATCAGAACGGGTGTTTCAATTTCAACAAATTTATTATCATAATAGAAATCATGAGTAATTTTATAAACCTCATTTCTCACAAGCATTTTAGACATAATCTTCTGTCTTCTCAAATCTAAATAACGATATTTTAATCTAAGTTCTTCACTTGCTTCATTTTCACCAGAAATATCAAATGGAGGCAATTCAGATTTATTGATAATTTGAAGTTCAGATACTACTACTTCAATTAATCCAGTTGGAATATTCTGATTAGGGTTCTCTCGTTTTCTAACTTTTCCTTTAGCAGCAATTACATATTCACTTTTAATATCAAGTGCAAAATTTGCTAATTCTGGGTTGATTTCACACTCAATTACAAGTTGGGTAATTCCGTATCTATCTCTTAAATCAATAAATACTAAAGACCCAAGATCTCTTTTGATATTTACCCAACCGTTTAGAGTAACGATTTCATTTGTATTATTTATATTAAGTTCGCCACAATTGTGGTCTCTTTTTAAAAAACTCATTTTTTCCTTTTTCGACTTTATATTTTTACAAAATTAAATTATTTTTAAAAATAAATAAGATAAAATAAAAACTAATATTAGTTTTTCAAGTATTTTCTAATTTGTTGAGCAGATTCTTTAGCAAATCTACCAACTCCAATTAATGTAGCAGAAGCAAATCCAGTCCAATTTCCAAAGCCCATACACCAAAGCCCTTCAATATCTAAAGCTCTTGCATTATCAGTATTTATACGTCCATCTTTAATTATATTTAAGGGAGATAAATACTCAAAAGAAGATTTAAAGCCAGTACATAAAATTATCCAATCTGCATTCAACCGAGTATTTCCCCATTTTGCACCTTCTTCATCAATTTCATCAAACATCGGATAAAAAGATAATTTTCCATCTTGGAGTGCTTTTTTCACACTTGGAATTTGAACTATATCTCCCAAATCTCCTTTATATTCTAATTTACCGCCACTTTGTTTCGCTCTATAATATTCAGTTGCAAGTGAGAATAAATATCTTCCATCAATATTTTCGGGTAAGATATTTGGAGTTTTATCAGTTATCCAAAAAGTGTTCGCAATTCCATTCAAATCAGCAATAATCTGAGCTCCCGAATTTCCTGCACCAATTACAAATACATTTTTACCTTTAAAATTATCCGCTGAATAATAGTTAGCCGAATGAATAATCTCACCCTTAAACTTATCCATTCCCTTAAAATTTGGAATTACTGGATTTGTCCAAGTTCCAGTTGCAGCAATAATTGTCTTAGAATAATAAATACTTTTATCAGTAGTAATTTCGAATTTCCCTTCAATTTTTTTGATCGATAGAACATTTACAGGTCTTTCAATATTTAAATCATATCGTTTTTCATAATCACTAAGATATTTAATAACATGATTTTTATGAGGATAATCAAAAGTATCTTTTGGCATAATATAGCCAGGCAAGGAAGAATTTTCAGCAGGTGAAAATATATGGAGATTTTCCCAAGTATGAAGCCATGCACCTCCAGCTCTATCTTGATTATCTAATATTAAATAATTAAGATTTTCTTTCTTCAAATAGTAAGCAGATGCTAATCCAGCTTGACCGCCACCTATAACAATACAATCATAAATCACGATGTAAATTCCTGATTTTTAAAATTTCATAGAACATTTTAGTTGAATCAGTTATAGGATTAACCTTACTTCTTTCATCATTATACCATTCAACAGGGATTTCTGCAATTTTAAAGTTAAATTTACCTGCTAAGAAAACAACTTCTACATCAAAAGCAAACCCATCAATTTTAGCAACTGAGAATATTTTTTCAGCCGCAAGTTTAGAAAAGCCCTTAAAGCCACATTGAGTATCTTTAATTCCCTTCACTACAAGCAATTGAACTATATGATTAAAAGTCTTTCCCATCATCTCACGATACCATGGTTGATGTTCTTTTATCATTGAAGAATCAACGGCTCTCGAGCCAATACAAACATCAAAGCCCTTTTTATTATGCTCTATTAATTTTTTAATTTCATAAATAGGAGTAGATAAGTCAGCGTCAGAAAAAACTCTAAAATCGCCTTTTGCTTCCAACATACCACGTCTTACAGCAGCACCTTTACCTTGATTTTTTTCTTGTTTGATAACTCTAACATTTCCACCGAAAGAATTAGCAATATCCACAGTTTTATCTTTCGAACCATCATCAACAACGATAATTTCGACTTCAATATTTTCAGAATTTGTGTAATCTATTATTTTAGAAAGAGATTCGCCAATTCTGTCTTCTTCGTTGTATGCTGGTATTATTATAGAGTTCATTAAATATGAAGAAATAATTTTAAAAGAAAGTAAATTAATAAAATAAATCGGAAATACATAAACAAGGATTACATAGACGAATTTAATCTTTAATGTTTTAATAATTTTAATTATATTTTGTGTAAAATTATACACACTAAATAACTAAAATCTGTATTGTTAGTAATTTTTCGACTTAAAAATAAAAAAAATCAAATTATAAAGTTGAAATTCTAAAGATTTTTAATAATTTAGAGCTTGTAAATTTTGGAATTGGAAAAATTAATTTTAGGGGAAGGAATATGTCGAGATCATTAAATAAAGTTATGTTGATTGGAAATGTTGGAAATATGCCGACTTTAAAACACACACCAAGCGGTGTACCAGTTACATCCTTTAGAATGGCTACTTCAAGTTCAAGGAAAGATAAAGATGGTAATTTAATAGAAATTACTGATTGGCATTCTGTAGTTGCTTGGAGACATTTAGCACAAATAATAACGAAAATAGTTAACAAAGGGTCAAGAGTTTATATCGAAGGAAGATTACAAACAAGAGAAATGGACGATGGAAATGGAGGAAGAAAAGAGTTTGTAGAAATAGTGGCTGACCAATTTTTGATATTAGATAGCAAAGAGAAAAGAAGACAAAACGAAGATGAATCAAACGACATAAATGACTATGATTTCAGTTATGATGATTCAAGTGATTTTGATTCAGAATATGGAGATGGCTATTCAGCAGATAAACCAAAATCATCTCCGTTTTAGAAATTAACTATAATAAATGATAATTATAAAAGTGGACATTTTTTATGTTCACTTTTTTTTTAAATTCCACGTTTACATAGAGAATGTATGATAATATTATTATTGAGTACAGATGAAGTATAGAAAAACTAAATATTATATAGTTTTATACTTAATATTTTAAATAATAACTTATGTATTTCTAAAAAAAATAATGATCAAAAAGTAAAGATTTTATTCGTTTATTGAAAGATTATTTTTAATTTTGTAAATTACTAATTCATATTGAAACTATGGAATTAATAATATCGTATTAGTTTATTATTTTAAATTTTAAAGGAAATGTTAATGAGTGATTTAAACCAAGATAGTCCAAAACGACCTCAAATGCCCCCATATCCGCCTAATTATCAAGCAAAATCTGGTGGTTCTAAGTGGTGGATTCCTATTGTAATAGTTTTAGGTTCTATTGGCTTATTTATTTTAACAATTATAGGTGTTATTGCATATATTGGCTCTCAATTCTCTGAGATTGACTTCAGTTCTTCTAAAGGTGCAACTTTAGAATTGAAAGATAAGTCTGTACTATATTTAGATTTGAGTAATGGTGTTCCCGAGCATGTAGAGGAAAACCCTTTTGCTGGAATTTTTGGAAATAATGAGAAATCTCATTCTTTTTTCAATACTCTTTCTGCTATAGAAAAAGCAGCAGATGATGATAGAATTTCTGGTATTTACTTAAAGCCCAGTGGTTCTTTACCTTATAATAGAGCTTTGGAAATCAACCAAGCTTTAAAAGAATTTAAAAAATCTGGTAAGTTTATTTATTCATTCATAGAAGTTGGAAATGAATCTACTTATATGTCTGCTTTACCTGCCGATT
Organism: bacterium; assembly: GCA_030431515.1. Classification (GTDB taxonomy): domain Bacteria; phylum Bacteroidota; class Ignavibacteria; order Kapaibacteriales; family UBA2268; genus JAJRPT01. Next base: position 25,860 of record JAUIIX010000036.1, read on the forward strand.
CTATCTTTATGCCTTCTGAAGGTATGCTTGAAATGAATGGTTTTGCAATCACTAATCCATTTTTTAAATCTATGTTTAAAAATATTGGTGTTGAGTTTTTAACTATCCAATTTGAAGATTATAAATCTGCTGGAGAGCAATTCTCAAGAGATTCTTACTCTGATTCTGCAAAGTATGAATTGAGATTATTAATCCAAGATAGATACCAATCATTTGTAAATGAAGTTTCTGTATTTAGAGATTTATCTCCTAATAAAGTTATGACAGTTTTAAATGAAGGATTTTATACTACAAAACCTGCTTTGGAACATGGATTTATTGATGCTGCTTTATCTGAACAAAACTTCAAAAGATTTTTACATACTAAATTAGGGTATGAATCTGATTCGACTTCTAAATCTAAAGATGGCGAAAAAATGAGTGATGACGAAGTTAGAATGGTTAGTGTTGGTAAATACTTAAGTTCTAAATTTGATATTCCGGATAATATTGATGAAGAAAATCAAATTGGAATTGTATATGCTTCTGGTGCGATTAGTTCAGGCAAAAAGAACAGTAGCCCTTTTGGTGGCGATGAGGAAGGAATTTATGCTAAAACATTTATTAAAAACTTAAAAGATGCCAGAGAAGATGAAGATATTAAAGTTATTGTCTTAAGAATTGACTCTCCAGGTGGGTCTGCTATGGCTTCTGATGAAATGTGGGAAGAAATTAGATTGACTTCAGGTGTTAAGCCCGTAATTGCTTCTATGAGTAGTGTTGCTGCTTCTGGTGGATACTATATGGCTATGGCTTGTGATAAAATAATTGCTCACCCTCAGACTATAACTGGTTCAATTGGTGTAATTTTATCTGTTCCTAATTTATCTGGTGTAGCTGAAAAAGTAGGATTAAAATTCGACACTATTACAACAGGACCGGCTGCTGACTTTATGACAGGTGTTTATCCTTATAGTGATAAAGATGTTAAAAAATTAAGAGAAATTGCTGGTGGTATCTATGAAAGTTTTGTTTCTAAAGCTGCTGAAAGCAGAGGATTTACTTATGAAGAAATGAGAAGTAAAGCAAAAGGTAGAGTTTATACTGGTAAAGAAGCTATGAAATTAGACTTAGTTGATGAATTAGGAGGAATGAAGGAAACTATTGAATTGGCTAAAAAAGAAATGGGTGTTGATCCTAATACTTTAGTTTATGTTAAAGAATTTCCTAAAAAAGGCGATGCATTCAAAGAATTCATTGATTCTATGTTGAATAATATGGAAGCTAGTAGTACTGGAATGAATATATTGAGTAGATTGGGATTAAGCAAATCTGAATTACAAATTGTATTAGATAATATGCCTTCGAGTGTGAAAAGCCAAGTTAATTACTTATTCAAATTATTAGATTTATCTAAAAAAGAGAAAGTGTTACTTGCAAGTCCTACACTACCAATTATAGAATAATAAAATATCAGGGGGTTGAATAAAATCAACCCTCTGTTAATTTTAAGATTAACTTTTCGATTGCTACTTCATCATCTTCCAAGCTAACTACTATATTATTTAAAGAACTATTCTTTTGAATATCCTCAAAGAAATTATAAGCAGGTAAGGTTTTAGACCAATATTCTTTATTTAAGAAAATCATTGGGTAAACATTATCATACATATTATAATGATTCTGCTCTACAGTTTGGAAAATCTCTCTCAATGTTCCTGCACTACCTGGCGAATATATAATTGCCCCCTTAGTAACTTCAATCAGTACCTCTTGTCTAATTGCAGCAGAGAAAAACTTAGCTATTCTGGCTGGGAAAGGATTTGGCGGCTCGTGACCGTGTACCCAAGTAGGAATACTTAAACTGTTTAATCTATATTTTGGTGGATATTTTTCTATCACTTCATAAGACTTAGTTAACCATTCAGCATCAGAATACACAGGAGCAACCTTCATAATGTCAATAGCTTCGCATAATTCTTCATCAGTTCGGTGAGCAAAGTATGCACCAAGATGTGTAGCTTCCATCATACCAGGACCACCTCCTGAAACCATCATATACCCTTGTTCAGTTAACCGCTTAGAAATCAGACAAACTCTTTTGTAATATTCATCATCTCGAGGGACTTTATGTCCACCCATAACACCGACTATTTTTTTATGATTATTAAATCTTCTTACATAATCGTAAAGAGCCATTCTCATAGAAGAGTCGTGAATGCTTTCTGTAACTTGCAAGAATGGAGATAATAACCCTTTGTTTTTATGGTCTATGAAATGAGTATATATTTCATAATCAGTAGAGTTTTTATAACTTAATGGTTTTGATGGATTAAAGTTACCATATAAATCCTCAATAGAATAAAGTAGTCGAGGGAATAAATCAAAAGGTAAATTCAAAGATGGTAAAATATAATTTTGACCAATAGTTATTTTCACTAACAAATCTTTATCGAGTTTACAACCAATGAAAATACAATCAATAATATCGTAGTTTAGAAGTTTTCTTGATAAATGTGTTAAATCTAAATTCTTAAATATTAAGTTTTTAAGATTGTCATGTTTTTTAATGTAGTCTTCTAAATAGTATAAACTATAAATTTCGTTCATATTCTAATAATTCGTGTTTCGTTTAAATTAAATGCAATTAATATAAAACGATAAAGGATGCTTTTTATTTGTAAAATTAATAAATAGTTGATTCTATTATTGTTTTTTAGTCTTTATGTTTATCAAAAAATCTTCATTGAAATATCAATATTATCAATTTTTTCTTCATTTCCTACTCCTCTTCAAACTTTAAATCAGAAAAGATGCTTAATAACTCTTTTGAATAAATATCTTCTGACCGAGTAATATGATCATGTTTAAAAGAACTAACAATAGAATCAATAGCCACATTATTCTCTATATAATATCTTTTTTTTAAACTTAAAACATTACTATCTCTAAATATATTTGCTTCATCATCGTATTTAAAACTATATGAATTATAATCTATAAATATAATATGCTGCTTTTTAAAATAAAACTTAATTTCTAAATTATTATTTGATTTGCCAATATAAAGTATTGATTTAACTAAATTATCTTGTAAATAATATTCAATTAGACTTGTTCCATCACAGGAAGGCATATCTACTTTTCTTTCAATACTAACTAAATCTTTATTCGTGTCAATATAATTTATATATGTATCAATTTTATCTTGACTAAAACTAAATAATAGCAAAACAATTAATATTTTACCCACCATCTCACTTCCCGAATTTCTCTAAGGCATTGCCTGTTAATCGGAACATAGTCCATTCGGATTGTGGGTTAGCACCAAGTGATTTGTAGAAGTCTATAGCGGGTTGATTCCAGTCTAATACGCTCCACTCTACTCTACCAAAGCCATTATCAACTGCTTCTTTTGCTATATTTTTGAGTAATGATTTGCCAATTCCTTTGCCTCTGTATTCTTCTAAGACAAATAAATCTTCGAGGTAAATTCCTTTTTTGGCTAAGAAAGTAGAAAATGTATAGAAGTGTAATGAATAGCCGACTGGCTTACTGTTGTATTCTGCAATATGAACTGATGCTGATTTATTATCAAAAATTTCTCTTTCAAGGTCTTCGATTGTTGCTAATGCTTCGTGTTCAAGTTTCTCATATATAGCAAGTTCCTTGATTAAAGATTGAATAGTTGGAACATCTTCTTTAACTGCTTTTCTGATTAATATATTATTCATTTTTTAGTCGGAGATTGTTTCTAAATTTCTATCTGGAGTAAAACTTGTTAATCCTTCCTTGTAGAAGAACATCATACCAACAATAAATTGCGTTAATGTCGATATTGCCCATGCAAGAATTGAGTATGCAAGTGCAATTTCTGGGTTTAGCCCGTAAAGTTTAACCATTGCTTGAGGTACAAATATTTGATAAACTCCTGCACCATTTGGCGTTGGAGATATTGTTACACTTATCCCTGCTACTATAACAAGCATTGTCGCATCAATTAAACCAAGATGTAAAGTTTCTTGGAAATCAAATGCAAAGAATAAAATATATAAAGGAAGCGAATATAAAAACCAAATCAAAAATGATTCAAATGTCAATTTTAAATACAAAGATGGCTCTTTAACTATTGCAAGTCCTTTTTTAAATTTCTCTATAATTCCCAATAATTTTTCATAAAGGGTTTTTGAAAACGGTTTAACTGTATATTTCAAAAGAAAATTAACAAAAGGAGGATAAAGATTTAAAAGAGCAATTACTACAATTAATAAAGTTATTATTATTAATTGATTTGGATTAATATTATCTGGTAATATCTTTATTATCTTATTACTTAGCAAAGCAAATGTTATTCCGAATATTATTATCAAGGTAACAACGTCTATCACCCTTTCCAGTATGATAGTTGCAAATGTTGAAGAATAAGAAATCTTTTCTTTTTTAGAAGTTACAAAAGGTCTTACAAATTCGCCACCTCTTGGGATTATTGTATTTACAGCATATCCAATCATAACAGCAGAAAATAAATTCCATACAGAAGATACTTTAACTATAGGGTTTAGCATAGTTTTCCAACGGTATGCTCTTACCCAGTGTGAAAATAAAATTATTGGAATAGGCAGAAATACATAAAAGTAATTCGCCGATAATAGCGACGTTTTCAATTTCAAAAAATCAATATCTTTAAAAACCCAATAAAATGAACCAACAATAAACAAAGTGATTATCAGCCATTTTAATATATTTTTCAAACTTTTTGTCAAGTTAAATTGCCTTAGTTTTTTCTTTTAACCAATTCTTCAATTCATCATTCATTGTAACTGATAATTTTTCATAAACTTCTTGATTATATGAATTTAACCAATTTAATTGAATGTCATTTAATAATTCTTTTTTTACATTTTTAGTTTCAATAGGATATAATGTTAGATTATCAAATTTATAAAAAATATCAAACTCGCTTGTAGTATCTTCTACTACTACGATTAAATTTTCAATTCTAACACCCCATTTATTTGCTCTATAGATTCCAGGTTCATTCGAGCAAATCATACCTAACTCAAGTTTTGTAGAGTTTTCTTCAGTTCTAATACTTTGCGGCCCTTCGTGAACATTCATAAAACAACCAACACCATGACCAGTACCATGCTTGTAATTTTCAAATCTATCCCATAAAGCTTTACGAGCAAGTACATCTAACTGAGAGCCACGAGTACCTTTAGGAAACTTTGCCATATTCAAATCAATCATACCCTTTAGCACATTAGTATAATCAGTTTTTTCTTCATCAGTAGGAGTTCCAAGATGAAAAACCCTTGTAATATCTGTAGTTCCATCTAAATATTGACCACCAGAATCCAAAAGAAAAAAAGTAGAATCATCAATTTTCTTATTAGTTTTTTCATCAGCACCATAGTGAATAATAGCACCATTCCCAGCAAAACCAGCAATAGTATTAAAACTCTCACCATAGAAATTTTCTTGTGAAGCTCTGCAAGCTCTTAACTTAGCCATAGCTTTCAACTCATCAAGTTCTTCGCCTTTTGCAAAAGAAGTTTCTAACCAATATTGGAAATTAGCTAATGCAACACCATCTCTTTGCATTGCATTTTTGATATTATTAATTTCAATTTTATTCTTTACAGCTTTAAATCTTGTAGAAATACTTACACCAGAAATTACTTTATTGTCTGATTTTAAAGATTTTATAACATTATAATTTGTTCTTGCTTTATCAATATAAATATTAGATTTTTCAATTAAACTAACATCTTTGTTGAATTTAGAATAATCTTTAAGTTGAACATTTAAAGTAATTAGATTTTCAGATATTTGATGAGGTACTTTTTCTGGAAAAATATATAATGTTGCTTTATCAAGAGTAATAATTGCAAAAGCCAAACAAACAGGATTAAACTTAACATCATTACCACGAATATTAAAAGTCCAGCAAATATCATCTAAAGTACATAATATAGTAGCATTACAGTTGTTTGCTTTTAATTCTTCTCTAATCCTAGTTAATTTAGATTTAGTACTTTCGCCAGAAAACTCTATTGTATGTTCAAAAATTAAATTCTTAGGTAAAGTAGGTCTATCTTTCCAAACAACATCAATTAAATTATAATCAGAATTAACATTAATCCCATAATCATTTAATTTAGAAATTAATCCTTCAACTAAATTAATTTGAAAAACATTTCCATCAAATCCAACTACATTTCCACTTTTAAGATTTTTGCAAAGCCAAGCTGGGTAATCGTCCACACCATCATTGCCAAGTCTAAATAATTGAAATTCAGACCCTGCTAATTGTTGCTCAGCTTGAAGGAAATATCGACCATCAGTCCAGACACCTGCCACAGATTGAGTAATAACAACAGTACCAGCCGACCCATTAAATCCAGAAACAAAAGAACGAGATGACCAATGCTCTGGTACATATTCACTTATGTGCGGGTCAGTAGAAGGTATTATATAAGCATCAAGACCTTTTAACTTCATTTCATTTCTGATGATACTTACTTTTTCATTCGTTGTCATTATATAAATTTCCTAATTGAAAAAAATCAGAAAGCAAAATAAGGATATTTTCCGAGAAATTTAAATTTTAACAAAATCTATTGCATTTTTCAGCAAAAATAGGTCATTCAAATCAAAGCGATGAATCCAAAAAACTTCGGAGAAGTTTAATATTTGTAGCACCGAGTTTCAACTCGGTGTAGATGAAACCACCCCAACCCCTCACAAATCGCAGATTTGCCCAACGTGATTCTGAATTCCCCGTCATTCAGAGCGAAGCGAAGAATCCATTTTCCCTCAAAATTCCCTTCGGTCATTGAGTGTAGTCGAAATGTAAAAAGGTGTATCGGCTTGCCAACGGGGTGATTGAATTCTGTTTTTCTTAAAAACTAACCCGTCATATTGAGCGAAGCGAAATATCTCGTTTAAATTACCAACATTTTAAATCCGTGCAATCTGCGTAATCCATTAAAATCTGTGATTCTGAAATTCCC
>JAUIIX010000037.1 GCA_030431515.1 bacterium
AAAAAATAAAGAAGAAGTTTTGAAAAATAACTTAACTCCTGGAACAAAAGTAGAAGTTGACTTTGATGAAGAAAGTAAAAAGTTAAAATTTGCGTTTAGTGAAGGAGAAAGAGTAATTGATGAGAAATTTCTTGAAAAGCCAGTAATAAACACTGAAGATGAAGAAGTTACAGATGAAGTTGATAATAGTAAAAATTGATTTCACTTTAGATCTTTGAAAAATAAAAAAGCGGACACAAAAAGTATTCGCTTTTTTTTATTGGTTTATTAATAGTATTTTTATTTTATATTATTTATCACAAAAGTATAATGTATTTTGTCGAAATTTATTTGCACAAAATAAATACTACTTTTAGGTAAATTAATAGATATTTTATCATTTAATATTGAAACTAAGTTATTATTATAAGTATTACCATTATAATCAAACATTCTTATATTACTTACTTCACTATCAATTGATTTTGAGATTGAGATTTCATTAGAATTGGTATAATATTTTTCAGTTATTTCTCTATAGTTTTTCCATGTTCTACCACCATCATTAGAATATAAAATTACTCCATTTTGCTTGATTAATTTAATATTATAAATTTCAGCAAAGCTATTAAAAGAAAGTAAAATTATAAATAATATTAGAATTTTCAATTTATCACCAATGTATTATTTTTTAATAAACTTAATAGTTTGATTGTTAATTTTTAAAAAATAATAAGCAGTTGATAGGTAAGATATATCTATGCTACTATTATAAATCCCTTCACCTACTATATTACCTAATAAGTCCCTTATTTCATACTTATCAGTACTATTTACTCCTTCAACTTGAATAAAATATGAACTTGGATTTGGGAATATTGTATATTTTTCATTCTCATTCTTTTCAACAGATAATATTGTATTAAATTTTGCAAAATAATATGAATTATCTATTTGTAATGCTCCTACAACTATATACTCTTCTTCGCTTAAAACTTTTACTTTTAATGCAAAATTCGATTTATCAGTATCTTCATCATAGAAAGTAAAACTTTTAATCGGTGCAAAGTTTGAATCTAATTTTTGAATTAGTGAAACTTGAAAAGGTTTTGCGGGGATTTTATCATGTGCTCCAACTACTATATAATCATTCCCAATCTTTTGTATATCATGAATGTAATCAGGATAGTTTAAACCTAAATTATATCCAGTATAATTTATAGATTCATTATCATATTCATACAAATACCAAGAAGGTCGATTTGCAAACCGAGGACTAGATAATAATTCGCCAAAGACCAATAAATGCTTCCCGTTTATATCAAATGATTTGACTTCTATATTTGATTTGTTCTCAGTATATTCTTTTACCTCAATTAAATTAAAATTTTCATCATAAATATTGACTATATTTTTATCTTTAAACTTAACATTAGTTAATTCTGATAAAAATAAAAATATTTTATCTTTTACTTTGTGAATACTATTTACTGATTTTGATCCTACTTTTCCCTCTATATTTGTTGAAATAGAATCATCTATTAAAGTAAAAGTTTTTAAATAATTTCCAAATTTGTCATATTTTCTAACAACAATTTCTGGACCTTTAAAAGCAATATAAATATTTTCTTCATCCATAGTAAAATTCAGATTATCATTGTTAGCCAAATATGTACTTGGTGCAAAACCATCGTTAATAAAATCAAAGTTCCTATATACTTCCTTGTTTTCAAAATATTTTAAAACAAATAAGTTATGACCATATTTAAGAACTTCTTGTCCTTGTTCTATGAAATGACCAATAATACCTAACGTATCATTACTAATTTCCATTTTAAAAGGTAAATATTGGTACTTTTTTTCATCAATAGAGATATTATCTATCTCAAATTCATCAATTAAATTAAAATTATAATCAAATTCTTGAATTTTAAAAAAAGTTGAATAAAATGCATCACCTTCAATAATCTTATAATATTTGGAAAGTATTAATACTTTATTATTTAAAAAAGCGATATCATAAATTTGAGCACGGTTCCCTAATTCAATAATTTTACTATTCGTAATTTTATCAATAGAATATAATGAATTTAGAGAAAGTAAAGTGATTATTAGCAATATTAAAATTTTCATTTTGAGTACCTTTATTTTTTTATATACTTAATAGTTTGATTGTTAATTTTTAAATAATAAAAACCAGTTGAAAATTGTGAAATATCAATCTTGTTTAAATAAATCCCTTCACCTACTATATTTCCTAATAAGTCCCTTATTTCATACTTATCAGTACTATTTACTCCTTCAACTTGAATAAAATCTGAACTTGGGTTTGGGAAAAGTGTAATATTATTGTTTTTATTGTCTTCTACTGATAGTAAAGTATTAAATTTTGCAAGATAAATCTCATTATCAAACGGTTTACTTCCAACAACTATATATTCGTTTTTATTCAATACTTTAACTTTTGCAGCATAATTTCTTATATTATTTTCTTCATTAAAAACTTTAAAATTTTCTGTAGTTTGAAAATCGGAATTTAATTTTTGAATTAAAGTAGTCGTATAAGGTGGATAAGATAATTGACTGTGTGAACCTACAGCTAAATACCCACCTTCGAACTGTACTAAATCCATTATCTCATCAGGATAGTTTATTCCAATAGATGACTTTAATTCTACGTTACTGTCTGAATATTTAAACAAATGATTTCGTGAATAATTAGGGATTGTAGAAGCACCGCTAATAAATTCATTAAAAATAAATATCTTGTTTTCTTCAAAATTAAAGTCTTTTATATCAATAAGAGAAGTTCTTTCTTTATATTTAATTTCTTTTAATAGATTAAAATCCTTGTCATATACATTTATATAAAAGTCTTGTTTATTGTAAATTTCTGTTATTTTATTGTAAAAAACTAATAACTTATCATCTTCTTTTTTTATATGATTTATATAAACTTCACCTTCTTTACCACTTAAACCATTTGAGATTGAGTCATCAATTATTTTAATTTGATTAATATAATTACCTTTTAAATCATAAATTAATAAATCAGTTGATCTTAATTTATAAGCAACATAGATATATTTATCATCATAAGTTAAATTAAGATTATCATTATTGAAAATATTTGATCCTTTATGTTTGTCGTAAATAAAATTATAACTTCTAAAAATCTCTTTATTATCTTTAAATTTTAAAACAGCAAGATTGTAATCACTTTTATAATTATCATCTTCATAATAAACAAATTGGGTATAAAGATAAAGTGTGTCATTATTAATAAAAAACTTATTAGGTAAAAATTGATACAATGAGTCATTCTTAATTATATTTTCAATTTTAATCTCATCTATGAAATTAAGATTATAATCAAATCTTTTAATTTGAAAATTTTTAACAAAAGTTAGATATCCTTGTTTTGATTCTCTTGTTTTAATAAGCAGATACATATTATTTTGTGAAAAAGCTACATCAATTAATTCAGAATCAATTAATCCAGATATTCCTTCTAATTTAAATGATCTTTCTAATTCTAAATAATCCTTTGATATTATTCCAATTGTGTTAATGAAAAATATTATCATTAATATTTTCAGCATATTATTCTCTTTATTATTTTTATAAACTAATTAAAAGCAATCTTAAAAATTAATTTAAGATTGCTTAATTGTATTTTTATTCTGGTTCTACACACTTGTTATGACAAGGTTTAATAACCATATTAAATCCATTATAACATTCTGGACTAAATTGTGCTTGATATTGACTATCACAAGGTCCAACTTCTTGTAATATTTCTTCTTTAAAAGAAGTACCTACTATAACAACTTCATGTGTCATAGGGTCACAACACAGTAACTTCTTTCATAAACACAACAACTAACTTGGTTACATTCAACTTCTTCAAGAACAGTTAAATAGGACTGAGAATCTTGATCAAAATGTTGATAATAACAAAGTGATTTGCATGACGATTTTGTTGCAGTATAATCTGATTTTAAATTTGGACAATAAGCTAGGTTAATTTCATTTTGAACTTCTAATTCGTCTACAAATTCTTGATATAACTGTAATGTTACTTCTTCCCAACATCTTAATAACCATAGTTGTCCATTAGTTTGTGGATCTGACCGCACCCATGCATTGAAATTATCACAATCGACACAAGGTTGTACAGCTTGACTCACAAAAAATACTTTAACTTGAGCTTTGTGAGGACTTGGGGGTACAGAGCAAACTCTTTTACAGCAGTACACTTGAAAAAAGCAATTTGGCCATTCTGGTAAAGAGATAAATTTAGTTTCATATTGCCAGAGAGCATTAGGGTTATCGCAACCTATATTATCGCAATTTAGTTCATTTAGATTAGTCGAATTCATATCTGCACTGGAATATAGCTTGGAGTTATTGAAATAAAAACTTGCCCAATACTCTCCTCATTAGATATAATCAATAATGAGAAAGTAATTATTAATAATGAAATGAAATCTTTCATTTTATTTCCTTTAATAAATTTTAAATTATATGTAATAGAAATATAGACTTTTCGTCTATAGGTACGTTGTAGTTTTTATAACTACTTTTGCATTAGGGTTCGCAAAAATTCTTTCATCGGGATTTTGCGAATCTTTTTTTTTAATTTTTCTTTAAGGACTCATAATATTCTCCTTTAATAAAAAGCCAACATTAGTGTTTGGAAAAAGTTAAAAATAGTCAAATTTTGCATTATATATTAAACCATAATTGCAATTTAAAACATTTTTTTTTTTTTTTTGCAAATTTATTTTTAAATAATTTAAATTAGTTTTCCACAAATATAAGAAAAGTATTTAAATAATAGTATTATAAAAAAAGAGCCATAAAAGATGGCTTGGTTTTAATATTAATAAGATATTAAAAGCTTTGAAATTAGTCAGTAACAATAATTTTCCAAATTAACTTTTCATTTCCATAAGTAACTTGCATTATATAGATTCCGGGATTTATGTTTGAAACATCCCATGTTACTAATGCATGATAATCATCTTCTCTGATAAGATTTACATTTCCATCTATATGAGCTTTAGAACCAAATATTGAGTAAATTTCAATGTTATCTTTATTAAAAATTAATTGGTTATCAAATGCTACCTTCACATTAATTTGATTATTCGATGGATGAGGGTAAGGTGGATATGAAAATAAGTAGTTAAATGGTATTCTTTCAGTAACGCTTGTATATTCAATTCCTAATTCTGATAAAGGTAATTGCAATAATTCATCATTTAATGTCATATAAAGAAAGCCTTCTACTAAATCAATATCCCTGACAGGTTGAGATATATGAATTGAAATTTTAGTCATATCTATACCCTCATTATACATATCCCATGTAATACCAAAATCTTTTGAATAATGAAAACCATTATTTGAAATAATAAAAATATTCTCATTGTAATTAATCATTTTAAATATGTATGCTTTTTCGTCATGGAATTTTTTAATGTCCCATGTTTCACCTAAATCTTTAGAATAAAATAAACTATCTGACATATAATCATAGTTAAACTGATCGATTTGTGCATAAACAATTTTTGGTGAAATAATTTGATTATTATAAATAGAAATAAATTTAGTTTGTTCTTCATTTATTGCATTTTCATCTGAATTAGATATTTTATTCCATGTTTTACACTTGTCTATTGAAATTAGAATTCCATCATTTTCAGTTGTTGCAATAAATGTTGTTTGGTTATATTTATAAACATTTCTAAAATTAATATTAAATTCAGGATTAGATTCATTGAAATTTATCCATGTCTTTGCCTTATCTGTAGAATAAAATAACATTTTTCCAGAAGTTAAAATAATTATGTCTTCAAAAATATAAATTTGACCAAATCCATTAACTTTATAAGTAATAATGGTATCTATCCAATTCTTTCCTAAATCTCTCGAAATTTTTAAATTATTATTATTATAATGATAAGCTATTATCAAGCTATCTTTAATATCAAAACCACTTATTTCATGTCCATTTGTACTTAATGTATCATTTAAAACTTTCCAAGTTTTTGAAATTTTGTCAAAAAAATGGATTCCATTATTTTCCATTATCATATAATTAGTATTGTTTTGAGATTTAAAGTTGAAATAATTTGGATTTCCTTCAAGATTTAAAGATTCAATGTTATTATTTTTTATTTCAAAAACTCCAAATGAACTTGTAAAATATATTTTACCTTCAATATTTTTTATAGATGTTATACTTTCGTTTTTATCAAGAAAATGTAATAACTCCCAAGATTGCCCTTGATTACTTGAAATATATATTTCACCTAACTTAGTTGAGATATAGAATTTATCAGCATCAATCAAAACGTTAGTTATATCTTTAGATACAGATGGAATAGTAATATATTCCCATTTTTCTTCTAAACCATTTGATTTATACAACCCCTTATTTGTTCCAATTAAAGAAATATTTTTAGAAAAATAAAAGCTATTGTATAAAGCATAATTCCGTTCTAATCCTTTATTCCATTCTTTCCATGACTTTCCTAAATCTTCACTAAATAAAATACCATCGTTATAAATTGGAGGAGGAGGATTCCCTGAAATAGCTCCTTTGTCATAAACCACAATAATATCATCAATAAGTTTAATTTTATTAAAACCATAAGGTGTTTCGATTTTAATAGAATCAAAAACTATTGAATTAGAAATATCATACTTATAAATATCTCTTCCTATTAGAATTAATAAAGTATCATTATAAATTTCAAAATCTTGAACAGGTTTATTTATTTTGTCACTATATATTTTTTCAAAAGAAAACCCTAAATCTTTACTTTGATAAATACCATTATTATTTAAAGAGTTACTTTCTCCTTTTAAAAAGACATTATCGTTATTTACTTTAAAGTTATAAAAATAAATTAATGAGTCAAGACCAGTAGGATTGATTTTTTTCCAATTAATATCTTTATCATTTTTTAAAAATAATGAGTAACTATTATTTGTAATCAAAGTATTTTTTGTTTTAAAGATATCGCTAATATATATTTTTCCTTTGGGAGAATCAACTTCTTCCCATTTTGCATAATTATATATAGGTAAAAGTAAAACAATAATAAAGAATACAGAGTTTATCATAAAAATTCCTTAAGTTTAATTTGAAGAGTTAGTTATTAATACTAACTCTTCATTAATATAAATTTATTCTATGGGTTACAAAGAGTATTGACTTTAAAGCATCCAGATCCATGTTCTCCAAAAAGTGGACAATCTGGAATTTCACCTACTACAACATTACTTCCAGGTACTAAATAACGAGTTACAGCAGTACCATTTGGATCGGGTTTACAATATTTATAAGTTACTTCACATTAGTCTTCATAATTATCTGTACATGGTCTTACCTTATCTGGTCCTCCATACTCTTCAAAACAAAACCGATATTTGAAAGTTACTTGTTGCCAAGTACTAGGATCACTATTGCAAGGAGGAGGATTAAACCATGAACATAATTCATTAAAAACAAATTGAGCTGAAGAAACATAATCTCTTATATAAGGAATAGCTAAATCCCAATCATAAGGTGGTGGACAAGAACCTTATTGAGCTTGAATAGTTTCATCAAAAATTACTACAGGTCCAGGTGCAGTAGGATCGCATTTATAACAAACTTCTATTGTATACATACAACCATTAAATGGTATATGTACTACTTTAGTAGAATATGAAGCATCAGGACAAGTTACTGCTTCACAATAGTTATTAGAAATTATTAAAAAAGCTATAGATAATAGCATTGATGTAAATAAATTCTTTGTAATTTTCATTTTATTTTCCTTTTTAAGTTTTTAAATTATTTAAGAAATAAAGGCGTAAGAAAATCGTCTATAGGTACGAATGTAGTTTTTATAACTACTTTTGCAATATGGTTCGCAAAAATTCTTTGGTTGGGATTTTGCGAATCTTTTTTTTTTTGTGTTTTGTTTAAGGACTCATAAAATTCTCCCTTTAAATAAAACCAACATTTGTGTTGGGAAAAAGTTAAAAATAGTCAATATTATTATTTATTGCTAAATGATAAGTGCAATATAAGACATTTTTTTTTTTTTGCAAATTTTATTTTAGTTAATTTTAAATAGTTTTACACAAATATAAGAAATGTATTTAAATAATAGTATTATAAAAAAAGAGCCATAAAAAAAGGCTCGGTTTGAATATTAATAAGTTGGAAATATGTTAAAAATAATAGTTAGTATAATAATGATGATTTTTGTTGTGTCTTGCACTCAACATAAAGCAAGGAATCAAAAAGAATTAGTTGATATGATACATAAAGGGATTCCTAATCCAAAATCTAAATATAAGTTGGATATTAAGACTAAAATCAAAGATAGTGGTAAGTTTAGTCATATCAAAGATGGTGTTAGTGATTTGATTGAAGCAGATGCTTGGGGTGAAATTGTCGAGTTTGGAGAAGATTATGCTGTTTGGATTGAAAATTATAACCGTTATTCAATTGACTCAAACATTAAGAAAATCACTTTCAATCTTTCAATTACTAAAAAGTCAATGTGGTCAAGAAAGGAAAATATTCTAAGTAAAAAAATTGAACTTGAATATAATATTGGAGAGGACTGGTTGGATTATCAGAAAGATGCAGATGAGAATAAGTTATTTAAAGCATTAGATAATACTTTAAGTGATATAAAGATAGAAGGTGATTATGACTTTATTAGAAATATTGTAAACATAATTAGCAAGTCAGTTAAAAACGCTCGAATGGAATTTGAAATAGATAAAGAAGATATTGTAGAAAAATATGTAATATCAGGATATACATATATTGAACTAAAAAAAATGATTCTGAAGTTAGAAAATTAATATAAAATTTAAAATTAAAAAATAAATTCAATTAATAAATATTCCTTTTCATTCTAATTGAAAAGAATATCTCATTATGTAGTAGGCGAATTCATGAATTTACCTTATAGTTAAAAAAATCAATAATGTTAAAACGCTAACTTATCAAATTATTATGTTAATCTAATCTAATTATCTACTCAATATTAATAGAATCTAATAATTCAATCAATGCTAATTCTGTGCTAATTTCATTCTGAAGTATTTTTGATTTTAAATCGACAATTTTGGATTTAATATTTGGATTTGAAGTAATGTAATCAATTATAGTGTTTCTAAAAGTCTTATCAACCCAATATTCATCTTGCTTCTTTCTATTTTCTTCTAATAAAGATGAATAATTTTCTGCTTGAGTATATTCTATTATTTGTTTCCAAATTTTATCTAAACCAGTTTTCTCAAGAGCAGAACATAATACTACTTTTTTATCAAATTTATTACTTTGCCCTAATATTCTAACTGCTTGATGATAATCTAATTTAGTTCGCTTGGCAAGTTTAAGTTTATCTCCATCTGCTTTGTTTATTATTATCATATCAGCCAGTTCGACTGCACCTTTTTTGATACCTTGCAATTCATCGCCACCAGCTGGAAGTATTAATAATAGAAAGAAATCTACCATAGTTTTCACTTCAGTTTCACTTTGTCCGATTCCAACAGTTTCCACAATAATAATATCGTAGTTTGCAGCTTCAAAAAGTGAAATCAAATCTCTGGTTTTACCTGCAGTTCCTCCAAGGTAGCCACCAGAAGGAGATGGGCGAATAAAAGAATTTTCGGATTGTGATAGTTCTTCCATCCTTGTTTTATCTCCAAGTATAGAACCTTTGGAAACTGTGCTTGAAGGGTCAACAGCAATAACTGCAACTTTATAATTTAGATTAGTTAGCATCATTCCAAAACTATCAATAAATGTAGATTTACCAGATCCTGGCATTCCTGAAATTCCAATTCTAATGCTTTGTTTTTTCTCACTTTTTGCAAGATTAACTAATTGGGAAGCAAATATTTGATGTTTTTTCGCTTTTGACTCTACTATAGTAATTGCTCTCGAAAGTGCAGTTACATTTGATTTTTTTATTCCGTCAAAAAGTTCATTTACATCAATTTTCATAAAATTGTAATTCTTTTTTTAATTTTGAAGATATAATAAAGACAAATTTAAAAATTAATATTAAGAAACACTAAAAATGAATTCAACATTCAATATTTCATTAATTTCAATAGGCGATGAATTGTGTATTGGTCAGACTTTAAACACAAATGTTCAATGGATGTCTAAGGAACTTGTTAAAGTAGGTGCTAATATTGATTACCACTTAACGATAAAAGATGATAAAGCCGAAATTATCAAAGCAATTGAGTTCTTGAAGTCGAGTTCTGATGTGATATTGGTAACAGGCGGATTAGGTCCAACTCATGATGATATTACAAAAAAAGTTCTAACTGAATATTTTGATGATAAATTAGCACTTAACGAAAAAGTTTTAGCAGATTTAAAAGAATATTTCAAAACAAGAGGTAGAGATTTTTTAGAACGACATTATGAACAAGCATTAATGCCAAGTAGATGTAAAATTATTGAAAATAAGGTTGGAACTGCACAAGGAATGTTATTCCAAGGAGATGGCTTTGAGCTTCTTTCGATGCCAGGTGTTCCAAGAGAAATGCAGTACATTATGTCAAATAATTTTATTGAATATATTGAAAATAGAATTAAAAAGAATAATCATAATGTAATTGTTTACAGGACACTTAGAACTGCAGGAGTTCCCGAATCAACTTTAGCAGATTTGATAGGAGAAGTAGGATTTTTGAATGGTGCTTCTTTAGCATTTTTACCATCTTACGCTGGAGTTAAACTTCGGATTGGTACAAATTCAGAAAACTTTGATAATGCAAAGATTGAATTAGATAAACTTGAAAAATTTATAATGGATAGATGTGGTAAATATATTTATTCAAATAGCGACGAGAATTTAGAGAATTATTTAGCGAGTTTACTTTTAGAAAATAAGAAAACAATTTCAGGTGCTGAATCTTGCACAGGTGGATTATTTGGTGCTAAAATTACTGCTATGCCAGGTAGTTCATTTTATTTCAATGGTTCGGCAGTAACTTATTCTAATAATGCAAAAATTGATATTTTAGGTGTCAGAAAAGAAACGATTTCAAATTTTGGTGCAGTTAGCGAAGAATGTGCTAAAGAAATGGCAATTGGCTCAAGAGAAAAGTATAAAACAGATTATGCAATTTCAATAACAGGAATAGCAGGACCTGATGGTGGTAGTGAGTCAAAACCAGTTGGAACAATATGGATTGGATTATCTAGTTCAAATGATACTTATGCGAAAAAGTTTGTATTTACTAAAGATAGAGAAGTTAATAGAGAATTATCGGTGCATAATGCTATTAATTTATTAGTTAAAGAAATTGAAAAAGAAGTAGGAAATTAATGTATATTTTAGGGATAGAGAGTTCATGTGATGATACATCGATAGCGATATTAGAAGATGATAAAGTTATTATTAATTTAATTTCTTCACAACATTTTCATAGTAAGTATGGAGGTATTGTTCCTGAATTAGCTTCAAGGGCACATTTAGAAGTAATCTCAGAATTAGTGATTGATGCACTTTCGCAATCAAATTTAACAATGAAGGACATAGATGCTATAGGTGTTACAACTAACCCAGGACTTGTTGGTTCTCTTTTAGTTGGAGCAAATTTTGCAAAAGGACTATCTATTAAATATGGTATTCCAGTTGTACCAGTAAATCATATAGAAGGGCATATTTATAGTGGAAATATTCAAAATCCTAATTTAGATTTCCCATTAATATCATTAGTTGTATCAGGCGGACACACAGCAATTTTTAAAGTAAATAGTTATAGTGACTATGAATTGATTGGTTCTACAATTGATGATGCAGCAGGTGAAGCATTTGATAAAATTGCGAAATTGATAGGGAAGACCTACCCAGGTGGACCGATTATTGATAAATTAGCTAAAAGTGGAGATACAAAAAAATATGATTTTCCTCGTTCTTTGAAGCATCAAAAGAATTATAATTTTTCTTTTTCTGGCTTAAAAACTTCAGTAAGATATTTTGTTCAAAAGGAATTTCCTAATGGATTGAAAGAAGAAGATTTGCCAGATATTTGTGCATCAGTCCAAGAAGCAATTGTTGATATTCTTGTTTATAAAACTATTTTAGCATCAAAAGAATATAATATCAAAACGATTGTAATAGGTGGGGGAGTCTCTGCTAATTCGAGATTGAGGGAAAAATTTAACGAATATCAAAAAGAAGAGTATCAGATAATAATTCCAGATATGGAGTATTGCCTTGATAACGCTGCAATGATTGGAAATATTGCTTTTAATAAATTAAATAATTCAGAAATTTCAAAGTATATGAATTTAGATTTTGTTGTTAATTCAAATCCAATTAGAGCTTAATTTTAAAATATTAAAATTATCCCCAATTTATAAAGTGGATATTACTTAGATTGTCGATGTTTTTTAGAACTTTGAAAGTCTTATTTGCTTTATGGTCAACTATTAATTTTAATCCTTTTTGATGAGTTTGACCGAACATATATAAATCATTTGGGCTATCTCCAACAGTGATAAGTGCTTTTTGACCATTTAATATTTGTTCTAAGATTAATCCTTTGCCTTCGTTGATTGGATAAGGGTGTTCAAGTTCATCAGTTAATAATCCGTTAATTATATGATTTTTAACACCATAGACATTTTCATTAGGGATTTCTGGAAACCATAATTCGATTATGCTTTCTGCTACAAAATGACTTCCAGCTGTTACCACGAAAATGTTAAAATTTCTATATATTAATTCTTGAATTAAAGATTTTAATTCTTTATTTGGTTTTGGTTTATCTTTTTGGATAGAAAATTTAGATTCAACATAATGATAGGGATTTGAATCTTGCAGAATAGTTTTAGTTAGTTGTTTTAAATCATCAATTGTATTTCCTTTTTTAGCTTTGATAATTTCTTTATAAGCAAAAGGTTCACCGAATTGTATTATACAATTTTGATAATCATTCCAGTTCATTTCAAATTTTAATTTTTCTTTTAGAATGGCAAGGATAATTAGTTCTCCAATATCACCAACTAATAATGTATTATCTAAATCAAAAAAAGCATTTTTTGCAATTCCTTCACTTAAACTATGTTCTTCAAGTAAATCTAACTTTTTAATTAAAAAGTCATTAATCATTAAATACTCCGATAATTTTTGATATTTGATAATAAATTGAATTAAAAAAATTCATATATTAATTTTAAATTGCACAAAATTAATATAAACATATTAAAATAATGATTTATTTTTAAATAATATTTATTAAGTTTGATAAATCTGAGAAGAGCATTCAGTAGGAAAATATTATTTTTTGGAAAATATTGGTTAATTTGCATTTTAAATTTGTAAAAATGGATTGTAATTAAATTTATGTCAAGAAAATTAGTAACATCAGCATTACCTTATGCTAATGGATATATACATTTAGGTCATTTAGCAGGGGCGTATCTACCTGCTGATATATATGTTAGATTTAAAAGATTAATGGGTGAAGAAGTACTTTATGTTTGTGGTTCAGATGAACATGGTGTTGCAATTACAATCGCAGCAGATAAAGAAAAAGTTACTCCTAAGGAAATAATTGACAAATATCATAACTCTAATAAAGCTGCTTTTGACAGATTTGCTTTATCTTTTGATATTTATTCAAGAACTTCAAACCCAGCACATCACGAAACAGCGAAAGAGTTTTTTCAAGATTTTTTAAAGAAAGGTTATCTAATCAAAAGAGATAACGAACAATTCTATGATGAAAAAGCAAAGATGTTTTTACCAGATAGATACGTAGAAGGAGTTTGTCCAAATTGTGGGAATGAAAGTGCAAGAGGCGACCAATGTGATAGTTGCGGAGCATATTATTCCCAAACAGAATTAAAAAATCCGATTAGTCTTGTTTCAAAAGAAACTCCAATTTTAAAAAGTACAGCACATTGGTATTTTAAATTTCAAGATTTTCAAGAATTTTTAGAAAATTATATTGATTCTAATAAAGGTAATTGGAAAGATAATGTTATTCAACAAACAAAAAGTTGGTTGAAAACTGGATTGTCCGAAAGAGCAATTACTCGTGATTTGGAATGGGGAGTTGACCTAACAGGTATAGAAGGTGTAAAAGATGAGGAAGCAATCGGAAAACGATTGTATGTTTGGTTTGATGCCGTTTTAGGTTATATCTCTGCTACAAAAGAACATTTAGGGGATAGAGATTGGAAAAAATGGTGGCAAGATAAAGACACTGATTATATTGCATTTATCGGAAAAGATAATATAGTATTTCATACTTTGATTTTTCCTGCTATGTTGCACGGAAGAAGTGATGAGAATAATAATTATAATTTACCTAAAAATGTGCCTGCTCACGAATTTTTAAATTTAGAAGGTCAAAAGTTTTCTAAATCCCGTGCTTGGTCAATTGATTTGAAAGATTTTATTTCTGAAAATCCTGATGACACAAGTATAGATTTAATGAGATATACTTTGGCAATGAATTTCCCTGAAACTCGTGACGCAGATTTCACTTGGAAAGATTATCAAGCAAGGTCAAATAATGAACTTGCGGCAATTGTTGGTAATTTTGTGAATAGAACTTTACAGTTTTTGCATAAAAACTTTGATGGGAAAGTCCCTGAATTAACTGGAGATTATGAAAAATTAAAAGATAAGTGGAATGAATATATTGTAAATTCTATTGATAATGGATTAGATGCAAACGAATTAGTTTTATCAAATACTTTAAAATCAGAATTAAATTCTACTATTCAAAATTGGGATAATTATAGATTTAGAGATGGAATAGTAAATGTTATGAATATTGCTCGAGCAGCAAATAAATATTTTAATGATGAAGAGCCATGGAAATCTATAAAACAAGATAAAGAAAAATCGGCTAAGACTCTTTATGTTTGTTGTCAATTAATTAAAACTATTTCTGTAATTTTTTCTCCTGTAATACCATATTCTGCTAAGTATTTGCAAGAATTACTTAACAATAATATTAATACAGGTGATAAACAAGATTTGGGTAATAATTTATTTGAAAATAGTTTGAAATTTACTTTAGATTTCAATTTAAAAATTGATTCTCCAAAAATTCTTTTTAATAGAATTGAAGATGAATTTGTAGAAAAGCAATTCTCAAAATTAGGTATTCCAGGTGACAATAAAGTTGAGAAAGTTGAGAAAAATAAAGATAGAAAAACAAATAAAGATAATAAATCTGAAAAGGTGGAAGGTATATTAGAGTTTAGTGATTTTATGAAAGTAAAATTAAAAACTGCTAAGATAATTGAAGCAAGTAAAATTGAAAAGTCTGATAAACTATTGAAATTAAAAGTGGATTTAGGAACAGAACAAAGACAAATAATCGCAGGAATTGGTAAATCATATACTCCTGAAGAATTAATTGGTAAAATAATTGTAGTAGTTGCTAATTTGAAAGCCGCTAAATTAATGGGTGAACTTTCAGAAGGTATGCTCTTGGCTGCAAATTATACTGATGGTTTATCATTAGTTACATTCGACAAAGAAGTAGAACTCGGTGCTGAAGTTAGGTAAGTTAAATAAATAGAATTGATTTAATATGTTGTATGAATTATTAGTTTGGATACATAAAACTTTTGGAACTCCTGGCTTTGGAGTATTCCAATATATTACATTTAGAAGTGCTGCTGCAGCTATTACTGCTTTGATAATTAGTTTTGTATTAGGTCCGAAAATTATAAAATTATTAAAAAGAAAACAGATTGGCGAACAAGCAAAAGCCGAGTTGCAAGGTATTGGATTGCATGTAAATAAAGCAGGTACTCCTACAATGGGTGGCTTGATTGTGTTAAGCTCTGTTTTAATTCCTTCTTTACTTTGGGCAGACTTATCTAATATGTTTATAATATTAGTGCTTCTAACAACTGTTTGGATGGGAGCAGTTGGTTTCTTAGATGATTATTTAAAAGTAATTAAAAAATATAAAAAAGGGCTTGTTGGTCGATATAAAATTATTGGACAAATATCAATTGGTGTAATTGTAGCGAGTGTGATTTATTTCTTCCCAGATTCTTTTTCGCCTTCCTTTCATAATTACAATACTTTAGCAACTATTCCTTTTGCAAAAAATATGAATTTTGATTATAAAGAAGTCTTTATATATATACCAGCAGTGATATTTATAATAACTGCAACTTCTAACGCAGTTAATCTAACTGATGGATTAGATGGACTTGCAATTGGAACAGTTGGTATTGCTGCTTTATGTTTTGCAATTATAGCTTATGTTAGTGGTAATGTGAATTTCTCTGATTATTTGAATATAATGTATATCGAAGGTTCTGGCGAACTTACTATATTCACAGCCGCATTAGTAGGAGCATCATTAGGTTTTCTATGGTTTAATTCCTACCCAGCACAGATATTTATGGGAGATACAGGTTCACTGGCATTAGGTGGTGCTTTAGGTACTTTAGCGATATTACTTAAAAAAGAATTTATTCTACCTATAATTGGTGGAATATTTTTTGCTGAAACTATTTCTGTGATTTTACAAGTTACTTATTTTAGATATACCAAGAAAAAGTATGGAGAAGGAAGAAGGATTTTTAGAGTTGCTCCAATACATCATCATTTTGAAAAAGTTGGATGGCATGAATCTAAAATTGTAACAAGATTTTATATTATGGCAGTAATGCTTGCTATAATTGCAATGGCAACATTCAAGGTTCGTTAATGTTGATATTAAATTTAATAAGTAGATTAATAAGTGTATCTGCCTTTGGGCTATTAATATATGACTTTGGATTTAACACATCTTTAGAAACAAGTGATTTTCTACAATATTTTTACTTTTCTATATTAATATTATTTATTGTAATAGAAAGTGTTAGAATATTTAATAATATTTTAGAAACAAAATGGATAAATTTTTTAGAACCCTTGATTCCATTTATTACTGTTGTATTAATTTTATATAATTCTTTTGAATTAAATATAAGATTTACAGAATCTGTAAGACAGTATCAGTTCCTTTACATTCTTTCGATGTTTATTATTATAATACCTGAACTTATATCATTTATTTCACATTTATATAAACAAAAGTTCAGTCCTGCAATTTTATTTGTAGGTTCATTTAAATTATTAATAATCATTGGAAGTTTACTCCTTTTACTACCTAACGCTACAACTACTCACTCGTTGAGTATTGTAGATGCTGTATTTACAAGTACATCAGCAGTTTGTGTAACTGGGTTAATTGTTTTGGACACGGGAAAAGATTTTACTTTATTTGGTCAAACTATTATATTAGTATTAATACAATTAGGTGGGCTTGGAATGTTAACTTTAACAAGTTTCTTTGCTTACTTTTTTAGAGGAACTTCCTCATATCAAGAAAACTTATACTTGAAAGATTTTTTATCTTCTAATGAAATGAGTGGATTATTAAGTTTTGCCTTGAAAATTGTATTATTTACATTAATTATTGAAATTATTGGTGCATTTTTCATTTACATAAATATTCCAGTAAGTGAATATCCAAATTTATTTGATAGAGTATATTTTGCAATATTTCACTCTGTATCAGCGTTTTGTAATGCTGGTTTTTCTACTTTATCTAACAATATGTATGCAGAAATGTTTAGATTTAACTATAACATTCATTTAATGTTAACAGTATTATTTATAGTTGGTGGTTTAGGATATGCAGTAATATTTAACGTATTCAAATACATTAAAGTGAAAGTTGTAACTTTATATAAAAAATATGTATTGAAAGTATTAAATTATCAAAAATCAATAAATATATTAACTTTAAATACTAAAATAGTTTTATTATCAAGTTCGGTCTTATTACTGATTGGTACAATTTCATTTTTCTTTGCAGAATACAACAATACTTTGGTTGAACATACTACTTTTACAGGTAAATTTATAACATCACTTTTTGGAGGTGCTTCTCCAAGAACAGCAGGATTTAATACTGTAGATCTATCTCAATTAACTATGCCTACTATAATGATAACTATACTATTGATGTGGATTGGAGCTTCTCCTGCCTCAACAGGTGGTGGTATTAAAACGAGTACATTTGCTTTGGCAATATTAAATTTAGTAGCTACGGTAACAGGGAAAAATAGAATTGAAATTGGAACAAGAGAAATACCACAAGTATCTGTAAATAGAGCTTTTTCTATTATGTTAATTTCACTTTTTGTTTTAGGTATATCTATTGTATTAATATCATCAATTGACAAAGATATTGAGTTTTTATCAATTGCATTTGAATGTTTTTCTGCATATTCAACAGTTGGGTTAAGTCTTGGTATCACAGGTATTTTAAGTGATGAGAGTAAAATTATATTAGTTTTTGTTATGTTTATTGGTAGAGTAGGAGCTATAAACATTTTAATTGGCTTATTAAGACAAATTCAAAGTTTGCCGTATAAGTATCCTCAAGAATCAGTTATTATAAATTAAGGTTTAATTATGAAAGTAATAATATTTGGAATGGGAAATTTTGGTTCATCTTTGGCTATTCAAATGGCTGAAATGGGTCATGAAATTATTGCTATTGATTATGATATGCAAAAGGTTGAACAAGTTAAGGATAAAGTAACTCATACAATTTGTTTAGATTCAACAAATATGAATGCACTCAAAAGTTTACCCTTAAATGATACTGATATTGCAGTGATTGCTATTGGTGAAAATGAAGGTGCATCAATAATGACTACTGCTAACCTTAAAACTCTAAATGTAAAAAGAATAATATCAAGGTCAATTTCATCAACTCAAGAGACTGTATTAGAAGCAATGGGTGTAACAGAAATTGTACAGCCAGAACAAGATGCAGCTGAAAGACTTGCTAAAAAATTAAATTTAAAACTTGCAGTAGAGTCATTTGATTTAGACCAAGATTATTCAATTGTAGAATTGAATTTACCACCTGGCTTAGCAGGAAAATCATTAGCAGAATTAGATTTGAGAAAAATGTTTGGAATTAATATTGTAACTATTATTCGTAAAAAGGAAAAGAAAAACTTATTAGGTGTAAATAGAATTCAATATATGTCTGAAGGTGTAGTAGGACCAAGCACTAAACTTGTGGAAGATGATCTTTTAGTTGTATTTGGGTCGAATGATAATATTATGAAATTCTGTAATAGTAAAGAATAAACTCTCCAAAAGGAGAGTTTATTTATATTAACTTATACTCTTTGAATTATTATTGCGTACCCTTGACCAACTCCGACACACAAAGTACATAAAGCAAATTCTTTATCTTTTTCTATCAATTCATGCATTGCTGTTAGAACTAATCTTGTACCTGTTACTCCTAATGGATGACCAATAGCAATAGCTCCACCATTTGGGTTTATTCGAGGGTCATTATCATCAAGCCCCCATTGTCTAATACATGCAAGACCTTGAGCGGCGAATGCCTCATTAAGTTCAATAATATCAATGTCATTCCAACTTAACTTAGCTCTATTAAGTGCTTTATTAGCTGCTTCAACAGGACCAATTCCCATTATTCTTGGCTCAACTCCAACAGCCGCTGAAGTAATAATTTTAACTTTAGGAGTTAATCCATATTTTTCAAGTGCTTCTTCTGATACAACTAATGTCGCTGCTGCTCCATCATTTATACCTGATGAATTTCCAGCAGTTACAGAACCACCTTTCTTGAAGGCAGGATTAAGACCAGAAAGTGCTTCAATTGTTGTTGAAGGTCTTATAAATTCATCTTTATTAAAAATAATCGGATCTTTTTTTCTTTGAGGTATTTCAACAGCAACTATTTCTCTTTCAAATCTTCCAGAATTTAATGCAGCACTTGCTTTTTGTTGAGAATTAAATGCAAACTTATCTTGGTCTTCTCTTGAAATATTAAACTGTTCTGCAACATTTTCAGCAGTTACACCCATTGGATCAGATCCATAAACAGAATGTAAGTTAGGATTAACAAATCTCCAACCAATTGCAGTATCAAAAATTTGAGCATCTCTACCAAAAGCACTTCCTGATTTAGATAGAACATAGGGAGCTCTTGTCATTGATTCAACACCACCTGCAATATAGATATCCCCTTCATTTGCTTTGATAGAACGTGACGCATTAGCAATTGATGCCATTCCAGAAGAACAAAGCCGATTGACAGTTTCACCAGGAACATTTACAGGTAATCCTGCCAAAAGTAAAGACATTCTTGCTACATCACGATTATCTTCACCTGCTTGATTAGCACAACCTAAGATAACATCATCAATTTGAGTTTGATCTAAACTTGGGTTTCTATTTACTAATTCTTTAATTACAATCGCAGCCAAATCATCAGGTCTAACACTTGACAATGCTCCACTAAATTTACCAATCCCAGTTCTAATACCATCAACTATATAAGCATTTTTCATATTTTTTAAATTCTCTTTTTTTTATTTAAACTTCATTCTTATCATGTACAACTTTCCAAGAACCTGCCCATTTTGAAATTATATGTACTCCTACTTGACTTCCACTTCCCGCTACTATATCCCATTGACTAGAAACACCAGAAAGTAAACCACAAACATATAAATTATCTCTAACTTTAAAGTCAGTATTCTCTATTGAAACTCGAGTTGGATTTTCACTCCTTTCAAATTCTTTTAATGGAACATCTAAACCTTTAATATTCCACCGCCTAAATCCAGTAGCTAAAACTAAGTTGTCACTTACAACAAATTCTTTGTTTTTATCTTCAAAATCACGATATTCAATAACATAATCTTTGTCTTCAGAAATATGTTTAACATTACCTTCAACAAATTTTATATTAGGAAAATTCTCAAGTTTACTTTTAGTTAGTTCTAAAGCTTCTTTGCCTTCAATACCAAAAGGTAAACCAGAAACATTATGAAATTTCGCTTTCAAAGCATCACTATGTCCTGCATCAATTATAATTATATTTCTATTCATAGCTTCTTCTAAGTGTTTCGAAGCACTTGCAATTATAAAAGCTGCTGACAGACCTGCAGGTCCACCACCGATTATTGCTACATCATATTTATTCATTTATACAAATGACCCTTGATTATCTGAATTACTTTGATTCTTTTTTCTAAAATAATTTCTAATGAAATAAACTACTATACCAATCACAATTAATGTCATTAGCAACTTACTAAATGAAAAAGTAGGCGGATAAACAGATACTGTTCCGTCAGCATTTTCAACATAATTTGGTCTGGAATAATAAAAAGCAGGGTGAAAAGGCATCATCCATAACATTGAAGTATGTCCCATCATATATCCAGTCATCAAGCCAGATGAATAGCCACCATAATGGTGCATTACATAGTTAGTTTGCTGACCAGTTGCACTTGCTTTAGTAACTGGTTGAGTTTTTGTTGGTACGCCATATTTTTGTTTAGCTTGTTTAGATGACATTCTATTCCCGCCAAAACTTGGTCTTTTGGGAGAAGCTTTTGGAGTACTTTTAGCTCTTGAAGCTGAACGTTTTGGAGTTGATCTTGATTTAGAACGAGAGCCACCAAAACTACGTCTTGAGCCACCAAATCCACGACCACCTCTACGTAAATCTAATTTTTCTTGCCAACTACCTAAATTAGAGATATTAGATGAAATATCACTTAAATTATTTAGCACAACATTAGCACTAGTGTTTTCTAAACTTAATATCAAGAAAATACTTAAAAATAAAACAGTTAATTTGCTCATACTATAAATTATACTTTGTTAATAAAACAATAATATTAATAAGACGAAACAAAATTAAAATTGTTTCTTTTGATTACAAAAGTGTTGATATGTATTTATAAAATTTTCAATACGACATTAGTATTTTCAAAATCTACTTTCATCAGATTAATTTGAAAGTATTGAATATTTATCAATACCTCATATCTTTAAAAATAAATTAAAAATATTCTAAAATAAAAAACTTTATAAAAACTATTATTATATTAATTTTGCCTTGTCATTCTGAACTTGTTTCAGAATCTTTTATTTTGTCATTTAGTGCGTAGCTTGGAATCCTTCATTCTAAAAAAGAGAATGTCATTCTGAGCGAATGTGAAGAATCTCCCAAGAATGTCAAACGTAATTCTTAACCAGTTCTTTGAAAAACAAAAAAACACCAATTTTACTGCAAAAACTGCAAAAACTTCATAAAGCAATAAATAATAACAAATTAGAAATAATAAAAAGGGTAAAAAACACCAAATTACATAAAAAAATGACTGCAAAAAACTGCAAATACTGCAATTTTCTGCAAATTTTTTCAGACGAAGGAAAACACAAAAAAATCAGCGAAGCTAAAAAAAGTACAAAATCTACAATGGGTTGCAGACCATTGAAAATATCTAAAAAACAACTTATTTTAAATCAACTAAACAGTAGATAAAGTACATCTAAAAGAGGAATTTTAAAATAAAATTTTTATATTGACTTTTTAAAATTTAATTAATAAATATTTCTTAATTTTGTACTTTGCTAAATGTATAAATGGAGATTTTTTGAAAGAAAATCAAGTAAATGCAGAACATTCAGACGATTTAAAGTTAGCTATTCTAACAGCTCAACTTTGTCAAGACAAATTAGCTGAAAATGTTTTTATTATGGGTTTGAAAAATATTGAATCAGCACCAACAGATTACTTTGTAATTTGTTCTTGTGATTCAGCACCTCAAGTTGATTCTATTTGTGATTTAATTACTAATACAACATCGACTTACAAACTACAAAAACCGCATATAGAAGGTAGAGAAAGTTTAGAGTGGGTTCTTTTAGATTATTTTGATGTAGTAGTACATATAATGTTAAAAGAAGTTAGAGAGTTATATAAATTAGAGAAGTTGTGGGGAGACGCAGAATTTTATACAGTAAATGATGATGCAGATTTATTACCACTCAAATTTGATGAAATTTTAAGGATTTTTGATTAATGGAAAAAGATTATCTATTAGGCATTTTTAAAGCAGCACTAAGTAAATTAGGTATTGATAATATTGAAGATATAACTTTTGAATCACCAAATAATCCAGAATTTGGAGATATTGCTACGAATATTGCTATGCAAATGGCAAGAGAGCTAAAAAAGAATCCTCGAATTATCGCTCAAGAAATTATTGACAACTTAGATTACAATAAAGATGTAATCGAAAGAGTTGACATTGCAGGTGCTGGATTTATTAATATCAAGTTTTCTCCAGTTTTTTATGATGTTTTATTTGAAAAAATTAGACAAAGTGGAATAGACTATGGAAAACAAAAAATAGGTAATGGAATAAAAGTTAATGTAGAGTATGTTAGTGCTAATCCAACTGGATTATTACACTTAGGGCATGGTAGAAATGCAGTAGTAGGGGATACAGTAGCCAATTTATTTGAATGGATGGGATATGATGTTACTCGCGAATATTATTTTAATAACGCTGGTAATCAAATGAATAATTTGGGAAAATCGATATATGCAAGATATAATCAAATCGATAATCCAGATTTTCCTTTACCTGAAAATGCTTATCATGGTGAGTATATCACTAATATTGCGAATGATTTATACAAATCATCTCCTACTAAATATAAAGACTTAGAAGATGATTCACCTTTACACGCTGAACTAATTAAAGCGGGTGAAGTGTGGTGCTTTGAGAAAATTAAAAATACTCTAAAAAAATTAAAGATAACTCAAGATGTATTTTATAATGAAGATTCATTATATACCGAAGGAAAAGTTGATGAAGTATTAAAAACTTTAAAAGAAAAGGGCTTATCTTATGAAAAAGATGGAGCGGTTTGGTTAAAATTATCAGAGATGGGATTAGACCAAGATAGAGTAATAGTAAAATCAACTGGAGAAGCGACTTATAGATTGCCAGACATAGCTTATCACATTGAAAAATTTAAACGTGGATTTGATATTATTGTTGATGTTTTTGGAGCAGACCACATTGCTACAATACCTGACGTTATGCAAACAGTTGAGCATTTAGGATATGATAAAGAGAAAATAAGTGTATTAATACATCAGTTTGTTACACTTACTGAAAATGGTAAGCAAGTAAAAATGTCTAAGCGTACTGGTAAAAGTTATACTTTAGATGATTTATTAGATGAAGTAGGAGAAGATGTAGTACGATTTTTCTTCATAATGCGTAGTATTTCAACGCACTTAGAATTTGATTTAGCAATTGCAAAAGAGCAAAGTGATAAAAATCCAGTGTTTTACTTGCAATATGCTCACGCTCGTGCTTGTTCAATATTTTCAAAAGCAAATGAACAAGGTGTTTCTCTTAATAATGATTATAATTATAAATTACTTACAGATGAAGCAGAAGTTAATTTAATAAAGCAATTAATTAAATTCCCTGAATTAATTTCTATTTCTTGTGATAAAAGAGAAGCACATATTTTAACAGAATATTTAAAAGAAGTAGCATCAGCATTCCATAAGTTTTTCCATAATTGTCGAATACTTGACTCCGAACAAGATATAAGAGATGCAAGATTGCAATTAGTAGAAATGACAAGAATTGTAATGAAAAATGGACTTACAATACTTGGGATAAATGCTCCTGAAAAGATGTAATTACTTAAATTCCAAAGGTATGCTTAGAATAAATGTAATATAAGATTTAGGATTTCCTAAATCTTTAATTTCTATGTCTTCTAATAACATTACACCTTCAATTTCCATTATAAAGCTATTTTTTCTTTTCTCTTTAAAATTTATTCTAAGTAAACTATTTTGAGATACTTTTGAAAAGTATTCATTCTTAGAGTTTGTTGTAATTGCAGTAAAATAATGAAAAAAACCAGGATTTTGCCCAAATGGTAATAGTATAGTTTCATTATCAAAATTCAAATAACGAGTGTTGATTAGTAATTTAAATAGCCATTCATCTCTTTTTTCATTTCTATAGTTTGTTCTAGTAAAATTAAAATTAGTATGTATTAACACATTGTCTTCTAAACTATCTAAATATAATGTTCCATTTATCAAATTACTAACTTCATTCATCGAATAAGTTTTAAGATAACTCTTTAAATCATCTCCATCATACCAATATTCAGTTAATTGTACATTATTATTTATAAATAATTCATATAGTTTACGTTCTTTAGTTATGTAAATAGTATCATATACTACATCAGTAATTGTATCATGAACAATTTCTGTTTCTACAATAATTGTAGTATCATTTATAAAAACAGTATCACGAACCATCTCTGAGATTATTCGGTTTTTATCATCTTCAAAATCAATAGCATTCTGAGAATCACAAGCAATGATAATCAAAGTTACAAAAGTTAAAAATAATATTTTTAGATTCATTTTATTCATTTATTTTCCTAAATTCACTCCAACTCCTATTGATCCAACGAACTTATTACTATTATATTTCTGATTATCTTGAGAATAAGTAAGATTAGAGTATTCGCCTAATAGTTGAAAATAAAGTTTATCAGTTAAGTAAATATTAGCTCCTGCACCAAAACGAGTAACATTCCCACCACCATTTAAATCATAACCATAACTTGCTTGAGTCATAGGTTCGATATTAATATATTGTGTGTTAACCTTCAAATAATCAGGTGAATATCTAAGCAAAGCACTAACAACATTAAATTCTGGTTTTTGAAAATATTCAAAATTTCTTCCATTTTTGTCAATATAATTGAAATTTTGATAATAGCTTTCATTAGTAAAATTTCCACCTAAATAAAACTCACTATTAACATTATATATAAGAGTAAATTTTCCATTATTAATTTGACTGTAAGCTCTGTTCACAACTATTTCTTGTTGTGAATTATTATTTATAAGTTGAAAATTTCCTTCTATAGAAACAGGTAAATCCAGTCCACTACTAAACTGAGAAAAACTTCCAACAAATACTTTTTGACTTGGAATAGTATTCATATTTGGATTATAATTTAGATTGCTTCTATTTTCAATAATTGAACTATTATTAATTACAACTAAATCATTAATATCACTAAGATTTAGTTTCTGATTTGAAGCTAATAATACATTGTTTTGAAGATTCTCAATTTTATTTATTAATGCAATTGCTTTTTCTTTTTCTTTACCTTTTAGCTTTAAAGTATCAATAGTAAATATAAAATTGTTTTTATGAACTACTTTTTCAATTGTTTGAGGAGCTTCATTTTTATTAGGATTATTATTAGATAAATTACTTAATTGATTATTAATTGTATTATCATTTTGCTTAGTTAAGGTATTAGAAACAGTAACTTTGCTTCCACCTTCTTCATCATACCATTCGATAACTTCTAATTTAAGTAAAGTCGCAAATGTAACTAATGAAACTAAAAGAGTAGATATAACTGATTTTGCAGCAGTCCCAGTGAAGAAATTAGTAAGTGTTTTAAAAAAAGATGTAGAAGCTGAAGATGTAACAGTATTACTGGCAGCAGTTATAGCCGCAGCAGAAATACCAAGTTTTGCAAAAATATTCATTGTAGATTGAGGATTTGGAGCAAACCCTTTCAAATCTTTAACAAAAGCATTTTTTAGTGCTATTTGCTGTTTAAATTCAGACCTTAGTTCTTCATTCTGACTTAATAGATTGAAAAATGCTTCCTCTTGAGCAGGATTCATTTCACCATCTAAATATTCAATTATTAAAAATTCTTGTTCCATAATAATACCAATTAACTCGTGATTTCATTTAAATAAGGTTTCAATAAGTCTTTTACTTTCTTTTTTGCTCTACATACTCTGGTTTTTGCATTTATCGCCGTGATATTTAGAACTTTTGCAATTTCTTCATACTCTAAGCCATTATATTCTCTAAGAATTAATGCTTCTTTGTAATCGTCTTCTAATAAATCAACTGCCGTATTTACAAATTCTAAAAGTTGTCTATTCTCGTAATTTTGAACATCATAAGATAGAAATTCAAGTTCAGTAATATCTACTTTATGTTTTTGATTTCGTTTATGATTTAGACACAAATTTCTAGCAATTTTTATTAAATAACCAGCAATATTCGTATTTACTTTTGGGTCAACAGATGCGTAAAACTTAATAAATGTTTCTTGAAAAACATCATCTGCGATAATTCTATCATTTAATATCTTAGTGCAGTAAGCAATCAAACCATTTGAGTAACGTTGATAAAACTCCATAAAGGCACTATCGGAATTTTCACCTTTTTCCGACATTACAAGAGCCAGTTCTATATCGCTATATTTAGAAAAGTCTTTTTTCATTTTTGTTTTGTCAACGTTTATAATGTAAATTACACATAAAACACGAATTCGTTACAAATTATACTAATTTTGTTCAATACTTTAAAAAAAAAGCTGCCTTAAAAAGACAGCTACTCTAAATTTAATAAAATCTCATTTAAAATAACATTATTCAACTTTTGTTCTTTCTTCTTTTGAAGCAATATCAAAGATATATGGAGAACCAACTATACCTTCTTGACTATTTGCAGCTTTTAATTTACTTAAATTTTCAACAGTTAATTGAGTCCCTCTTCCTAATAACACAAAACCGGCTTTAGTTAATATATTCCGAGATAAAGTCATACCTTCAGTTAATTGTGTTATAGCCATAGGTACTTCTTGTTTAGAACCATCTTTATTAGTTTCGGCAAGATACTGATCAAAAAAAGCAACAACATTAAAATCATAAAGTCGTTTTACTTCATTTACAATTGTATCCATAGCTTTATCTGAATTTTTTTCTTTCTTTAAAATATCAAAATAATCAGAAACAACTCTTAAAATCCGACTTCCCAAAGGAATTTCCCAAATTTTCTTTCCATCAGGGAAACCAGTTCCATCAAAGTTTTCATATTGATGTTTTAATATTTCAGCGACTTGATCGTATCCTTTAATCTTAGAAAATATAAGGTTGTTTGTTTCAGGTATTAAAGTCATATCCTGGCTTGTTAAACGACCATCAGTCATTACTGGTTCGTTAATAGTTTTATCATCTAGAATAATTCTACCAGTTTTAACTAATTTAGAAGAGTTAATAATTGTAATTTTTTCTTCATTATCTTTTTTTGTTAATAATCTTTCACACAGCCAAGTAGCAGCATTTTCGATTAAAATAATTTCTTCAGCTGCATCAGGAATTCTTTTAACAATAATTGAATCTAAAATATCTTTTATTTTTAATATTTCAACATCAAAAGACTTTTTTAAATCTAAATATTTATCTTCAAAAGCAACAACTTTAAATTGAGCTTCAATTAATAAATAGGAATTTCTCAATTTCGGAATTAAATTTTCAAAAGAATATGGCTTTAAAATAAAATCAGAAACTCCTTCTTGAAGTGCTTTTATTTTTATTTGGTCATTATCTTCTTTCATTGATAAAATATAAATGCAGTTGGCTAATTTTAATTCTTTTACTTGTTCTAATAATTTAATTCCATTATAATCAGGTAATTGTAAATTAGATACTATAATTGCATTTTCACCATGTGTCTTTATTATTTCTAAACCTTTTTGAGCAGTCGTAGCAATATGAATAGGAGAATTTTTGTAGATTCTCTCTATAATTTTTTGAAGAATTCCAAGCTGTACGCCCTCATTTTCAACTAATATGAATTTAATATTGTTCTTGTCCATTTGTAAAATTAAGAAAAATTGATTAATTTTAAAATTAATATTTAAAAAAAATTATAAAAGTACATGTATCCAAACTTATTATTAAAATATATTGACATAAGAAAAGCGAGTATCAAGTTAATAAAGTACCTCTCTGTAGAGGATTGTATGATTCAATGCAATCCTGATTCTTCACCTATAAAATGGCAATTAGGTCATACAACATGGTTCTTTGAAAGCTTCGT
This sequence comes from bacterium, assembly GCA_030431515.1. Taxonomy (GTDB): domain Bacteria; phylum Bacteroidota; class Ignavibacteria; order Kapaibacteriales; family UBA2268; genus JAJRPT01. The sequence goes on from JAUIIX010000037.1 coordinate 28,841, forward strand.
TTTATTAAAATATTATAAAAATTACAAACCTTTTAATCTTGCTCTACATCAAATTTTTAACAGTTATTATGAAAGTAAAGGAAAGAAAATCCATAAATTGAAAAGGAATATTCTTTCTCGTCCAAGTTTTGAAACAATTATTTCTTACAGAGATTATGTAGATAAACATATACAAGAAATGTTAGAAGTTGAAAATAAAGATATTGATTTTTTAGTTCAACTTGGATTACAACACGAACAGCAACACCAAGAATTAATGTATGCAGATATCAAATCAAATCTATTTGAAAATCCAATAGATTGTATTTATCATAAAACTGATAAAATTTTATCAGAACATTCTGAATTAGATTTTTTAAAAGTTAGTGAAGGTTTATATGACATTGGAGTAGAAAATGAAGATGAATTTTACTTTGATAATGAACAAAAAAATCACAAATATTATATAAATGATTTTAAAATCGCAAATAGATTAATCACAAATGGTGAATATTTAGAATTTGTAAAAGAAGGATGTTATGATGATGCACTTCTTTGGCATTCTGATGGTTGGGTCTTTAACCAAGAAAATGATTTATGTATGCCTTTTTATTGGGTAAAAATTGACGAAGAATATTATGAATATGAATTACATGGGATTGAAAAATTAGATTTAAATGCACCAGTTAAACATATAACTTATTATGAAGCATGGGCATTTGCAAAATGGTTTGGTGGTAGATTACCTACAGAATTTGAATGGGAAACAGCAGCAAAAAAATACAATAATGTAAAAAATCATAATTTACTTGATTACGATAAAATGGACGCTTATTTAGAACCTGTAAGTAGAAAAGGTGATAATCAATTTATAGGTGGTGCTTGGGAATGGACTGAATCTGCTTATTTGCCTTATCCTGGATATAAGCAAGATAAAGGTGCCTTAGGTGAATATAATGGTAAGTTTATAGTTAATTATATGATTTTAAGAGGTGGATGTTCATATACTCCAATATCTCATATCAGACATAGCTATAGAAACTTTTATTACCCAGATAAAAGATGGATGCTTTCTGGAATAAGAATAGTAAAATAAGATTTAAAAACAAAGAAAAGAAAATATTTTGGATATTGAATTCGCTGAATTAGTAAAAAAAGGTTTATCTGCTAAAAATAAATATTTATCTTCTTTGTATTTCTATGATGACTATGGTAGTCAGTTATTTCAAATGATAACAAAACTACCTGAATATTATCTCACGAAATGTGAATATGAAATATTTGAAACTCAAAAAGATAAAATATTAAAGAGTTTCTTAGGTACAGACGATAATTTTAATTTAATTGAACTGGGAAGTGGTGATGGTCATAAAACCAAAGTACTTCTTAATTATATCATAGAAAAAGAAGTTGATTTTGTATATAAACCTAATGATATTTCAATTGAAGCTTTAGATAGTTTAGATAAAATATTAAAAGAAGAGTTTAAGTTAATAAAAATTGAAAAACTTGTAGGAAATTATCATAAGGTATTAGACCAAATAGAGTTTAGTAAGGAAAAAAACATAGTTTTATTCCTGGGTTCTAATATAGGTAACTTTAATTATCAAAAATCTATAAACTTTTTTAAGTTTATTTCGTCTAAATTAAAAAAAGAAGATTTATTCTTAGTAGGATTTGATTTAAAAAAAGACCCTAAAATTATTTCAAATGCTTATAATGATAGTCAAGGAATAACAGAAGCATTTAATTTGAATATCCTGACTCGAATTAATAATGAGTTTGGTGCAGATTTTGATATTAATAATTTTAGTTTCTATTCTTATTATAATCCTGAAACTATGGAATATAAAAGTTACATTATTTCAAATAAAAAACAAAATGTAAATATTTCAAAATTAGAATTTGAAGTTGATTTTGAATATGGAGAAAGTATATTTACAGAATTGTCACAAAAATTTGATTTAGAAAGGATTAATGATATGGCATCTAAATCTGGTTTAAAAATAAAAGATCAGTTTTATGATTGCCGTTCTTATTTTGTTGATATTTTATTTGAAAAAATTTAAACAATCTTTTTTTATTTAAGATTTTCTCTTTATTTTGCATAATATAATTAAAAGAAATTTATATGGAATTTTACTTTACAGATTCAGATATTGAAATAATATCAAAAACTTTAGACATAAAGATTGATAAAGGCGAAGATAGTTACAGTTGGCAACAAAGTAATAAATCCAGCGGGCAATCTTTATTTGTATCTATTTACAACAATTCTCAAGTGTCAACTGAAAGAAAAGGTGTACTTGTTTCAGTTCAAAGTAATCATGGTTACTTTGAATTGCACGATTGTTCTGCTTACTTAGATTTCGAAAATTCAGAAATAATTTTTATACACTCAACTGATGATAAATTAACTACATTAGTAGTTGGTAGAAATTGTTCTTGTAATATGTATGCAAATATCAGTAAGCACTTGTTTGAACAAGATATATCGCAACTTGACAATTCAATGATTATGTCATTTATGCAGCTTTCTATCACTGAAGGATTATTATTAGATGCCGAATAATTTGAATGAAAAATATTTAATTAATGTTTTTAATTCAAGTAATAGGAAAAAATTACCGATAAAGAAAATATCTCAATATTTAGAGAATGTTTTAAAAGGTGAATCTATTTCTAATGCTATCATAAATGTTATTTATGTAGATAATGATGAGATTTTAAGATTGAATAAAGAATATCTTTCTCACGATTATTATACTGATGTAATAACATTTTCATTATTAGAAGAAGAAGAAGGTATAGATGGGGAAGTGTATATATGTGTAGATGTTGCAGAAGAGCAAGCAAACAATTATAATGTTAGTTTGTCTAATGAATTATTTAGACTTGCAATACACGGAACTTTACATCTATGTGGATATGACGATGACAATGAAGAAAACAAATCTAAGATGAGAGATTTAGAGAACTTATACTTAGGGATAAAATAAATGTACGAAAGAATAGTTGAAATAATTACTTACGTTTTATCAGAATTAAAGCAAAATAAAAAAATTAGTGATATTGATTTGAATGATTTAGAAACAAAAGGTTATTCAAACTCAGAAATCTCTACAGCATTTTCTTGGTTAGTTGATAGATTAGAATTTTCAAATAAATCTCCTAATTTAAACTTAGAATCAGAAAATTCATTTAGAATTTTACACGATGCAGAAAAAGATCTTTTTACTGAAGAAGCATGGGGAGAGTTAATCCAAATGCAAAGTATCGGAATACTAAATGTTAATCAAATTGAGTTGATAATTGAAAGAGCATTGCTAAGTGGGATTTTCAAAATTGACTCCTTCTTTCTTAAAAATATGATTGCCTCATTCATATTTAATGCTACAAATTCATTGATGCCTGGAAGCAGAGTTTTGCTTAGTGGAAATGATACTATTAATTAAAGTCAAAAAAACCTTTTCAAATATTAAAAAAAATAATATAGGATAACTATGAGTAATAGAATTGAAGTTGATTCAATGGGAGAAATTGAAGTACCTAATGATGTATATTGGGGTGCACAGTCGGCAAGATCATTGATACATTTTGAAATCGGTATTGAAAAAATGCCAAGAGAATTAATTAGAGGACTTGGAATATTAAAAAAAGCAGCAGCACAAACAAATGCTGATTTAGGCACATTATCTAATGAAAAAGCAGAACTAATTTCAAAATCTGCTGATGAAGTTATTGAAGGTAAGTTAGATAATCATTTTCCTTTATCAATTTGGCAAACTGGCTCTGGTACACAAACTAATATGAATACTAACGAAGTAATTTCCAATAGAGCAATTGAAATGGCTGGTGGAGTTATGGGAAGTAAAAAACCAATACATCCAAATGACGATGTTAATAAATCACAATCCTCAAATGATACTTTTCCAACAGGTATGCACATTGCTGCAGCCGAACAAT
>JAUIIX010000038.1 GCA_030431515.1 bacterium
GTTAGAGGTGGAAAAAACTTAAATCCATTTTCATTAAGAGCTTATGATTATGTAAGAAATTACTTCTTTTTACATGATGACTACAAAAAAGTATATACTGAGTATTTTAAATATTCAACTCCTGTATTGCCTGTCGAATTTGATAGTCTTAGTATTAAAGAACTTGAAGTTTGGGAATCAACAACTCAATTAACAAATACTAAGGTTAGAGAGGCAGTTGCACACGCAAGTTTGCCGAGATTAGCAAGAGGGCAGAATTATCCTGCTAACTTTATAGATGCTCAAATTACAGCAGGTCAAGTTGAAAAAGGTAGATTTCAATTATTAGATTCAACTAAATGGGATGTTGATTATAATCTTGGAACATTAAGAATTGAGAACTTATCTCCAGATAGAACTTATGCTGTTTCATATAGAATACAAGGACCAAGCCAAGCACTTGATGATGATTTGAGAGTTGGATATATGTCGTCTGAGAGAGGATTTGACGAAACAATGGTATTACAATTAGTTCACGTTAGAAATCTTCAACCTGGCTTTAAAGAATTGTGGTCCCGTCAGATGAGAAATATTTATAATATTGGAGCTTCAAATGTTGATGCGTCTTCTGCAAAAGTAAATATCTGGTATCTAAGACCAAGTAATGATTCTGTTGATGTAATCGAAGGTTCTAACGAGAAAATAGTAACAATATTCGGAGTAGATAGAACAGATAATAATGGGCAAGTAACTCCAGATGGTCAGTTTGATTTAAGAGAACCATTTTTTAATGCAAATCGTGGTGAGATTACATTCCCAAGTGTAGAGCCATTCAGACAAGGAATTATTGATTATTTTGATAAATTAGGTAAAAGACAAGTTGCCGATAAATATGTTTATGGCGATGTATATGACACAACTTGGGACGTCGCTAAAATTAATACATCGAGAGATAGATTTATCATCACTGGTGAAGTGTCTGGCTCATCAAGTAATAGAATTAGATTAGGTGCATTCAATCTTGCTCAAGGGTCAGTAAGAATTTCCTTAGACGGTTCACCATTAAGAGAATACCAAGATTTCGTCGTTGACTATTTTTCTGGTACTGTTCAATTAAGAAATCCAAGAGCAACTTTACCTAATGCAAACTTAAAAATAGAATTTGAACAACAAGATATTTTCCAAGTTTCAACTAAAACATTAGCAGGTTTACGTGCAGATTATAATATTATTGATAGAAGGCGAATAAGGTCTGACCTTGGATTTACATTTTTACATTATAATCAATCAGCAGTTATAGATCAAGTTCAACTTGGTCAAGAGCCAGTAGCAAACACAATGCTTGGATTTGATGCTAAGTTGAATTGGGATATGCCTTGGTTTACTCGGATGTTAGATTATTTACCATTTTATGATACTAAAGCAAAATCAACTTTAGATGTTTTAGGTGAATGGGCATTGATGATTCCAGAACCTAATAAAAGAAAATCAACTATCCCGAGTGATGATGGTGAATCAGTAGTTTATATAGATAATTTTGAAGCATCTCAAAGAAGAATAACTTTAGGGTTGAATCCTACTTTATGGTCGCATTCATCATCTCCACTTGATTTAGAAATTGGTGAGACAGGTGAAGAAAGAAATAAATTTAGAGCAAAAACTTATTGGCTGCAAAAATTTATACCTTGGATACCTCAAAAAAATATTTATCCTGACAAAGAAGTTTTAATTGGACAGAATAATGTTAGCCCAATGGAATTTTTCTTTGACCCATATACAAGAGGTATTTATAATAATAACCCTGAGTTTTTAGATCCAATAAACCCAGAATTTGATGAGACTCAAGCTCACTTTACAGATAGATTTGGTAGCGATGGCATTCCTAACAAAAAGAAAGTTTGGGGTGGTATGATGAGACTTTTATCATCATTTAATACTAACTTTGATAATGAAAACATTGAATTTATCGAGATAATGATAAATGTTACTAATAGAGAAGCAAGTACAAGATTGTATTTAGACTTAGGGCAAGTTAGTGAAGACATTATCGCAAATGGTGCTTTAAATACGGAAGATGGTATTACTGAAGCAAGTAGATTACCAAATGGAATGATTGATCAAGGTGAGGACGTTGGGATTGATGGACTTTCTAATGAACAAGAGAAAAACAATACTGATCCAAGTAAATTGATTTTCCCTTATCCATTGAATTTGGAAGATGACCCTGCAAGAGATGATTATGTATTTGATTTCCAAAAACCTGTAAGCGAACAAGCTTCAATTGACTTTATAAATTATAATAACTATGAAAATAACTCTAAATTCTCTGAAGTTGGTGCTTTTCCAGATACTGAGATATTAAATGATAATAATGGTCAGCAAGTTGCACTTGATAATAGTTATTTTAGATATGAAATAGATATTCAAAATCTTAATGAAAATACGAACTCTCAGATAGTTGGTGGTAATCCTGAAAAAGGATGGTATCTATTTAGAATTCCAATTAGAAAACCATCAACACGAGTTGGAAATCCACAGTTTTCTAACATTCAATATGTTAGATTAGGTGCTCAAGGTGGTGTCTTTTCAGCGTGGATAGCAGATTGGGCTTTAGTTGGTTCTCAATGGCAAAGAATAAATACATTCCAATCAGTTCCTCCAACAGATAGTGCGATGTCAGTTTCTTTTGTGAATGTGTTTGAAAATAGTTCATCACCTGATTTCTATACTATGCCACCTGGTGTAAGATCTCCAAGACAAATTAATAGCCCTAACCCTCAACAAGATATTAGATTAAATGAGCAATCATTAAGAATTTGTGTTAATAATCTTAGATTTGGTGAAGAAAGAATGGCTACAAGAATATTCCAAAATATGGATATATTCTACTACAAAAAATTAAAATTCTTTATTCATGGTGATGGTTCAATGCCTCCATTCATAAGTGAAGGAACTATACCTACTGCTTATGCTTATATGAGATTTGGTATTGACTCTAATAACTATTATGAATATAGACAACCTCTAACTGAGGGCTGGGATGATATCGAAATTGATTTAAGAAAATTAACTTCAATTAAATCAGTGAGAGATCCTTCAAGAATTAACGAAAGACAAGAGTTTGCAGCTAATAATGGAAATCCAAATGCGACTTATGCAATCAAGGGAACTCCAATTTTAACTCGTGTTACTTTCTTTGGCTTTGGTGTTGCAAACCCAAGCGAGAGATTCCCTAATGATTTATCAACTTGTGCTTGGATAGACGAGTTGCGGCTAACAGATGCTGAAAATAGTAATGATTGGGCAGCTAATGCAAGTGCAAACTTACAATTAGCCGACCTTGGTACGATTAACGCCTCCTTTAATAAAAAACAAGCGAACTTCCATAAACTTGAAGAACGCTTTGGTGATCGTAATAATGATGGTGGACTAACTATTCAGATGTTAGGTAATTTAGAAAAATTTGCTCCAAGATCTTTCAAGCAGATGAAAATTCCTATTTCTTATACTCACTCTGAGATGCTATCAACTCCTCAATTTATTGCAAATACTGATTTATCTTTAGAAGAAGCCGCTAAAATTACTGCTGATAATATTATAGATAATGGCGGAACTCAAAAAGAAGCAGATGATGCTGCTAAAGAAATTAAGCAACGCTCTGAAGTCCTCAAAGTTCAAGATTCTTGGTCATTAACAGGTATCAAATTAGGTATTCCGATTTCTCATTGGACAATAAGTGAAACCTTGAATAAACTTAATTTTAGTTACTCTTATGCACAAGAATATACTCGTACACCAGTTTATGAATCTCGCTTCAACTGGTCTTGGAATTTGGAGGCAAATTATGCGAATACAATACCAGATATTTTAGCATTTCAACCAATAAAAGCAATTAAAGAAACCCCATTAATTGGAGTTTATAGTGATTGGAAAATCAACTTTTTACCATCGAATATTGGTTTTGGTTTAAATATGAATAGAGGAAGGCAGACAGAACAATCTCGATTCTTGACCTTTGCTTCTCCTGTTGTTAGAAATTTCTTTGCTGATAGAAAAGCAAACTTCACTTGGAGATTAAGTCAAGGTGGTTTCTTATCTCCTTCATTTGATTATAGTTTTAATACTCGCTCATCTATGATTGATTTAGAATTTGATGAATTTGGTAACCAAAGAACTGGGTCTGAAATTTCGAGTGCGATGTTTGGCAATGGAATAGATTTTGGTAGAAATACAATGCACAATCAAAATTTAACTATCAACTTCAAACCAGTATTACCAATTGGACTAATTGGAAAGTATTTAGATATGAATGGCTCGTATTCTGTTGGCTACAACTGGACTGACCCACTTCAACCAGATCCTGCTGTAAGAGATAGAGCAAAGAATGCAAATTATAATGGGCAATTCAGATATAATATTAATTTGGGATTAAGAAAATTTGGTGATGATATTTTTGGAATAACTCCAGCAAATACATTTGGCAGAAGAAAGTCTGCAGATGGAAGCGGAGGATTGTCATTTTTACAAAGTGTAGCAATTACTCTAAAATCGATATTCTTAGATTATGATAAAATTAATATTACATTAAATCAAACTAATAACGCTACTAACCCTGGTATTTTTGGTGGAAATGGGATGAGTAATTTCTGGGGTAGGGGTTTAACTGGAAGAGAAAGTTTAGACCCATTCGGACCAAGTTTTGCTTATCAAATGGGACTAATTTCTAATCCTCATGGTGGTATTAACTTTAATTCATCAAATCAATTTCCTTTTTTTTCTATAGAGACTTTCCCAGGATTAAGACCAGCCAATGGTAGATATCAAGATAACTATAGGCAAAGTACAGATATGAATATTACTACAAACAGACCTCTTTGGGAAGGTGCTACTCTTGATTTAAGTTGGAGAACAGCTAAAAATTATAATAGAAACCAAACTGTTTTAACAAATGTAGATGGTGTTCCTACTTTTACAAATATAATTGCAACAGAAACTCTTGAAAAAACTTTTATATCTTTACCAAAAGTATTTGGTTTTAATATATTTGGTAATACTATTCAAGATGTAGTTCAAAATTATGAAGTAGCAAGAGATCAAATAATATCAAGAACTGACATAGATTCCCTTGATAAAAATAAATTACTAAATGCTGCTTTGGCAAAGAGTTTTTATACTCAATTAGAAACATTCTCACTTTCAGGTGTAGGTAATCTTGGAATGTTTTTACCGTCAATCAACTGGGGAATAAGATGGACTGGTATTGAAAAATGGAAATTGTGGGATGGCTATCTTAAAAAAGTTCAAGTAGATCACGCATTTACTTCTAATTATACAGAGTCAGTTCAAATTACTGATAATGGTAGAGTAATTCAAAATCAACAAGTTACATCTGGATTTTCACCTTTGATTGGGGTAACTACTTCGTTTATGGAAGATAAATTAGACGGAACATTAACTGCTACAATCAGATGGAATAGAACCCAAGGATATAACTTAAATGCTGCTGCTAAGTCCGTAGTAACTTCGCAAACTACCAATGAACTATCTATGCAAGCAAGTTACACTATGAATAGTTTCAATATTCCTTTCTTAGGATTCCAACTTAAAAATGATATAGAATTTATATTCTTAGGTTCATATAAATATAATGGTAGAGGTACATTTGATGTATTCGACCCTGCAAGTTTCGAAGGTGGAGATGAACAAGGGCGTGTGTTAGATGGAAGTACTGTGATTAGCATTGAGCCACGAATAAGATATTCATTGTCTGAAAGATTAACTGCTTCATTCTTCGTTCGTTATGATGGTACTTTCAACGAAGGTGCTGCAAATCCTGGTTTCCACACAACTCAAGTAGGTTTAGACTTCAGACTTTCAATCGCTGGTGGAAGATAAACCATAAATTAAAATTATTTATTATGATTTTGATTCAGAATTACGATGACAATTTCTGGGAGATTCTTCGGCTTCGCCTCAGAATGACGTAGGGGTTTTTGGGTGATTTAGTTTTAACCTTCCGAAGGTTTTGAACCTTCGGAAGGTTTCTAATATCGTTTAATATGGATTCTTTGCTTCGCTCTGAATGACGACATTTTGACTTAGTTCACTACTTTGATGGTTTTGTTTTAGATACGATAAATCTCTACATTTTTGTTGTTTTTTGACGCTATGTATGACGGGTTTCTCGACTACGCTCGAAATGAAAGGGCTAGACTCTGAATGACGAGAAATAGTTGTTAATCCGTAAGGGAAATTAGATTCGCTGAAATTTTGAAATAATTTTCCTACTCTGTAACTTTTTTCCTTTTCATGTGTCAATTAAATAGAAAATTATAATAATTTCAAATATATTTATTAATTTAGAGTTATGATATTAATACTTTTCATATTTTCTTTTATCAATTCTCAAGATATTATTAAATATCCTGAGCAGTTACCTATTCATAATCAAGAGGTAATTGAACATCTAAAAAAGAAAGAGCAAGCTCAATTATTAGGAGATGAATATTGGGACGATGACAGAATACTTTTTTCTACTTATTTTGGTGGCTCTGGTTACGATTGTATTAATGACGGTGCTTTTGATAGTAAAGGGAATTTCATTCAAGTAGGATATACTGGAAGCCCTGATTTACCTATCGTAGGTGATGCTTTTCAAAAAGAAAAGAATCTAAATCACGATATGTTTATTGTAAAGTGGAATCCTGAAGGAGATGTAATTTGGTCAACTTTTCTTGGTGGCTCTGGTTCTGATGTTTTATATTCCGTAGCAATAGACAAAAATGATGATATAATAGTAGCAGGTAGAACAGAATCTACTGATATAATAGTTTCAGATAATGCACCACAATTGAAAAATAATGGTGGAAGTGATTTTTATCTTGCAAAATTTACTACTGAAGGAGAATATGTTTGGTCAACCTATTGGGGTGGAAGTAAAGAAGAATTACAATGTCGTATGGTTATTGATGAATCTGGTAATATTTATCTTGGTGGGACAACAAGCTCTACAGGCAAAAGCACATTTAACAATATAATACTTCCAACTAATGAAGATGCGATTTATACTGAAGTTGTAAAACCAAGTACAGATGAAGAAACTTACTATACTACTTATATTTCAAAGTTGACACCTGAAGGAAAATATATTTGGGGTACATATTTTGGGAATAGAGGAGATGTAAGTGAGGTATTAACAGGATTAGATGTTTTTGGAGATGAAGTCGCATTTTCATGGGATTTATGGGGATATAGAGCAACTAAAGATGGAAATCATATTTTTGCTATAGTAACAGATGATGCAGAACAAAAAGAAGGAATAACAATTGAAGGGCAATATCAAAATACTGGCTGGCAAACACAAGTTTTTAAAATTGACACAGTTGGTACAACTCTTAAATATGGAACTTTTTATAGTGGAGATGATTGTATAAGTAGAAATATTAAATATGACAAAGATGGAAATTTAATTTTACATGTAGCAACATTTAGAGATATACCAAAAAAGGATTCAGTTTTTAAAAGTACTGGGAATTTAGTCTTTGTAAAATATAATAGAAATAATGAATTAGAATAGGACTTCGGATTTGGTTGCTTAGACAGAGGACTTGAAACTTATGATTTTGATATTGATGAAAATAATGTTTTGTGGACGGCAGGAATTACTAGCTGTAATGAATTAGAACAAAACATAAATGCATTTCCTTCAAATCAAAAACCAACAGGATTTATTTTTGTATTAGACCTTTCCACTTATAAAAATTGGCAAAGTTATATAGATTTAAGATTTCAAAAACAAAATTCAATAAAATGTTTGAAAAATAAATTAATTGTATCTGGATGTAGTCCATATATTTTAACAAAAAGTCCTTATCAAATCAAAAAAGAAAATAATGAAAATGTTTGGGGTACTTTTTATATGTTAGGTATGAATGATGTTTTTAGTTATAATGATACATCGAGTATTGACACAACAAAAAAAGATTATGAGTATTATTATTACCTAGATGGTGACAAGTTAATCATAACTTCAAAAGATTCAATTAATAATGTAAGTTTATATAATTTGAATGGAAGAGAGTTATTGAGAAAAAAATATTATTCAAATAGAATAGAAATAAATGGAACAAAATATTCAAGTGGTGTTTATTTTGTAATAATAAACGAAGAAAAAATCTATAAGATTTTGAAGGAATGAAGTAGGAAAATGAAATCAATAATAATATTATTTTTACTATCTATATCCTACCTTTCCTGCGATACATACGTCAATGGTGAAGGTGAGAAGCATTTATGTGGAAAGTTTGAGATTGAAGATTTGATTTCGGATTCTACTTGTTCTACTTGGTTTTTGGAAGAATACAAGAACTATGATTTTAAGGCAGATACTTCATTAAAGACCAAACTAAATGAGTATAAAGTTGAAATATATTTAGGGACTTGGTGCGGTGATAGTAAGCAATGGGTACCTCGCTTTATTAAAGTTTGGAATGAACTTGGATTAGAAAGAAGCAATCTACAGATGTGTGCTTTATACGACAAAACTATTTATGGTAAAAGTAAAAAAGGACCAAAAGGAGAGGAAATTGGTAAAAGTATTTTTAGAGTTCCTACTTTTATATTCTACAAAAATGATATTGAATTGGCAAGGATTATTGAATCTCCTCATAAAGATTTAATAAGTGATTTAACAAAAATTGCAAATAATAAGATCTTAAAAACAAATTATCCTGCTTCATCATACCTTATAAAATTACTTGAAAATGAAAGTCTTGAAAATATAAAAAAGCATAGAAATAAAATAGTAAATCAAATTAAAAATAAGTTAAGTGATTATTCAGAATTAAATTCAACAGCAACTTATTTTATTGACATAGATAGACTTGATATTGCGATGGAAATATTTGAAATTAATAATAATATATTTAAAAATTCGATTGAATTATTAGAGGATTTTGCTGAAAAATTAGAGTATTATTCTAATTCTAAAGAAATTATTGATGTTTATTTTAGAATATTGAAGATAGATAGTAATAATAAAAATGCAAAAGAAAGATTAGATTATTTATCAAAATAATCAAGCATATTTTTTATTATAAAATACTAATGATATTATACTTATAGATAAAATAAATATAAATGGTAGCCACGAATAAAATGGATTATAATTATTAAATAAATAAGTAGTAGTTTCCGAAAAAGTCATTCCTAATTTTTGAGATAATTCGAGCATAGCTGTTTTAGACTCTACATTTACACCAAATTCAGCTTGTAATGCTTTTTGAGCAAGATGTGCTTTTTCACCAAATTTATCATAAATCATTCCTCCACTAAGTGAGCCAGACATATAACCTACAGCATAAGAAATGTGTAAAAAACTAATATATTGACTTTCTTTATTTACTGGAGACATTTCAGAAATTATCTCTTGGAATTTTGGTCGAACTATCATTTCACCACTTGTATATATTATAATTGCAAGTAATAATATTATTGATAATTGAGTTAAGCCAACTAAAAAACAACCAACGCAAACTAATATTAAACCGATAGTTAGAGCAGTTATATTGTGATATTTATGTGTATAATTAGAAATTAATTTAATAAATATAATAACTAAAAATGGATTAATAAAATAAATCATTTGATAAGAAAGCATCACACCACTTTCTGTAGTTGTAGTCATAAACTGTGGTAAAGATAAGAAAGCAACTAAATCTGAAGTATCAACCCAATCATAAATATAATTAGGTAACATCTGATAAAAATTAATATACATAATTGTAAAACCAGACATAATTAATACTAAATAAATCATCCTTTTATCAGCAAATGCTGTTTTAAAAGAAGTGATAATACTTGGTTGAATTATTACATCACCAAATTGCATTCTTTCTTTTAAAAAATAAATTAAAGGGAAATTAAAAAGAATTATAATAGCAGAGCCAATAAATGCAGCTTGGTAAGATATTTTTTCCAAATAAACAATTAATATTGTCGAACTAATTACAGCAATATTAATGAATAAAAGAAAACTACTCCATATTTTATGACTATTATTATTTTTAGAATAAAAAGATAAACAGCCCTCTAAACTTGGCTTAAATATCCCAAATCCAACACCTAATATTGAGACTGAAATTAAAAATAAATAATATTCTGATGCAAATGAAATTGATAAATAACCAATTACTAATAAAGATTGAGATAAATATAATGATTTTTTTACACCAAATTTATCTGCATAAGCACCAAAAATAATATTAGTAATATTTTGAATAAAAACCCAAGTAAAAAAGATAAATCCTTTTTGAGTATGCGACCATAATAAACTTCCCGAAGCATCATCTTGCGACAAATAAATTGGTAACTCAATCATTACAATCCACAATGCTGCTTGCATAAAAAATTGAATGAATAAAAGTAATTTTACTTGACTATTGCTATGCATTTTATACTATTGGTATAGTTTAACAATTACATTTGATATTTCTTGCATCATTTCATAATAGTTCTTATCTTTATAACCATAGACATTAACTTCTACAGAAACAAGTTCATAATCAACTATTAAATCTTTTATTTTTTCATCTTTAGCGTTGTAGGAATTAATAATTATTTGGTTTACACCGGTATCTTTTAGTGTCATTATTTCATGCTCAATATCTTCTTCAGGTAATTCTTCAATTGAAAAAGGTATTGGAAATTCATAATTAGAAGCAAAATATATCAAAGTAGATACATCTTGGAGCATAGGAGGTCTATCTATTATTGATAATTTCTTCTCAATTAAAGCATCAATTAATTCAAGTTTCTCAATAAACTTTTGAGCATTTTTTTGAATATCTGCTGCTTTAGTAGGAAATAAAACTGACAAAGTATCAGCGAGTTTTTCTACAACAACAGATGTACTTTTTGGATCAGTCCAAAAGTAATCTTCTGAATCTTCTTCATTTAGGAAAATCCTATCTTCTTCAGGTATTAGAAAAGTAAGATTGATTTTATTCTTTTTAGGTAAATCATAAACCCAGTTTTCATTTATTTCGGAAGAATAAATTAATACTTTAGATTTATTAACCTTATAGATTACATCACTGTTTTGCTTGTATTGTTTAGTTGGAATACCAGCCGATAAAATTGATTCTGATTCAAATAAGTTGCCAACAACTTCATCAACAATAATTTTAACAGGGTAGGAAGTAGAAAGTACTAAATCCTTAGCACTTATACTAATAGTGAATATTAAAAGTAATAATACTTTATACATATATTTATTTAATTAAAAATTTTATTTGCAATAATATCATATTGCAATAGTATTTTCTCAATAATTTCTTTTGGTAAATCTGGAGCAGGTGCTTCTTTATTCCAAACTTGAGTTTCCAACCAATCTCTCAAACTTTGTTTATCAAAATTATCTGGCTCTTTTCCTTCTTGATAAGTATCCAAATTCCAGAAACGAGAAGAGTCTGGAGTCATAACTTCATCAATTAAAATAATTTTACCATTCGCATCTTCACCAAATTCAAATTTAGTATCTGCTAAAATAATTCCTTTTTTTGCAAGATTCTCTCTTCCAAACTTATACAATTTTATTGAAATATCACGCAAATATTCTGCTTTTTCTTTTCCAAGTATTTCAGATGCAGTTTCAAAATCGATATTTTCATCATGTCCGGTAGCTGCTTTTGTTGCTGGAGTAAAAATTGGTTCATCTAATTTAGAATATTTCTTTTTTCCTGCTACTATTTTAATTCCACAAATAGTTCCATTTGCTTCATACTCTTTCCAACCAGACCCAGCGATATAACCACGAACAACAAACTCAACAGGAAGTGGTTTACATTTTTGAACAATCATTGACCTGCCGTCAAGAATATCTTTATACTTCTGCAATCCTGCAGGATATTCATTTACATCATCTGTAATAAAGTGATTATCAATTATTTCTTTAGAGTTTAAAAACCAATATTTAGATACCTTATTCAAGTAGATTCCTTTACCTGGAATAGCTTGGCTCATAATCACATCAAAAGCAGAAATTCTATCAGATGCTACAAATAGCAAACTATCGCCCAAATCATAAATCTCTCTAATTTTTCCTTTAGAAAGTAGTTTTAAATCTTCGAAATTAGATTCAAATAAAGTGTTTATTTTCATTTTTTATTTTTTCCCGCATCACCTTTTAAAATAACAGTATTATCTTTCTTGTATAATACTTCATCATTTTCTTTGTTAGAAAAACCTTGTTGTTGCTGTTTAAATTGTTCAGGATTAATACCAGCATTTTTAAAAAAAGAGCCAATTAATTTTTTAGATATATACTTGAAAAGCATATATATCCCACCAAAAACTAATAGCAATATCGCCAAAAACTTTAACATTTACTTATATATTTTTTATTATAAAATCTGCAATAGAAGAACACGCATCATTCTTTGCAAAATCACTAACATTACTACTTAATTGATTTCTTTTTGTTTCATCATCAATTAGTTCTTTTATCGAGTTAAATAGTTTATTTTCTAAGTCGATATCACTCAATAAAATTGCAGCACCTTTATTTTCTAAATTCTTTGCATTCAGATACTGCTCATTATTAGCAGCACTACCCATTGGAATTAATATAGACGCTTTAGCTACAGAACTTATTTCACTCACGGCTGTTGCACCACTCCGAGAAACAATAATATCCACCATACTATAAACGCTTGCCATATCATCTATAAAATCTACAATTTTTATATTACCTGGAATATCATCCCTTAAATTAATTCCATCTAAATTTTTGCTACCACCCGTTTGCCAGATAATATTCACATTTTCTTGTTTTAATTTATCATAAGAATTAAAGATTGCTTTATTTATACTTTTTGCACCTAAACTACCCCCCATTATTAAGATAGTTAGTTTATCTTCAAAGCCATATTTTTTCAATGAAGTATTTCTGTCTGGTAAATTTAGAATTTCCTCTCTGATAGGGTTTCCTGTAAATTGAATTTTATCTTTTGCCGAAATATAGGAACTTGTTTCTTCCCAAGAAGTAAAAATATTCTTAGATTTAGAAAGTAAGATTCTATTAGCTTTACCAAGATTTACATTAGATTCCATCAGAAAAATAGGCACTTTATTACTCGCTGCAGCCAAGCCAGGCGGAACACATAAGTAAGCACCTGCACAAATAAGAGCATCTATCTTATTCTCTTTGATTACTTTATTAGCGATAGACTTTGATTGTAAAAATTCAAGAACCCACTTCACAGCTTTAAAATTTTTACCTGGGAAAGCTTTAATAGGAGTAGGAAAAAATGGATAATTCATTTCTGGAATTTTAATAGATTCAATTCTATAACTTGTTCCAATAAAGAACAACTTTGCACCATATTTCTTTTCTAACTCTTTGCCAACAGCAAGAGCAGGAAATAAATGACCACCAGTACCACCAGCCGCTATTAAAATATTCTTAGTCATTATGCTCCAATATCACAATAGCCACTGCATTAGTCTCGCTATGGCTCATAGTTAGATGTGCTTTCAAATGTCCATATTTATCCAACATAGACCCAGATAATACAATCTTAGGTTGTCCACTTTTTTGATTTTCTACTCCAACTTCTGTGAATTTGAATCCATCTCTAAGCCCTGTTCCAATTGCTTTGGAAAAAGCTTCTTTGGCAGCGAAACGAGCAGCATAATGAAGATAATCATTCAACTTAAATTGATTGCAGTAATCTTGCTCAACTTGAGTATAGATTTTATTTTTAAATCTATCTCCAAGTTTCTCTAAAGAGCCCTTAATCCTCGAGCATTCAACTAAATCGTGACCAATACCATAAATCATATTTCAAAATCGCAAAATTTAAAAAACAATATTATCAAATAATTTAGTAAGAAAAAAATCAAAGGGATAAAAAATATAATCAAAACTATTCTAAGAATAAATACTAACGGATGGTTAAAAAAATGAAATACCCTGTTTTAAAAAAAAATTTAATGAAATCACCTCTCATTTTCCAGAGCGATGCGTGGAATTGATAAAATATTCCACCCCAAAATGTAACAAAATCGACCTTAATAAGTTAATTGGATATAGAATAATTACAAAAAATAAAAATGTTTTATATTTTTTTATAATTTATCAAATTTTCAAAAGGTTAAATATGAAATTATTATTGATGCCGCTTTAACACAAGGTTCGGGCCAATTTTCCCATAAAGTATTAGTTTCATAGGATGATGGCAACACATTTAAAGAAATAAATGATGGGCTTTCTACAAAAGCTAAAGTAAGTGGAGGCGAATTTCATTTATACGGAGATAAAATTTTATTTTGTTCGCAATCAGGTATATTCCATAGAAATTTAGAAGAACTTGGAATCACACTTACCTCAGTCGAAAAAACCGAGCAACGAAACTATCTATATACATTCCCACCATTTCCACAACCAACAAAACAAGAGGTAAAAATAAGCACTTATTGGGATAGTGCATTGCCTTTTACTGCTGATGATGTAGAAATTTATAATTTAGCTGGTATTAAAATTAATACTGATAACAAACTAAGCATCAACAAAGAATCAAACTACAATGGACATATAATTTGGGACACAAGTGGTGAACAAACAGGAATATATATAGTTAATATAAAACACGAAACTGAAACAAGAATGCAGAAAGTAATGGTAGAAAAGTAAATTAATAAATCAAGGAGCTTCGGCTCCTTTTTTGTCAACTAATATCCAATATTGTCTTAATTGATTTAATTTTATTTAAGTCTATTTCATTTTGAAAATAAAGAATAATTTTATTTTTTTTGGGTTTAATGTTTGCTTCAATAATTTCATTATCTTTGTTTGTCATTATAGAAGATATTAATTCTGTGCTTTTTGGTGAAAATATTGTTGCTTTACTGTTATCAATTATTAAAATATATTTATAGTCTGATGTTTTATCATTTATTTTTGTTTGTAAGTTATCTGAATAGTATGAAGTATAGATTAGTTCAATTTTGTATTGTTCTGATAATTCTATTTGTTCGGTTGTAAATAATTTCAATCCATTTTCTGCAAGTGCTAAAGCATCTTTATAATTCAAATTATTAATAGAATCGGACTCGGTCAAAATTGGATCAATTTGGTAAATTGCTTTTGTGTCTGTAATAAATAAACAAGATTTTGTTTCTAAAGCTATTGAACATAAAATTGCACTTAAATTTGAGTTTTCCATTCCTAAAGTTGTTGGATTAGATAGTGAATCTGAGCCAATATATCCTGCGAGAATTGTGGTTTTGTCTTTGATATGTTTCTTTATGTTTCCTAAAGTACTATCAATTATTACATCTGCTTTACCAAAATTAGAATTTGTGATAAATATTTCTTGTGAATTTATGTATTCGCAATCAGCCCAAGATTGTTTTAATTCAATATAAAATATCTCACTTGATATTAAATCACCATAAGACAATATGTTATCCATCAGTTTGTCTGAACAATCTTCTAGGACAGAAACTGCAAAGAGTAAGCTCTCCAAAGATTTTATATGGCTTTGTAACAATATTTTGGTATTTTTGTTATTAAATATATTTAAAAATAATTTAATATTGTTTAATTCGTTAGAGTAATTGTCTGGATTGTCAAGGATTTTATAAACTGAATCTTTAAGCAATTTTGTTAGTTTATGAAAAGCACTGATGATAATGACAAGTTGCTCTGAACTTGGATAATTAGAAATTAAGTAATTTATTGCTATTTCTAAATCTGATGTAGATTTTATGGTGCTACCACCAATTTTAATAATTTTCATTTTTTTAAAATAATTTGAATAATAAACTTAAAATTACAAAAAAATAATTAAAGGGGAAAAATAATGAAAAGTATAATACTAATACTCTTTATATGTGTGAGTTTAAATGCTCAATCAAAAAAAGAAACTTTATTTAAGAAATTAACTCCAAATGAAAGTGGAATTGATTTTATGAATAATCTTAAACAAGACATATATCTAAATTTATATATATGTGAATATATGCTTAATGGTTCTGGGGTTGCTGTTGGAGATATTAATAATGATGGTTTACCAGATATTGTATTAGGTTCAAATCAAAGTAATTCGAAATTATACCTTAATCAAGGTAATATGAAGTTTAAAGATATTACTTTAAGCTCTGGAGTCGGGAAGACAAAAACCTGGAAGTCTGGTGTAACTATGGCAGATATAAACGGAGATGGATACTTAGATATTTATTTTTCAGTATCTTTATTAGGGTTTCCACAAGCCACCAGAAATGAGTTATGGATTAATAATGGAGATTTAACATTTTCAGAAAAAGGTGAAGAGTATGGGCTTGACTTACCATATTTATCATCACAAGCAACTTTTTTTGATGCCGACAATGATTCTGATTTAGATATGTTCTTGATTACTACTCCAAGATGGTCACAAGATGTAAGTCAAGCAGTTAATGACACATTTAGTGTACAAGAAAATTTTAGGAGTGCTTTATATATCAACAACAATGGTAAATTCGAGAGAAGTGATAAAATAGTAAATGATAAAGATTATTTTTCTATTGGAGTTTGTGCTTCGGATTTAGATAATAATGGGTTTGTTGATATTTATGTGGCAAATGATTATGCATCTCAAGACTATTTGCTTTTTAATACTAATAATAACTGGTCAGAAGAAATAAAGATAGCAACAAAGCAAATATCAAACAATAGTATGGGAATTGATGCTAACGACTTTGATAATGATGGATTTGTAGATGTGCTAACTTTAGATATGACAGCAGCAGACAATAAAAGATTAAAAGCGAATATGTCTGCAATGAATCCTCCAAATTTTTGGAAAAATATCAAAAGAGGTGGACATTATGAATATATGTTTAATGCTTTACAGAGAAACAATGGTAATAAATCATTTAGTAACGTAGCTCAAATTGGAAATGTAGCTACTACTGATTGGAGTTGGGCACCACTTATTGCGGATTTTAATAATGATGGGTGGAAAGATATATTTGTAACAAATGGAGTTAGATATGACTTTAGGAACTCTGATTATAAGGATATTTATGCATCCTTAAGTGATTTGTTTTTATATAAAAAGCAAGTAGAATCTACAGGAGAGTTGAGTAGGGATGTTATGAATGAGATGCTTGGTCGTTATGATGATTATATTAAGCAATATAAATTTAAAAATCTTGATGATATTAATCTGGATGAGTTATTAAAAGATATGCCTCAAACACCTCTTCCTAATTATGCTTATAAAAACAATGGAACTTTAAGATTTGATGATGTATCTGAGGAGTGGGGCTTGAATGATCTTGGTTATTCACAAGGTGCTGCTTATGCTGATTTGGATGGAGATGGTGATTTGGATTTAGTAGTGAATAATATTGATGATTATTCATTTATATATGAAAACAGATCTGAAAAATTAGAAAATAATAATTTTATTAGGTTCAAATTTAACGGATCGGGAAAGAATACATTTGGATTAAATACTAAAGTTAATATTTGGGCTGAAGGTAAAATGCAAACCAATGAATTAACTCTAACAAGAGGGTTTTCTTCGAGTGTTGAGGCTATTCTTCATTTTGGAATTGGGAAAGTAAATAAAATAGATAGTGCTGAAGTAATATGGTTAGGTGGCAAGAAGCAAATGCTTTATAATTTAGATGTTAATAAACTTTACACTGTTAATTATAATGATGCTAATTTGACTAAAGATTATAAGCTTCTTGAAAGTAAGTTTTTTAAAGAGAATACTAAATTTAGTCCAGTTTTAGAATATTCTGAAGATGAATATGATGATTATGAAAAAGAAGTGTTACTTCCTCACAAGATGTCACAATTAGGTGGAGGTATTGCAGTTGCAGATTATAATTTAAATGGCTCTGATGATTTCTATTTTCCTGGTGCTAAAAATAAAGTAGGTAAACTTTATAAATTTTCAAGCATGAATAAGTATAAACTTCAAGAAAATAGATTCTTTAAATCAGACTCAGTATATGAAGATATGGGTTCTTTGTTTTTTGATGCTGATGGCGATAATGATTTAGATTTATATGTTACTTCTGGTGGAAACGAATATCCTGATGGCAGTGAGTTTTATCAAGACAGATTGTATATAAATAAAGGTAGAGAAGAAGGGTTTGTAAGGTCTAAAAATACTTTGCCTGAAATGCACACTTCAACTTCATGTGTTATTGCTGCTGATTTTGACAAAGATGGTGATTTAGATTTATTTGTAGGTGGACGTCAGAAACCTGGTAAATATCCTTATCCTGTTCGTTCTTATATTTTAAGAAATGATGGCGGTGTGTTTAATGATGTAACTAAAGAAATTGCTCCTGATTTAGTGGAGCCAGGTATGGTTACTTCTGCTTTATGGACTGACTTTGATAATGATGGTGATAAAGATTTAATAGTAGTTGGTGAATGGATGCCTATTAGGTTTTTTGAGAATAGAGAAGGTAAATTTGTAAATATTACTGACAAAGAATTTGAAAAAAATACTGTTGGTTGGTGGTGGAGTATAGTTGGTGGTGATTTTGATAATGATGGTGATATCGATTATGTTGTTGGAAATCTTGGCTACAACTATAAATATCAAGCAAGTATAGATGAACCATTCTCTGTTTTTAGTAAAGATTTTGATGACAATGGTAATAATGATATTGTCTTGAGCTATTATGATATTGATGGAAAATGTTATCCTCTTAGAGGTAGATCTTGTTCTTCTCAACAAATACCTGAAATTAAAAAGAAATTCCCTAATTATAATTTATTTTCAGAAGCAACATTGACTGAAGTATATGAAGACAAAGACTTAGAAACATCATTGAGGTATGATGCCAGACAATTCGGATCTGTATATATTGAAAATAAAGGTAATGGGAATTTTGAATACAAAGATTTAACAGACTTAGCTCAAATTTCAACTTTATTTGGGATCTTACCTTTTGATTATGATGGTGATGGTAACTTAGATTTATTAATGAGTGGTAATTTCCATCATGCAGAGATAGAAACTCCACGAGCTGATGCAAGTGTAGGACTGTTAGCATTAGGTGATGGTAAAGGGAATTTTAAACCAGTTAGTACTAATGAAAGTGGATTTTTTGCTAATGAAGATGCTAAAGGTCTTAGTTTTATTAAGACAGGACCACGTAATTTAAACGCTGTAGTCATTAATAATAATAGCAAAGCACAATATTTTGACGTGAATTTAGAGCATGTGAAACAACTTTATTATGTTAAATCAGATGTAGATTATTCCCTTTCATACCTTAAAAATGGAAAAATTAGAAAAGAAGAGTACTATAATGGTTCTGGATATCTTAGTCAAAGTGCTAGATTTTTACCAGTCTATGACTATTTAAAATCATTTAAATTAGTTGATGTTAATTCTGTAATTAATGAGGTAAAACTCGGTGAGAAATAATTTAAGAAAATGGCAGTTAGTAGCTGCCATTTTTTTTATCTTTTCTTTCAATCTTAATTGTGAGAATACTAATAAAGATTTTGAATTTTTCTTTAAGAAGTTATACAAAGATAAAGTTGAAGGAAAAAATCAACCCTTATTAGCATTTAATATTTCTTCAAATTTTATCTATTTACCTAATATAAAGGATAAAAAATATCTACCAAAAACTTTTTCTTATGAGTTTTTCTACGGTTTTTTTCGTGAGAGTGATGAATTTTATTATGATGATTTTACTTATCATTCCAGTGAATTTGCCTTTGGTGGAAACACAAGTTCAAAATTAGACCCTAATAAAGACCTCAGCAAAATCTATGACTCTTGGCGATTTGGTATAGGTTGGCAAAATGGGTATAAATATAATTTGAATAATCTTGAAATATATTTAGTTCATAAAGGAACATTTAATTGGACAAATTTAGAATTAAATTATAATTCAGAATTGCATAATATTAATAAATTTCAATCCGGTTTAAAGTTTGGAACAAGTTATGCGTCTGGTGTTATGATAAAGGTATCTGGACCTTTTCAGCTTGGAATTATGTATGAAGAAAGTCAAATACATCCGAAATATACTTTTAGTCATCAGTTACTTTCACTAACAATAGAGAGTATTTTGCAAAGAGGAATTGAGTTTTTTGAATATGATTTAATTTACCACACAGGTAAAATGTATCCAATTTATAACTTCATTTACAAAACAAGTATCTCTGCAATATTATATAAAGTTCGTGAGCAAAATGTAAATTTTCCAATTAGTTCACCCCACCCTATAGTTAACAATAGCATTACACTAAACTTCGTTTTTACTTTTTAAATATATTTGCGAAATATAAATTATATGATAAAATTAATAATGAAATTGATTTATCTAAATTATTTCAAGTTTGATTATGCTTTTTATTTAAGTTAATTTTGAACTTTTATTTATTTATATTTGATATTGATTCTCTTTATTAGTTATTTTGAAAACATTACTAACATCTTAAATTTATTAATCCATAAAATTTGTGGTTCTGAATTTATTCTACCCCAAAATGTAACAAAATCGCCTCTATATTGCTTATCGAGTATATCTAAAACACTAAAAATAATTTTTTATTTAAAATTTATTTTATAATTTGAAACAATAATATTTCAAAAACAAAATAATATTTTGAGAAATTGCGAAAACGAAATGCAGACAACTATTAAATATATCGCCTTAACTTCTTATATATATATATATATATATAGGGATATATTTGTGTATCTCAACTAATCTAACTTGTGGAAATCCAACTAAAAATGAAGAAAATGACTGTAAAATTAAACGTACAAATCAATCAACTTGGGATTTATATAACTTAATAAAACAAAAATTTAGGCGTAAAATAATTTAATTTCTTAAAGCATAAAAAGGAAGTAAGGGGAATTAACAAATTATTTTACAAAAAAAATTTAGAGGTTTAATTATGAAAAATTTCATTTCATTTATAATTATTACTTTCACATTATTGATTTTGTCTAATGTAGTGAGTAAAGGGCAGTGCCAAAGTGGATATACTCAACAAATAATTACACTTAATATTGGGGGATGCAACTACGATATTGAATTGTGTTATAAGTGTTCAGTTACTGATCCAGGTGAAGTTATTATTAATAGTGTAATTAAAGAGCCAACAGTTCCATATTGCTCTGGTTGGGATTTTGTTGATGTGGTTAATTATGCTAATGCCTATTTAACTTCAGGTCAATTTATATATTCTATGTTATGTCTATGGACTGATATTCCTCCTTGCGAAACACAGCGGTCTTCAAAAATAATAAAATATAAAATGCCATTATGTTGGAAAGAGTTGAATGATTATAATTATTATCATGAACATACAATAAAAGCTATACCTTGTAATAGTGATTATTGTGAAGTTTCAGTTAAGTATTGCAAAAATGCTCAAGGTGAAATGATAACCACTTATTTAGATGTAACTTTACATGATGAAATACCAAATTGTCCCGAATATGATAATGTTAATTTCGGGGAATGTTTTATTGTAAAGACGCAATGTAACCCATAGATTGTTTAGAGTAACAGGTATTTATCCTGTTACTCATTATATTATTAAAAAGGATTAAATTATGAAAGCAGTTTTATTTTTATTATTAACACAAATCTCAGTTTTTTCCCAATGGAAAGAAATAGAATCACCTAATGGACGAATTTCTGCACATTATTATTTGTATAATAATGATTTTGAATTACTTATGAATAACACTGAAATATTTCAAACTGAAGATAATTGGAATAATTTTGTTGCAGTTGAAAGTAATTTTTTAGATTCAATTGGTTATATCAATGATATATTTTTTTATGATAATTTAATTTATTTATCAACAATATATGATATTAGTAATAAAATAGGGGGTGGTGTATATTATAGTAGTGACAAAGGTTTAAATTGGCATATATTATCAGATACAATGAAAAATAAATATTACTATGCATTTAAAAAAAATGGTGATTTTACGTATAGTTTAACAAAAGATGGTCTTAATCTTTATAATTCAGAGAATAATCAAAATAAATTAATTTCAAAATACTATGATCCTAAGTTAAAAGATTCTATTAAAATCAGAGGTAATAATATTTATTTTAATGAGTCAAATAATATTATTATTATTAATTCTTTTACAAATAGTTTACCTGGCTTATTAATTTCGACAGATAATGGTAATAGTTTTTCAGAAATATTTCTTTTAAATGATTATAGAGATATAATCAATAAAGTCTTTTGGAAATCAGATACTATTTTTGTTGCTTCGAGTAAAGGAATATTTATATCTTATGATTTAGGACAAAACTGGAAGCCAATAATCAATAAAAATGGAGATAACTTTATTACAGACATTGTATATTTGAACTCTAATTTATTTGCAAGTTCCGATAAAGGCAACGTTTATAAAATTGTACTTAATAGTGAGGAATGGGAAATGGTATTTAACAGTAACTCTATTAAATCAATTCGACTATATGATTATCAAGATGAGTTGTTTTTTACATCAACTCACGGTTTATATAAATATAATGAATCAAGTAATAGTTTTTCAGAAAAAGAAATTTTTATTAAAAGTACTAATTATAGTTTACAAACTGAAAAAGACAGTCTTTATTTGGTTACAACTAATTCTGGAATACCAAAAACAATCAGTGGAGATAATTTCAATTGGAAGCAATTAAATGACTCACTTTTTATTGATGGATTTAACATTGATAATTTTTCTAAATCTGACTCCTTAATTCTATGTTCTTATTTTTCATTTAGTGGGGTAATTATTTCTAAAGACTACGGAAAAACGTGGACTTACAAATTATTACCTACGAATTCAAGTGGAATTAAAACTTATGTAACCAACTCTCATATATATCAGAATAAATTTTTTATAACTACAATAGATGGTAGATTACTTATTTCTAAAAATATGGGTAACACATGGTTAGAAAGTAAATATGATTCAAAGTATTCTGAAACATTTACAAATATTTTTATGTTTGATGGTATGTACTTTGGAACAACTAAATCAAATGGTATATTAATTTCTACTGACGATGGTGATACTTGGAAAAAGATAAACTCAGATACTACTGATTTAATGGAAAAGCAGTATGTTAGATTATTGGCAAAAAATAAAAATAATTTGTTGGCAGATTCAAAAGATTTAAACTTAATAAAATCATCTGATAATGGAAAGAGTTGGAATAAGACTTTCTTTTCTGAAGAAAATATCTCTATTCTAAAGATTGCAAACTACAGATCTAATTTCTTTATTTTAACGGATAATGGGTTTTATTTTTCTACTGATAATGGAAATACTTTTAAGTTGTACAATAATGGTATAGAGAAGGAAGATTTTCAAGAAATGAAAGATGTTATTGTCTTTGGAAGTAATTTAGTTTTATGTTTTAACAGAGGAATTTACACCCTACCTCTTTCCGAACTCGGAATTGAATACACCACCGTAGAAAAAACAGAAAAACGAAACTACCTCTATACATTCCCTCCATTTCCACAACCCACTAAACAAGAAGTAAAAATAAGCACTTACTGGGATAGTGCTTTACCTTTTACTGTTGATGATGTAGAGATTTACAACTTAGCAGGAATTAAGATAAACACTACAAATAAACTTAGCATCAACAAAGAAACAAACTATAACGGACATATAATTTGGGACACAAGCAGTGAACAAGCTGGTATTTATATAGTTAATATCAAACATGGAACAGAAAGCAGAACTCAGAAAGTAATGGTAGTAGATTGAATTAAATAGTAGTGAATGCAAATTTGCGTTCACTACTTTTGTGTTGAAATGGTCATTGATCGTAGTCAAAATGACAATCTCCTAAATAATATAAATTATCCGATTACCCCTCTCTATTTGCAATATCGATAGCAGCTTTTATACCATCTGCACCGCTTGAAACTATGCCACCTGAAAAGCCAGAACCCTCGCCTACAAAATATAAATTACTGAAACCATCGCACAATCCTTCTCGGCTTCTACTTGCTTGTATTGGTGATGATGTGCGTGACTCCAAGCCCATCAAAATCCCTTGGTCAAAGCCAATCATTTGTTTATTGAATTTACGTAGAGCTTCTTTTTGTGAATTTACAATATTTGCTGGTAATAAATCATTCATATCTGCACTTTTCAAATCAAATGGATAACTTGATTTTGGAAATATTGACGTGGTTTTATTTCTTAATAAATCAGCGACTTTCACAGCAGGTGCGTCATATCCGTTCACATAGTCATAAAACTTTCGCTCTAAATCCATAACCCAATTAAGTGCTTCAAGTGGCTCTACTTCTTTGTTTAATTGCTTATTTAAGTCCAATCCTGCAACAATTGCAGAATTAGCAAAAGGATAATTTCTCTTGTAATTACTCATTCCATTTACTAAATTTACGCCTTTCACTGGTGGTGCAGAAACTACATTCCCACCTGGACACATACAAAAAGAATATACAGGGTTAGACGCATCATTAAAAGTAAGTGCATAGTCGGCAGCTTTCACACCGGGTAATTCTGTTGTTCGCCACATACAATTATTAATCACTTCTTGGGTATGCTCAACTCTATTTCCAATTGCAAATGGCTTGATTTGAAATTTTACACCAGCTTTGATTAGCATTTCATAAACAGGATAACTCGAATGACCACTGGCTATTACAAAATAATCAGCGTCCATTTTACCTTTGTTAGTTTCCAATGAAGTAATTTTATCATCTTTAAGATTTATACCAATCATTTCAGTATCAAAAAGCATTTCACCGCCAATATATAGGAATTTATGGCGTAAGTTTTTAGCAGTTTTAACTAATAAATTAGAACCAATATGTGGCTTTGATAAATAACGGATTTCTTCAGGTGCACCTGCTTCGATATATTCATTAAATATGAAATTACGTTCCAATTTAATAGTTTTTGTTCTTGAAGTTAGTTTTCCATCAGAAAAAGTACCTGCACCACCTTCACCAAAAGCATAATTAGAGCGTTCATTCAATATTCGCTTTTTGTGAAATAACTTCACATCTTTTATTCGTTGGAATACTTCTGGTCCTTGTTCGATTAATCTAACTTTAAAGCCAGCTAATCTCAATACATAAGCAGAGTAAAAGCCAGCAGGTCCACTACCAACTATAATTACAGTTTTATCAGTATTTACTTGTGGAATATAGAGTTCTTCTACTTCTGGTGTTTCACCATCTTTGATATGAATTGAGGAAACTGAAACCCTAATTAACCAATGTATATCAGTTTTTTTTCTACCATCTAATGATTTTTTATCAATTGAAAATTCAAACTCATTAGAAGAAATAATATTTTCAATTTCTTTTTTTAGTTCATCGTCGCTATAATCGCTCGGCATTTTAATTGTAAGAGATCTATATCCCATTTTATTATGACCCATTATTATTGAGTAAATTATAAGTTTGCAAAATTATGAAAAATATAGAATACTTATCTAATTATTTTAAAATGAGATGAGGAATCCAAAAAATAATCCACCCCAAAATGTAACAAAATAGACCCTATT
Organism: bacterium; assembly: GCA_030431515.1. Lineage (GTDB taxonomy): Bacteria > Bacteroidota > Ignavibacteria > Kapaibacteriales > UBA2268 > JAJRPT01. The sequence continues at coordinate 25,543 of JAUIIX010000038.1, forward strand.
GTTTTTTCATTAGTGTTTATGCTTGTTTCAGGGCTTTCAGTTACAAAATGAGTTACAATTTTGTAATATTTAGCATTATTTAACACTTTTTTTATACTTTTTTACATCTTACTTTTATATTGACTACAAAAGAAATTTTTTATTATATCTTAGCAGCAATAAACTAAATTTTGAATAGTGCTTAGTTTTAGAAGTGTTTAAGTGTCAAGCAATGGAATACATCTCAATTTTATTGTTTTCAGGTGGAGGGCTTGAAAATTGTTTTAATATTGTTATTAGCTCCAGTAATCTAATTTTAACAGATATTGCTAATTTATTGCTGTTGCTGCTAAGGATAAAGTATAAGAAAAGCCCTCAAAGAGCTTTTAAATAATTAAGCATAGTTTTATACTAAAATTATATTAAAATTCAATAGTGGGCTTGTATGGTGCTTTATTTTGTATTTATGACTATTTTAAATACATAAAACTCTTCTTAGGGTTGTAATTCTTGCAATTTTACTTTTATAGAGTGTAATTCTTGCAATTTTCTCTTTTATAGATATGACAAAACTCCCTTTTTTATAGTGTTAACTTTGTTCACTTATGAATAAATCTTAGTTTTTTATTTCTACTAAGCATAAGACAAATAGTTATTAAGTCAATAGATTAGTAGTATTAAGTGCAAAATAGTTTTTGAAGTAAATTTACAGCTTAATTTTTAAAGTTGCTTAGAAGTCCTTTAAATAGCTTTTTAGATGGTTTCACTTAGCTCCTTGCTAAATTTATCATTAATCTTTTCTCTTAACTCAGCTCCTAAAGAGTTGTTTTCAATCTCAAAGCCCTTGCCTCTTTCTCTAAATAGTTTCCTTATTCTACTTTTTTCATTTGGAGAAACATTATATTCCTTAAAGTAAATTTCTAAACTTGCAAGCCACTTATTTAACTTTGGAGTATTCATTAGAAACATAATTTTTCTAATATCTGAGTAATTTTTAAACTCAGGTATTTTGTAATAATCATCAATTTGTATTCTATCTAAATTCTTTTTTGCATCACTCAATATAAGTTTTTTAGTTTTGTTTTCAAATAAGTCTTTCACTTTTAAGCTCTCTTTTAATTTTAATTTAGTTTGAATTAAATGTGGTCTTTTAACTTCACACCTAAGCAAATTAACATCTACATACTCAGGTTTTAAAAGTTCTTTGTTAAATTTTACTTCACTTGTTTTGTCATACATAACTATTTGCAAGTAGTCATTTTTATTCTTATGATTTGCACCAATACCAAATACTTTACCAGTAAGACCTTTTTTGTTTTTATAAGGGCTTTCTTTAAATAAAGTTGGAGTAATTAGAGAATTAATATAAAGAGGTGGAGCAACCTCAGTTTTAAAGTTTGCTCCTATCTCATATTGATAAACATTAAAGTTACTTATATCAATATCAATTTCAGCATCTAAACAATTTAAGTATTCTAAGCAGTCATTATAAGAACAATCCTCATAATTATTACCAATTCCATACTTTTGAATAGAGCCACTTATATTAATAATATTTTCATCAATATAAACATTGATATTGTTGAATTTTTTAAAATAACTTTTATTATCTTTTGTATTTTGAATATAATTCTCTAAATTTGTGTTATGTTTATTTACACTATTTAAGAATATATAATCAATCATTAGTTACCTATTTTTGTATAAAAGTTACTATTGATATTATATTGGTAATTCTGAGAGTGCAATCTCAAAATTTCATTCTTAAAGTCAGCATCTTTTAAAAGCCCCTCTATTTTGTCAGTAGAGGGTTTTTTTATGTCCAATACATAAAAGTCTATTGTTTCAGGTTTCTCTTTGTCAGGTTCTAACTTAATCAAAATTAGCTCCTCAGTTGCTTGAATATCTCCTAAGCAATACATACTATCATTTAGTTGCATTACTCTTGTTATATGATTATGTCCATCTGAAATTCTATGAGTAGCTTTTAACTTGCCTTGCTTATCTCTTTGAATTGAAGAGTAATATATACCAAACTCATTATTAGAATATTTTTTTAATAATCTCATATCTATTTGTAGAGCTTTATCTAACATATAGACTACTTTGTTATTTGGTTTTTTTGTGAAGTGTAAATGGTTACTTATCATTTTACACCTCTAAAATTATTCTGAGTATATTCCTCAGCAAGTTGCTTAGCATTCTTTTGAGGTTTGCTTAAAAGCCAGTTGTCAAGCTCATTCCTATCAAAGTAAATTTGTTTTCCATTTGGTTTATAAAATGGAATTAAATTCCTATGAGTTAATTGATAAAGGTATGTTTTGGATATACCTATATAATTACTTGCCTCACTCATTGTAAGTGCTTTCTTATTGTTTAAGCTATTATTAATGATAAAGTCTAATTTATCATTTAGCTCATTATACATTGTAGCAGTCATTTGAATTGCTCCTATATTTGTTTTAAAATATATTTACTCTTATTAATATTTGGGTAATATTATAAAAAGTGAAATAACTATAAAGCAAAATTAAAAGAAACTAATGACAAAACAAAATTTTGATTATCATAACTTGTTGATATATATAAAATTATATTTGTATTTGGAAAATATTATTTTAATTAAAAAAAATAGTTTTTAAATATTAAAAAGAGGTATAATATAGGTAACTTGCATAATATATTTAATTATTATGAATTTAGAATAATACATTAAAAATTCTTAATTAATAATAGGAGCATTAATAAAACAGAGTAGTAAATTTAAAATTGTTAGAATTGTTGAAAACTTTATTTGTTTTATTCTGTAAAGTGTAATTCCTACTTTTAAATCTCCAAATTAGGAATAGAATTAATAGCATTAACTTTGTTTTCATTGATAAGATTAGAATAAATTTCAGTCATAGAGACGCTTGAGTGTCCTAATAACTTTGAAACCGTGTATATATCAACACCACTTGAAAGTAAGATTGTAGCAAAGGTATGCCTTGAGCAATGGTAAGTAATATGCTTAGTAATTCCAGCCAGTTCACAAATTGCCTTTAATTGATATTCAATAGTTCGCCTTTGCTTAGGTAAATTAAATATATAGTCATTCTCTTTGTCTATATCATTTAATATTTTGTTAGCAGTAGCATTTAAAGGTATAGTCTCATATTTGCCAGTTTTCTTAATTTTCAAGTAAATAGAGTTCCCTCTAATATCATTCCATTGCAAATTTTTTACATCAATCATTCTAAGACCAGTAAAGCAAGAAAAAATAAAAGCTACTTTTGTATGATTGAATTTATCTACTTTTGAAAATAAATCTATTTCATTAAATGTTAGATATTCTCTTTTAGTGCTTTCTTTTTTTAACTTCTTAATATGAGTAGTTGGATTTTTAGAGATATATTCTTTCTCAATACACCAGTTGAAAAAAGTAAACAGATAACTTATATATTGATTAATAGTAACATTCTTAATTTCTCTATCTTTCAAATGAATAAAAAAATTATCAATCAATAATTTATCTACACTTTTAATAGATGCACCAGCTCCAACAAAATTTAAGAATACTTGAAAATTATACTTAGCATTAGCATAAGAATTACTATTTACATATTTCTCTAAATATAAATTTAAAACTTGCTCTACATTGTTATTTCTCTTAATAACTCCAATAGAAACACCATCATTAATTTGCTTTTCTCTTTGCTCTCTAATTGATTCAGCTAAAGCAAGGACTTCATAGTCTTTCTTTTTATTTCCAGTAAGTTTTAGAGTGCTTTTCCCATCAACAGAATACAAAGTTTCATTTGTTCTTTTCCCATTTTTATAATAGTCCAGCCACAAAGAAAAGCCACCTTTTGATAATTTCCTTTTTCTAAGAATAACACTCATATTTTTTGTATTTTGTTTTAAATATAAAGCAAGTTACAAAATGAGTTACATAATTACAAAAATAATAGTAAAATAAGGATAAAAGAAAAGTAAAGGAAATGAGTTAAGTCTTTGATATAATATATTTATAGTATATGGTTTTTTTATAGTTTTTTTATATGTAACAAAATAGACCCTATTGTGTTTATAGTATATATTACATTTACAAATTTTAAAAAATGTTTTTTATTTTTGTATAATTGTTCAAATATTATTAAGCAAATTTATTTTTTATATTTATTTTAGGGGTTTTATATGATGAATTGCTTTAAGTATCTAAATAGTTCTAAATCCATATATATATATATGGCGATTGCATTTAATATATTTATATTTGACTCGTCACCAAATTTAGTCGCTGATGATAAATTAAACTCATTATAAAAACCTGAATCAAAAATTGAAGAATTAACACTTTATATGATTGAATTGAAAAAAGAGAATGAAAAACTAAAAACACAAATATCACAAATTAAAGGAATAAGAAAATGAAAAATCTATTAATATTATCAATGCTAACTATCTTCTTTTTTGCTTGCAAAGATGAAGGAGAAGCTGGTCCGCAAGAGGAAGAGGTTATTGAAGAAATAATTTATACAGTTTATAAGGAAAATGAAGGTTTTACTTGTGATACTTTGATTTTAAAGAGTGATTCATCATTAGTAATATTCAAAACCAGATGTGAAAATAATCCAAATTATATTGAGAAATTTTACAATGAAGATGTATTACATTTTATTGATACACTAGTAAATCGACCAGAATTAAAAATTGATTTAAAATATAAATTTGAAGATATCTTTGATTCAACTGCATTAAAATTTTTTTATGATTTACCTGAAAATTCTACACATAATATATTTAATTCAATTGTAAATTATAGCTTTAGTATTAAAACTATAACAAACAAACAAGAAAAAATAGTTAATTTCAATTTTAAAAGAAAAAATGAATATGATATTATTGATTCTTTGTTATTAAAACTATTTGAAATAAGAGAATATCACGTTTTAAGATTAGCAAATAAATACAAAGGATAACAATGAATAAATTATTATTTTTCGTAATATTTGTTTCCTTTGTTCTAATATTACATTCAAAAGAGACAGTTTTAATAAAATCAAAATACAGTAAAAGTGTAGAATTAGATTCTATTTATAAATTTTATAATAAAAATGTTGAGAGTTTTATAGATACTTTAAATGGAAAACAAAATATTTTAAATATTGAAAACGATTTTGATGATATAACAAAGTATTTAGATATTGATAGTTTTTTCGAACTTAATGACTCAGTAGCAATTAAATACCCTGGATTTTTTCATTGGAGCATTTTAGTAAGAACTAACAAAAGAGATAAGAACATTTATGTATATGTTAACCCAACAAGTACAAATATTCTTGTAGAGGATCTAGTTTATCTTTTAGTTAATTTTAATAATTATCATCAAAGACGAATTGCTAATTTATTAGGCGGTTGGGAATGAAAACTAACAACATATTAACTCCATTACTATTAATATTTTTGTTTTCACAAGTTAAATCAAATCTATTTAATAAAATTGATTTTACTTCTGAAAAACAAATTTTATTTGAAAGTTATCTTGATAATGGATATAATCAATTTGAAATTGAAACAAGCAAATATAATACTGGTACATACGTTTATAACGTATTAATTGATGGACAACTTGTAAAGTCAGGTAAATTTATAAAAGTGAAGTAGTTTTAATAACTAAGACCTTACTATAAAGTAAGGTCTTTTTTATAAATTTTAATTAAGGATAATTATGAAAATTTTATTAATTATTGTGTTATTCTCTTATTATTTACAAGCAGAATGGAAAGAGGCTTTTTTTAAACAAAGTTATGTTCCAATTTCAATTGATTGTGTTGATTCTAATAATTGTTATGCTTTGTTAAATTCTATAAGTACAAAAGACAATGAAGAGACTTTAATTTATAAATCTTATAATCAAGGTAAAGATTGGAATGAAATTTATAGATATAATCCATTAGTTAATAATCCAAAGTTTTTATTTTCGCCTTGGTGTGCATCAGTTCCTAATGGAAATGATTATTTTATTTCTTACTTTGAAAGAGGAACACTAAAAGTAAGCAACGATAGTGCAAAAACATTTAGAATAGTTGACCTAGAAACTCCAAGAGAAGTATTATGGATGGATATGTATGATGATAAAATTGGTATGGCTTTTACACCTATTAATAATTACATTACTTATGATGGATGGGAAACTTGGGAAAAAAGAGATGATTTTTTTAAAATAGAAGATCAAGATAATAAGATATTTGAAGCAAGATCTCCACTTCTAAAAAATGAAGATACATTATTTATACTTACATCGCAAGGGAAAAGTTCCAGTGTTTTTAGTATTTACTCATTGAAAACCAAAGAAAGTTCACACCATATAATTGATACAACCAATTATGAAAGGGTTTCATATATTCAAGATTTTTGTTTTATAGATTTAAATACTTTAATTGCTGTTGGAAGCAGGTCTTCAACATTTGGTCAAACATCATACAATTTAATTTACAAAAGTACTGATAAAGGGAAAACTTGGGAAAAAAAACATGAAAAATGGGAAGGTTTATCGACAGGATATGCTGGTGGATTACAACAAGTATCATTTTATGATGATAAAAATGGGGTTGCTGTTGGTCGATGGGCAAATATTTTGCTTACAAATGATGGTGGTGAAACTTGGGTTTATAATGACATCACAGCTTCAATGGAAGATAGTCCTAAAATGAAAATAGAATGGGCAGGAAGAACTCCAATTATAGGAGCATATAAAGGAG
>JAUIIX010000109.1 GCA_030431515.1 bacterium
ACGTCATTGCGAAGTAGCTACACTGCAACCTTTGGTTTACATTAAGTGCAACATTGATTATTCTATCTACGGGTTTGGATAGGTAATCTTTTACATCTAAATTGTTATTCTTGCATATTCAGAAGAACAAATTTTCATTATGAAGCATATAAACAAAAAGAGCATTATCATTTACTTAAACATAATTGATACTTTTTTGTATGTTAGTAAATCGATTAATTAGAAATGTTAGATAGTTTTCAGACAAGTTATCAAATTAAATCTATGACCAAAATGATACAATCTAGCAGTCGATTCAATAATATCAACAAACCTAATCTCAGGTGCTTAATTCGAATTTTTCGGAAAGGGCAATTCATATGGTTTTGTATCACTGATGTCTACATTATTTATCAGTTCTCCAATATTAAATCTAGTTATTCTCTCATTTGACTAATTGCCTTCTATGACTTATTGTAAAGAGGGTCCAAATAGTAATCTTCTGCGTACATTTTGATAACTGAAACATACAATACTTCACCTGTATTCTCAGAAATTATCCTCTCAATTAATAGATCTTTTAACTGGTCAACTTCCGCCAAGACATCAAAACATGTGTATTTGAATATATTAAAATCATTTTAAAGGATGAAGAAACATGTAATCTTTTCTAGATAGAGAATACGAAATATCATTATTTGGAAAGTAGGTGAATTTACCTCTTAACTTTTATGAGATATAGTGCCATTGTTTCTAGATATATATAAACGATTCAGAAAGACATCCAGTCATTAGGGAGTTTTTGGTGAAATTATTGATGTAGCTTTTGTCTTTTGATATAATGGATCCGAACTACATAGACTAATATTTTCTGAATAAGTCTTGACTTAATTTATGAGATTGTATTTGATATATAAATTATTTTAAAGCAATTCCATAACAATTCTTTATATAAGCCTTACTTGCTTATTATGTTGACTATACATCATAGAAACCTCTTCTGTTGATTGAATAAGATTCCTATTCAACCAATTATCAAGATCCGATTCTAGGTAATAAACTTTACCATTGTTTGGGCGGTAATATGTGATTGAATTTTTGCTATTTAGCTGGTATAGATAACTTGGCTCCAATCCAAGATACTTTGCGGCATCTTTAAGATTATAACGTCGGATTGTACTATTCGAGTATGTATTAATATTATGCTGTTTCATTTTGAGTTACCTCTTTTTTCATCTAATTTATCTAATATTTGTTTTATTTTCTTTTGACTAAAATTCAGATATAACATTGTTGTCATTATATTGCTATGACCAAGAGCATTTGAGGTTAAATATATATCGCCCGATTCTTCATAAAATAATTGAGCAAAAGTCCTTCTCGCAGTTTTAAAAGTTACTTTCTTTTGAATATTTATTATACTTGTAATGTTGTCCAACTCCTTTTTTAGATAATAAGCTGATGGTATATTGAAGACTAGTTCATCAATCCCTAATTTTGATGCGTCTATCAAATCTTTTGTTTTCTCTGTAAAATAAAGTATTAGGTAATTGTTAGTCTTCTTTTGAGTTAGTTTAATCTCATTATCTGACAAATCGGAATATTTTAACCTTTTTAAGTCACACATCCTAATACCAGTTGATGCTGAGAAATCGAACAATTTTATTACATTGGAAGTATTCTTATAAACTCTAATACTATTTAATTCATCTATTGTAAGAGGAATTGTTTTAGTCCTAGGTAATTTAATCGAACTAACACCTATGAATGGATTATTTCTAATGAAACCGTCATACATAGCAGATGTAATAGATGCTTTTAATGAATTAAAATAATGGTGTGCCGTAGTAACGCTAATTCCACATTTCAACAAGTAATCTTTGTATTTTTTAATTAAGTCCTTCGTAATCTCAGCAGTGGTGATATCATGTTTACTCATTCCAAAAATAAATGACTTAAATTTTTTGTAGGCGGCAATGTGAAAATTGTTTTTTACAATTACATCTTTATAATAGATATTGACAAATGAAATCTCACCTATTAATAATTCTAAATTATTACCACAATCGACAAGCTGTGTAGCCCTTTCTAACCTTTTTTTTTCTACATATGCTTTTACAGTTCTATTATGACTTCTTTCTTCTGGACTTAGTTTTTCTTTTTCAAAAGTATATACACTAAGTGATTCTAATTTACGCTTACCTTTCAAATAATAATTCAATCTCAAATAACGCATTCCTTTTTTATTTGGTCTAGTCATAGTTACATTTATTGACATATTAACTTCCACTGCTTGTTTTTTTATAACGGTGCAAGTTATTGAGATTGCGGGCGTAACAGAAGCGTAACTAGTTACGAATATATTAGATTAATATATTGATGGGTAATCTAGTAGTTATCAGGATGTAATAAGACCCAAGTCTATTATTAGTTTATGAAATTGATCTTTAGTATTTATATACATTGTATCGTTTTTATCTATTTTTGATTGGGATCTATGAACCTGGCGGAGAATTGATTGACATTTTTTATCATATTCCGAACCTACTTTTTTATCATATTTAGGTATAATTAAAATATTTTGTTTATCATCTGAACCTATAGAATGAATAATTTGTAAAGCCAATCTAAAGAACACTATTTTATCAAGTTTATTTCTTATCTGAGGAGTTGTTTCGAATATGTCGTCTAGTATTACTGCTAGCATATACTGTTGTCCAGTAAATTTATATTGATTGTTGTTATGCGGTTGAAGATAAGTTAGTTGTTTATTCTTACAATAGATGAGCATCCCATATAAAATTTTGAAAAGCAATGAAACAGAAGTTGATTCAAGTCTTTGTGCTTTATCTCTTCGTAAGTTAGTATTTTGAGTTCCCATCTTGTTAGATATAAAGCCTTTAATTAACCTATTCGATGTATTGCTGGAAAAAAAAGCATCAAATTCTCTTTTTATGTTTGATATAAACTCTAAATTCATTCTGTAAGAATCTAATTTATTGATTTTTGAATTTAAGCCACCATACATCTTGTTATCTAAATAATATTTACCAATTAAAACATCTGCAGATAATCTCATTCGTTGATCATCATTCAATCTTGTTTGATTTATTTCTGGAAGAACACCTATTTTAATTCCACTATTCATATAAACCATTCTTTTAATTTCCGATGTTGATCCTGCATCTAGTGATAAAATTGAGCTCATTTCATTTATAGTGGTTTCATAGTTAATGTTACTAAGTATTGGATCAAAATTATTTTCTCTTACTTCGACGTACTGCTTAGCTGTATCTTCTATATTATTAAATCTTTTTTCATCATATTGTTCTATAAACAATTTAATACTGGAGCTAATTTCAGAATATTCAGATTCACTTGGAAATTGGTCATATTCAGATACCCAAGCTTTTACCTTTTTATAAAAATCACTGTATTTAGGAAGTTGAATAACAGGATTTTCTATTATTTGCTTAAGTTTCTCACCATCTATATTATTGTGTTCAAATAGACTAGTAGCTTCTGAATTTTCCTTTAGGTCTCTTACATACTCATCAAAATTCATAATGGAGGCATACGATTAATTGCTTCAACTTTAGTTTTATCTACAATTTTAGCATAAATTTGTGTTGTTTCCAAATTTTTATGCCCCAGTAGTTTAGAAACAGTATAAATATCTGTACCAAATGATAGTTGGAGAGTAGCGAAAGTATGCCGAGCAACATGGTAACTAATATTCTTGTTTATTTTTGCATGATCCGCCCACCTCTTGATTATATAGTAGCTGGTAGTTGACGGTGGCAATTCGAATACTTGTAATTCTTTACCAATCTTTGTATTATCGATATACTTATATGCATGCTCATTGATTGGTATGTATATAATTTCATTCGTTTTCTTTTGAAAAATCACAATTTGATTATTCACAATATTGTTATACTTTAATCGCCGCAGATCAGAGATTCGTAATCCACAATAGCATGCAAAAAGAAATGATTTTTTTACAGTAGTATTACTACAAAGTGTTGAATTTAATTTTCTTAACTCTTCTAGAGTTAGGTATTCTCTTTTTGAGGATGGTACTTTTACATTTTCAAAATTGATAAATGGGTTCTTAATAATAATTCCATCGCTTATTGCTTGATTAATGGCAATTTTTACAGAGGTAATAAACTGGTAGACAGTTTTAGGGCTATATTTCTTTTGTAAATAATCTCTATATCCTTCAAGAATCTGAGTATTTATCTCATCTATCTTGATGTCTCTTCTAATAAATTCTGAAAATGTCCTCCATACATATTTATGATAATTACCTTTATTTTTAGTGACACTTTTAAGATAATCTATAAATGATGTATTATTTTTATTCTTATTGGAACTAAATGTACCATTAAAAATTTCATACTCTCTAATCGACTTGACTAACTCAGCTTTTGCAAATGCTTCTTTATTATGCTTTCTTTCTATAGGTGTTAATTTAGCTTTACTAGAAGTGTATAAATCGAGAAACTCAAAACTCCTTGTACCTTTATCATAAAATTCTAAATAAAGTGAGTGTCTTTCTTTAGATATTACTTTCTTTCTAATGTGAACTTTCATCATTCCCTTTATTTTTTTTTGGAAAGAAAAATTCAGCATTTATCAATGAGTTACAAATAAGTTACAAATCAATGTCAATGAATATCAATTAATGTCAAAGAAAATTTATGAAACAACTAGATTTCTTTGATTTAAGTTGACATTTTCTGATATTATTTTCTTTAGAATTTAATAACATACGAATTTCAATTGATATTTGAAAGAAAATAATAATAATATTGATAGCAAATGTAATTATTCCGAATAATAATTGTTGTTAAGGTCTGTGAACATTACTATATTTAGATTCTGAATTGTATTAATATTATTATAAAAGGTGTGAATATGAAAAAAACCCTACTAATCTGCTTCATAGCAATACTAGCTATCAGCCAAAGTTACTCGGCTGAACCAAAACTAATACTTGTTGAGCAAATGACGACTAGTTCTAATAATAGTCCTGAGTTATTGCCTATTGCTAACCAATTTAATCAGATTGTAAACAGCAATGTGGAAGTACTTCCAATGACCATACACATGAACCACAATCCTGATCTATTTTGGGAGCAAAGAAAAGACCTATCAAATAGAATACTAATGTATAAGGAACAAGGAGAATCATATCCTCCAGCAAGTTTCTACGTTAATGGCTCGGAGGTAGTAGGAATACAAGGGTTACAAAACAAAATAAACTCTGAAAAAAATCAGACATCGCCTATTAAAATGAAAGTACAAATCGGTAACAACAGTAGCCAATTCTTTTTTGTAGAAGTGAAAATGGATATCGATACAGTGCTAGAGTCGTCTGACGTCTTATTTTGTGCATTAATAGAGAAA
>JAUIIX010000039.1 GCA_030431515.1 bacterium
ATTATGATTTCAGCTTCTCATAATGCATATGAAGACACTGGTATCAAAATTTTTGCACCTGATGGATATAAACTTTCGGATGAAATCGAACTTGAAATAGAGGATCGCTTACAAGGAGATTTGAATAAGCTACTCGTAAAACCACAAGATTTTGGTCGTATTCATAGATTTGATGATGCGATGGGGCGATATGTCGAATTTGTGAAAAGAACATTACCTAAAAAATCTAATTTTAACCACCTTAAAGTTGTTTACGGTATCGTCTTTGTTTTCCTTTAGCTTCTTTTTAGCGCCTTCAAGTGTAAAGCCACGCTCTTTTACCAAATTGTAAATTCAAATTACTTAATGTAATCATTTATATCCTAATATTTAATTATTTAATTTACAAAATTAAGCACTAATAATCTAAGTAAAAAATAGATTTGGTAATTTTTTCAAAACAATTTCATATATTTGTTTTTTTACGAAGGGCAAATGGAAAAGATATTAGTCATAGATGATGATAAATTGATTCGTGATTGTATTAAAGAATTCTTCCAATTAGAAGAGTTTATTGTAGATAGTGCGATTGACGGATTAGATGGAATTAATAAAACTAAAGAAAATCTTTATGACTTTATTATTTGTGATATTGATATGCCTATTTTGAATGGATATGAAGTTATTAAGCATATTAAGAATGATGATCGATATTTGAATATTCCATTTGTATTTTTAACTGGTAAAAAGAAGTCTTCTGAAATTATTAAAGGTTTAAAATTAGGTGCTGATGATTACTTAACTAAGCCATTTGAATATAAAGAAATAATTGATATAGTTAAAAGTAAAATAAGTAAAAAAAGAAGAATAGATAATTTGATAGAAGAAAAATTAAATCAAATCAAAAGTAGTATTTCATTTTCACTACCTCATGAATTTATAACTCCGATTAATGGTATTTTAGGTCCTATTAGTATGTTGATAGATGATAATCAGATGTTTAGCGAAGATGAAATTCGTGAAATGCATAATGTAATTTATCAATCAGCTAACCGAATTAAATTAACTACTGAGAAATTCCTTATATATAATGAATTAGATTTTACTAAAATGGATATTGATGGATATGAAGTAATCAATGTAAAGGATGAAATTATAGCGATTTATGAGAGAAGTTGTGTTGTTCGTGAACGAGGAAATGATATTCAATTTGATTTAGAGAATCTTGAAATTAGTTTTAATCAAAAATATTTTAACATTTTAATTAAAGAAATATTACAGAATGCTTTTAAATTTTCAAATTATGGTGATAAAATATATTGTAAAACAGATTTTAGTAAAGGTTATTTAGTACTAAACATAACTGATTATGGACGAGGTATTAGTGAAGCTGAATTAAGAAATATTGACGCGTTTGTTCAATTTGACAGAAAGTCTTATGAACAGCAAGGAATAGGGTTAGGAATAGCAATAATAAAAAAAATTGCTAAAATATTTGATTTGAATATTGAGTATAAATCTAATAAAAATGAATTTACCTCAGTTAGCATTATATTTAATAACAAAAATATTATAAAAAAATGAATATTGTAATTACAGGGGCTACTGGTTTTATTGGAAGTCATATTAAAGATAAACTTCTTCAGGAAGGACATAATGTTTCCGTTTTAGTTAGAAAAAATAGTAAAACTAAGGATCTAGATTCTGAGAAGTTAAATGTATTTGAGGTGGATTATAGTGATAAGAATACTTTAACTAAGGCACTTGAGAATTGTGAAATAATAATTCATTGTGCTGGTGCATTATTTGGTAAGAACTATGATGCTTTGAGAAAAGCAAATGTAGAATCAACTATTAATCTTGTTGATTCAGTTAAGAATAATAGTAATTTTAAGCAATTTATTTTTATAAGTAGTTTAACAGCGGCTGGTCCTTCAACTTCGATAGATATGCCTAAGAATGAGTCAGATTTTAATAGTCCAATTACTAATTATGGAAAATCTAAAGCAGAAGCTGAAGATTATATTGAAAATCAGAAAGATTGGTTGAATTATACTATATTAAGATTGCCTGCAGTTTATGGACCAAGAGATACTGCAATTTTTTCTTTGTTCAAATTAGCCAAAGTAGGATTTGGTAGTTTGATTGGCTTTAGTACTAAGTATATTTCGTTAATTCATTCCACTGATGTAGTTAATGGTGTTAGTCTAGTTTTAAATAATGAAATATGTTTTAAGAAAAAGTATTTTTTAAGCTCTGATGAATATTATTCTTGGCAAGAAGTGATGAGTGTGATGAAGAAAGCATTTAATAAAAAAGTATTTATCAATCTTAGATTACCACATTTTTTAGTTTATATTATTGCATATATTAATTCATTTGCTTCAAAAATATTGGGTTTAACACCTATTTTTGATTTAGATAAGGCAAGAGATTTTACTCAAAAGTATTGGATATGCAATAATAAAGCATTGAAAAATGATGTAAATTTTACTCAAAGCGTTAGTTTAGAAAAAGGAATATTAGAAACTGCAAATTGGTATAAAGAACAAAAATGGCTTTAAAATTTAGAAAAAATTATTTTAGCATATATATTATTTTAATAATATTAGTATTGATTATTTTTTTTCTTTTCCAATCAACTTTTATAAACTTCTTTTATGAAAAAGAAGTTTACCATTCTACAAAAATACATTCAGATATTGAAATATCAAGAAATAAATTTGGTCTTAGTAAGATTAAATGTAAAGATATAAATGATTATTACTTTGCCACTGGGTTTATGCAAAGTTATGATAGGTTTATTCAAATAGAGACACTTAGAAGAATAGGTAAAGGAGAGCTTTCATCTTTTTTTAAGGAGGATTTTACTGAATATGATAAGATAATTAGGGATTTAGATTTAGTTAAAATTTCTAAGAATATTAAGAATGATAGTTTAAATTCTGATTATAATGTGATTTTAGTAAAGTATGTAAATGGGATTAATTTCTTTTTGAAGAATTTTAAAGATAAATTACCTTTAGAATTTGGATTGATTAATTATGAAGTAGATAAATACACAGTTGAAGATATTTATTTAATTGATCAAGTTTATAAATTAATGAAATCAAATACTTTAAAGGTTGATTTGTTTGTTATTATTAATACTATTCAATTCGGGAAATCAAAATCTAAAAAGTTATTTGATATGTTAGATTTGAATGTTAGTGATGATATGTTAACAAAACTGAGTTCTAGAAAATATACCTATGGTGAATTGAATTATTTAAAAAAGATATACAGCTTTATCGAATTTATTAATTATGGAAAACCTACTGATTTTGATTCTCCATATTATATAAATTCTGAAGGAGATAAGCTAATATCTTATAATCATTACTCTAAGACATTTGTCAATTTTGGTCCTTATTATCAAGAATCATATTATGAGAATGATACATTGTCAGGATTGTATAATGTGGGGCTTCCAATTCCATTTATTTCACGAAAAAATCAAATTGTTTTTTCTGAATTAATAAATAACAAGGATTATTATCATATTGATTTATATGAAGTATCTGATAAAAAATTGAAATATAAATCTATAATAGATAGCACTTATTTTAATTTTAATATAACTATAGATTCAATCTATTTTAAAGATAAAATTAAATTGGAATATATTTATAGAACTAAATCAAATATGAAAGTAATAAATTATAATAATGATAATTTCTCATTAGCTTTATCAATTGATTACCATAATGATATAAGTAACAATAGATTAGATTATATTCATAATTTGATTTTTAATGATTCTTTGATAGATTTAAGCTCAAATAATTTTCAGCATATTTATTTAAATAATGATTTGAATACTGTTGTCGAGCAGGGGATTTATAATAGTACATTAGATTCAATAAATATTTTTGATAAAAAAGAATACATTTCTAATTCTTTGATTAGTATTGATGATTATTATTACAATGATAAATATAGTGATTCATACCATAATAAACGTTTTGAGGAATTGATTTCAGATGACCATAAGTTTTCTTTAACTGATTTGAGGTTGATTAATAATGACAATAAAAATATTTTTGCTGAAGAATATTTGCCTAAATATTTGAAAATATTTAAAACGATTAAAAATTATAAGATTCAAAATAATTATTATAATAAATTAAAAAAATGGGACTATATTGATGAAGTTAAAAGTATAGAAAGTAAGTTGTTTAAAGATATTAATAACAATATTATCGAAGAATATCTAAGTTTGAATTATAATTCTGAATTATTTAGATATTTTCAAGAGAATTTACAGTTTAAGAATAATCTTATAAAGAATTTATTTTCAAAGTTAAAAGATGAAGAAATCAATAGAATAGTTATAAATGCTTGGAAAAAATGTATTAAAAACTATAATAATGATAAATTGGCAATGACTGATAGAAGTATAAAAGTAAATCATTTTTTAACTTATTATAATAACAATGATTTAATATCTTTACCAGTAGATAATTATAAAGGTTCTGAAAATAGTATTAAATTTTTTCATAATTTTGAAGATAATCTTATTACAAATAATGCTTCTTTAATTTTTAATCTTAAAGAAAATAAAAATTATTTGATTTTAAATTTTGGAGAATCTGCAAGATTAGAAAGTGTATGGAATAAGAATCTTTTTGAAATTTGGACTACAGGTGGACTTGTAGAGTGTAAATTAGAGTTTGACTCTAATAATAAAATAATTGAAATTAAAAGAAAATGAAAATAGATTTTAAAGAAAGACTTAAAAAAGGACCTGTTTTATTTGATGGGGGAATAGGAACCGAAATATATAACAGAGGTGTGTTTATAAACCAATGTTATGAAGTTTTGAATTTGAATAACCCTGAGTTGATTAAGCAAATACATCAAGATTATAAAAAATCTGGTGCTGATGTTTTGTCAACTAATACTTTTGGTGCTAATTATTTTAAGTTAAAAAAACATAGTTTAGAAGATAAACTATATGAAATTAACTTCCAAGCTGCAAAGTTAGCAAGAGAAGTTGCTGGTTCTGATGTTTATGTTGCTGGTTCGATTGGACCTCTTCAAGTGCAAATAGAGCCACTTGGTAAGATGTCGAAGGAAGAAGCTAAAGATTATTATAAGATGCAAATTCAAGCTTTGATTGATGGTGGTGTTGATTTAATAATTTTTGAAACTTTTATTTATATTGAGAAATTGAAGATTGCTGTTGAAGCAGCTAAAGAAATTACTGATTTGCCGATAATTGCTCAATTAACTATTGATGATGATGGATTTACTCTTACAGGTGCATCTGTTAGTGTTACTGTTGCAGAATTAGAAAACTTGGATGTTTTATGCTTTGGGGTTAATTGTACAGTTGGTCCACAATCAATATTATCATGGCTTGAGGAAGCTAGAAAATATACAAAGCATTATATTTCTATTGCTCCAAATGCTGGAAAGCCAAAAAATATTGATGGAAGGAATATATATTTGACTTCACCTGAATATATGGGTGAATACGCTAAGCATTATGTAAAATATGGTGCAAATATAATTGGTGGCTGTTGTGGAACTTCTCCAAGTCATATTGCAAAAATGCGAAATATGATTGATGCAATCAAACCAGAAGTAAAACGTAAAAAGTATAAAATAGTAGAAGATGATTTTAAAAAATCACTTGATATTCTGCCTTTAGAAAAAAAATCAAAAATTGGATATAAATTAGCAAATAATAAATTCATTACTTTAGTTGAACTCTTAGCTCCAAGAGGAGTTATTGCTGATGCAGAGTTAGAAAAATCTAAAGAAATGTATTACTATGGGATTGATGCGATTAATATTCCAGATGGTCCAAGAGCAAGTGCGAGGATGTCAGCTGGTGCTTTGGCTTTGCAAATTCAAAATAAGATTGGGATTGATACAATTTTGCACTTTGTTTGTAGAGACAGAAATGTAATCGGTATGCAGTCAGATTTGATGGGATATTATGCTCTTGGTTTGAAAAACATATTATCTATTACTGGAGATCCTCCTAAATTAGGTAATTACCCAGATGCTACAGCGGTTTTTGATGTTGATTCTATTGGACTTGTAAATGTTATTAATAGATTAAATCATGGGCAGGATATAGCAGGAAATCCAATTGGAAATGCAACTGCTTATACTATTGGAGTTGGAGCAGACCCCGGAGCTATTGACTTAGAAAATGAAATTAGAAGATTGGAATGGAAGATTGAAGCAGGTGCTGAATATATAGTGACACAACCAGTTTTTGAAGAAAAGATATTTAATGAGTTTATAGAAAGAATTAAACACTTGAATACTCCAGTGATAGCTGGATTGTGGCCTTTGGTCTCATTTAGAAATGCTGAATTTATGAATAATGAAGTCCCAGGTGTGAATGTACCAGAGAATATTATCAAAAAAATGAAAAAGTATGAGGGTAAGAAAGAAGAGGGTATTAAACAAGGCATAGAAATTGCAGTGGAACTATTGAATAATATAAGTAATAAGATACAAGGTATTCAAATTTCAGCTCCATTTGGAAGAGTTGAATCTGTTAAAACAATATTGAACATGTCGGAGATTAAGTTATGAAAATATTAGTAGTTGAAGATTCTTCAGCGATGAGAAGAGTTATTAAAAACACAATTGTTAAGTTCTTAAAAACTGATTTTATCGAAGCCAGTAATGGTGGAGAGGCAATGGATATTTTAAAGATAGAAGATGACATTGATTTAGTAATTACTGATTGGCTTATGCCAGCAGTAGATGGAATTCAATTAACTCAGTTTATTAAAGCTGATGACAGATTGAAGGATATTCCTGTTTTAATGATTACTACAAATAGTACTCGCTATGATATAATAGAGGCAATTAAAGCCGGAGTTTCTGATTATATCGTTAAACCAATTAATCCAAATTTATTAGAAACTAAAGTTAAAAATATTATTGCTAAATTGAAAGAGAATTTTTCTCAAGAGAAAATAGGGGATATTACACAAGTAGCTAATGAAGAAACAACTGAGGAAACAGAAGTTGTTCAAGATAAGGAAGAAGTTGAAGTTACTTCAGAAAATGATAATACAGAACCGGAATCTAATAATACTGAAGATATAGAATCTAAGGAAATAAGTGAATGAAATTAGGATTATTATTACTATTTTTCATTTTATCTAATATCAGTTTATTTTCACAAGATGAAAAAAATACTGATTCGATTGACTCGCAATTACAACTTCGACTTTTACAAATGCGATTGAATAATCTTGAAAAGATTAATGATTCTCTCACATTATATAATAATAAACTTATTCAAGAGAACTATGATGATAAAAATCGAATTTTACAATATCGAGTAAAGGATGATTTTTTTTCAAATGCGTTTTCTGAGCAAACTATGAGGTTTACTATAATTATTATATTTATAACGATTATATTAATTATAATTGTAGTATATTCATATAATATTCAAACTAAACAACTTAATGAAAAGTTTGGAACACAGATAATATCTCAGAAATCTTCTTTTGTTGAACTTCAGACAAGAATAGAAAATCTTGAATTTAATATGGATATTTCATTGGGTAATATAAGTGGACTTTTGAGTGAGTTTCATTTACATAATGCTAATCCTTTCTTAGCTATTAAATACGCTTTAATTGCTTCAAGATATATATATTTAGCTACTCAAATTAAATCAAAAAAAGATGCTGATAATAACTACAAATGGACAAATGCAACTATTATTATGTTAAAATTTGCTAATGATAATTTGAATAAAATTGATTTAGACAATCAATCTTATAAAGATGCTTTCCGAATTCAACAAGATGAATTTATGGAACAGTTAAATGAATTATCTAAAGCAAATAATGAAGAGATTAATGATATTGCATCTACTATAAAACTTAAAATCAAAAATATAACGAAGATATAATGTGTGGAATAGCGGGACTTGTTGATTTCAGAAATAATTCTGAGATTAATTATTCATTATTAAAGAAAATGAGTGATGTAATCATTCATAGAGGTCCTGATTCTGAAGGTCAATGGCTATCTCCAAATCAAAATTGTGGTTTATCATTTCGACGATTATCTATTATAGATTTAAGTGAGGATGGTTCTCAGCCTATGCACTCATCTGATAATAGATTTCATATTGTATTTAATGGTGAAATCTACAATCATTCCGATATACGTAAAACATTAATTGATAAATATACTTATAAATCTCAAACCGACACCGAATCAATTCTATATGGATATCAAGAATATGGCAAAGAGATATTTAATAAAATGATTGGAATGTGGGGGATAGCTTTATGGGATTCTTTTGATGAAAAATTAATTCTATGTCGAGATAGAATTGGTGTTAAACCAGTTTATTACTATCATAAAGATAAATTATTGATTTTTGGTAGTGAAATTAAATCTATTTTGCAGCACCCAGATGTTAAAAAAGAGTTGAATATAAGTGAATTAACTAATTACTTGAATTATGGAATGAGTAGTAAAAATTCATCATTATTTAGTGATATTAAAAAAATACCTTCTGGTCATTTTTTAGAGTTTGATACAAGTGGTGAAGTAATAATAAAAAGATATTGGTCTCCTTTTGATGCAAAAAATACTTATGGTAATTCAGAAGAGGTGCAATCAACAATATTAGATAAACTTAGAGATGCTGTTAATATTAGAATGATGTCTGATGTGCCTTTTGGTGTATTTTTGTCTGGTGGTATTGATTCTTCTTTAAATGTTGCATTAATGAATGAGTTGATGGAGAGACCAATTGATACATACACAGTTGGATTTAAAGAATTAGAGAAATTTAATGAACTTAAATATGCTAAACAAATTTCTAAACTCTATAATACAAATCATCATGAAATTTTAATTGACCATAATGATGGTATGAGCATTTTAAATGATTTGCCCTATTATGAAGATGAGCCAAATGCTGATCCTGTTTGTATTCCATTGTTTTTTTTAAGTAAACTAACTCGTGAATCAGGAACTACAGTGATACAAGTTGGCGAGGGAAGTGACGAGCAGTTTATAGGTTATAAGTGGATGATGAGGGACTACAAATTTGTAAAAACTTATTGGAAATTTTATAGGTATTTGCCAATGGGAATGAGAAAATTATTTTATAAATCTGTTAGAAATATTCTTGAATCTACTAATAATCATTTAATAGCAGATATATTGAGAAGAGCTAGTTATGGTGAAGAATTTTCATGGTCTGGAACTTCTATTTTTTCTCCTTCACATTTGAAGTATTTATTAAGTACAGAATATAAAAATCATTCTTTAGACCCTGCTAAATATGGGCAATCTTTACATGATGAAGCTTATTCTTTGAAAAGTGATGCAAGTTATTTGGAAAGATTACTATTTGTAGAGTTAAATCAAAGACTTGCTGAAATATTATTAATGAGAGTTGATAAAATTGGAATGGCTCATAGTTTGGAAGCTCGTGTTCCATTTCTTGACCACAGATTAGTTGAATATTCTATGTCAATTCCTGATAATATTAAAGTTCCTAACTATACAGAGCCTAAATATCTGCTTAAAAAAGCAGTTGAAGGAATTTTACCGAATGATATTATTTATAGAAAAAAGCAAGGTTTTGCTGCCCCTGTTGATACTTGGTTTAGAACACATTGGAAAAAATATACTTTTGATACTCTGAATAATTCAGGTTTAATTAGAGATAATATTTTAAATGTGGATTATATAAATAAACTTCTTAAAATCCACGAGAATGGTAAAAATTCTGGACAAGAAATCTATTCACTTCTCAATTTATCATTATGGTATGATAGATTTATAAAATAAGTTTTAATAAAATAATATAGGTATGTAATGAATTGGATATTATTAGTAATAGCTGGTTTATTTGAAGTTGCTTTTGCAATGTGTTTAGGAAAAGCTAAAGAATCTACTGGAATAATTGCAACATATTGGTATTTAGGATTTTTACTTTGCTTATTTATAAGTATGACTTTGTTAGTAAAAGTTTCAAGAGAATTGCCAATAGGAACTTCGTACGCAGTTTGGACAGGCATTGGAGCAGTTGGAACTGTAATTGTTGGAATTATATTCTTTAAAGAACCTGCAGATTTTTGGAGATTGTTTTTCATTACTACACTTGTATTGTCAATTGTTGGTTTAAAAATAGTATCTAATTAAGATATGGAACTTAAATCAATTATAAAATTATATAATGGTAGTTCATTTCCTACTCTTGTTACAAATGAAATAGGAGAAGAGTATGTAATGAAAATGAAAGGAGCTGGGAACGGTATTATTAGTTTAGTATCAGAATTTATTGCAAATAGAATTGCACATAATTTAAATTGGAATGTGCCAAATGTTTACTGGATTAAAATCGAAGAAAATTATCCTTGGTTATTTGGAACAGATGAGTTTGATGATATTCTAACTAAAAGTTATGGATGGAATTTGGCTATTCAAAAAATCTCATATTTAAAAAGCATAAGTCCTACCTTTAAAGAAATGAGAGAATTAGATTTATTAAATCAATTAATCACATTAGATTATTTCTTTATTAATATTGATAGAAGCAATCTTTCTAATAACTTTCTTCTAAGTAAAATGAATAAAGTTTATATAATAGATCATGGGTCGTTAGCTTTATTCTATAATATATCAATGAATGATAGAAGATTGTTTAAAAACCATATATATTATAATGAGCTTGAAAGTATCTTGGAATTTTTAGATGAAAGAATATTAGATATAGAACTTTTTAAAGCAATATTTGATGAAATTCCAGATGAAATATTATTAGAAATTAATTTCAATAAAGAGATCCTAACTAAAATAATTGAAGATAGAATCTCTTTTATTAAAAGTTTATATTAATCACTATTTATAACTAAAACATCTTTCGCAACAGTTTTGCCTTCATCTGTTATTTCTAATCTATATTGCACTCTAGTACCTACTTCCAAATCATTAAAGTCATAGTCAATTAATGATGTATAATGAAAAAATGCATTATCTGGTTCATTTTTAATAAAACCATAACCATCTTTGATAGTAAGCACTTTACTTACAAACATATCTTTATCTAAATTAGATGCATCGTAGTAATCATCATCATCGTCATATTCGTCATTTACATTATATGGAGTAGTATTCTTATTTACAACTGTTTTAGTTTTTGTATTTTCTTTTAATGTAGGCACAAATAAGTTGTTAATCATTGGTTCATTTCTTCTTACACGATTATTAATTAATTCATGCATTGGAACAGGGTAAGAAACTTCTTCTAATAGGTATTGTGATGTCCTTGTGTAATAAGGTTTACCATCTTCACCAGTATATTCAAAATCCCAGCTTAATACCATAACAGCAGTTCCTAAAGTATTTAGTTTTCTAATAAGTGGAACGTAGTCTCCATCACCAGCGATTAAAACTAAAACATCAAATTTCTTGTAAAGTGACATTTCATAAGCTTCTAATGCTAACCAAACATCTATGCCTTTTTCTTGCTTTATTCCACCATAATGTTTGATTGGAAGATAATGTGTTGTAACACCTTCATTCATTAAAATTTCATCAAATAATCTATCGTAATATAATGCACCATCTTTATCTTTAGCTTCTTTGGCTGTTAATCTCCCTCTGAAGTAATGTGCATCTACTATTTGACACAAACGATGATTCAAATCATTTTCTTCAGCAATATATTTTTTTATAAATTCGTGAATTCCTTTTATAGATAATCTGCTTTTCCTTTCATGAATATAATAATAATAATTGCTTACATGGTGTAAATAGTTACCATCATAAAATATTCCTATTCTAGTTAAATTAGATTTACTCATATATTATCCTAAACTTTATTAATTATATATTTAACAAATTCTAAATCTTTTTCTGTTGTTATTTTAATATTATTTTCTTCTCCATCTATTGTAAAAATCTTTTTTCCAAAAGATTCAAAAATAGATGCATCATCTGAATATTGTGTGTTATTTATATCAATATTGTCAATTATTTCTAAATAATCTGATAATTTAAATGCTTGTGGTGTTTGAACTCTAAAGGTAATATTTCTATCTAAAGTAGTAATAACGAAATTGTCCTTAATTTCTTTTATTGTGTCGGTGATTTTTATAATCGGAATCACAGAATTATGAATATTTAAATTTTTTATTATATTGTTAATAAGGTTTTCTGATACTAAGCATCTTACTGCATCATGAATTAAAACAAATTCTGATGAGGAATTGTGTTCTGATTTTAGAGCATTTTTTATAGATTCTGCTCTTGTGGAACCTGATTCAACAAAAAGTATATCTTTAGTAATTTTATTTTTTATAGATTCTTCAATTACAAAATCAATCCACTCTTTATTTATTGGTATGATAATTTTTTTGACTTCTTTTATATTATTAAAAACTTTTAAAGTCCTAATAATTATTGGGATGTTATTTATCTCTAAATATTGTTTAGGAATTTTGGCATTCATTCTACTGCCAATTCCACCAGATGGTATGATTAAAGAAATATTCATTTATTTATAAATATATTTTTCTGATACTGAAAAAGGTCTAATTAATCTATAATCTCCAAAGCCAGATTTGTCTTCAAAAATAAATTCACGATTGTTTGAGTAAACCCATTTTTCATAAGTTATTCTTGATTCATAGTTTGAATTTGAGTTTGTAATTGTATTTGGTTGTCCATAAACAACATAAACATTTCCTTTATCTGTTAGCCAACCATCTGATGAAGATTTGAAATTTTTATTTGAATAATCTATTCTGTTGTAATATTCTAATAAAGCTTCATTAGTTTCAGTATTTGGTGAAGGGTCTAAATCCTTCCAAAAGCTTAGAAATGCTTCTACTTTTTCTTCTACAGTAGATAGTTCTTTAAGTTTAGACAATTCAGATGAACTAGCTACATACCTTAATTTATTGATGGAATCATCAATGTTTTCTATTAGTTTGCTTATTAGAGTGGGAGTAAAGTTAATGATTCTTTGTGACACTGCTAAGTAATCTTTTTTTTCAGGAACTGAGTCAGTATTATTAGCATCAACTGCAATTACATTTAAAGTGTATTTTCCGATAAGATATTTCTCTGTTTTGACATAAAGATAATATTGTTGCTTATTTTTAGATATTGTTTTATTAATTACTTCACCTGTGATGGTTTCACCACTATTTTCCTTTGATAACTGATATAAAAATTTATAATCTTTAGATTCAGTTGTATTTCTATAAATTTCAAAAAAGGTAAAGAATCCATTTTTGATTGAAGCTAAGTTGTCATCAAAAAAAGGAGTAATTTTATATTTTCCATTGCTTTCTTCAATTGTACTTAAAATCATTAATCCACTTAATGAAAAGGGAAATTGATTAAATTCTAGAATATTAATTTTTCTTTGTTTCTTGAGCAATTTATTAGATAGATTGTCTTGGATAAATGCTTCAACCTTATAAGATCCAGCATTTAAAAGGAATGATTTTTTTATAATTTTGAATTTACCATCTCCACCTTGGGCTTGGAAATAATTCTCAGCTTTGAGTATAATTTGTTGTTTTGACTCGTTAATTGTATTTCCAGATTCATCTAAAATAGAGATATTTAAGTTTGAAGAAGAGTAAAAAATATCTTCTTCTTTCTCAAATTTTAAAAATTCATACGGAATTACAATAAAAACATCACATCTACCTATAGTGTCTAAGTTGTTTGATTTAAACGAAATAGCGTCTAAGAAAAACTCGTTAGATTTTAAAAAGTTTGAATGAATTGTTAGTAATAAGATTATTAAAATATATTTCATAAAGTGATTCTTAAATGTCTTCTTAAAATAAAGTATCCAGCGATAGATGTTATAAATGCTGAAATAACTGATGCCCAGAAAATACCTACGAAACCATAAATATCTGATAAATAATAAGCTAATGGTATAAAGATAATAAACATGTGAAGTATTGTTAAAACAGTTGCCATAATAGGTTTCTTTAATATATTTAAAGAAGTAGATACTACCATCATAACACCTCTAAAGCCAATAGAAATTGGAGTAATACTCAGAAATAAAATCATATATTTAGCAACTTCAATATCATCTTTTACAAAAATAGCAATTTCTTCTTTAAAAACATAAAACATTAAAAACATTAAAGCTCCCCAGATTAAACTAAATAAATATCCTTGTTTAATTGCGATTAATATTCTATCTGTTTTACCAGCCCCCCAATTTTGACCAATAAAAGGACCTAAGACGCTTCCTAAAGCCATAAAGACGGTCATTGTTAGCATTTCTACTCTACTTGCGGCACCCATTGCTGCAACTGCTGGTTCGCCATATTTGGAAATCATACTTATAATTATCGCCATACCAAGTGGCATCAGTATATTTGTAATTGAACTTGGTAAACCTACATACATTATTTCTTTAAATGATTCTTTTAACTTAAATAAGTTTCTAAAGTTTAAGTCTATCATATTATATTTTTTTATTAAAAAATACAAGCAAAAAGATAAAGAAACGAATCGACCAAAGAGTGTAGCCATTGCAGCACCTGTTAGTCCTAATTTTGGGATAAAACCTAAACCAAAAATTAATATAGGATCTAAAATAATGTTAATAGTAACTGCTATCATCATTACTAAACTTGGAATTTTAGTATCACCTATTGCTCTAATTGCAGCATTTCCAACCATTGGGATTGTGATAAAGACTATACCAGGGTACCATATCCTCATATATTCTTTGATATAGGGTAAAATTTCTTCATTAGCACCCATTATAATAAATATTTCTTCAAAAAATATTAATCCAATCACAACAAATATTAAAGCTGATAAAAATGAAATTACAATTCCATCTGTAGTTAGTTTTTTTACTTTTTCTAAATTATTTTCTCCATAAGCACGAGATATAACAGCACTTGCTCCCATACCCATTCCCATAGATACACCAATTATCAAAAATACAATCGGAAATGTAAATGTAATAGCTGCTAATTCTAAAGTACCAAGTTTTGCTATAAAGAGGGTGTCAATAAAATTAAAAGCAACAGCAGCACCAACACCAAATATCATTGGAATTGAGCTTTTGATTAGAATGCTTGAAACTTTACCTTCTGTATATGATGGTTTACTTTTTTTCATTAAGGACTTTTTTGAATTTAATATTTGAGTATATGATTGCTACTAATAAAATAAACACATAAATATATGAATAGTTTTGATTTTTTAAACTGTTGGAGGATAAAATAAAATACGAAATAAAATAATGTACTGTTAGATATAAACTGACAAGTGTAAAGTTAAATTTGAGAGTGAAAGTGTCATCTAAAAAACGAATAATAACTTTTTTGCTAGTAGATAAAATTATTGCAAAAAAAGCTGCTATAAATATACTATCATTAATAATTGTAAGTAAATCAAAATTTGAGTTTGAGTTATTGAAATTAAAAATATAGTGCGTAGTTAATTTAGCAATAAAAACTAAAGGTAATAACACAGTTTGACTAAGTAAAATATATTTAAAACGCGATAAATTCATTACTTCATAAATAATTGGATATCTTTTGGTAATTCTAAAATAAACTTAGTTCCTTTCCCAAGTTCACTTTGAACACCAATTTCACCGTATAATGAATCAAGGCATCTTTTTACAATAGAAAGTCCTAATCCAGTTCCAGAAATAGAACCTACATTACTTGCTCTATGGAATGTTTCGAAAAGATTTGCAATGTCATCATTAGGTATTCCGATTCCTTTATCAGTAACATATACAACTAAGTTTCTCGAATTTTCTTTTATGTCAATCGTTACTTCATCTGCACCAGGGGAATATTTGGCAGCATTTGAAATAATATTTTGGAAGATATGTCTTAAACTTTTTTCATCAGATATTATTTCAGGAGATGAAAGTTCATAGTTTAATATGAAATTATGTTTGTCTTTATCAACAACTTTACATTCTTCAATTATTTCTCTAATATAATCTATAATATTGATTTTTTTAGGTATAATTTTACTTTTTACAGATTCTGCTTTTCCTATAGTTAATACATCTTCGAGTAACTGAGTCATTGTATCAACTGAATTTCTAATTTTACCTAAAAATTTATTGAATTGTTCTTGATGTTCACCTTGGTAATATTGCTCTACTAAATAAGTTGAAGTTAATATAACAGTTAGTGGAGTTCTGTATTCATGAGAAATCATTGAAATAAAACGTGTTTTTAAAGTATTTAATTCCTTTTCTTTTTCTAAAGCATTATCAACTTCTTCTTTTGCAAGTTGCAGTTCTAGCTCAGCTTTTTTTCTAACAGCGATTTCAACTTTTAAATCGTCCATTGTCTCTTGCAATTGGGATGTTCTTTCATTAACCCTTTGCTCTAATTCATGATTAATTTCAATCATTCTGCGTTCAGCAGATTTGATATCTGTAATATCAAGAATTTGAAGTACTAAAGCTTTGTTACCTTGGAAATCATTAGTAAATGAGCAACTAGCAAAAATATTTCTAATTTCACCATATCTATTGATTAAATCAAATTCAAATTTTTTACTTTCGATGACTTTATTTAAGACATCATTTAATATATTTTTTACATTTTCTAAAGATTCCGGAGCGACTAAATCTTCTAATCTAAAGTCTAGTAATTCTGACTCATTGTATGATGAAATATTAAAAACTTCATCGTTAGCATAAATAATATCAAAGTCTTTATCAAAAATTAATGTACCATCAAGAGAGTTTTCAACTACTGATTTGTGCAGAGATTCACTTTCATTAATAGAAATTTGAAGCATTTGGTTTTCCATAGTTAAACCAGAAACTTTATCTTCAAGTTCCTTAATTCTAAGTAATAATTCTTCGTTATTTTGATTATCTTTATTCAATTATTTTTTTTTATTTAATAATAATAAACACAATTTAAGTAAAAAAATTAAATTTTTCTAATTATATGTTTTTTTATTAAAATTTCTGTTTCTTCTTTTGAAATAATTTTAGTGAATTCATAATTAAAACTGTTTTCGAAATAAAGTTGAATTATTGTAATAATATCAGGGTATTTTTCTTGTAATTCTATCATATTTTCTGATTGAATTAGTTTTGCATCATCATATATAGGGTTTTGTATTACAATTATGTTTGTTTTATTATCTTTGGTGTATTCTAAAGAACCTAATACATCAGTTTCGATTAATGTTCCAATTGAATACATTTCTGACAAAACAATAGATTCTATTGCAAGATTTTTGTCATCACTATCTAACATTTTAGTAGAAGGTAAAAATCCATAATTAAAAGGAAGTGGTAAAAAATCGTATTTGGTTTCAATTGAATTTTCTACTTTATTTTTAAATCCTTTTTGTATGTAATCATATACATATATTTTAGCAGTACCAGAAGGAATTTGGATAACTGCATGAACTTTGTTATTTTTACTATATGTTAAAACATCTCCTATTCCTTTTTTATCACAAGAAATAAAAGAAATGATTGCCATTAAGATTATAAGCTTAAAGATTTTCTGAATATTCTGGTATATCAATTAATTTCCTAACTTTTTTAAAACCGTTTTTCTTTCTATCAATAGCAACTAATGCAGAGGCATAAATAGCTTGCCAATTTAGATTATAATGTTCCATTAGTTCTTCTGGTTCGCCAGAGCCACCAAATGTATCTTTCATTCCCACAAATTCAATAGGAACTGGAAAATTTTTGGCAACAACTTCAGCAACCGCACCTGATAAACCACCAATTACTTGATGTTCTTCGGCAGTAACCATACAACCACATTCTATAGCAGCGTTAGTAATTGTATGTTCATCCATTGGTTTAACAAAAGCATTATTAATAACTCTTGCTTCAATTCCATGATTTTCTTTTAATTTTTGAGCTGCTTCTAATGCTCTCCAAACCATAATTCCATTTGCAACAATAGCTACATCATTGCCTTCTTTAAATACTTGTGCTTTACCATACTCTAAAGGAGTATCTTCAGTGGTAAACATAGGAACATCTGATCTTCCAAATCTTACATAAGCTGGACCATGCATTCTTCCAACTAATTTAATTGCCTTTCTTGTTTCTTCAAAATCACAAGGAACTACTAATGTCATATTAGGTAAAGCTCGTAACCAAGAAACTTCTTCTAAAGATTGATGAGTTGCACCATCTGGACCAACAGTAACTCCTGAATGGCCACCACCAATTTTTACATTAGCATCATTATAACAAACAGATACTCTTATTTGGTCTGCATTTCTAAAAGCCGCAAAAGCAGAATAAGTAGAGAAAACAGAAACCTTACCAGATAATGCAAAACCAACTGCAATAGTTGTAGCATTTTGTTCTGCAATTCCTATTGAAAAAAATCTTTCAGGGAATTTTTTTTGAAATTCAGATGTTTTAACCGATCCAGTAACATCTGCCCCAAAAACAACAACATCTTTGTTTTCTTCACCTAATTCAACTAAACCTTGAGCAAAACCATGTCTAGTTGGTTTAACTCCATATTTTTCAAATTTCATTAATCTTTTTCCATATTTAATTCAGATAATGCGATTTCAGCTTGTTCAGAATTCGGTGGGTTACCATGCCATGAATATTTATCATGCATAAACGACACACCTTTACCCATATATGTTTTTGCAATTATACAAGTAGGTTTATTATTTTCTGAAATCTGATTTTCTTTAAAGAACTCAATTGCTTTTTTTATTTCATCGTAGTTATGGCCATCTATTTCAATTACACTAAAATTGAAAGATTCAAATTTTTCTTTAATAGGGTAGACGTCCATAATGTCTTTAACTCTACCATCTATTTGACAATCATTATTATCAACAATCCAACATAGGTTGCTTAAATCATAGTTGCTTGCAGCCATTGCTGCTTCCCAACAAGCACCTTCTTGCAATTCACCATCACCTGTAATACAATAAACAGCAGCATCATTTTTATCTACAAATTTATCGCTCATAGCCATTCCAACAGCAATTGAAACTCCTTGCCCTAATGAACCAGATGAAGTTTCTATTCCAGGTAAATGAACATCTAAACCAGGGTGTCCTTGTAACCTTGTGCCAAGTTTTCTTAAAGTTGCTAGCTCAGCACATTCGAAATATCCAGCTCTTGCTAAAGTTGAATATAGTACAGGAGCCATGTGACCTGCACTTAATACAAATCTATCACGTCCGAACATATTTGGATTTTCTGGGTCATAATTCATATAACCACCAAAATACAACACGGACATAAGATCTGATATTCCTAATGGTCCACCACTATGACCAGATTTAGCTAATAATAAACTTTTTATTATGTCTTGTCTTAATGTATTTGCTACTTCAGCAAACTCTTGATTTGTTCTTTCTCTATTATCAAAAGTATATTGCTTAAATTCTACTTGATTAGTCATTAATTTAATAATTATATTGATATAATTTACAAAATTAATAAAATTTAGAAGTATATAACATATTAACAGAAATTTTTTATAAACATCTTATTAACTTTTCTAAATTATAACATAATGTTCATTAAAAGTAGATATATGAAACTAAGTAATGTTAGTAATTTTTTTAACAAAATTTTTTTCGTTAATTTTTTCTCGTTATATTGTGTTTTGAATTTTCATAAAAAGGAATAAATTATAAAAATTGATACTTACTACCTAATCATACTATTTTCAATATTAATCACACTTTCTTATATTTTTGACAAACTTAGTAAAAAATATAAAATTCCAAGCGTGCTATTTTTATTAGGAACTGGAGTATTTCTTAAGCAAATTAGTACATATTATAATGTT
The DNA here is from genome assembly GCA_030431515.1 of bacterium. Classification (GTDB taxonomy): domain Bacteria; phylum Bacteroidota; class Ignavibacteria; order Kapaibacteriales; family UBA2268; genus JAJRPT01. The sequence continues at coordinate 19,815 of JAUIIX010000039.1, forward strand.
AATTTGACAGAAAATCTTTTTGGGTATTTAGAATTATTAGGTGTTATTGGTCTAATAATGATTGTTTTAGAAGCTGCTGTTGACCTGAAAATAACCAAAGATAAAATACCTTTAGTTAGAAAATCTATTTTGATGGCCTTACTCGTATTGTTAATTACTTCATTAGCAATGGGGAGTGCCATAATGTTTCTTTTAGATGAGCCTTTTTTTAATTCTTTAATATATGCAATACCTCTTTCAGTAGTCTCAAGTGCTGTATTGATTCCTAGTGTTCATAGTCTAACTCAACAGAAAAAAGAATTTTTAATATATGAATCTACATTCTCAGATATTATTGGAATTATGTTTTTCAATTTTATTGTGCTACAAGAAGAAAGTATATTAAACATTGGAGGTATTTTAAATATAATATTTACTATTATTCAATCGGTTTTAATTTCTTATTTATTAGTTTATATTTTTAGTAAGTTTAAAACAGGTGTTAGGATTTTTCTTATAATTGCTATTTTGGCTATTTTATATGCCGTTGGCAAGAAATTACATTTGTCGTCTTTACTTTTGATTTTTATATTTGGTTTATTTTTAAATAATACTAAGTTGTTCTTTTTTAATAAACTTCAAGGATATATTGATCATGGAGCTGTAAAAAAATTAGTAAAGGACTTTCACTTGATAACTGCTGAAACTGCTTTTGTTGTTCGTACTTTATTCTTTGTAGCTTTTGGTATGATGATAGATTTGAATCAATTACTTGATCCAAAGGTAATTATTGTAGGTTCTGTAATCATCGTAATTCTTTATAGTGTTAGATATTTGAATTTCAAAATGTTTCTCAAGACAGATGTATTCCCTGAAATATTTTTAGCTCCAAGAGGATTAATAACTATATTGTTGTTCTTCCAAATACCTGCTGTTTATGAAATAAGGGGTTTAGGAATGGGAGTGTTATTCTTTGTTATCTTAGCAACTGGCTTAATTATGATGATGGGTTTAATGTTTTCAAAAGATAGTATAATTGATGAATTTACTGTTATAGATTTTGGCTTAGGACCAAGTTCAGACAATGCAAATATTGATAAAATTAGTAAATTTAGCGAATATGACGATTTATAATTGAGGTAAAATCATGAAAAGAAGAAATTTTATAAGAAATTCTATACTTACTGCAGGTGCTGTTAGTACTCCCATTTTTACTGGACAATTAATTGCTGAAAATAAAAAAGTAAGAAGTATTCAAGAAGTTAATGATTTAGACTCTTCAGATGATAGAGATTTTTGGAGATGGATTAGAGAATCATACACTGTTTCATCTAATATTATTAATTTGAATAATGGTGGAGTTTCTCCACAACCTAAAGTAGTACAAGATGCTCATAATAAATATTATGAAATGTCAAATGAAGCTCCCTCATATTATATGTGGAGAATAATAGATGCAGGACGAGAGCCACTTAGAGAGAACTTGTCGATTTTAGCAGGTGTTTCTCCAGATGAAATTGCAATAAATAGAAATTCTACTGAAGGTCTAAACACAATTATATTTGGTTTAAATTTAAAAGCTGGTGATGAGGTTGTATTAAATAAGTATGATTATCCAAATATGATGAATGCTTGGAAACAACGAGAAAAGCGGGATGGAATTAAGTTAGTTTGGGTAGATATGAAATTCCCAATGGAAGATGAAGATGAAATTGCAAAATTATATATTGATAAATTTACATCTAAAACTAAAATTGTACATATTACTCATGTTATAAACTGGGTCGGTCAAGTATTACCTACTAAAAAAATAGCAAATGAAGCACATAAAAGAGGTATAGAGGTAATTGTAGATGCTGCCCATTCATTTGCTCAAATAAATTATAAAATACCTGATTTAGATTGTGATTACTTTGCAACAAGTTTACATAAATGGCTTTGTGCTCCTTTTGGAACGGGTATGATGTATATAAAAAAAGATAAAATTAAGAATATATGGGCTTTGCTTTCTTCAGATGATCCAGATGGTGATAATATCAGGAAATTTGAATCTATTGGCACAAGAAGTTTTCCTATTGAAATGGCAATTGGCTCTGCAATCTCATTTCATAATACAATTGGTTCTGAAAGAAAACAAAATAGATTAAGATATTTAAGAAATTATTGGATGGAAAGGGTTAAAGATATCAATGGAGTTTCTTTTTATAATTCTTTTAAAACGGAGTATTCTTGTGCTTTAGCGAATATAAAAATAGAAGGCAAAGCTGGGGCTGAATTAGCAGAATTTTTATGGAATAAATATAAAATTCATACTGTTGCTATTAAAATTGAGAGTATTGATGGAGTAAGAATAACACCGAATGTTTATACTTCTGAAGAAGATTTAGATAAGTTGGTTCGTGGAATAGAAAAGTTTGTTAAAAGTTAATTTTGAGCAAATAGTATTGCACTATTAACATTACCTATATAAAATGTTTTAGAATTATAGTATTCTTCAGATGCTGGAACGAATATAAAAACATTATTAATGTTTGATTTAGTTTTATATTCTCTATAAGCTTTTACTGCTTTAGTAAAATCATCTGTTTTATACGAAATATTAATCGAATTTTTCTCAAATACTTGCAATTTTTTATCTTCTGAGAAGGCAAGATATTGAGTTTCTGGATTTGTGTTTTTTAATGAATTAACATCAAAACTAACGGCTTTAATTTTTGGAAGTCCCATATCACCTATTTTCTTAGCTGCTGAATATGATAAGTCTATTATTCTGTCATTAACATAAGGTCCTCTATCATTTACTCTTACTAAGACTGTTTTGTTGTTTTTTTGATTAATTACTTTTAATATTGTACCAAATGGTAATTTTTTGTGTGCAGCAGAATACTCATTCATGTCAAATATTTCACCATTAGCAGTCATTCTGCCATGAAATTTATGAGCATAATGAGAAGATACTCCTTTTAAAACGAATAATTCTGAGTCAGTATTATCTATAGCAATTTCATCTTCACTTATCTCTTCTTCTATTGATTCTACGTTTTCTAAATTACTATTAAATTTGTCGAAATAATTTGATAAATCGAAAGTTACAACTTCTCTACCAGTATTATCAATATGACTTAATATCAAAATACCAATAGTAAAGAAGAACACAAGGAATATGTCTTTATATAATTTTTTTATAAACTTCATTCATTAATACACTCATAACTAAAAATTGTACTGTGCAATATTTATGCCAAATTAACAATTTTTCTATTCAAAATTATTATAAATGAATAAATTCAAATAAAAAAAGATACATAGTAATATGTATCTTTGTTTTATTATTATTATTGTAAGTATTATTTTTTAATTAATGGTAATGAATAAGTTTGTCCATCCAAACCTGTTATTGCTTGAATATATTTACCAGTTGCAAGAGAATTTATATTAATTTCTTGGTTAGGAGTATAATTTTCAATGTTTAATACTACATTACCAAGTAAATCATAGATTTTTAGATTTGAGTTATTAAAGTTAGAAATTAAATTTTCATCAATATCTAATTTGAAAGAATCGTCAACAGGGTTTGGAGAAATCGTAAAGTCACCGGGTTTCCCATATTTAACAGATGCAACACCATCAACAGTTATTTCAAATTTTATATCAAATTCTACAAAATCATTATCAGGGTCTTTAACATTCATAAATTTTACTCTTATAATAGTAACTCCTGGGAATCTATCAACTTCATCATTCCCATCAGGGGCAAAAGGGTATAGATAAATTTGAAAACCCTCAGAACCATCACTACCAGCAAAAATACTATTAGTTGAAGTATTTCCTTTTAAAATATAAGTATCACTTTCAACAAAATCAACATCAAAGGCATCGTAGCAAACATAAGTACAATATCCAATAGAATGGTTCTCAGCTTTTTGAAGGAATTCTATTGACGAAAATAACTCTAAATCACTAAATGTTGTATTTGTCATTTCACCATGAGCTGAAGCTTTATAAACATAGAGTAATGAATCTGGATCTATTGTGTTAAAATCTTTTTTTACAACATTATCCATCCAATCTACTCTTAAAGATTGTGAAAATGTGACATTAGTTAGAAATAACGAGATTATTATTAGTTGAATATACTTCATAATTTTTTCCTTTAATTAAACTTTTTTATATTTGTAAACGTATTAACAACAAATATAAGAAACTTTTTAAAAATAAATGTGAGAATTAGATGTTAAAAACGAAATTAATACTATCATTATTGTTTTTGGGTGCTTTTATTTCATTAAATGCAGCTGAAAGAACAGTTCCATCAGTGAAATTAAAGGATACAAAAGGTAAACCTTTTGATACAAAAAATATGACAAATGATGGAAAACCATATATTATTAACTTTTGGGCAACTTGGTGTAAACCATGTATTCAAGAATTAGTAAATATCAACGAAACTTATACTCAATGGCAAAAAGAAAGTGGAATAAAAATTTATGCTGTTTCAATAGATGATTCGAGAAACTCGAAAAGAGTAGCACCTTTTGTAAATGGTAGAGGGTGGAATTATGAAGTTTTATTAGATGTTAATTCTGATTTGAAACGAGCAATGAATGTAAATAATCCACCACATACTTTTTTAGTAGATGGAAAGGGTAATATTGTTTGGGAACATAATGGTTACGCTCAAGGCGACGAAAAAACTTTATACAAAAAGTATAAAGAATTATTAGAATCAAGTAAATAAAGGATTACTATGGATTTTCCAATTGATACAGGTGGTATAGTTTTTATCACATTAGGATGGGGTTTTGTTATATCATTATTTGTAGGATGTTTGTATAAGGTTTTTAAGAGCGGAACTAAATTAGAATCATCTGATTAATTAGACTTTAATTTAAAAAGTGGATATTAATTTTTAATTTCGTAATTTTGTGATTATTTATTTGAAAAAAGGATTATAAATGATTTTGAATTTATTATTTATGGCACCACCTGGTGGCCAAGGTGGAGGAGATGGGGGAATGATGCCAACATTAATTATGTTTGGTGCGATTTTCCTTATTATGTATTTTTTAATGATTAGACCACAACAAAAGAAACAAAAAGAACAACAGAAAATGCTTAGTGAACTTCAGAAGGGTGATAAAGTAGTTACCAGTTCTGGAATGTATGGTACTATTCAAGATTCTGATGAAGAAACTGTTTTATTAAAAGTTTCAGATAATACAAATATTAGATTTTTAAAATCTGCTGTAACTCAAAAAAAATAAATTTATTAAAAATTTAAAAAAATTAAGGAAAACTACAGCGATGTAGTTTTCATTTTTTTTATATACCAAGAAAGATATGAATACAATAGAAGAAGCTTTAGTAGATTTAGTTTCAGGTAAAATGATTATAGTAATGGATGATGAAGATAGAGAAAATGAAGGTGATTTAATTGCTTCATCTGAACTTTGTACTCCTGAAACAGTAAATTTTATGTCAACTCATGCTAAAGGGTTGATTTGTGTTGCTGTTGAAAAAGATAGAGCAAAAGAATTAGAATTAAATGAGATGGTTCAAAGTAGTTCAGCTTTACATTCCACGAAGTTTACAGTATCTGTAGATTATGTTCATGGTACAACTACTGGTATTTCTGCAATGGATAGAGCTGCTACTATAAGAGCTTTAGCATATAAAGATACAAAACCAAGCGATTTAGCAAGACCAGGGCATATATTCCCATTGATATCTGCTGAAGGTGGTGTACTTAGAAGACCAGGGCATACTGAATCAACTACTGATTTGATGAAATTAGCTGGATTAAAACCTTGTGGAGTTTTGTGTGAAATTATCAATGAAGATGGTACAATGGCTCGACTTGATGATATAAAACAATTTTCAGTTAAACATAATTTAAAAATTATTACTGTAAAAGATTTAATTTCTCATAGATTGGAAAAAGATTCATTAGTAAAAAGAACAAGTAAAACTACTATTGATTCACTTTATGGTACTTTCGAATTATATACTTATGTTAATTTGATAGACGAGAAAGAACATATCGCCTTAGTGAAGGGTGAATGGGATGAGAACGAGAGTATCTTAGTTAGAGCACATTCAGAAGATTTAACTTCTAAAATATTTAGAACTTTAAAAAACAATGAAGAATCTCAATTAAGAAAAGCTCTTAAAATGATTGATAATGCTGGCAAAGGTGTTTTGCTTTATATTAATCATAATGCTTATAATTCTAAGTTAAGCGATAGAATATCTGCCTTATCTAAACAAGATAATCTATCAAATACAAAAGAATTTCATGAAAATTTAGGAGTTAAACCTGACCCTAAAGATTTTGGAATAGGAGCTCAAATATTAGCTGACTTAGGAGTAAAAAAAATGGAGTTAATAACTAATAGCCCTAAGAAGAGAATTGGTTTGAAAAGTTTTGGAATTGAAATTGTTGGAAGTGTGCCTTTTAATTAATATTACTAATACAGGAGTGATTTGAAATGTCACAAACAATATATTTAACTAAAGAAAAAAGAAAAGAATTAGAAGAAGAATTAAATGTATTAACTACAAAAGGTAGAGCAGAAATAGCTAGGAAAATAGGTGAAGCAAGATCTCATGGTGATTTGTCTGAGAATGCTGACTATGATGCTGCAAAAGATGAACAAGGACTATTGGAGTTAAAGATTAATAAGATATCAAGAGTACTAGCAAATAGTCAAGTAATTGACACAAGTGAGTTCCCTGATGATAAGGTTTATATCTTATCTAAAGTGAAAGTAAAGAATATTAAAATAAACAAGATATTTGATTATTTTATGGTTTCAGATGCTGAAGCTGATTTTATGGAAGATAAAATTTCAATTGAATCTCCATTAGGCAAAGCATTGTTAGGGAAAATGGTTGGTGATACAGTTGAAGTGAATCTACCAACTGGAATGCAGGCATACGAAATATTAGAAATAAATAAATAAAAAAAAGAGCTTCGGCTCTTTTTTTTAATCTACTTTCAAATAAAATTTTATTGATTTAATCAAATTTTCTGTGTCATAAGGTTTGGCAAAATACCCATTAAAACCATCATCTAACAATCTTTCACCTTCGTTACCAAAAGCTCGTGTAGTAACAGCAAAAATTGGGATTTTAGAAGTATTTGGTATTCTTCTAAATAATCTCATTAAATCCTCTCCATTCATATCGCAATTAAGATTAATATCCATTAATATTAAATCATATTGATTTTCTTCTACTTTTCGAATTGCTTCTGTATCAGTATTTGCTGAATCAAAAAGAAAATCTTTTGACAAAATTCTTTTTAATAATATTACAGATGCAGGATCATTTTCAATGTATAGTACTTTTTTATCTGTATTCATATTAACTCATTTTTATCCATTTGTAGAAATCTTTAATTGTAGGTTTCTTACCCGTCATCAAAATTCCTATTCTATATATTTTTGCCGTTAGCCATATAATTCCTAAGAATGTAGAAACTAAGAGAACTACACTTGCTAATATTTGCCAAATAGGTACTTGAGTTGATGCTATTCTAACAATCATCAATATCGGTGAGAAGAAAGGTATTAGTGAAGCCACAATTGCTGGAACACTATCTGGGTTAGCCATAATCATTGGAATTAAGGCAATAGGTATAATTATCGGAATTGTAATCGGAACCATTAATTGTTGTGCATCTTGTTCATTATCAACTGCTGAAGCTACAGCAGCAAATAAGCAAGAGTAAATAAAATATCCGGCTAAGAAGTAAAAGACGAATCCAATTCCTAACCAAGGAGAAATCTCTGGAATACCTGACATCATCATTTCTACTTGCTTAGTTTGTGCATCTTGCATTGTCATTCCAGCTTGTAGAGTAGTAGGGTCTATATCAATAAATGCACCTGCTATCTGACCAGCAAATGTTAGTAAAATAACTACAATTGCTATCCAAGCAAATACCTGAGTTAAACCAACTAAACCAATACCTAATACTTTACCTAATAAAATATCAAATGGTTTAGCAGATGAAACAATTATTTCTATTATTCTATTTGATTTTTCTTCTAATACAGAACGGAAAATATGAGTTCCATATAGGAACATTAACATATATATTACAAATCCTAATGCGTATCCAACATAAGCAAGTACTTCAGTTTTATCATCTTTGATACCTTCTTCAGTTACTTTTTTAGTATTAAGATTTATTCCACTATCTACTAAATTAATAACATCATCTGAAGTTCCTGATCGTTTTAATCTTTCTTTTCTTACTATACGACTTAAATTCTTTTCTAATAAAGAAGTAAACCCTATTCCACCACCACCTTGAGTATAAATTGGAACATTTCCAGAATCTAAAATATCTTCTTGAATTAATATATATCCATCAATTTTAGAATCTTCTGTTAATTTAGTTAAAACTTCTTCACTTTTATCAGTTAAATAATATCGAGATGTGTCAGAATCAACTAAAACTTGACCTAAATACTCTGTTTGGTCAACTATAGCTAATTTTCTTTCTGTAGTATCTTTAAAAATAAAAGTAGCTGCTATTAAAACTCCAAATAATGCGACTATTCCCAAAGGAGCTACAAAAGTACCAATCAGAAAAGATTTTGTCTTTACTTTTGATAAATACTCATGTTTTAATACTATTTTTACTTTATTTGTAAGATTAAATGTTTTCATTATTTCTGTATTTCTAATATTTCTTGTTCATTTAAATTATTAATACCAACAGTATTAATAAATATCTCATGCAAACTGGGCTCAGCTAATTCAAATTTATATATAAATGTTGAATTATCAATTTTACTAAATATAGCTTTTGCTTCATTTTCATTTTCTAATTTGATTTCCACAGAATTATTGCTTCTGTTTATGATTTTAGAAGAATCAATTCCATTTAGAAATTCATCGCTTCCATCAAATTCAATTTTCAAATTATTCCTACCAAAGCTCTTTTTAATTTCTCTAACTTTACCTTCTAAAATTATTTTACCTCTGTTAATTAAAACAATTTCATCACATAATTCTTCAACTTGAGACATTACGTGTGTTGATAAAATTATTGTTTTACCTTGACTTTTAAGTTCTAAGATAATGTCTTTTAGAAGTTCAGCATTAACTGGATCAAATCCAGAAAAAGGTTCGTCTAAAATTAGAAATTCTGGGTCATGCAAAATAGTAGAAATGAATTGGATTTTTTGTTGCATTCCTTTAGATAATTCTTGGATTTTCTTGTCAATCCAATCATTTGCACCTAATTTAATAAGCCAAAGTCTTGCTCTTTTTTCCGCTTCTTTTTTACTAAGACCTTTTAATTCGCCAAAATAAATAAGTTGTTCAATTACTTTCAATTTTTTATATAAACCACGCTCTTCTGGTAAATAGCCCATCATATTTTGATGCTTAGAAGAAACACTTTCTCCAAAAAGTAGAATTTCACCACTATCTGGATAATATATATTAGTAATTTGTCTTATTATTGTCGTTTTTCCAGCTCCATTAGGTCCTAATAATCCGAAGATTGCACCTTTTTGGACTGAAAATGAAACATCATTAGTGGCTTTGTAGTCACCAAAGTATTTCGATACACTATTTAATTTTAATATTTCCATAATTATAAATGCAAATTATGAAAATTAATTCAAAATTCTATAATTTAGTGGAAAATTATATTCAAAAAAAATAAATGATTAAAAACAAAGAAATAAAATCTTGGTATCTGTATGATTTTGCTTCATCTGCATTTTCAGCAACAGTAATAACAGTTTTTTTAGGACCTTATTTAACAAGCGTTGCTCAAGATAGTGCAGTAAATGGATTAATAAGTTTTTTTGGATTACATATCAATCCTGATGCTCTCTTTGCATATACAATATCTATTTCCGTTGTTTTACAAGTATTTATATTGCCATTATTAGGTTCAATAGTAGATTTAACAGGTAAAAAGAAAGAGTTTTTAGGTGCATTTGCTTTATTAGGTTCAATTTCAACTATGATGATGTATTTTATCAATAGTGGAAATTATATGCTTGGTTTTGTTCTATTAATTATTGCAAATTTATCTTTTGGAATATCGATGGTAATATACAATTCAGTATTAAATGATATTACAAAGGAAGAGGAAAGAGATAGTGTCTCATCGAAAGGGTATGCAATCGGATACATCGGTGGTGGGGTTCTCTTAGCATTGAATTTAGTATTGTTTTCAATGGCTGAAAGTAATCAAATATCAATTAGTAGTGGTGAAGCAGTAAGAATTTCACTTTGTTCAGCAGGTGTTTGGTGGTTCGTATTTTCCATTTTCCCTCTTATTAACATTAAGAATAGACATCAAAATAAAATTCAAAATGGTAATAACTTATTAAGCTCTGGGTTTAAACAATTTTATAAAACATTTAAGGATTTAAAAAACTATCCGCAAACATTAATCTTTTTAGTTGCATATTTGCTTTATAATGATGGTGTGCAAGCGGTAATAACTTTTGCATCACAGTTTGGAATTCATGAACTTAAATTAGAACAATCAACTTTAATTACTGTAATTCTTTTAATTCAATTCATTGCATTTTTTGGGTCATATTTCTTTTCTTATGTCGCCAGTAAGATAGGTGCAAAAAATTCAATTCTAATTACAATAGTAATATGGATTATAGGTTTAATCTATGCCTTTGGTTATTTACATGATACAACTGGCTTTTATATATTAGGTCTTACTGTTGGCTTTATTATGGGAGGTACTCAAGCATTGTCAAGGTCAATGTTCTCAAAATTAATACCAAAAGGGGCAGAAGCAGAATATTTTTCAATTTATGAAATATCTGAAAGAGGAACAAGTTGGTTAGGTTCTTTAGTATTTGGATTATCTTTAGAATTTACTAATTCTTATAGAATTGCTATTTTGTCTTTATTGTTTTTCTTTGTTGTTGGTGGAATTGTACTAATGTTTTTTAAACCAAATAAGTATAAAGTGATTTCGGAGTAATTTATTATTGATTCCAAAAAAAGATAAAAAATGTAACAAGTAATAGAATTAAAGATGAATTAATTTATATTTAAAGTGATTTCTTTTGAACCATTTTTTGTTTTTTGCGTATTTTAACTTAATTTTGCTGTATGGGGAATGAAATGTATTGGAATAATGATATAAGTTTAGAAGATAAGTCTATACAAGAAGAGCTTCGTTCAT
>JAUIIX010000110.1 GCA_030431515.1 bacterium
TTAATATAGCAATAAATTATAATATTGACTGTTTTTATCATATTTCCCAACACAAAGGTTGGCTTTTTATTAAAGGAGATTATTATGAGTCCTTAAAAAAACACAAAAAAAAAGATTCGCAAAATCCCGATGAAAGTTTTTTTGCGAACCCATTAGCAAGCGTAGTTATAAAAACTACAAAAGATGCTATAGACGCAAAGTCTAAATTTCTATTATAAATACTTAATTTTTATAAAAAAGGAAACTAAAATGAAAAATTTCATTTCATTATTAATTATTACTTTCTCATTACTGATTATATCTACTGCAGAAAGTTATGCTCAGTGTACAAGTTGTCCTAATAACTCAACACCCACGGCTTTCCCTATTACATTAGCATCAGGATGCGAAGCTTATGTTCATTATTGTTTTGATTGTTCTCCAACAGGACATCCGATAGCACAGTTTTGTATGATTGCAATTCCTAGGGATAATGCTTGCAATGGTATAACTATTAATTCTGAGTTTTTTAAAGTTATCAGAGAGAAAATGATGGAAGATCTTTCTTCAATATGCTCAAATGTATGGGGAACCCCACCTCCATGTTCAACATTAACAAGATATTCATTAGAAATAGTAATGACAAATTGCATGGAAGTTTTAGATCATCCAACAGACCCAAACCTTATAATAATCAAACCTTGTGATGCTGAACCAGGATTATGCTCAAAAGAATATGAAGTCTGTTGGAACGGTACAGATTGGGAAGTAAAAGTAATCTCTGTTAATTTTGAACCAGGTGAATGTGACTATTTACCATTTGACTTAGACCCATTTTCTTTACCATCATGGTGTACTTCTATTGGTTGTGAATAATAAATAAATTACAAATGAGCCAATTCTATTTTGGCTCATTATTTTTTCTAACTTAATTAGATAAGGTTCAAAATGCTTTTTTTTATACTATTCTCATTTATATTTGCTCAAAATAAATATACACCTGAACAATTAGATCCTAATAACTTCTATTGCAAGTCAAATTTTGCATTAAAAATATTAAAATTATCAGAAGATGAATTAATATTTTACGGTACAGAAGGTGGTGTTCTTAGAACTTATGATACAGGTGAAACTTGGCATCAAAATTATACCGGTCTTAATGAAGATGATGATATTTTAAAAATGATTTTTAGTGAAAATAAACTACTTGGTGTAACTTATTCTGGTAAATTGATTAGATCACAGGATAAAGGTGACTTTTGGGAAATTAAAAAGATTTCTTCTAATTTAACAGGTATTACTAAAATTGATAATGATATTTATTCTGCATCTAATATTGATTCAGTTTTTGTTTCAAGCGATAATGGTATTAGTTGGATTGGATATAAAACTCCATTTACTAACATTCAGAATATTACAAGCCAAAATAACAAGTTAATCGCAATTACAAATGATAAAATTTATGTTTTAAATAAAGATTTTACAATTTTTAAAGAAATTAACTACCCATTTGCTTATAAAAAGTTATATGATAAATTTGAAAATCTATACTTAAATGATGATAAAAAAATTGCAATGTTAAATAATAATTTTGAATGGAAAATCTTTAGTATTTTTGATAAATTTAGAGATTTTGTAATTTATCCAATTGATAATAATATCTCAATTATTACATACCTAAATGAAACAGAAAAAGCACCAATTTATCAACAATTTAGATATGATTTGAATACTAATAGTCTTGAATTAATTAGTGAGTTTGGAAGTCTATTTTTAAACAATACTTCAGATCACTTAGATGAATTTAAATCTATTGATATTGAATATATAAATAAAGAATTCTTTTTATCTAACTATTACAAAACTATTATCAACATAAATACCGAAAATGAATGGGAAATTATTTCGTATTCTTGTTCTAGAAGTATATTAAGCAATCCTTTAAGTTTGAATGAATTTCAAATGGGTGTACTATATAACACTTATTTATTATACACCAAAAACAATGGAAACACTTTTAAAAAAAGTAATTCCCCAAGTTATCAGAAAACTATGGGAGGAAGAATTATTACATATTACCCACGTATAAATTCTGCTAAAAAAATAGACTCAACATTTGGGTTTATATTTTTTGATGATTATGGAATAAAAGATGATAAATTAAGTACAAATAATCATAATTTTTTTGGATATACAGACGATGATTTTAAAACTATTAAGCCATTAGATATTAAATTATTAGCACCTTACCAAGCTATACGAACTCCATTTAAAGTTTTGGGACAATTGAAAAATGATTTATACTTTACAAGGTCATATAAACATTTAAATCTGAGTATTGAAAACCCATATTATACTTATTTCTATAAATTAAATACTAAAACATTATTGTTAGATACTATTCATGTTTTTAAAGACAGTTTAGAAAATATGAATTTTTTTACTGAAGATAATAAAATATGGGCTGTGGGAATTAATATAATAAATAATAAAAGTATTAAGTTATATTATTCAGATGATTATGGCAAATCTTTTGAATTAAAACAGACCTTTGACTTAATTAAAAAACATCCTATTTTTATACCATATAATGCTTATGTTACTAAAAACAATAATAATAATTTAATTGTTAATTCAGATTTCCAAATAGAAAAGATTAATGAAATTGATTATTCTTACACTACCATAGAATTAGACATAACATTAAAACCATGGCAATATGAATTTTCCGAAAAGTATTTTGAAGATATTATCTTTTCATGGAGTGAAATTATTGACAGTGTACAACAAGACAATTATTACATGTCATATATTAGTTTTGATAAGAATAATAAATTAAAATTTAATAATATTCATCAAGGTAATTTTAATGATAAAGGGATTTATATGCCTTATTTTACTTCGGAAGATAATCAAATAATAATACGTAAAGGAAGTATCGAACAGTATTATTTTCCAATTGAAGAAGATAGAAAAGCATATTATAGTTCAGTAGTTAACATTCAACCACCATCATTTTGGACTTTTCCTCCATATCCAAACCCTGTAAAAGATAAATTAAGAATGCGATTTTATTCAGCTGTTATGAATCAGTTATCAAAACTAAAAGTAGAATTAATAGAAATAGGAAGTGGTAGAATATATCTAATAAATGAATTTAATATAATCAAAACTGATGATTACTATGGTGAGATTGATATAGACATTAGTAACTATAATTCTGGAGCTTACTTGATTAACTTTAAAATTGGCGAATCAAACAAAAGCGAATCAATTATAATCGAATAAGTTTAGATTATATTTATCATTAAAAAAGCCATAAAGTTAATTCTTTATGGCTTTTAAAATTACAGCAAAAACGTTTGCTTATTTGGAGGTGATGGCCGGACTCGAACCGGCGTTCACGGTTTTGCAGACCGGTGCCTAACCACTTGGCTACATCACCAAAATTTCTTAATTCTATAAAAATAAGATTACAAAATTACGAAATTATTTAAGATAAACAATTTTTATTTGAAAAAATAATTCGATAATTTTGTAAAATATTTTAGTCGATTGCGGAAGTGGTGGAATTGGTAGACACGCTATCTTGAGGGGGTAGTGCCATTAGGTGTGAGGGTTCAAATCCCTCCTTTCGCACTATATTTAGTTTTAGGATAAAATAATCTTAAATAAAATTCGTTTATACCTCAAATGAATAATATTTTAAAATATGGATATGTTTTTTCGCTAATCGGACTATTTTTTCTGATAGCTCATTCTATTGCTCCTCATAATCATGACCAGCAATATACTGATTATTCGTTTATCGAAAAAATCGACAATCCGATTACAGAGTTATTATATTCTATTCTAACAACTGAATTAAACATTCATCATTTGGAAGATATAAGGACTTCAAATTACATTAGTTTAAGTGTAGTTGTTCCAGAAGAAATTAGATTATCTTTTAATTTAATTCCCAATAAAATTGAGGGTATAATTGACAGTGATGTCGAATTATACAAATCATCATATCTCAAATCAAACCATAATCTAAGAGCCCCTCCTATTAGTTAATATTTAATTTAATTATTTATTAACTTTATTAGGATTTAAAATGATAGAAAGAATTATTTCTTTTTCTATTAAAAATAAAATTATCACTATAATTGGTATATTATTTTTAATTATTGCAGGTCTTTACTCGCTTCTAAAGATTCCTTTAGATGCAGTACCTGATATTACTAACAATCAAGTTCAGATTGTTACAGTTTCTCCTTCTTTGGCTCCCCAAGAAGTTGAAAAATTAATCACTTATCCATTAGAGATTTCACTTGCTAATATTCCAAATATTGTAGAAATTAGGTCTATATCTAAATATGGTCTATCTGTGATTACTGTTGTATTTGAAGAAAGTGTGCCTACTATGCTTGCTCGACAATATGTAAATGAGCAGATTAGTGTTGTTAAAAATGAAATCCCACAAGATTTGGGTTCACCTGAACTAATGCCTATTACTACAGGATTAGGCGAGATTTACCAATACTCATTAGTTGTAGATGATGAACACAAAGATAAATATAATCTTCTTGAACTTAGAAATATTCAAGATTGGATTGTGAAAAGAGAATTATCTGGAACAAAAGGAGTTATTGAAGTATCAAGTTTTGGTGGTTATGTAAAACAATATGAAATTACTATTGACCCAGACAAACTAAACGCTTATAAGTTAACTCTTTCAGAAGTTTTTGATGCTATTAGTATGAATAATGCAAACTCTGGTTCTGGTTATATTGAAAAAAATACTGAAGTATATTATATTAGAATAGAGGGCTTAGCTAATAACTTTGAAGAATTAAAGAAAATCAATATTAAAACTGTAGAAGGAACTCCTCTTTATCTTGGTGATATTGCTTCTATTAATTTCGATTCACCGAAAAGATATGGAGCAATGACTAAAGATGGAGAAGGTGAAATAGTTGGTGGTATTGCATTAATGCTAAAAGGTGCTAACTCCTATGAAACAATTAATAATATTAAAGATAAAGTTGATATTATTAATAAAAGTCTTCCAGAAGGTGTAAGAATTGAACCATATTTGGAAAGAACTTTTTTAATTGATAAAACGATTGCTACAGTTTCTAAAAACTTGATAGAAGGTGGTTTAATAGTAATATTTATTCTTGTTTTGCTTCTTGGTAACTATAGAGGTGGGATA
>JAUIIX010000111.1 GCA_030431515.1 bacterium
CAAACCCCAAACCCCAAACCCCAAACCCCAAACCCCAAACCCCAGAATCGAATTTTTAAAATAAATTCAAAAAATAACAATAAATTAAAATTAAAAATAAATATAATAATATATAAAACCTCTTTTTGAAAAATTAATACTTAAAAATGACATATATTCACAATTATCATTTATTTAAGGTTTTAATATGATATATAATCAATTATAGTATAATGAATAGGAAGCATATTTTAAAATATATCTATAACTTACACAATCAAGTAATTTATGAATAAAATTAGAAACTATAAAAAATGGACATTAAATAATACAAAAAAATCATAATGAAAAAGTATAAACGATTTGGAGTGAAATGTTAGAAATTTTGGAATCAGATCAAAATGACATTATTTAACAAGAAATTTTAAAAATAAAGTAAATAATATAAATTTTAATCAAATAAGTAATTTTTTGGTATCATCATCTTCTTCTTATTTATCTTCTTTTGATTATTTGAACATACTGTTTAGATTCTCATTGAAAGCCATACTATATTTGGAATCACCCTATTTCAAACCAACAGTGATATTTGTTGATTCAGCTTTATTCTAATGTCCTTAAATTACATGATTCAAAGCATCGAATTGGAATCCAGTGTCTTTTTGTGGTGATTCAACATCATCTAATACCATTTCTTCAGGTTATTTGAAAAAATCATTTCCACCAAAGTCACCCAAATCCAAAGTATCAATATTAAAATCTTAAGTTTCACTGAAAGTCAAAAAGTCATTAGAAGTAGTCTTATTAGATTTTGGATTCAAATTGTCTTTTTCATTCTCTTCAACAGCCTTAATAAAATCTACTAATTAATCATAATAGAATCTCTTCAATACAGATTTGAATAAATTCTCTTCAATTCCTTAGGTATTCTTTGGAACATTTCTCTTTCTCTTTTCAACGTAATTCTTATAAGCATTGAAAAGTTTTTCTGGTAGATCGACATCTAAAGTCTTAATTAAGAAGAAATATTCATCTAAATTCTTAAGTACTCTGATTCTTTATTAGTTGTCTTTTGCTGCATATAATAATAAAGTTACGGCTAAATTGTCAATAAATAAGTCTTTATAAAGACTTTACTCATATTTTGAATATTCGATTTTTTGTAAGTTTACAGTATTTAAAAATTTTTCCTTTTATTTTTCAGTTAATTTGAACAATTTAACTTTTGGTGGTTTTCCAGTTTAAATTTTAAATTTACCTAAATTTTACTATGCTGTAGTAGAATTTCTCTCTAATCTCTTGAATTTGAGTCTATTTAATCCAGTTCTGATTTTTTAATTTAATCTTGGTCCAAGTTGGAAAGATAATTTTCTCTTATATAAATGAATAAATTGTCTAATATTAGCATCTGATGTAAATACATACTCTTATATCAAGTCAACGATTTACTTGGCTTCATTAGAAGGTGAATTCTATTTAAATTTAATAGAAACCCATTCAGCTAATAATTCAAAAGTCTATTATTTTTCAGTTTCATTCATATTTGAGAAATCTAATCCAAATTTAGAGAAATCTTTATTTTCTTTCATATCAATCATAACAGCAACTAAGTGTTTATCATACTCAGTTTCAAAGTGAGTAAAATCAACACCGTAATCATCACCTTTGAGTCTCATAAAGTCAATTACATTCCAAGTAGAGAAATGAGATAACAATCCGATTTCTGAATCAATATGTAAAAAGTATTATATCTTATCATATATTAAAGTATTAAAGTCTGGATGGTTCAATATAGATATAATAGTGTCCACTTTATGGAGTGTTAAACAGAAAATAGTCTTATTTAATTATTTTTATGGTATTTTTTTATCTAATAAATCTTTAATCATAATATCACAATGAGCTATTAAATCTCTCTTTAATGATTATTCTTCAATTTTAATTTCAAGCATCATTTCTTTAACTTTTTCAGTTTAATTCAAAATTTCATGTACTTTTTCTTTCTAATTTTGATCAAATAATTATGGATGGTAAAATTCGAATTATTCTAAATTATCATATTCAGTACCCAAATCATACAATAAATATTCAATTAATGTATAATAGTTACCATGAATACCACCATATCTTTCACTTTCAATCAATTATACCAATTCAGTACTCTAAATTCCATCAATTTACTCTCTATTGAAGCTAGTATTCTATAATTTAATAAATGAGAAGAACAATATCATCTCATCAAGTTCATGTTTCTCGAAATTACAGTATATTTTTGCTTGATCATTGTGTTCATAACAATATTCCATAGCATCTAAAGTCTTTTTATATAAATTATCTCTATATATGAACTCTTCTTCTAATGTTAATTGTAACATGAAATCGAAAATTCTCTAATATACTACAAATACATCATGTTTGAGAGTCTCTTCATGAATTTCTAAGAAATTCTTAAATACTTCAATACCATCATTCATGAATTTGTATCTTTGATATTACAATAAAAAGTCTCCGGAGATAATTTCTTTGTAATAATAAGCTTCAGGTTAGAAATGTTGTCTTATTAATTTGAATACAAAAAGACCGAATTTTTGTTTTTATTATGGGTTTAATTTCTTCATAACATCTCCACCTACTTGATCAGATACATTACCAGTGATAATATTAATGAGTTCCATTTCTTCTGCAGATGGTTTCTTTTCGGTATTTGTGACAATATTTTATAAATTACTGAAGAAATTATTTCTTGGTGATATACAGTATTTATTGAGTAAAATTTCAATCTCTGAATATAAAGAGAAATCACCAGTTTTCAAAATTTTAGCCAAAATACTAGTAAATTTCTCATTGATGAATAACAATGGGTCATAATCTAAACAAACATTATCAACATCAACGAAAACTTTTTCTTCTTTTAAACTCTTATCACTTTCAAGAATTTCGAGTTTTTGTTTTTCAATTATACTCTATCTATAAGCTAAATTATATGGAATCATAAGAGTGAAATTTAACAAAGATTATAATATTATCTATTGATTATATAATTGATCAAATTTGGTCTTTTCTCCTTAGAAATTATTAACTTCAAAGGTATTTGAAGTAGTCTTCAAAAATTCCCCAGAATTTGCATGTAAAATAATAAAATCAATAAATGAGTAAACAGCACTACTAGATTGTTTATGTTCTTCTTTAATTTTATCAATAAAGTGTTTAAAACCAGTAATATTTGGATGAATTGGAGTCACTTTTTTGAATTTTGGATTTTCCAAAATTTCTTTAAATATCAATTTCATATTATTTCTTGGTGTACTATTGAATTCTGGTGCTTCTTATTCTGCAACATAAATATGTTCCATCAATTCTCCCATTCTACCTTTTTCTAAATGTTTTTCTACTAATTTACCATGTCTTTTAATATTTTCAGGTTATTTATGTACCAAATCAGTAAATTCAATAAAATCTTATTTTACTTTACTATCTAATACATTAGCGATAATTGGTTATAATTATTTAGAATAACCCAATTACAAATCATATATTTTTTCATTGATATTTTTATCATCTAATTTCTTGATATCATAAGCTCCAACTAAATCATTCAAAGATTATAAATTTCTATCGTAAATTAATAAGTCAATATCATCAGGATTGTTGAGTTTTTGTTTTTAGATGATTTTTGGAACATCAATATCTTCTTCAATTATATCATCTTCTGGGTCTTTGAGTCCTCTTAATCTATAAGCACAGAATTACAAGTAGTTCAATTAGAAAGCTTTAAAGAGTTCATTCAAATTGGGATCTTCAGGTCTTGGATCTCTGAATTAATCTGGTTCGAAATGATCTAAAGGCAATTTACTTCTTAATGGTCCTTTTACACTTTCAAATTTATCAATAATTTGATCAAAAGTCTTGTACATTAACATAATACTATTATGAGCTTTTTCAGGATTTTTAAGTCTTAAATATACTTTATGATAGAAATTCTTTAAATGACTTGGTTATAAATTATTATGATATTCTGGGTTTCTTAAGTATATCAAAAAATCATCTAAATCATATATAATTTTGAAGTCTTCAATTGGTCCATGTGGTTCTTAAATATATTTTGGATGTAATAAATCATTATATAAGAATTTCATCAATTTATGAGTATGTGGTAAGTCATCATAATCTTTCTTTTCTTTCAATTAAACAAAGTAAGTCAAGAAGAAATTTAATGGTGTTGGTAGATCAGGACATATCTCTTGATTATATTCAGTCATAGAACCAACAAAATCAATATCATTTTTAAGTTACTCGTCAATTGTTTGACCAGTTTTTTCAAGTAAATAGAGACCAAATCTTTGATAAATTGCCCATTGATAATCGCATACGAAAACATTGAATTGTGAAGAGTATTTTTCAATATCTTTACTTGGGTTCAATACTTCTTCTTTTAAGAATCTGTTAAAATCTTCTTTGTTTTAAATAGTATTTTTGAATTTATTCTCTAATTCACTAAGCCATCCCTTATAATTTGAAAAAGCAAGAGATTCTTAAGAGTATTAGTAAACATCAGAATGTAGAGAATATTCTTCAGTTACCCAAACTGGATGTTTAATATTAGTCTTCTTAACTAAAGATTACTTCTAAGATGGGAAGATAATTTCAGTCTAATTTATATAATTATCAATATTGACAACCATTTTCATGATAATTTGATTCAACTTCAATCTCAAATAGAAATCGTCATCAAATGAAGTCAATCTGTTCTCAGATTATACAGGTTCAATATGGAATGGAACCAAATCTTAGACTGGAATTTAAGTTTCTTAGAAGTTTTTCATCAATTTAAGTAATTTTGAAAGAAGTTGCATGTTTGTTAGGAGTTTGCCTTAGTAACCATGAAATTGTTCCATATTACTGAATCTGTCTAATGAGTTGAAGTATTGATGAATCAACTTCTCTAATGGTTTTTCCAACATCAAGTCATCGCAGACATGATTTTTGGAATTTTAGTCTACAAGGAGCCTAAAGGTCTCTTTTGTTTCATCTTAAAATTCTACACTTCTCACGAAGCATAGCATTTGCATTGCTAATAAAATATTAAAAATGTGTTTCATTGTTTGTGATTTATAAAATTTTATTTTTTTTTAATTAAAATTAATATATTTATGGAATATTATGAAGTTTTTGGGGTTTGGGGTTTGGGG
>JAUIIX010000040.1 GCA_030431515.1 bacterium
CAGGCGCAAAGAATGGCTGTGAAGCCTCAGACACTGTTGAGGTTATTGTAAAGTCAGGTTCTAACCCACCTTCTTCAGGAGTTACTGCTAATGCAGGTTCGGATGTAGAGATTTGTGAGGGAGAGAGTATAACCCTAACAGCAAGTGGTGGTAGTAGTTATGAGTGGAGTAATGGAGAAACCACCAAGAGTATTACAGTAACTCCAAAAACAACTACTACATATACGGTTACAGTTTCTGATAATGGAGTTTCAGATAATGATGAAGTTGTAATCACTGTGAATAAATTACCAACTATAGATGCAGGTTCGGATGTGAGTATAGATCAAGGCGATAGTGTTACATTGACGGCTACAGGAGGGGATTCTTATTTATGGAGTACAGGTGAGACTTCAGCAAGTATTACAGTATCACCAAATATTACAACTAATTATACTGTAGTAGGGTCAAAAAATGGTTGCGAGGCTACGGATACTATTACTGTTATTCCAACTAGTAGTAAAGGAATAACTGCTAATGCAGGAGCGGATGTTGAAATTTGTATGGGAGAAAGTATTGTTTTGACTGCAAGTGGTGGAGATAGTTATAAATGGAGCAATGGTGCAACAACAAAAAGTATTACTGTGACTCCTAAATCTACCACTTCTTATACAGTTATTGCATATAAAGATAACTTGTCTGACACTGATGAAGTTGTTGTTGCCGTAAATCGATTGCCAGAGGCTGATGCAGGATCAAATGTTACTATTTATGCAGGTCAAAGTGTTACTTTAACAGGAGCTGGAGGAGATACATATTTGTGGAGTACAGGTGCAACTTCAAAAAATATTGAAGTAAGTCCAATGAAGACTCAAATTTATCAACTTACTGTTAATAAAAATGGATGTGAAGATTCAGATAGCGTACAAGTAACTGTAATACCATATGACCCTGATGCCAATGCGGGTGAAGATATTAATATTTGTTATGGGGAAAGTACAACCTTAAGAGGTAGTGGTGGAGAAGTATTTAAATGGAGTAATGGTGCAACAACTAAGAATATTATTGTTAGTCCTACAAGAACTACTGTATATGAGTTAGAAGTAATGAGAAATGGAAAAACAGATATTGATACTGTAGTGGTAAATGTAGATTTCTGTGGTAATGAAGAAATAAAAAATGAGTTGTCCGATACAACTTTTAAGGTTTTCCCTAATCCAACAAATGGAATATTAAATATAAATGTAAACCAGGTTAAAAAAGATTATAATTTAGATGTATTTAGCTTAAACGGTAGTGTTGTTTATAAAGGTGAAATTAAGGCAACAGATTCCAATCTTACTAAACATATTGATTTAAGTAGGTTTGTAAATGGAGTGTATATTGTTAGACTTTATAATACAGATGAAAACTATGTAAAAAAAGTTGTCCGTATATAGGTTAATTTGAGTAATAGTAATGATAGAGGAGTTCAATAGGACTCCTTTTTTTATGCAATTATTTTTAATATTTAACGTTCTTAGAATTAGTTATGTTTTTATTCATAATTTAATTACTTTTGAAAGAAGAAAAAGAAATAGCTTAATTATGACTTCATCCCCTTATCAAGTCTGTTTTATTTTTTTCATTTAATTAGTTAAATGATATTTTTATTTAAACAGATAATAAAATCGTTTTTGGTACGGTGAATACTATTAAATAAAACTAGTTTTGTTTAATATAACTATTGTTTATGCAATTTCTTATATTTTAAAGTGATTTTTATATCTTAGTTTGGAACTAGGAAAGGCGAAGCCGTTATTATATTTCCCATATTTAGGTGTTTAGAATTTTGAATATAAAAAAAAGTATACTGAAATTAGCCCAAAAACAAATGGGTACGGCAAATTTAGAAGCTAAAAATCCAAATGGATTGTTAAAGTCTTTTTTAGGAAAGATCTTACAAGTTTTTGCCATGACAAGGTTTCCAATAGGTTCAAAAGTTAGATGTGCTATTGAACGACTAAGAGGTGTAAATATTGGGAAAAATGTTTTTATTGGAGGGGGTAACGTATTAGATAGGGTAAGGCCAGACTTAATCACTATTGAAGATGATGTATCCATTTCTGGAGGGGTTTATATCTTAACACATTCTAACCCTACAGCACCACTAAGGAATATTTTAGGGCCAGAATCTCATATTATAAAACCAGTACATATTAAAAAAGGAGCTTGGATAGCTATCAATGTGGTGATTATGCCAGGGGTAACTATTGGAGAAAACGCTATAGTTTCTGCGGGTTCTGTAGTTGTTAAAGATGTTAAACCAAATACAATTGTTGGTGTAATGCCTGCTAGGTTTATGAAAGAGATAAAGTAGTGTAACGTATTATTAAAAAATTGAAAGAACCGACTCTCAAGAACCAAGCTAAGGCACTATTTATTGGAAATATATTAGGGATAATATTTCAGTTTTTAATTCCTTCAATATTAGTGAGATTTATTTCTCAAGAAGATTTTGGTATTTATAGACAGTTTCAATTAATTGCATTGACTTTTGTAGGAACATTAGGAATGGGGTTACAATCTAGTCTATTCTATTTTTATCCAATTTCAAACGGTTCTAATAAGGCAAAAATCATTCAACAAACCCTTTTTTTATTTATTTTAATACTTACACTATTTTCACTACTTCTTTATTTTTTTGGTGATGAGATCCTAATTTATTTAAATTTTCAAGATTTTATTGACTATAAATGGTACTTATATCTGTTTATTACATTTATGATTATGTCTTCAATTATTTCAATTATATTTACTTTAGAGAAAAAAACTCGATTAAATAAACTATATCCTTCAGTAGAGAAGATTAGCAATTTTTTTATTTTTTTAATAGTTATTCAGTTTGTTACAGGGTATGAAGGGCCGATTCTGGCCTTAGTGTTATTTTCTTTAGTAAGGTTAATTTATTTTTTACTATATTCTTTACCATATTTAAGGAAAATATTTTTACCTTCTTGGCAGAGAATAAAAGAACAGTTAGTATATTCAATTCCTTTTGGTTTTGCGTTAATACTAAATCAGATCTCGGTTAAGTTTGATAAATTTTTCATCAACCAATATATTTCTCCTGAAGAGTTTGGTGTTTACTCTATTGCATTTTTAGGGATACCAGTATTAAAACAGTTTTTCACATCAATTCACAATGTTGTAGTACCAGAAATATCTAAATTCTTTGCCAATGGTAACAAAGTTAAAGCAATTGTTTTATGGCAAAAAACTGTTGATCGAACATCAAGTGTTACAATTCCGGCAGTTACTTTATTCTGGTTAATGGCCAATGAAATAATAACAATATTATATACAAAGGCATATATAGAAGCAGCTAATTATTATAGAGTATTTATATTAATGTTTCTAGTATCAATGTTTAGTCATGAATTAATTCTGCGAGGAGCTAACAAAACGAAATATATTTTTATTTCTAATGTGATTGGTTCAATAGTAACAATATTATTAGGTTTTTGGTTAATACCTAAGTACGGACTATATGGAGCCATAGTCACAGCTCTTATAGGTACCATAACCCCTATGTTGATTAGTTTACACATTGAAAGAAAGGTTATGAAATTAGAATTCAAAAATTGGGTAAACTGGAATAATATATTCACTAACGTTTCTATTTGCTTAGTTGTTTTTATACCTCTTTTCTTATTTAAGGATAGAGTTTCAAATATATATTTGAGACTTATTTCTTGCTCAATATTGTTTTTGTTTACAGTTATAATACTACAAATAAAATTTAAAATTTTTATTTTTAAAAAGTATATACCTCATATTACTAAGTTTATAAAAATATGAATTTATCAAAATTAATATTATTTTTTTATAATCATAAGCTTTATAAAGAAATTCGAACTTCCGAAAAATTTCAGTATCTAAAACCGGAAGATATAAGAAAGTACCAAGAGAATAAGTTAAAAAAAATAATAGAACATTCAAAAAAAAACGTACCATACTATAAATATAAGCTTGATGAATTTGAAACTATAAATGATTTATGGAAAATTGCTTTTTTAGAAAAGAAATCGATTATTGGAAATGAAGATTTATTGTGTGCAAAAAACCTTCCTAAGAAAAGGTTTTTAAAAAATTCTACCTCAGGATCAACAGGAGATAGTTTAAACTTCTATTCAGATAGAGAAAATTATTGCAGAAAGGCTGCAGTTGTTAGAGGAAATAGTTGGGCAGGTTTAAAATATGGTAGGAGGCAACTACACTTTTGGGGGGCGGAGAGAGATATTGATAAAAGGAAAAGTATATATAAAAAATTAAAACATCGCTATGTAACACCAAACAAAATGCTCTCTACATATCATTTGTCAGAAGATGATATTAAAGAGTATATAGAGATATATAATAAATATAAGCCTGATGTTATTGTTTCGTACCCAAGTCCGTTAATGCATATATCTGATTATATTCGGAGTCAAGATTTGAATGTTTGGTCACCTAGTGGTATTATTTTGTCTTCGGAAACAACATATGATTTTCAAAGAAAAAATATAGAAAAAACTTTTAAATCGAGAGTTTATAATAGATATGGTAGTAGAGAATTCGGTCATATTGCAGCAGAGTGTACACATCATAGGGGTTTGCATTATAATAGTGACAGGTTTGTCTTGGAAGTAGTAGACGAAAAAGGAAACCTATGTAAGCCAGGTGAGTTAGGAGAGATAGTTATTACTGATTTGGATAATTATGTTTTCCCTTTAATAAGATATAAAATTGGAGACTTGGGTATTTTGACCGATAAACAATGTACTTGTGGAATAAAGCTTCCATTATTGGAGAAAGTTGAAGGAAGAACTTTTGATTTAGTTATTGGAACAAATGGTAATATTGTGGCTGGATCATTTTGGACTCTATTGAGAAATGAAGTGAAAGGTTGGGAAAAGTTTCAAATTATCCAAGAAAACTTAGGCGAACTCAAAGTAATAGTTGAAGAGAATCCTAGGATGAGGGTTGATTTCGAAAATGAAGTTGGTCGTCATATTAAGGAAAAGTTAGGAGAAGATATGGTTATTAAAGTGAATCGCGTAAATCAGATTGGGCTTACCAGGTCGGGTAAATTTAAATGGATTGTATCAAAAGTTTCACCATATGTATCTTAAAAAAAAGGTACTATTTGTCCAGCTTCAGGCTTATCCTTGTTATACCGGAGGAATTGAGATATTTAATCATTATCTAGTACAGAATTTAAAAGACCATTTAGATTTGAAAGTGCTTACTTTTTGTAATAAAGTTAGCATATCTGGAGTTGAGACTATATATTTAAGAAAAAGGTTGATAAGAAAGATTTCAGCACCAATTAGTATTTTCTATTTTGTTTTTAAGAATAGAAAAACTATTGATTGTATTTATTTAAGTTATTCAAGGGCATATTGGTCTCATTGGTTAATATATCCTATTTTAAAAAAAATATTTAAAATAAATTATGTTTTTACAATTCATGGTGGGGGATTAAGTAAATGGAATCCAAAATTACCATTTAGTATATTTTTCGAGAAGGCCAGGTACATAACAGGAGTTTCTCAGAGAATTGTTTCGGAATATGAAAAAAGGGCTCGAAGAGATATTATTTATACTCCACCTTTAATTCCTTTTGAAATACATGAAAACCCACAGATTTTAAGAAAAAAATGGAATTTACCTCTTGATAAACAAATTGTACTTTATGTGGGATCATTAAAACCATTAAAAGCAGTAGATTCATTGATTGAAGCGATTTCACTAATAGGTGAAGAACAATTAATAAAGTTAAGATTATATTTTGTAATTGTTGGAGATGGAATTTCAAGAAGAGAATTGGAGCATCAGGTTAATATAAAAAACATTAGAAATTATATCAAGTTTTTAGGAAGAATTGAAAGTGAAAATATTGGAGAGTTATATGGATTAGCGGATATGTATACAATCTGTTCAGAATTTGAGGGGTTACCAGTATCATTGTTGGAGGCTTTTGCTAATAGATTACCTACAATTTCTTCTGACGCTCCAGGTTTAAAGGAGATTTCTGAGAATAATAAAAATTCAATTTTATTTAAAGTTAGAGATGCCAAAGATTATTCTGAAAAAATTTTGGAACTAGCAGGTAATAACTTACTGAGAACAAATTTAATTAATAACTCATATAGTTTTTATCAAAATAAGTTTTCATATAAAAAATTGTTATTGAGTATAATTAACATATTAAAATCAGCATAGAACTATGAAGAGTTTTGTATTTAAATATGGTAAAGACTCCAATCAAGCAGAAATTGATCAATTAATTAAATCAATAAATTTAAGAGGTCATTATAGGTCGGAATTGGTAAAATCTGATAACTATTTATTAATTGGTTGTGCTAACAATTTTATTGAAACAGAAAATAATTCCAATTATTTATATAGTGATAACCACGTGGTTGCTGTAGTTTCTGGTGAAATTTTAGGATATGAAAATCAAATTCCATGGAAAAAAATTATCTCTAAAGTTGAAAATTACAATTATGAATGGTTTAAAGATCTATCAGGTAGATTTGCAATATTTATTTTTTTAAAGCATAATAAGGAACTTTGTATTATTACTGATAATTTAGGTCTTTTGCCTGTTTATTATACAATAGATAAAGATGAGATTAGAGTATCAACTAGTTTACCTTCTTTTTTGGTTTCTAATTTTAGAACAGATTTTAATAAGAATTGGTTATACGAATATTTGTTCTTTAATATTACAATAAATGAAAGCACATTTTTATCTAATGTTTTTAGAACAAATTATTCAAGTGTATTGAGAATTAATACGTTAAATGGAAGTAAAAGTGAGGTTCGATATAATGAAAAATTATCAGTTTCTAATGCAATAAAAAGTGGGAAAGAAGGATTGGCATTTAGTATGGACATTATTAATACTGAAATACCAAAATATTTTAACAAATCTGGAATGAGTGTTTTTGCACTTACTTCGGGATTAGATACTAGAACACTTTTAGCACTGGTGAATGAGCAGGTTGATGTTGAAACTTTTACTTACGGAACTATGTTTTGTGGAGATATATTATCCAGTAAAAGAACAGTGAAATCATCTCGTAATAAACATAATATCGTGCTTTTCAATGATGATTTTGTTGAACAATTACCTTCATTAATTAATAATGCAGTAAAGTATTCTGGAGGTACTTTACCGGCTATTAGAAGTTCATTGTTTTACGTCTATAGTAAATTAAGTTTAGAGTATGGAAAGGATACTGTATTAATTGGAGGTATTGGTGGAGATAGAATTAGGGCACAGAACACTTCGGATGATTCAATTTTAACAAGTGGGTTAAAAAAATTCATGCATGATGGAACATTTTTTATAGAAGGAAATTTAAAAGGTTTATTTAAAGATAATGGTGATTTTGAAGCTCATATACATAAATGTTTCGATTGGTTGAATAAAGTATACGGTGGAGTCCCAAGTGCTGAGAGAACATTAAGTATTTCTAATTATGAAGTAGTACCACGTTATTTTTTAGGAGAAGTGAATATAGTTAACAATTTTTTTAAGTATAGGTTGCCTTTTTTGGACAAAAAAGTTTTCGGCATTTCATATCAAACAGATAACGGTAAATTGGGCTTTAATTATTATTCTAATGCTCGATTAAAGTATAAGCGAAATGTCTTACAATCTAAAGTTATATATCAGAATAATAAATATAAAAATGTTTATTTAAAAGGTTTACCCATAAAATATTTCGCTAAAAATAACTATTTATTATATAAAATAGTTAGATTAATAATAAGGGGGAAAGATGTTATAATAAATAAAAATTCTAAATCAACACCATTGGAAAACTGGAAAGAGTGGTTTAATGTAGTATTAAAAGATAAAATAGGACTTAAAATAAATCAAAATTCTAGAATTAATAAATTTTTGAATTATGATAAGGTTTCTGAAATTAAGAACAGTGATAATGTTGTTCTGATAAGTAAGCTTTTAACAGCTGAAATGATTATCGAACTTATAGACAATAATTGGGGTCTAGATAAGAATTAAAGCCATGAAATATCAAAAAATTCCTACTATAATGTATCATTCTATTGGTGTCACCAATCCGGAATGGCATTGGAACTATTTAACATGTCCATATAATGTTTTTGAAAATCAACTCAAATGGATAGAAAGAGCAGGTTATACTACTTTAATATTTGAAGAAGTATACGACTACATAATGAATGATAAAGAGATCCCAAAAAAAGCAGTCTTTTTAACATTTGACGATGGTTACCTAGATAATTACGTATTTGCATACCCTCTTTTAAAAAAATATGGAATGAAAGGCACTATTTTTATAAACCCTGATTTTGTTGATAAATCTAATGGATTAAGAGAGGTATATAATGGATACAATCAAAACCATATCAAAAATTCAGGTTTTTGTAACTGGGATGAACTGAAATATTTAGATGAACAAGGTGTTTTGGATGTGCAGAGCCATGCTAAAACACATACCTGGTACCCTGTTTCGGATAAAGTTATTGATTTTAGACATCCGGGAGACGATTATATTTGGATGGATTGGAATAACTACCCTGATGAAAAGTCTAACTTACAAATAATAGATAAATCAAAAGCTCGATTTGGAGAAGCTATTTTTGAAAATAAGAAAGCTTTAATGTCCCCAAGAGTTTTTATCAGTCAAAATGTACAAGATAAATTGAATTCTTATGTTAATGAGAATGGAGGTATTTCTTTTTTTCAACAGGATAATTGGAGAAGTCAGTTATCAAATTTATATGAAGGTCTGAAAAATGAATTCCTGATTATTTCTCATAAAGAAACTCGAAATGATTTTCTAGAAAGAATAGAATTTGAATTAGCATACTCTAAAAAAGCAATTGAGCAGAAGTTAAACAAAAAAATAGAATTTTTATGTTGGCCTGGAGGAAGTGGTACTGTTGAAGGAGTGCAAATAGCCAAAAAACTAGGCTATAAAATGTCAACTGCGGCCTTAGATCTGACAAACCAAGAGAGAAAAAAAATCTTAAACTCACCTGTATATAAGATTAGTAGAATAGCAAGATTTACCCCAGTTTTTTATAATAATTGGAGATGGCGTGATAATTCCAAGAAAATAAAATATTCGCCTGGATGGTACTTAATTTTACAATTTTGGAGGTTTGAAAATAAATATTATGCAAATTTTTGGGTGAAAGGACTTAGCTATCTAGTACATAAAACTATCAAGAATGCCTAAAGAACGTATAGGTTGGTTTTTTAGTATTTCCATTGTAATCTTTCTAATAGTAGAAATTTTCTTGGTTACAGTTGGACAACATCAACTTGGAATTTTATTGTATATAGTTTACATGTACTTATTGTATAGAAAAGATAAATTTTTATTGGTATCGTTTTTTGTGTTTTATTTGCCAATAAATCCTGTGGTTACCAGTTATTTCAAAATTGGTGGAGTATTAGGTCCCCATGAAATTATTTATGGAGCTTCACTATTTTTTTTACATAAGACATATATTAGTGTTAAATCAGTGATACCAAATAGACAGAAAGGTATTCAGAAACTATCAATCAATTTTATTTACTTTTTATTCTTTATCGAAATATTTATAAAAGTAAAAGATATTATATTTGGTTTAAGTTCACATGATAATAATGTTTTATACATTTTTAAAAATGTTGTTAGATTATTTCTCTATTATAGTTCTTTAATCTATTTAATTAGAATTATTTACTTAAAGAATTTATATGGATATATTATCGCCGGAATCAAACTTTCAATTGTTATATTAACTATTTCAATGATATATACCAAACAACTTGTTTTGATAGGAGCGGGTATTGAAATGAGAGAAGGGAAAATAGCAAGAATTGTTGAAGGGGAGTATCAAAGATATTTTGGATGGTATGGGGCAGGAGGTGATGAAAATAGTTTAGGTGTTTTCATGGCAGGTGCTTTTGGGTTTTTTATAGCACTTTATGAAAAAGAAAAGAAAATGATTAAGTATATTCTATTTCTGACATTGTCAGTTTTTGGTGTTCTTTTAACAGGCTCTAGAACTGCTTTTATAGCAGTAGCTTTAATTGTGTTGGTTTTTTTAATCACAAATAAGTCTGGAGCTTCAAGGTTTGCTGTATTTATAGCAATTGTATCTTTTTATTTTATTTTTAATGAACAACTACAATTAGTTATTGATAGGTTTATGGATCCGTCAGCCAATGCAGCGATAGATCCAAATGAGGAAGGAAGAGTTGGAAAGTGGATTAAATACACTAACTGGATTTTGAATAACCCAGAAACTTTATTTTTGGGTAATATCAATAATATAAATTACAATAGAGCTCCACATAACTATTTTATATTTTTATTATACCATTCAGGTTTTTTTATTTTTAGTTATTTCATCTACCTTTTTATTAAACTCATGAAGATAATAAAGTTTAAAATAAAACCTTGGGAGCTTAAGTCAGTATATTATATATTACCTTTTCCTCTAATAGCGATGACGGTAAATTCATTTGGGTCTTCAATATATCTATGGTTTTATTTAACTATTGGAGTTTTTTATATATTAGATTATAAAGCGAAGAATGCTATATGAAAATTCTTTTTTTTATAGATAATTTAGGGCCAGGTGGTAAGCAAAGAAGATTGGTGGAATTATTAAAAGGATTAAGTGTTAATAGTGATTTTAAGTTATACTTAGTTTTAACAAAGAGAGAACTTATTTATACCGATATTTATAATCTTAATGTTCCTATTTTTTATGCCCTAAGAGAGTCAAAGAGAGATCCCAAAGTTTTTGTGACATTATATCAAATAATAAAAAGAATAAAACCTAAAGTAGTTCATGTTTGGGGAAATTTAGAGGCTATATATGCATTGCCAAGTAAAATGTTATGTAATGTTAAATTAATTAATGGACAGATTACCAATGCACCTAGTAAGGTTAGTAATGGGATTTTAAGTCACAGAATAACTTTTCCTTTTTCAGATATAATATTATCTAATTCCTTAGCAGGAATAAATGCCTATCATGCACCAAAATCAAAAAGTAAAGTGATTTATAACGGGTTTGATTTTAAAAGGTTACAATTGGATAAAGACGTTTCTGCTATTAAAAATGAACTAAACATCAAAACTCCATTTGTTGTAGGTATGGTTGGTTCTTTTGCCAAAAGAAAAGACTATTCTACATTTATAAAGGCAATTAATGAAATACTATTGTTGCGAGATGACATAACTTTTTTATGTGTAGGAGATGGAGATTTTCTACCTTACAAAGAATTATTAAATCCTGCTTATCAAGTTTATGTTAAATTTTTAACTCATCATGATAATGTTGAACAATTGATGCAAATATGCGATATTGGAGTTCTTACTACGTATACCGAGGGAATTTCTAATGCAGTTTTAGAGTTTATGGCTTTAAAAAAACCTGTGGTTGTGGCCGGAAGTGGTGGCTGTAATGAAATTGTAGAAAATGGATGTAATGGATATTTGTTAGAACCTGAAGATGTTCTTGGGGTTAAAGAAGGTATAATTAACTTAATTAACACCCCAGAATTAAGGTTGAAATTTGGAACGAATTCATTGCAAATAGTAAAAGAGAAATTTTCCATACATAATATGATTAAAGAATTTGTAAATGTATACAAAACTATAACAAAACAAAATGCTTAAGATTGCACTTACCCATGATATTGATAGAATAGAGAAAACTTATCAATTTATTTCAAAACCACTTAAATTTATTAGAAATGGAGAGTTTAATAATTCCATAAAGTCATTAAAGAGCTTTATTCAAAAAGATAATTATTGGAAAATTGATGATATCATTAATATTGAAGAAAAATATGGTGTAAAATCTACCTTCTTTATTCTTAATGAATCCATCAAGTTCAATGTATTAAAACCATCAACATTTGTATTAGCTTATGGGCGCTATAGCATTTACAACCCACGCTTAGTAGATACCATAAAATGGCTTGATAAAAATGGTTGGGAAATTGGGGTACATGGGTCATATAATTCTTATAAGGATAAAGATTTATTACAAAAGGAAAAAGAAACCTTAGAAGATATTGTTGGACATGAAATTATTGGGATTAGACAGCATCATTTAAACCTGAACGACCAAACATGGAAGATCCAAAATGAATTAGGATTTAAGTATGATTCTAGTTATGGATCTAATATGTATTGCGGTTTTTTGAATAATCAATTCAATCCATTTTACCCTAAAAATACCAATATCTTAGTGATACCTCAAGTCATTATGGATATTTGCCTTATGAGAAACCAAAACTATATAGAAGAGATTACAAAGTGTTTAGACTTAGCTGAAGATAATGATGCTATTGTAGTGGTGAATTTTCATAATGATAAGTTCAATACGGCTGATTACCCCTTTTATAGGGATGCTTATATAGAAATTATTGAACAAGGTAAATCTAGAAATGCTAGATTTAAAACGTTGAAAGAATTTAATGAAGAAATAAGGTACTCACAATTAGACATTGAAGAATTAGAAGTTGGAGGTTTAGTCAGAATGGTATGATGATAAAAGGGATTATTTTTAAATTAATACGATTTGCAGGGATACCACTGTTGTTTAGAGAATTGGTTCAAAAAAAGAAGGTTACTATCTTAATGTATCATGATATTGATATTGAATCTGCCAGAAAACAATTTAGGTATTTAAAAAGCAAGTATAACATCATTTCTCTTCAGAGCTATATTGAGGCTGTTGAAAACAAGAAATCAATACCCCAAAAAGCTTTAGTTATTACATTTGATGATGGGCATAAAAAGAATTATGATCTATTGCCGTTGATAAAAAAGGAAGGAATACCGGTAACCATATTTATCTGTTCAGAAATTGTAAATTCAAATAGGCATTATTGGTTTTTATATGATTCACTTAAAAAAGATTCGAATTATTATAAAAAATTAAAAAATAAAAATAGACTCGAAGAGTTAAAGGCCATAGGATTTAACCAAAATAAGGAATACCAATCTAGACAATCTTTAGATGAAAATGAAATTATAGAAATGTCAGAATTTATTGATTTTCAGAGTCACACCATGTATCATCCATGTTTAGATACTTGTGAAGATGAAGAAGCTTTTAATGAATTATCACAATCAAAAAAGAATATTGAAGAAAAATTTGGATTTAAGATTAATGCTATTGCTTTTCCGAATGGCAATTTTAATGAAAAGACAATTGCATTAACCAAAGAAGCAGGTTATCAGTGTAGTTTAACAGTTAAATATGGTGTTAATAATTTAAAGAGCGATTTATATCGTTTAAAAAGAATTAGTATGAATGACACAAACAACCATGATGAATTTGTTTTAAGATCTTCTGGCGTGTATGGTTTTATTAAATCGTTTAATAATTAAGTAATTGGAAAAATTGGAGATATTATTTGTTTCAAGGTCTGGAAAAAACGGAATCGTCCCCCCAATTATTAAAAGTCAAGGAGAGTCATTAAATCATGCAGGCGTAAATGTTGATTTCTTTTTAATTGTAGCTGGGGGTATATCAGGGTACTTAAGGAGTATGAAGATGCTTAAAGAGAAGGTTAAACATAAAAATTATGCAGTAATTCATGTGCATTATGGTGTGTCTGGTATAATGGTTATATTATCCAGATTAAAGATACCATTAGTAATATCCTTAATGGGAAGCGATATTTTAGCCTCTGTAAATAAAAATTTAAAAATAGGATTAAAAGATAAAGTTTTAAGTTCATTGGTTAGGCAAAGCTTATCTTACTTTGATGCTATCATTGTAAAATCAAAAGAGATGGCTTTGCAAATTAGGCAAAAAGTATTTGTTATCCCGAATGGCGTATCTTTTGATAATTTTTACCCTATAAGTAAAAAGGAAGCACGAAGAAACCTTGGGATTGAAGAAGATAAGGTCGTATTGTTATTTCCGGCTAATATGAAGAGAAAAGAAAAGAACTTTCCTCTTTTTAATGAAGCTGTGGAGCAATTAAAATTAGATAATCTAGAAGTGTTGACTTTTCAAGATGTACCACATGAACAAACGAAATATTATTTTAATGCAGCAGATGTTGTGGTCTTAACGTCTTTACATGAGGGATCTCCTAATGTTATTAAAGAAGCCATGGCCTGTAATAGACCCATCGTTGCTACGGATGTAGGTGATGTTTATGAAGTTATAGGTCATACAAAAGGGAGCTTTATCTGTAAGTTTGATTCAAGTGATATCTCAGACAAAATAAAGAGATTAATTGAGTTAAAGGAAGATACAGATGGAAGAGATGAAATAACCCATTTGGAGTCTAAAGTAATAGCTAATAAAATTGTAGATATATATAAGAGTATAATATAGTCTAAAAATGATCTTTTTAAGATATTAGTCTCAATTACTAAATAAGGATTGGTTCTGTAAATAGATTACATACGATTTAGAAATAGACTTATCTATGAAATAGAGAATAAGTATATTTAGTAATATATAAAGATAAAATTGGAATATAAATAAAAAGTGTTAATTTTAGAACATAGCTTAATAAATTGAATTATGAAAAACTCGTTTCCCCTCAAACAAGAATTGAAAGAGTATATTGTTGAAACTTCATTAACAGATAAAAGTAAAATTAAGGATGATACCTTAATTTTCGATGCAGGATTGTTAGATTCTATGGGATTACTATTTTTAATAGAATTTCTTAATGAAAAATATGGTATAGAAGTTGAAGACGATGAACTAAACCCTAAAAACTTCGAAAGTATTAATAGCATTGTTGCATTTGTACAATCTAAAAAAGAAATAGCCTGATATTTCATTAGACTTAGAGAAACATGTGTGGTATAGTGGGATATTGTGGTCATAACCATTTAGATCACCCTCAGCAAATTTTACAAAAAATGCTTACATCGATTAAGCATAGGGGGCCTGATGAGAGTGGTATCTACCTTTCGAATCATATAGGTCTTGGAAGTGTAAGATTGAGTATTATTGGTCTAAGTAATGGTGTTATGCCTATTGCTGATGCATATAAAGAGAATTGGATAGTTTTTAATGGAGAAATATATAACTATATTGAACTTAAAAAAGAGTTACAAGCTCTTGGTTATAACTTTACTACAAATACAGACACAGAAGTTGTTGTAAATTTATACCATGCTTTTGGTGATGAATTTTTACAAAAATTAAATGGCCAGTTTGCTATCGCCATCTGGAACCGCAAGCATAAATCTTTATTTTTAGCTCGAGATAGAGTTGGTATTCGTCCATTATTTTATACAGAAATTAACAATAATATTGTTTTTGGCTCAGAAATTAAATCTTTTCTTCACTATCCTCACTTTAAAAGCAAATTGTCTACAAAAAGATTAGTAGATTATTTCACTTTTTGGTCAAATCATCCAAGCCATACTGTATTTGAAGGTGTTTATGAAGTACCTCCTGGGCATTTTTATAAATTTAAAAATGGCACTTTATCAAAACATCAATATTGGAGGCTTCCAATGGTACCTCCATCTTCGTATAAATATCAAAAAAAAGATATTAAGATGGCCAAACAAGATTTTGAGACTTTACTTAAAGATTCTATTAAATTAAGGTTGAGAGCCGATGTGCCTATAGCAGCCTATTTAAGTGGTGGTTTAGATTCTACAGTTACAACATCGTTGATTAAATCAATAGATTCAAACCTATTAAATACTTTTTCTATAAGTTTTAATGATAAAGAATTTGATGAATCGGATTACCAAAATATAGCAAGTCAATATTTTAATACAAAACATACTACTGTTACTTGTACTCAAAATGATATAGCAAATAACTTTGCACAATCAATATGGAATATTGAGACACCCTTATTAAGGACGTCACCTGTACCCATGAATTTATTGGCTAAAGAAGTAAGGCGCTCTGGTATTAAGGTGGTAATTACAGGTGAAGGTGCCGATGAACTTTTAGGAGGGTATAACATCTATAAAGAGAATAAAATAAGACGCTTTTGGGCTAAAAACCCTAGTTCTAAGTATCGTCCTTTGTTGCTAAATCAATTGTATCCCTATTTAAAGAAATTAGGGCGTAATAACACAGCGCTCAAAATGTTTTTTGGATATCGTTTAGAGGATGTTGATCACCCATATTACTCACATCTTTTACGTTGGCATAATACAAGTAGATTGAAGAATTATTTTTCTGAAGAATTAAAAGAGAGTCTAGAAAATTACAATTCCATTGATCAGTTAGAGGAATCGATGCCTTCTGGATTTAATGAATTAGATGATTTGACAAAAGCTCAAATGTTGGAAATAAATTGGTTTATGTCTGGTTATCTGTTATCATCTCAAGGTGATCGAATGGCAATGGCTAATTCAGTTGAAGGGCGATATCCGTTTTTAGATCATCGGGTAATTGAATTTTGCATGCAGCTTCACCCAGATTTGAAAATTAATATTTTAAATGAAAAATATCTTTTGAAAGAGGTTTTTAGAGGACAAATTCCAGATCAAATTATCAATAGATCTAAACAGGCTTATAGAGCGCCAATTAATAGTGCATTTATGTCTGAAGAGTTTTTACCGCAGCTTAAAGAAACACTCTCTCAAAACAATATAAAAAAGGCCAATATTTTTAATGCAGAATATGTTGAAAAATTAATTTCAAAATTCATTGAAAATAAGAAAATATCAGAAATAGATAATATGGCACTCTCGGCTATTCTATCTACTCAAATACTCTATAAGCAGTTTGTTGAACGAAAGCATCATTCCTTAGTAGGCAATACGCTTATTCTATTAGATAAAATTATAATCGATGACTAATCGTGAAATCACTTAACCATGAAGAACATTAAAGAACCCTTTTCAAAAAACATTCTAAAAATTAATGATTTAGAACAAACGAGTAACAATATTATCACTAAATTAAAAGCTGATGTTATTAAAAAATTACAAAGGCATGGTGCTGTGGTGGGCATTAGTGGAGGAATTGATTCTTCTGTAACTCTAGCATTAGCAGCAAAGGCTTTTGGCCCAAATAAAGTTTTAGGAGTGTTGTTACCTGAAAAAGATTCAAGTGATGACAGTAGATCTTTAGCTTTGGAATTAGCAGATAAGTTTGGTATTGATACCGTTACCGAGAATATTACAAGTGCTTTAGATGGTTTTGGATGTTACCAAAGAAGAGATGAGGCGATTGGTAGAATTGTTAAAGATTTTAATCCAAAAGAAGATAAGGCCAAAATCGAAATTAAGCAAGATATAAAACAAAACATACCAGCCATTTTTTCGATTACTGTAATTAAACCAAATGAAGAGGTTGTAAGTAAATTGTTGCCTGCTAAAGAGTATTTACAAATTGTTGCCGCAACCAATTTTAAGCAGCGAAGTAGAATGACGATGTTATACTACCACGCAGAAAGGTTGCATCACGCTGTAATTGGAACACCGAACAAGCATGAAGTGGAACAAGGTTTTTTTGTAAAGTACGGTGATGGAGGGGCAGATATAATGCCAATAGGCCATTTATATAAAACGCAGGTGTATCAATTGGCAGAGTATTTAGGAGTGCCACAAGGTATTATAGATAGAACACCGACTACAGATACATATACAGCTGAACAAACACAAGAAGATTTCTTTTATCAAATGCCTTTTGAGACAATGGATTTAATTTGGTATGGTTGGGAAAATAATTACCCAGCAGAAGAAGTTGGTCAAATTATGGGCTTAAATACTAATGAAGTAGAGAGCATTTACAAGAATTTTGTACGTAAAAGAAAAACCACAGAATATTTAAGAATGAAACCTATTTTTTAATCAGTGTAATAAATAGATGAATGTCTTTGATTATCTTTTTGAAAATACCAAAATACTTAGTAAACACTTTGTACTTAATAAAGAGAATAGCCTTAGTTATCAATCTCTTTATTCTAATAGTTTAGTATTTGCAAATAGCATTAAGCAGAGGTTGGGTCAAGGTAAAAACATTATCATATTAAGTCAAAATTCAACTTTTTTTATTACAGCCTATTTAGGTATTCTTAAATCTAATAATATTTGTGTACCGCTTAGTTATGATATTGAACAAGAAAACTTAGATTACATTGTTAAACTTGTAGAAGCTCCTTTGGTTTGTATTTCAAAGAAATATGTAAATAAATATCAAATTCTAGACGATATTGAAGTACTCATTTTAGAAGATTTTCTACCAAATGAGTTAGATCAGCAATGCAATGAAGGAATTACAAGGTTAAGTATAGATTCAAATACTTTAGCTTCAATTATTTTTACATCAGGTTCAACGGGAAAACCAAAAGGAGTAATGCTTTCTCACAAAAATATTATTACCAATACAAATGATATAATCAATTATTTAAAGTTAACGAGAAATGACAAAGTATTGGTTGTATTGCCATTTTATTATTGCTATGGTTTATCTTTATTACATACCCACATGCGCGTAGGGGGGAGTGTAGTATTGAACAATACATTTACCTTTATTGGAACAGTGATATCAAATTTAAAGGAGTATGGTTGCACGGGGTTTTCTGGGGTACCTAGTCATTTTCAAATCCTATTAAGAAAATCAAAATCATTTAAAACAACAGATTTTCCATTTTTGCGTTATGTTACCCAGGCAGGTGGTAAGTTGTTTGATGTATTTATAATAGAATTTATTAAAGCTTTCCCTAATATTGATTTTTTTACGATGTATGGGCAGACAGAGGCCACAGCAAGGTTGTCGTACTTAGAGCCTAATATGTTGAAAAAAAAGTTAGGGTCCATTGGACGTGGATTATTAAGTGTTGACCTTGATATAGTTGATAAGAACGGACAAACTCTTCCGCCAGAGCGAATGGGAGAACTTATTGCTAAGGGAGATAATGTGATGCTAGGTTACTTTAAAGACCAAGTGTTAACAGAAACTACTATCAAAAACAAATGGTTACATACAGGAGATTTAGCCAAAAAAGACAAAGAAGGTTACATTTATTTGCAGTCTCGAAAAACGGAGTTTGTAAAAATTAGAGGAAAGAAAGTTTATACTAAAGAGATTGAAAATTTAATTAGTGAATCTCCTCATGTTATCAATTGTAAGGTTGTTGGTTACCAAGATAATTTAATGGGTGAAGCATTAAAGGCAGAAATTCAATTGGTTAATCTCAAAATGAAAGACACTGTAAAAGAAGACATTATTAGGTTGTGCAAAAAAAGATTATCCGATTATAAAATACCTCAGCAATTTGAGTTCATGAAACAAATTGGTTTAAAAAGTTCTGGTAAGTAAAAGTAAATGAAAGTTATATTCGATATAGGGCACCCAGCACAATTAAATTATTATTTGAATACCATAAAATTGCTCTCAGATAATAATGACGTTATCGTGACACTTATTGATAGAGGTAAGCTATATAAAATTACTAAAAAAGAATTAAAAGAGTTTGAAAAAGTTAGAATTGTAAAAATTGGAAAGCATAAAGGCACAAAATTGTCTACAATCTTTGACGCCAATGTGTTTAGGTTATTGCAATTATTCGTTTTTTATTTTAAAAACAGACCAGATATCTCTATTGGAAATGGTTTTTTACACGGTATTTCTGGTAGATTGTTAGGGATACCAGTACTTATTTTTAACGACGATGTTGAAAGAAAATTAAACAATAAGTTAATGGTTTGGTTTTCATCTGAATTTTATCATGTAGCCGGAAAGATAAGCACTAAGCAAAATAAAAATATTACTTCATTAAATGTGTTAAAGGAATGGTCATACCTAGCACCTAAGTATTTTAAACCTAATGTTAAAGTTTTAGAGAATTTAAACTTAGAGCCATACCAATATATTTTTGTGAGAGAAGTTATCAACGGAACTCTTAATTATGCCAATCAAGAAAGTAATATAGTGGCTTCAATTGCAGATCAATTTCCTAAAGATATTAAATTTTTGTTATCTCTAGAAGATAAAAAAATGATTCACAAATATCCGAAGAATTGGATTTTATTGAATGAACCTATAGAAGAGATTCATTCATTAATATATTTTAGTAAATTATTGGTTTCATCTGGAGATAGTATGGCCAGAGAAGCTGCAGTATTAGGTGTGCCAAGCATCTATTGCGGTGTGCGAGAAATGAAGGCAAACAAAGCAATGATTGATAAAGGGAAGTTATACTTTTTGCCAAGTACTAAAGTTGCTAATATGGTCCGAGAAATTAGCCGAAAAAATATGGTTGAATATATACGAGATAAACAAATATTTCGAGAAGAGTTAGAAGAACAATGGATGGATTTAACGAACTTTATTTTAGAAAGGGTAGATGCTTTATCAGGAAAATCTAATTAAGAAATGATTATCAGTCATAAATACAAATATATTTTTGTTGAATTACCCAGAACGGGAACAACGGCAATAAGTAAAAAATTGGTTAATGATTTTGCTGGAGAGAGTATTTTAATTAAGCACGCTTCTTTAAAGAACTTCAAAAAAATTTATAAAGATCAATATAAAGATTATTTTGTTTTTTCGTGTATTAGAAACCCCTTAGATAGAACTGTAAGTTTGTATGAGAAATTAATGAAAGAAACTTTATATGGGGAAAACTATAAATCGAAAAATATTTTTTCATTAAAAAACATCTACTACTCTGGGAGATTAAAGTTTCTAAAATCGAATAAGAGTTTTGAAGAATATTTTTTAAAATTCTATAAACTTCCTTACGATGATTGGTCATCGTTGGATCATTTAAAAATGAATTATATTATACGGTTTGAACATCTACAAGCAGATTTTGAAAAAGTATTAAATCAGTTAAATATTAGCGTAGAAGAGTCTCATATTCCAATTGTGAATAAAACTAAAGATAAAAAACAGTATTTAGAGTATTTTAATAGCCATAAAATTAAAAAAAGAGCGTGTTTTGTTTTTGGTTCGTTTTGTGAAAAATTCGATTACGAATTGCCTTTCGATTGTAATAATTCTTTGATGAGTAGAGCTTTATACAAAACCTTATCTCCAATAAGGAATTTTATTTGGATTAATGTAAAATCTAGTGCTATCAATAAAAAATTAAAAAGATAAAATGAATATATCTATTTTTGGTTTAGGGTATGTAGGCTGTGTAAGTCTGGGTTGTTTGGCAAGTTTTGGGCATCATATTATTGGTGTTGATGTAAATGATATAAAAGTACAGCAAATAAAGGCAGGTAA
Organism: bacterium; assembly: GCA_030431515.1. Lineage (GTDB taxonomy): Bacteria > Bacteroidota > Ignavibacteria > Kapaibacteriales > UBA2268 > JAJRPT01. Next base: position 21,205 of record JAUIIX010000040.1, read on the forward strand.
GCCAACAATTATAGAAAAGGACATAGAGAATATTATATCTCAACAATTTAAATTAGGTAGAATAGATGCAACTAATGATTATAAGAAAGCTATTCTAGAAACTGATATTTCAATTATTTGCGTAGGTACACCATCCTCTGTTAAAGGGCATTTAAATCTAGACTATATATATAAAGTAGCTGAAGAAATTGGTTCGGCTCTTAAAGGAAAGAAAAGCTTCCATACGGTTGTCGTGAGAAGTACGGTGCTCCCAGGAACAAATGCTAGAATAACTGAAATAATTGAACAGATTTCTGGTAAATCGAGCAATGAACAATTTGGTGTTGTTTCTAATCCAGAATTCTTAAGAGAGGGTAGTGCAGTTAAAGATTTTAACAATCCTCCTGTTACGGTAATTGGGAGTAGTTGTAAAAAATCTACTGACTTATTGATACAATTATATAATGATATTGATGCTCCCATTAGGGTGGTGGATATTAAAATAGCTGAGTTTATCAAATATGTTAACAATTCATTTCATGCATTGAAAATTTCCTTTGCCAATGAAGTAGGTAATATAAGCAAGCAATTAGGTATTGATGGAAGAGAGGTGATGCAACTTTTTTGTGAAGATGACCACTTGAATATCTCGTCATATTACTTTAAACCTGGTTTTGCCTATGGCGGATCATGTTTGCCAAAAGATTTAAAGGGACTTAAAATGCTTGCTCATGATTATTATCTAGAATCTCCAATTATTGATAATATTGAATACTCAAACAACAACCAAAAACAACGTGCTATTGATATTATTAAATCTAAAAATATTAAAAACATTGATATAGTAGGGCTGAGCTTTAAATATGGTACAGATGATTTAAGATATAGTCCAGCTGTTGAGGTGGCAGAGTATTTTTTAGGTAAAGGATATACCTTGAGAATTTACGATAAGAATGTTCGATTATCAAGAATTACTGGTACAAATAAAGATTATATAGATTATAAAATACCACATCTATCTAATCTCTTAGTTGAAAATATTAATCCTTTGTTAAAGGATTCACAGTTAATTGTTATTACACATCAATCTGAAATCTCAGAAGAAATAATAAAGAATAATCCACAAATTCAATTCATAGATTTGGTAGGTATTACAAAGAATAAGTATGAGAATTATGAAGGTATTTGTTGGTAGGTTAAAATTAGATTAGAATGAAAATATTAATAGATATAGGTCATCCAGGACATGTGCACTATTTTAAGAATACGATTAAGTATTTAAAAGATAATGGGCATGAAATAATGGTTACCGCAAGGGATAGGGAATTTGTACTCCAGTTATTAGAAAAGTATAATATTTCTTATATTAATAGAGGACAAGGCCAAAATTCTTTGATTGGCAAAGTTTTTTACATGTTGAAAGCAGATTATATTTTGTATAAAGCAAGTAAAAAGTTTAAACCAGATCTTTTTTTAAGTTTTGCATCGCCATATGCAGCGCAGGTTGCTTTTTTAAAAGGTAAGCCCCATATTGCACTTACTGATACGGAACATGTAGGCATATTCTACTCTTTATTTACTTACCCATTTACATCTCATATTTTAACTCCAGAGAGTTTTTTAAAAGATTTAGGAGTAAAGCAAATTAGATTTAGACATGTAGTTGAAGGGTTGTATTTGCATGAAAATTATTTTCAACCAAATCCGCAAATAAGAACAGACCTAGGATTAAAAGATAATGTAGAGTTTGTATTACTTAGATTTGTATCATGGAATGCACACCACGATGTTGGCGAAAATGGCTTAGATTATAAAACTAAGTTAAAATTAGTAGATATATTGAAAAGAAAATATAAGGTGTTTATATCTTCTGAAGGAGAACTTCCAGATGAATTAAAACCTTATGAAATTAAGATATCACCAGAAAAAATTCACCATGTATTAGCAGAAGCTTCATTATTTGTTGGTGAAAGTGCTACTATGGCATCAGAAAGTGCTTTATTAGGTACATTTGCAGTGTTCATTAATTCGTTGCCATTGATGTGTAATATTAAAGTGGGTCAAGAAGCAGGATTGATAAGGCATTTTCAAAAAACGGAGGGTGTAGAAGATTTTATTAGCTCCCTGATGAATAATCTAGATTTAAAAAATGAGTCCAAAAGAAAGGCAGAAGAATTAAGAAAAAAGCATATTAATCCTGCAGCATTTTTGAATTGGTTTATAGAATCATACCCTGAGAGTGCTGATGTTATGAAAAAAACTCCAGAATTTCAATTAAGGTTCAATTAATATTAAAATGAAGGATTTTAGTATAGCTATCTATAAAAAGTTACTAAGTAAAATATTGGAGCAAGATTATAGCTTTCAAACCTATGATGATTTTTTAACCAAACCTAAAAGTAAAGTAATAAACCTTAGGCATGATGTAGATTTACTACCTCAAAACTCATTAAAATTTGCGAGAATTCAAAATGAATTCGGTATAAAAGGAACTTACTATTTTAGAATTGTACCTAAAAGTTGGGACCAAGATATAATTCAAGAAATATCTAATTTAGGCCATGAGATAGGTTATCATTATGAATGTTTAACGACTTGTAAAGGAGATTTTAATAATTCCATAAGAGATTTTAAGAATAATTTAGAAAAGTTAAGAGCGTTGGTCCCTGTATCTACTATTTGTATGCATGGGAGTCCGATGTCGAAATATGATTCTAAAGATCTATGGAAAGAATTTTCTTATAGAGATTATGATATAATTGGAGAGCCTTATTTAGATACTAATTTTGATGAGGTCTTCTATTTAACTGATACAGGTAGAAGATGGAATGGTGATAAAGTAAGTGTAAGAGATAAGGTTAATCAAAATTTTAATCTATCATTTCACACAACTTTTGAAATTATTGAAGCTTTAAAAAGAAAGCAATTGCCTAATCAAATCATGATGACCTTTCATCCACAACGATGGCATGATAATTCAATCTCTTGGACTAAAGAATTGCTAGTACAAAACGTTAAAAATACAATTAAAAAATATTTTTTTGTAAAGACTGAATAAAGCACTATATCTTTATTTGAATAACTTTATTTTTTTTTTGTATATTTACACACTAGAAAAAGTAAAAAAATATTGCTCCCCTCAATAAGCAATTATGCTAGATTTTATTAGGCGGGGTAATTAAAAGATTTTATTAACCCCTTGAATAAAATTTGCTATGTTGAATAAACTACTATCCCCTCAAACTTCAGCTCTAAAGAGAAGTTTCTCTTACGAAGGTGAACTAAGAGTTCGTCCTAAGGACAAAATTTTTCCAAATAAAATTAATAAAGATTATAATTTATCTAATTTAATAGAGAATAATGTAACTGAAAAATTAGGTAAAGTTCATAAATTAAAATCTAAATCTCATCGTTTTTCTGTTGTGCTTGAAGGTAGAAAGGGTGTAACAAGTGTTGCTGAAATATGTAAAAGAGAGAAAATTGATCAGGCTACATTTTTAGATTGGTCTAAAGAGTGGAATATGCTTCATGAAAAGAAGCTTTCAACTTTTGATAAAGTAAGTGACAAATATTTTGAAAATAGATCAAAAATTAATAATTTATCTACAATTGAAGTATTTGAATACTTAAGCCATTATATTGATTTTACAAAAAACACTGATATTCTTAAAGAAAAATACTGTTTAGAACAAAGAATAAAATTCTCTTCAAATATTATTGTAAATTTCGAAAAAGTTAATAATATAAGATATATTAATAAATATTTTGAGTGGGTAAATAATCAGTTGAAAAGAGGTGATATTTTTGTAGGTTGCTTAGAAACACTTACCGCTAGAAGAGAAAGAAAAAGTATAGGTGTACCAGTATTCAATAATGTATATTTCGCAGGAGAGTTCTTCTTTAAAAGAATTTTGTCAAAAGTCTCATTTACTAAGAAGTTTTACTTTGATTTTACTAAAGGTAATGATAGGTTATTATCAAAGGCAGAAGGCTTAGGAAGACTTGTTAGTTGTGGGTTTAAAATTATGGATTATAAAAATATTAATGGTCTTGTCTATTTTGTAGTAAAAAAAGAAAGAGAGCCTCATTATAATATGAATCCAAGTTATGGACCCTTATATAAAATGCCAAGACTAGGTAAGGGAGGGAAAATAATTGGAGTGTATAAATTGAGAACTATGCATCCCTATAGCGAATATTTACAGGATTACATAATTAAAGCTCATGGATATAGTTCAACTGGTAAACCAGCCAATGATTTTAGAGTCCCAGAATGGGGTAAAATAATGAGAAAGTTTTGGTTAGATGAATTACCTCAATTAATAAACTTTTTTAAAGGAGAAATAAAATTGGTAGGTATTAGACCTGTATCTGAAAGGTACTTTCAGGATATTCCTAAAGAAATGAAAAAACTAAGACTAACCCAAAAGCCAGGTTGTATACCTCCCTATGTTGCGTTAAATAGAGAAGGAAATGTGATGAGTGTACTTCAAGCGGAAAAGGAGTACTTAGAAGAAAAGATAAGAAACCCATTTACTACAGATATTAAGTATTTCTTTTTAGCTTTGTATAACATTATTGTAAATAATAAACGCAGCGCTTAACTTATTGATTTATGGAATTCAGGCATTTTGAGAGTGATGCTTTAGCTAATTATGATGAAGCTGTTAGTTTTAGAGAGCAACTAGAAAAGTATTTAAAACATTGGAAGTGGTTTCTACTTTCAATAATAGTATTTGCTTTTTTGGCAATTATAAAGATTAGATATAGCCAATCATCTTATAAAATTAATGCTACAATTTTAATCAAAGAACAGGAGAATGGTAACTCTTTGAGTCCTAGTTTATCTTCATTTGAAAATCTTGGTTTATTTGGTGTAAATGGTGATGAAAGTTTAGAAAATGAAATTCAAATTCTTAAATCAAGAACCTTAATAAAAGAAGTTGTGCAAGATTTAGAGTTATGTACAACGATATACTTACAAAATAGCCCAGTAGATCAGGAGTTATATCCTAACTTGCCATTTAAGGTTATTATTAGGAATGATACCAATAATTTATCCAATAGTGTACAAAATACTAAGTTTAAGGTTCAAATTAGGTCAAAGGATAAGTTTGACTTTATAGACTTTAGTAATCAAGTACAGCAGAACTTAGAATTCAGTAAGTTTTTTATGGCTAATTTGGGCAATGAAGAAGAATCCCTTTCAAGAAGGGCAAAAATTGAATTATATGAAGGGGTTGACGTGCACAATTTTATTGGCGAGACGATAATCGTTAATATAAATTCTATAGATGGTATAACTAATGACTATCTAGAACGAATTAATATTGAACCAATTAATGAAAAATTATCTAAGGTTTTAAATCTTTCAATAACAGAATCTTCAATTAATAAAGGAAAAGCTATTTTAAATAACCTTATTGAACAATATAATGTAGATGGTAATGTAGATAAAAACCTTGTTTCACAGGCAACTATAGATTTCTTAGATGAAAGATTAGTACTAATATCCGAAGAAATTAAGGCAATAGAAGGTACGGCAGAGCAATTTAAATCTAAAAACAGAATGGTGGATGTTGGTTCTGGTGCAGATATATTTTTACAATCTTCGTCTGCTAATGAATCTGAGTTAGTAAATACAAATACACAATTACAATTGGCTAATTATATGTTTGGTCAGCTTAAGAATACTCCACTAGGAGAGCCTTTACCTAGTAATATTGGTTTATCGGATCCTTCAGTAGTTAATTTAATAGTGGAATATAATAACCATGTATTGCGAAGAAAAAGAATAATGAAAAGCTCTAGTGAAAGAAATCCAATTGTGGTTAGTATAGACTCTCAATTGAGTATAATTAAAAATAATTTGGATGCTAATTTAAACACTTTGGTATCAAGTTTGCAAATTCAAATTAATGCACTAACAAAGCAAAGTGGTCGGATAAGTTCAAAAATAGCCGCGGTACCAAAAAATGAAAGAGAATATAAAGATATTGTTAGGCAGCAAGAATTAAAAAACTCTTTGTATTTAGTATTATTACAAAAAAGGGAAGAGTCAATACTTTCAAATGCGGTGGATGTAAATAAAGCAAGAGTAATTGATGAGGCTTATACTAATGGTGTTCCCGAATCACCTAAAAAGATATTAATATTGTTTGGTTTTTCATTGTTAGGGCTCTTAATCCCTTTTTTGGTAATCTATTTGAATGATGTACTTGACACTAAGGTACATAGTGAACGCGATTTAGCTAAATTAAGAATGCCTTATTTAGGAGATATACCTTTAACCGTAAATAAAAAGGATTTATATATTTCTAAAGTTGATAATTCTAATATTGCAGAGGCATTCAGATATGTTAGGACGAATATTAGTTTCATGTTAGATAGAAAGGATAATTGTAAAGTCGTTTTCATTAGTTCAACACAAAGCAAAGAAGGTAAAACTTTTGCTGCTATTAATTTGGCTTCATCTTTAGCAATTTCAGGAAAAAAAACTTTATTACTTGGAATGGACTTACGAGCACCTAAGATAAATGTATATTTAGATAATTTAGAAGATAAAAAGGGTGTTTCCAACTATATTACTAATGATGATTTATTTCTTGAGGATATTATATTGTCAGAGACGGGAATAGATAATTTGCATTTAATTAATTCGGGAGATATTCCTCCAAACCCTGTTGAATTGTTAATGAGTAGAAGAGTTGATGAATTATTTGAACAATTAGAAAATTTATACGATTACATAATTGTAGATACTGCACCTGTAGGAATGGTTACCGACACAATTCAAATAGGTAAATTTGCGGATTTAACCATTTATGTTGTAAAGGCGAATTATTTGGATAAAAGAATGTTACATATTCCAGAAAAATTAAACAAAGAAAATAAATTACCTAATATGGCATTCCTACTCAATGGAACTGATCACAGTAGGGGAGCTTATGGTTATGGATATGGCTATGGTAGCGATTCAATAAAAAAACCTTGGTATAAGAGGATATTTAAATCGGCTGCTATTTTTTAGTCTCAAATTAGGTTTTTAGGCACCACCTGCCCTTCAGTACTTTCAATAAAAAAAATATCGAGAGCCTCAACCCTCGATATTTTTATAATTTACAGACTTAGAGAAATACTACCGATTTTTATTTTTTTCCTTTCCTAGCTGTAGTCAATTGAACGAAATATGCAATCAGCATTACCAATACACAGCCCAACAAGTTTAACCATAAATAAGGTAACACATCCATAAAATAAACTCCAATAATAATCGCTTGGGTAATAATCGCAGCTATAAAAACTGCTCTTCCTTTTACTACTTTAATAAAAAATGCCAAAAGAAATATTCCCAAAATATTACCGTAAAAAATGGAGCCTATAATATTTACCAGCTGAATTAAATTATCAAACAAACTGGCAACACTGGCAAAGGCTATAGCTAGTAATCCCCAAAAAAGAGTAAACCACTTGGTCATTTTTACAAAGTGAGCTGGCGATTTTTCTACCTTTACATTTCTTTGGTATAGATCAATTGTAGTGGTAGATGCCAAAGCATTTAATTCGGATGCGGTGGACGACATAGCAGCCGATAATATTACTGCCAACAACAAACCTACCAACCCCTTTGGTAAATTATGTAAAATAAAGTGTATAAATACATAATCTTTATCATTGGTTTCTTGGGTGCTATCTGCTTTTAATATCACCTCCTTGGCTGCTTCTCTGTTTTTAATTTGCGCAGTGTTAAGTGCACTAATATTCTCAATTATCTTATCATTCTCCTTATCTTTTATTAAGGCAAACTGTGCTTCTTTTAATGATTTTTCAATTTCATGATGTTTATCTTCTAACTGAGCATATTCCTCC
>JAUIIX010000041.1 GCA_030431515.1 bacterium
CATTTATAATCAAAACCAAAAGCAGCTTGTTCTGGTGAATCAGATATTGTAATTACATCTCCAGAAATAATTAACTTGTGCATATCAGTATCAACAATAGCAGATGATAATCCACCTCTAAAAATTACAGGTAGAGAAAAAGGATAAGCAGGTAAAATAACACCATAATTAGGTGTCCCAATTGGATTTTCAGTAGGTTTACTACCAGAAATTAAATTACCAGATTCTTTTTCTAAGGCATCACCTTTAAAACTAGTTTCAGTACTTAAATTCATAATTGAGAATCCAAGTTTTATTCCTTGAATACCTGTTTCATACTGTGTTCCAATATCAAAAGCAACAGCACTTGCACTCACTGTTTGAAAAGCATTTTGTACATATTTTGCAGTTACACCAAAACTAAATTGTTCTGTTAAAGCACCGGCAAAAGATAATCCAAAAGACATATCATTAATTGAGTAAAAAGCACCTGTTCCTTCAGGTTGATTTATCGTTGTAACAGGAATGTCGTTTGCTCCAAAAGTTTGAACAAATGCCCCAACTTTGAAATCGTCATTCAAAGGAACAGCAACAGCAGCATAGTTACTTTTAATATCACCATACCAAGTAGAGTGTGCAACATATACTTGAATATTTTCTACACCTACCATACCAGATGGATTCCAGTACATAGCAGAAACATCATCAACTACTGAACTAAATGCACCACCCATACCAACTCCTCTTCCACCAATAGGTACTTTTAAGAATTGCGATCCAGATGAACCAACTTTCTCAAATGGGCCATCTGATGTAGATCCTGTAACTTGAGTAGAACCACCAGAATTAGTTTGTGCAAACAAATTAATTCCAGATACAACCATTAAAATAATTATTAATTTATACATTTCTATATCCCTTATTAATCTACAATTCTAAAACTACCAACAACAACAGAGAAAGTTTTAGTAGTTGACTCACCATCAGGTGTAGTAATTACTGCAACTAAAACTTGGCTTTGTACTCTGAATCCGTTTTTAGATATTAAATCCCAAACTTCAACAGCACGTCTTTCATTATCAACTGAACTTTCATGTTCTAATTCTTTAACTAAATCCCCTGCCATTGTGTAAATTTTAATATTACATTTTTTAGGAAGTCTAGTAAAGTATAGTTGTGCGTCATATACAGATCTTTGATTTTGGTGATTAATATAATACGGGTTAGGTACTACTTGAATTCCACCTAAATCTTCTTCAGTATATTTATAATTTTCGTCTTCAGCTCTAACTACTGCTCTTACTTTAGCACCTGGAGCAGGTAAACCTAATGCAGATCCCCAGTTAGTTAACTTAACTTTATCACCTGGTTTAAAGTCAATAGCATCATTAAGATGAGGATAATTTGGATCTGGTTTATTATCAAAACTAAAATGTCTCTCGTCATCTGATGTATTTGGAATTAGTCTTCCAGCATTTGCATGATCAAATACATATTGACTTCCAGAAATATTAACTACATGTGTAAAGTCAACAGATACTGGTTCACCATCTATTTGTGTTGTCGCAGATAGATAATATTTACCTTGCAAACCACTATATGGATAATAAGTCGAAGCGTTTACAGTATCAAACTCAAAAGATGTTGGGAATGCATACACATTATTAATAGCAATTTGATTTTCAGGCATTCCATCTGCTCTTTCTCTTAATCCAATCCATCCATAAGTATGTATATTAAAGTTACCCATAAATTCTAAAGGATCTCTACCTACAGCAGGAAGATTTTTAGGATGTGGGTAGTAATATGGCAACATTAAATATGCTTCTTTGATAAGTTTTAAATCATTCATTTTATATCTTGGCCCACTAACTGGTAAATTAACATTTGTTAATTCAGTAGGAGTTGGGAATTTAATTGAATCACCTATTTTCTCATCATAAAATTTAGCATCAGTAACATTAGTTACTCTAACATTCAAATATGTTAATTCAAATGTAGCCTCTTTTAATGGAGTTGAACTTGCTGGATTTCTTCCATATTTGAAAGTATGAGTTTCTGTTCCACCAGGTAAAAATTCTAGTATATATTCCCCGGGTCCATTATTGAAACTTGAAGTAACTGGGAAATAATTTGGAACAATACTCTGTATTCCATTTGTACCGCGGACTAAGCGAACTCCTAATTTGTCATATCCTACTGTTTGTGTAATATGTACTTTATCAGGATTAAATCGTTTATCTTGTTCAATTGGTTTAATTAATGTAGATCTGTTTGCAGCATCTCCCATTTTTTCAATTAAAGCAGGTCTGAATACACCACCGTATTGTCTTACAGTGAAATCATATTCAAATCCGATTGTACCATAAGCTTCTTGAGTAAATCCACGTTGATAGCACCAATTTCTTGATTCAAATCTACCAGTAGTAAAGTTACCTCTTCTTTGTGCAAAATCTAAAGAATTCTGCTGATTAAGAGTAATAGTATCATACTCTGCAACACCATTTACTATTCTTCTTGACGATGAGTCAATCAGAATTGAATCTGGAATAGCTAACACATAAGATCCTGCATTTTCTGTTAATTGAGATATTAAACCTCCTGAACATGTAATCGGCTCAAATTGTGTAACTGTTTGATATATTAATTTATTATTTTCACTAACGTTTACTAATTTAACAGTTCTAGCTAATAATGAATAATCAACTGATTTATCAGGATTAGTTTCTCCAATTGGAATCCAATTCCCAGCAAACCACATTGGCTCCCATGATAACTCTAAAGTATCCCCAGAAAATAATTGTTTTACTCTATCATTATTAATTGCAAAGAAATTAATATTAGTGATTCCACCTAACAAATCATCAGTTTTTTCAATAATTTCAATCTTAGGATTTTGTCCTACAGAAGTTGCTTCTGGGAAAGTTTTCACAAGATTAGTAATTATACTATAATTCGCTGAGAACGGTGTTGTATTTGGTTGTTGAGGGAAGTTTTTCCCATAGTCACCTTCATCATAAGGAATCATTTTATAATAATAATTAACATTATTAATAAGTTTTTCTGTTGCAGTTGGATCTTCTTGAGAGTTAATCAATCCATCTTGATTATCATCACCAATATCTACTAAAGTTCTATTATTAGTAATATAATTCATATATGGTGAAATTACATTCATTCTAACATCTTCAGTTTGCTCAAAAGTACTTTCCTTAGTATAAGGATTTCCTTGTCTATCAATTAAATTTTCAGTTACTTTAGGCCACTCTATTCTGGCGGCACCAGATTTGACCCAAGCATATACAGAATCTAAGGTTTCTTGAATATTCTTATTATCCGTCATTATCTCCGATTCTAGCCGCTGTATTGAAACATCAATTGCATAGTCATTCGAACCAAAAGGATTACTTAAAGTATTAAAATAATAGACTGAATCAACTTTTGGTATATCTTGTAAGAAAGTTCTAACTAATGGAATACTATCTCCAGATCCTGGAGGGTCTTCAACCATTATTATTTTTTTAACTTTTACTACAACAGAATCTATAATAATACCATTTTCATTATATACATAAGATTTAGTTGAATCAACGTATGTATAAACTATAGAATCAGCTTCTTCTTTTTCTCTTACAATTATCTGGCTACCAATTACTTGTGCTGCACCAGGAGTTTCTTTTAAGAATTTAATATAATCAGCTTCAGCTTTAGTTATTTTTATATTTCTACGTTTATAGTGCATAGGGTTAAAAGGCACAATTGAACGATTCAAATAAACTTTGCCAACTAAAACATCTTCAAGTAATTTATTATTATTTCCTTCGCCGAAGTAGTTATAATAAAGATGAGGTTGAGAAGTATTTGAACCACCAAATGCATTTTCTCCACCTGCATATTTAAGCATATATTTTTCCCATGGTTTAGTATTATTTAATACACCAGAGTTTACTTGAATAAATGAATTTCTTGTTGTTGTATCAATCGCAGCAATTATTGGAAGGATTTTACCTCTCAATTTTGATTCAGTTATTGCTGTACTTTTACCTAACAATTCAGCAGTTGTTGAATCATAAAGTAAAGCACCGTTTGGAATTCTCATTACATTTAATGCATATAAATCATAATCTTCATCTAAAGGAATAGATTGACCATAGTTAACAACTGGTCCAGCAATTCTTAAAGAATCGATTGCAGGAAAAATAGAGACATCACCTGTACCAGAAATTTTATTCGATTTTCTGAAAGGGAAAGGCATTCTATAATCTGCGATTTGTTTCCAACCAAGAGGTCCAGTTCCGTTTTGATAAACACCACCTGGAGATACTTGAGTAAGACTAAAAGTATCAAGTTCTGGTCTTCTTGCTCTATAAATTTTATATCCTAAGAAATCTAAACCATCTGCTTCATCATCAACTGAAAGTTCAGAACTATCGTCCCATTTTAATACAATACCATTATTTAGTGGTTGCCATTCTTTAATAACAGGTCTTTCTGGAGGTAATGGAGATTTAAAGTTATTATCATAAACTGATTGAGCAAAAATATCTAAAGTTTCTAACTCTTTTAAATCATCACAATCACCCATACCTGCGGCTTCTCCACCTTTACCAGTTCTCGCTAATATAACACCAACTACTACTCTTGCAGTATCACGAGGTAACATATTATAAGGTCCTGTAGCCATTAAATATCTTTTATCACCTGGTCCTGTATCAATCGCAGGATTTGCATCGGCCATAAATTCATATCTTTCTTCATCTTGAGTTTTATCATCTTGAATAGACCAGTTTTGAAAAGTAACCAATCCTAACTGCTCTTCTACAGGATAAACTCTTTTAGTCTTTCTTAGGTAATTTGTTTGATCCCAAGTATCTTTATTACGATATAAAGTATCACCATCTCTGTTAAAATATATGTCGTAAGGCATATCAGGAGAAGGTCTAACTATAATTTTATTTCCTTCATCATCATAAGCATGAAATTGGTTAATTGATGGAGATTCTAAGTAATCAAAACCAAGGTAACCAAATCCAAATCCTCTTTCACCATTTTCTGGGTCAGACCATTGAACAGCCATATTTAATGTAGTGTCACAAGTGTACCAAGATACCCTGTCATTACTTGCTCCAAATGCTGTACGAGGAGATCTTGCAATATCAACGTCCATTATTGGTGCGTGCCAACAGTTTAGTAATGTATCAGGTGACATATTAATAAAGTCATATTTTAGGAATACGAAATCTTTATATTGACCATAACCCCATGAGTAAATCATGTGTTCAATTTGAACATACAAAGGATAACCTTCTTGTTTTGCTCTACCATACCCTTTTGCATAATAGTTCAAATCAGTATCTTTGAATGTAGCAAAGATATCTTCACCAGAAATAAAAGCAGGACCTTTTGGATATGTTTCTAAATTTCTTTTAGTATCATCTTCAACATAGTAACCAAAGTATCTAAATTCTTTAACTTTCACAGAATCACTTTCTGCTGAATCCCAAATTGGCCAATTATATTGGTCAGCAGGGTCTATTGGCTCACCAGTAGTTCTGTTATAATCTGTAGAAAAATAAGTTTTATATTTATAAATATCATTAAAGTCAGCTTCATAAGTTGGCTTATCATCTTTGTCTCTGATTCTACCAGGTACAAACCATGATTGACCATTACGAGGATCATAAGTAACAACTACATATTGTTTCATTATTGGCTGACGATTCTCATCAAGACCAGCACCTGGTCTTGGCTTCATAGCAGCAAACCAAGCACCACCAGCGAAAATATACTGGTTATCAGAGTTACGAGGCCAATAACCTCCACCTACTCTATTTGCTACGTCATATCCAAATATTCCATAATTAGATGTAAAGAACTCTATATTGGAAACTGTATTTTTTTGGTTGTCAAAAAGACCCGTAGGTGTCCTTTGCAACTTATCACCTTTTTTATTCTTAAACTCTGGATGTATATCAGCATTTAAGGAACTTATTCCTATAAATGTGAATACAATTCCCAGAATTAATAATTTGTAAAGCATATTAACCTCTTATTTTTTATTAATTATCTTACTAATGATTGGAAATTAATTTTTATACCAAACCATACAGTCATAGGTACCATGTAATTTCCTTTAAATTTAAGTTGATCTTCATAATAGTTTAATGTAGCATCAAACATTTCTTGTTGTGTTATTATTCCATTTTTATCAACGTCGCTTGGTGCATATCCAGTTTTATCTGCTTGATAAATTCTATATCCATATTGATCATATTGATTAATATTAAATGAAGCAGGATTAGCATAATCACCATCTTTATAAAATGGTATATCTGATACTTGACCAACTTGAATTGCTAATAAAGCTGGGTTGTTGTCAGCATCTTTTGATGCAGTATTCCAACTTACTGCTTGTTTGTTATTAAATGCATTAAATATATCCATATATAATAATACATTTGTTCCTTTTAAACTTTCTCCGAATATATCACCTAAATCTAAATCTCTTCTTATTGAGATATTAGATGACCAAACTGAAGGTAATCTACTTGCATTTCTCTCTCCTAAAGGAGTTCCGTTCATATCAGTAACTGTAAAAGGAGATCCAGATCTATAGTTAATTGTTAAACCAAAATCAAATTTTTCTAAAATATGAACTCCAGCAATAGAAGGTCCATCATTATCTAAGAAATATAAGTTAAATATACCTGTAATGTCATGTGGAATATCTCTTCCTAAAGGATAAGATGCTAATGGGTAAGGGAATATTTCAAGACCAGGAACTGATCTATCAGGATTAACACCTAAGTTTGTATTAACATTATCGGCAGTACCCATTACATTAGATAAAGTATAGTTTAATCTAAATGAGTGGTTGTCAGAAGGTGCTTTTCTTATTTCAAATTCTAAACCTCTTGAATTACCATACTCTGATACTGTTGTTTGGAAATAAGGTGCAGGAGTTACTCTAACTGCTGACACACCTAATTCATTAAAGATGTCTTTATAATAAGCACTTACTGTTAAAGCAAGTTCATCAGTAAATTGATAATCATAACCAATTTCATAAGTATTTACTTTTTCTGGTTTCATATTAGGATTACCAATTCTTAAACCACCAACTTGAACGTGGTTGATATTATAATTACTAAACATATCATTCAAGTTAGCAATTTTATAATAAACACCATAGTTCATTCTAATAATTTGTCTATTAGTAATAGGGAAACTAATATTAAGTCTTGGAGAAAGCATTATTTGAGGGTCTGCCTCTGTAAATAAATTTGGATTATTAATATTTTCTAATTTAATAAAACTTAATGAATTATCTACAAGTCTATATTTTGATGCAGGATCAAAGTAATCCATTCTCAAACCTGGAGAGATTATTAATGATTCAAATTGAATTTGATCAGTAACAAAAACTGCTAAAGTCATTGGTTTTCTTGCTTCTTCAGTTACTTGTTTAGTTGTTTCATCTAATTCATATAAGTTACCACCCCATAAATCAGAATAAATATCTTTATTAACTGGAGTAGAACTATTAGGTGTACCATTTGAATGTTTGTGCATTTCATTCATTCTAAATTCAAAACCAGCTTTTAAAGCATGAGAGAAGTCACCAGAATTGAAATTTAAATTATAATTTCCATCTAACTGCATATAAGTTCCCTTATTAAAAGAGTACCCTGCAAATGAGTGATTTACAAATGAGTTGTTAAGTCCATAAGGGTTACCAGTACCTCTTGCTGAAGCAAATCCTTCATAATAGCCAGAGTAAATATTTCTTACAGGAATTGCTGTTGTTTGGAAATTATCAGCAGTCTTTTGATTTTGTTTTTCTGTTCCTTCGTAGTAATCGTGAGCTTGATTAGGTAAATTAGTATTACCATTTTCATCTTTAAGTAATTCACCTTCCGCAAGAGTTACATTATCGATTGGCTCTAAGAATTCCCACCCTGTTAAATAATTTGGATTACTATAATCAAGTAATCTACCAGAGCTATTTTGATTCAAATTATATCTGGCAGAAACTTCAAAATAACTTTTATCACTAATAATTTGATTTAAAGTAATATATCCATTAACTGTAGTTAACTCATATCCACCTTGTTTATATACATTTTCTGGTACATCAGAATAAACTGTATCTAATGGTTCGAAAGTTGCTTCATCTCTAGTAATAAACATTCCTGGACTTGTAGCATATAACCAACTCCAAGAGTTATTTTGCAAATTAGTTTTACCCCATTGTCCACCAGCAATTAATCTTGAATTTTGACTTAGTTGAAAAGCTAATTTACCAGTTATATTTCTTACCCATGCACCAGTATTATCAATTTGACCTAAGTTATTTCCAGCAGGATCCAATACATCATAAGAGTTATTTCTAAATTCTTCAAATGTATTATTAGTTGACAATGAAAAAGTTGAATTATCTAAGAAAGGTATAGGACCATCAAAACCAAATTCAAATTGATTTTGGTTAGCACCTTGGTATTGATGACCTTCTCCAAAATTTTCTAATTTTAAAGAAACATCTTCTTTAACTATTCTAATATCAGAAGGAGAAGTACCATTTAAAGCTGGTAAGTCAGTTCTATAATTAAAGAAACCTTTATATCTATCATTTTTTCCAGCACCTACTGTAGTGTTAATCACACCACCTAAAGCAGCACCATACTCTGCACTAAATCCACCAGTTTTAACTTGAACTTCTTCAACAGCTGATTGTGATACCATTGGAAAGTAGTTTCTTCCAACTCCACCAAATCCACCTGAAAACTGGTCAGAAATATCAACACCATCTACTCTCATCTGAGTTTGATTGTCACGGCTTCCTCTTACAGTATAACCAGAGCCACTATTTCTAACACCTGCTGATAATGCAACTAAACTATTTACATTATTGGTTGAAACTGATTTGATATCACTTGCTGAAAACGCTGACTGAGCACCAATCTGAGATTTTTGAACCATCTCTCTATTCGCAGTTACGATAACGTCTGGAGCTAGCACACTAGCTTCTGAGTCAATAAATTTAAAAGTCCTCTCTGTAGTAATATCGGCTGAAATTCTTAATTTCACAATTAAATCTTCTTTACCAACAGATGTAATTTTTATTTCATATTCACCCGATTCAATACTTTGTATAATAAATGAACCATCTACACTAGTGTTAGCACCTTTTGGAGTTCCAACAATTCTCACTGTTGCACCTATTGCAGGTTTTCCATCTGAGTCCAGCACTTTACCTTTAAGTGTACCGTAAATACTTGCCTCTACATTGTAACTTAAAGTTAAAAGTATCGTTATAAGTATTATAGATATTTTTTTCATCAATGCACCTTATAAATTAATTAATATTTGTAGTCAAAATTGAAAATATTGAAAATGAAAAATTTTCAATAAGTAGGATAATGGTATGATTTTACACAAGTTAGTATAAAATTATATCATTTAACCCCATTTTTTACTTTTAAAACTCTCAAATATATGAAGTTTTTTTTTAAAAATACAATTCTCTTTAGAAATTTAATATGATTGTTAATAAATATTAAAACTCAAAATAAATCCCATTCACAAAAGAAACGCTCGAATTCATAATCCCATTTTCATTATAATATAGATTATCATTTTGGAACACTCGAGTATCTAAACCAGTAGTTATATGTAATGGCCCGTAAATTGTAATATCTGCATATAATCGCCCAGAAGCTAACAATCCACCATTAGAAATACCAATACCAAGTCGTCCATTAATTTTAAATTTTTCACTTACTAATAGTTTAGAATCGTAAAATATATTTGCAAATATTGTATTATAATTAACAGTAGTATTTATTTTAGTTAGCAATCCATTAGGCATTCTAATTGCTCCATCTAAACTACCATTATATCCACCTAAATCTCTATATGGTATAGTTACGCTTTTTAGAGTAGTGAATTCATACTGACTTTTACCTAATTCAACACCTATTTTAGTTTTCTCAGTTAATTTGAAAGCCACAGATTGAGAAAAACTATTTAATACTTTCTTATCACTTGGATTAAAACCAGTTCTATTTAAGTCAGTATAAATAATTGATTCAAAAGATAAATCATTAAATTTTAAATCATTCTGTTCATAATTCATTTTTAATAAATTTAAGTCATTATTTGCAAAGTTAGAATTAGTTGATCTAATATTCTTTTCTACATTTGAACTATTAAAAATATCTTTAATCTGTTCATCTTCATTATTTGATTTAGAATTAGAACTATTGTCAATTAAATTGTCATTTGATTCAGTAATAATAACATTAGCAATATTACTTGAGTTATTTTCATTTATATTTTGACTATCATTATTATCTAATGAATTATTTTTTATTGCTTCACTTATACTTGAGTTAGGAATAGATCTTACTATTTCAGAATTATTATTTTCAATATCTGAATTATTTACTTCAACATATTCCTGAATAGAAGAAAGGTCTTCTAATTTTAAATTAGGAATAGCAATTCTAAAAAGAGCTGATTCTTTATTATAAGAATCTCCAATATTAGTATCGAACACAGTATAAATTGAAACAAAGAAAACTAAAATAACAGAAAATACTGCAGAAAGAGAATAAGAACTAAATTCAACTTTCTTAGTAACTTTACTTTGCTCATCCATAATATGCATCAGAAGATTATCTTCTATATCATCTTGATCCTCTTCATTCATCAAATTAAAAGTTGAATCTTTTTTAAGAATATAAGACAACTCAATATATTCCTCGAACTCTACTTTTTTAGTAGGGTCTTCAGATATAATGTGTCTTAACTCTTTATCTTCTTCAAAAGTTAATTCACTATCTAAGTATTTCGATATTAATTCTTCAAATCTCATTGATTTCTTTAACTATTGGTTTTAATAATTGTTTTAATATTTTTCTTGCTCTATGTACTCTTACTTTAACTAAACTAATATCTAAATCAAGCACTTCAGCAATTTCGTCATAAGCCATTTCTTCATATTCTCTTAGGATAATAACTTCTCTGTATGTTTCTGGTAAAGTATCTACCATTTTTTGTATATACTCTTTTAGAATAAAGTCATCATCACTAAATTGCGGTCTTGTTCCTTCCACATACTCAACATATTCTCTTTTACTTCTATGGTAGTTAATGCAAGTATTTCTTGCAATAGTAAATAGCCAAGCAGTAAATTTCACACCATCGTAATCTTTTCTATGTTCGTAAACTTTTATAAAAGTTTCTTGAGTAGCATCTTTTGATAAATTATAGTCTTTCAGTATTTTCATACAATATCTGAAAACATTTTGACTATGTTTTCTATAAAGTATTTGAAAGGCCTCAGCATTCCCCTCTTGCATCTTCGATACAAAGTCTAAAGCACTCTCACTTTTGTCGATATTTTTATTTTTGAAAAACATTTATTTTATTTTTGTTCCGACTACTAACAAAACAACACATCAAAGCTATAAAAAGTTACACTTTTTCTTATTTTTTTTTAATATATTTTAAAAATATTTTTTTTATTTTTTATAAACTCTTTATTATTTAAACTTTAGCATATTTTCAACATATTTGCCAAGAATATCAAATTCTAAATTCACTTTACTTCCATTTGTTAATTTATTGATAGTAGTATTTTCAAAAGTATGAGGAATTATGGCAACTGTAAAAATATTTGCATCTACTTTAGCAACTGTAAGACTAACACCATTAATACAAATCGAACCAACATTAACAAGATATTTTCTAAATTCGATTGGAAAACTAATACTAATTAACCAATCAGAAGATTCTTTTAACACTTTTATCACAGTGCCAACTATATCAATATGCCCTTGTACATAATGACCTCCTAACCTATCACCAACAGCAATCGCCCTTTCCAAATTTACTTTATCACCTCTTTTAAATGAGCCAAGAGTAGTTTTTCTTAGAGTTTCCTCGATAGCAATTACTTCAAAATAATTGTTATCAATAGAAATAACGGTTTGACAGCATCCATTAATAGCAATAGAGTCATCTATTTTTGAATTTTCTAAAACTTTGTTAGCTTTTATTTTGAGCTTTTTCCCACCACCTATATTTGTTGAACTTTCAACAATACCAATTTCTTCAATTAATCCAGTAAACATAAATATAAAATTTAAAAAAATTAAAAATAAAGAGACGCTTGAGATCTAATATGATTTTTATAAAAACATTAAATTCTTAAATTTTATCAAATAATATCATTTGAATTAAAATAATACTTGGTATTTAATTAATTTTTTAACTATATTTGTAGTTATAAATGAACAAAATACAAAAATTAAATTTTCAAATGAGGTTAAAATGTCAGTTAGAGAAAGTTTTTCAGATTCTGAATGGTTATTATTAGAGCAATCAGCTTTTTGGGTATTCCATACTGTAGCAAATGCAGACGGTACAATAGATAAAAAAGAAAAAAAAGCTTTTTTACAAGTTTTACAAAATCATAAAGAGTTTAACAACGATTTAACCAAAGAAGTTCTTATTGGAATTGGTAAAAAATATAATGAAGATTCTGATATTGATGTATCAAACATGGAAGAAGGTTTTAAAAGTTTGAATACATTATTAGAAGCAAAAGCATCTTACAAAGATGCATTAAATTTTAAAAAGACTTTAATTTCAATAGGTATTCATATTGGTAATAGTTCTGGAGGAATGTTCAGTTCTAAATTTAGTAACGAAGAAGTTGAAGCATTAAAAAAAGTAGGTCTTTTATTAGGTGTTACTGAAAATCAACTTCAACAAGCTCCGAGCATAAAAGATTTAATTGATAATATTAAAAGATAATTGAGGTCTTCAAATGAAATATAAAGATTATTTTGACGAAGAAGAATGGCTGACAATTCAATACGCACTTATGTGGGTATTTAGAGGAGTAGCTGGTGCTGATGGAAAAATTGATAAAGAAGAGCAATTAGCATTAACTAAAGTTATTAAATCTCATCCAAATATTGACAATCCATTTATTAAAGAAGTTTTCAAAACATTAGAAGCTAATCCGGGTATTATTTTCAGACAAAGTATAAATGATCATAGAGATTATAGAAAAGGACTTGATGAAACTGCTGCTATTTTAGATTCTAAAGTTTCAATGGAAATTGCTTTAAACTTTAAAAAAGTACTAACTGCGGCTGGAATATTTGTTGCTAACTCTTCAGGGGAAATGACTGGTAGTAAAATCAGCGAAGAAGAAGTAGAGCAATTATCAAAATTAGCATTCCACTTAAAAATTAGTATGGAAGAGTTGAGACAAGAACCAACAATCGACCAAATTTTAAAGTATTTTGTTAAATAATTTTAATATAATATTGATAAAAATAAAAAACCCACTTCTTAGTGGGTTTTTCTTTATATTTAAACTAATACTTTTCTAAATCTTTCCAATGCCCAATCAATTTCATCTTTAGTAATAACAAGAGGTGGAGCTACTCTAATAATAGTATGATGAGTATCTTTACATAAAACACCAAGTTCCATAAGTTTTTCACAATATGGTCTTGCATTTTCTGTTAATTCTAATCCAATCCACAATCCACGTGATCTAATATCTTTTATTATTGGGTTAGAAATTTTTCTTAATTCGGAAACAAAATATTCTCCCAAATTGAAAGAATTTTCAACTAATTTTTCATTTTCAAGTACTTCTAAAGCAGCTATAGCTACTGCCGCTCCAAGTGGATTTCCACCAAAAGTAGAACCATGGTCACCAGGATTAAACACACCCAAATATTCTTTAGAAGATAAAACAGCTGACACAGGATAAAAACCACCTGAAAGTGCTTTTCCAATAATAACCATATCAGGTCTTACATTATCATATTCATAAGCGAATAATTTACCACTTCTTCCTAAGCCAGATTGAATTTCATCACAAATAAAAGCAATATTATGCTCATCACATATTTCTCTAATTTGTTTTAAATATCCATCTGGAGGAATAATAATACCAGCTTCACCTTGAATTGGCTCAATCATTATACCAGCAGTATTTTTATTTATTTTTGACTTTATTTCCTCTATATCTCCAAATTTAACTAAATGAAAACCAGGAGTAAAAGGTCCAAATCCATCTTTGTATTGTTCCTCTGATGAAAAACTAACAATTGATAAAGTTCGACCATGGAAATTATCATTAGCAACTATTATTTCAGCTTTATTCTTTTCTATACCTTTAACATTGTAAGCCCATTTTCTAACTGCTTTAATTGCAGATTCTACTGCTTCTGCTCCAGAATTCATAGGTAAAAACATTTCGTAGCCAGTCATCTCATTTAATTTTTTATAGAGCAAAGGTAACTTATCATTTCTAAAAGCTCTACTTGTTAAAGTAATTTTTTTAGCTTGCTCTACCATTGCATCATAAATATGAGGATGGCAATGCCCTTGATTAACAGCAGAGTATGCTGCAAGACAATCTAAATATTTCTTTCCTTCAATATCTTCAACCCAAACACCTTTCCCTTTTTCTAATACTACATCTAATGGTTTATAATTATTAGCACCATATTTTTCTTCTGTTTCAATAATTTCAGTAAAAGTCATATAATTCCTAATTTATTATTATTATAATCACAAATTTAAGCACTTAAATACTAAAGAAAAAATTTATAGATTATAAATACATATATGTGATGTAAAGATATTTCTGAAATTGATAGTTTTTTTGTCAAATAACAATAAAAAAAGGAGGGCAAGCCCTCCTAAATTCAAATTCTAAGATTTTATTAAATTATTCTAATATTAGTGGCAAAGTTTTTACAAAGTTATCATTTCTAATTGATATGTAATATTGTCCTCTACTTAATCCGTTAAAGTTTAAGTTAATTTCATCATTTAATTTATTTAAACTTCCTTGGTATATTGATTTTACTTTATTACCTAATAAGTCATAAACATCTACACTTAGATTACTTAAATGAATTGAACTGTTTATTATTAATGTAGTTTTATCTTTCACAGGGTTTTCTGATAATCTAAACGTAGTATTATCATCAAAATCTTTTACACTTAACATATCAACATAAGCAAATATATTTACTAATTTAATTGGTTCTTCTGCGTCATTACTTTCTATTCTTAATGTTGCTTTTCTTAAACCAGTTCTTTTTTGAATATAATCTATGTTTATTTTTAGTGACTTTCCACTTTCAATAAAGTAAGGGAGTTGAACATCTGGCTCGTAAGAATTAATGAAAAATTCTTTTAAAATTGAATTACTAAACTCTATTTTATTAACTGTTAAACCAAGTTCATTTTTAGGGAATATTTCAATAGTAAATGTCTTGTTTTCATCTTTAGCTATATCACCAACTATAAATTCATTATTCTCAATTCCAGTAAGTCCTGGTTTATCTGCAACTTTAAACTGCTTGTAAAAGAAGTTTCCAAATTCTGTTCTAACTGTTTCTGAAATATTCTCACTTCTAAATCTTAAAGATCCAGCAGCAACATTACTTAAATTCCAATATGATAGTCCATAACCATCTTGTGCTTCAATCATATATTCATAGCAACCATTTTCTAATTCAAATTCTTCGTCATAACTCTTGTTATTTTCAAATTGAGTACGTTTCGCTAAATTTACATCTCTGGTTAAATCATTAAACTGGTAAGCTAATGGTGGAGTGTAGTTGTAATAACTCCAATCACTTGATTTCATCTCAATTTTAGTATTTCTGAAATAATTATCAACTTCATTGAAATAACTTGTTCCTTTGTTATTTCTATTATATTCATCTTCTTTACCATTTACTTTAAGTATTTCTATTTTATATACTCTATCTGTGTATGCAACTTTTTCGAATGCAGCAAAATCAATTGGAATTTCTATTTCTTGAGCAGCTAAACTTGGAATATCACCTTCCCAAAGATATGTTCCTTCGTACTTATCATCTATGCTCCATTTTACTTCTAATGATGTAATATTTTCGCTACCATTATTAGAAATTAATACTCTTGAATTATTACAAATTGGGTTGTATCTTAAAAACTCATCATGATTACTTGGGGAAATAATTTCAGAAATTGCCGCATCACTTGCGAAGTTAAAATCACCATATTCAACTAAATAACCTGTAAACACCCAATTACCTTGTAATGTATATTGCTCTGGATTTTCAATTTCATAATCAAAATTGACAATATCACCAGCTTTTACGAACTTCCCAATCTCATGTCTGTATGTTGTAACAGGTGCACCAGGACACCAATCAGTCCTATCTAAAATCCACGTTCCACCTTGAGGATAAACAGGATTATCTCCACATTCTTTCCAACCAGTCCACGCAAACTCTTGGCTTCCATTTATCCAAAGAGAATGCTCTCTTGCACAAAACTCAGAGCAGTTGTCAGTTACTTGAGGATCGCCACCAAATCCATGACCCGAACTACGAGTTAAAACTCTAAAATGAGTTGAGTTTTCGTCCAATTTCAAATCAACTGGTGGCATTGAAGTATTTGCAACTACTGATGCATAACTACCACCTGAGCCCCAGATTTGTCTTAAACTATTTACATTTCTTGCTGGAGTACCTTTAATAAATATAAATTTTAAATCAAGTAATTCTTGGTCATTCCCAGCTCTTAAGTCTATAAATCCATTAAGAACAGGAGCAAATTCTGTTACATCTACTTTCCATAAGAAACCATCATCACCTAAATCTAACCCTATACCGTAAGGTGTGATAAATCTGTCAATCTCATAATCAACTGTGGGATTATACCACACAATTTTAGAGTTATCGAATAATTTAGTTTTTTCAACAGGAATAGAATCTATTATATTCATATCTTCATCATATACATATAAGTTATCATAAGGGTAATTAATAAATGTAGTATCAGATGGAGTTCTTAATTCATTACTTTTAGCATTAAATAAATAAGCAGGAATTATTTTTCTTGGTGATTGATGATTATAGGAAAACAAATTAGTAGGTGAAATATCTACTTTAATGTCTTCAGTAGATTCAACTTTTTCAGTTTCAAAAGTACCATCAATGAAAGAAATTGCAAAAGTAACATCAATTTTATCTAAATATCTAAATAAATCTTTGGATTCAGTATTTACTAAATTAGGTAAACCAATAGCAACTGCATCATTTTTATTTTTAGAAAAATCTGTAACAATATTAGAATTTTTATAGCTATCAAATTTATAATGAACTAACATATCATCAATTCCAAGAGTTATTCCTAATTTGAATTGATTGATTTCTTCTGAAGTTAATTCTTTATCCCAAATAGCAAAGTCTTTCATATCACCAGCCCAACGACCGTGAGAAGTAGCTCCTGAAGCAATTCTAAATCGTTCTATGCCAGTCATATCTCTTGTTTTTTCAGTTCCACTATGTACGACAACACCATTTCTGTAGATTTTCATTTCTCCACTTGTAGCATTTTTAGTGAATGCCCAAAAAGCCCATTCACCTTCAAAATCACTTTCAGCAGCTTCGTAATCTATTCTATCGTGACTACTACCATCATTACCAGCATCCCAATAGATTCTTTTATTACTCCAAGGTAAATGAGAATTTAATACTCTTTGATTCTGATTATTAACTGCTTCAAATATTTGAGTGTTATATGGAAGTTTGAACTTATTTCCTTTCGCCCAGAATGCAATAGTAATTTCTTTATCTATTGTAGATAAAGCTTCTTTTGGAATTTCAACATAATCGTTTCCGCTAAATTCAATATGTTTAGTTTCTTGAATATAGTTTGTAATTGAATTAGTTGTACTTGCGATAGTTTTAAAATTAAAACTCTGTCCACCTTCAATAGATAAAATTATAGCAAATTTTGGGTTAGTCAAATCATATTTATTCGGTATAGGTAATGTAAGAGATTCATTTAATTTAGAAAAATCTACATCATCTTTATACAATACTTGAGCATTTGCATAATCAGTCTTTCCATCAATAATCTGTGTAATTTCTACTTTAAAGTTTTTAGCAATTCCTGTTTGATTAATTATCGGAAATTTAATTGCATTTAATTCTTCTAAACCAGAAGAAGTTAAATCATATTTTAATTCAACTTTGTGATTTTTAAATTGAGTAATTAAGAATTGCTCATTATCAATATCATAGGTATTATCAACTTCATAACTTGTTATTTTATTATTCCATTTATTTCTTCTTTCAACTCTATATGGTGGATTGTTCCCAGAATAAATAATATCAGGAGTTTCACCATTTAAAGAATACTTATATTGCACATTTTCAGTTGAATCATATCTTCCTAAAGTATCTCTAACTGTTGTATAAGTAAGGTAATCCCACTCCCCACAATCTAAATTATCACGAGTTGTTCTTGGGTCACATTTTAAAGTATAGTGCATAATTACTTTCTCATATTGCCCTTTTGGAGGAAGTTCAAAAATACCTCTTCTTGCAGTGATAGAATCGAAAGTAAATGTTTGAACAATTATTGAATCACCTCTTTCTTCATAAGAGAATATATTAGGAGTTAAACTAAGTATTAATATTAACATTAGAATAATTTTTCTCATTTTTGCACCTTTAAATTTAATTTACTATTTTAGAAAAATAAAATTCAACAATTGTTGAATTAAAAAACTTAATTTACTAAAAAAAATTCATAAGGCATAATATGATAGAGTTTAATACTATCAGTGAATTATTTATAAATGCAAAAAATTCTTATCAAGATAAGATTGCTTTTCAATATAAAGCTGACAATAAATGGATAAATAATTCACATAATCTATTGCACCAAAATGCAAGTAAATTAGCTTATGCACTTTATGATTTAGGTTTAAGAAAAGGTGACAAAGTTTTACTATTATCTGAAAATAGAATTGAATGGATATATTTTGACGCTGCATTTTCACATTTGGGGATTACTTCAATACCAGTATTTCCAACTACATCACCAACACAATTAGAATATATTATTAATCACTCAGATTGTCAGGGTATAGTAGTATCTAATAATTTTCAACTGAAGAAGATAGAAGAAATAATAGATAAAATTCCAAATGTAAGACATTTTATTTCTATAGAAAAAAGTGATATTAAACTTGCTTCATTAATTAGTTATGAAGATTTATTAAATGATGTAGATATTAATCCAAGTGAATTAGAATTATTTATTAAAAAACATTCTGCCTTAGTAAACCCAAATGATATTTTATCAATTATTTATACATCTGGCACAACAGGGAATCCGAAAGGAGTAATGTTATCTCACAAGAACTTAGTTGCAAATATAAAAGGTGCTTTGCATTCTGGATATTTTAATAATTTTCAGCGTTCATTATCATACTTACCTTTATGTCATGCTTATGAAAGAACTGCTGGTTATTATGTAATGTTTTCTACATCTTGTACAATTTCTCTTTGTGATAGTATTGACCAAATTGCATCTTATATGGGAGTTATTAAACCTCAACTGATGACAACTGTTCCTAAATTGATGGAAACAATAAAAACTAAGATATTTAATGCGATGCTAAAAGAAGATAAAAAGAAACAAAAGATATTTAATTGGTCTGTTGCTGTAGGTTACAAGCATATTAATAATAAAATTAATAGAAAACCCGATATTTTAACATCGATAAAATTTAAAATTGCAGATAAATTTTTATTTTCAAAAATAAAGGAGAAATTAGGTGGAGAATTAAAATACTTAGTTTCTGGAGGAGCAGCTATGAACTATGATACAGCTTTATTTTTTGAAATGTTAGGTGCTAAAACACTTCAAGGATATGGATTGACAGAAGCTTCACCTTGTATTTCAATAAATTTACCAGATACTAATGAACCTGATTCTGTTGGTAAACCGTTTTTTAATATTGAAGTAAAAATTAATCCTGATGGAGAAATCCTTTGTAGAGGCGATAATGTGATGCTTGGATATCTGAATGATAAATCTGCTACTGATGAAGTAATTGATTCTGATAATTGGCTTTATACTGGGGATATTGGAATAATTACTGAATTAGGCAATATTAAAATTACAGATAGAAAGAAAAATATCTTTGTTACTTCTTCTGGTAAAAATATTGCTCCACAAGTAATTGAAAATCAACTACTAAAAAGTAAATATACTGAACAAGTATTTTTAATTGGTGAGGGAAAGGAATATTGTTCTGCTTTGATTTACCCAAATGTAGATCAATTAACTTTTTTAGCTAAAGAATTTAATATTGACTTACCTTTTAAGGAACTTATCAAAGATGCTAAAATATTAAAACATGTAAAACATGATTTTGATTTTCAGTTAAAAGTATTATCTAAGTTTGAACAAGTTAGAAAATTTGTATTTTTAGAGAATCCTTTTTCTATCGAAGGAGGAGAATTATCTCACAAAATGTCTATTAAACGTCATGTAGTAGAAGAGAAATATAAAGAATTAATAAACAATATGTACTGATGAAGTATTTTTTAAATAAAGAACAAAGTTACGAATTAGATAAATTCGCAATAAATGAGTTAGCTATTCCCAGTCAAGTATTAATGGAAAATGCTGCTCATTCCACTTTTAATATTATTAATAATATTCTTAAAAGCAGAAATGTAAAGAATATTGTTGTGCTTTGTGGTAGCGGAAATAATGGTGGTGATGGTTTTGCTATCGCAAGATATTTATGTGATGAATATAATGTAAGCATTTATTTTAATGGTAATGTTTCTAAAATGTCACCAGAGACATTAGTAAATTATAATATTTGTAAAAATCTTAAAATACCATTTATAAAAGATATTACAGATGTAGTAGATTCTGAGCCAGATTTGATAATAGAATCTTTGATTGGAATTGGTGCAGATGAAAATTTGAATGATAAATTATCTAAATTCTTAGAACAAATTAATAAAATTAAATCACTTAAAATAGCTATAGACTCCCCTGCTGGATTAAACATTAATACAGGCATTGCACACTTAAATTCATTCAAAACTGATTATACAATTACTATGTTTTCAGAGAAATTAGGATTATTCATAAATGATGGATTGAATATTTCTGGCAAAGTAATTAAGGCAAATCTTGGTTTTCCAAGTTCATTTATTCCTCAATTTTCAAATATTAAAAGCTTTGAATTAGATGATATTGAATTTCTCAGACAAGTCAGAGATTTAAATAGTTCTAAGTTTGATTTTGGAAGAATATGTATAATAGCAGGTTCTAAAGATATGCTTGGTGCAGGTGCTTTAGCAGCAAATGCAGCTATTTCTGCTGGTGCTGGCTTAGTCCATCTTGTTAGCACAGATAGGCATAGTGCTTTACTACCTGAAGTCATCTGTCATACTTTTCCTCAAAATGATTTTGGAACATTGTCTTTAAAATATCTAAATGAAATTTTGGAAATTACTGCAAAATCTGATGTAATTGCAATTGGTCCTGGTTTATCAAATTATAGTGATGTTTTAAATTTAGCAATCAAAATAATAGAAGCAAATGAGAACAAAAAGATAATTATAGATGCAGATGCTTTAAAATGTGTAGATGAAAATTCCGAATTAACTTCTAACTTTATTTTAACTCCTCATTTAGGTGAGTTTTCAAATATTACTAAATTAGATAGAACTAAGATTGCTCAAAATCGTATTGATATTGTGAAAAAGTGGGCTAAAAAGTTAAATTGTAATATTGTATTAAAAGGTTATCCAACTATAATATCTGATAAAACAGAAACAATATTAAATTTAACAGGAAACCCTGCTTTAGCAAGTGCAGGTAGTGGTGATGTTCTAACAGGTATATTAGCAGCAATCTATGCTCTATTTGATAATCCCATTGAAGCAAGCGCTATTGCTACTTACATTCACGGTGATATAGCAGATAAATTTATTCAAAAATACTCAAAGAGTGGCTTAACAGCAAGTAAGATAATTAATGAACTTAAAAAATACGAAATCTAAGAATTTTATCCTTTTTTTACCATTGCTCTTAGCAAGTATCTCTATTTTTATTGCTTCTCATCAAGAAGGAGTTCCTTTTGATACTTCAATTTTTATATTCCAAGATAAAGTTTATCACTTTATTGCATATTTTATTTATGGGATTACAATTCAAATTTATCTTAATTCATTTAATCTAAAAACTAAGAAATATGTATTACTTACAATTCTAATCGGCTCATTATTCGGTGCTTCCGATGAATTTCATCAATATTTCATTCCATATAGAACTTTAGAGTTCTTTGATTGGGTGGCAGATACGCTTGGTGTTATTGCATCATTATCTCAAAGGAATGTCATTAAAAAAGCAGTAAATTATATTTTTCAGAAATAATTTTCTATTAAATATACAATTTGTATTTTTGTATTATTTAATTTGAATAAGACTTTGAAAAGTATCTTAATATCACCGTTCAAAATATTAATTGATTTCCTATTTCCACCCTTTTGTATTATAACTGGGTTAAAGTTAAAGGAAGGAGAATACTTATATTCTAATAGTGTTGTGTTCAAACTTGAAATCTCTGGTAGTCCAATTCAGATTAGAGATTTAAAATTAAATAATTTAATTTCAAAAGATTTATATTTCGATAATTTATATTCTTTATTTGCAAATTTCTCAGAATCTCAAGAAATAATTCACTCTATTAAATATTCTAAATATAAGAAAGTTGCTCGGCAATTTGGTAAAAATTTAGGTGTAAAAATTAAAAAAGAGATGCAAATAAATTATGATTATATTATTCCTGTCCCTCTTCATAAAGTTAGATTGAGAGAAAGAGGATTTAATCAAGCATTTATAATTGCAGAAGGTGTTAATGATGTTTTAAATTCTAATTTATTAGAATTTGGAGTTAATAGAATAAAATATACTACAACACAGACAAAATTGACAGCGGAAGAAAGGAAAAATAATTTAGAAAATGTATTCCAAATAAATGAAGAATTCAAATCTTTAATAGAAAATAAAAATATTTTAATTATTGATGATGTATTTACAACTGGTTCAACTATTAATTCTGTTGCTAAAGAATTAAATAAATATAATTGTAAAACAATCGATTGTGCAACTTTAACTCTGGCTTAATATGATAATTTACTTATTACTTTTTAATTTACTTTTTGGGATAGATAACTATTCTTATCCTTTTCCAGATAATCCACCTCCAGAAGTATATAAAAATAGAAGGCAAGAATTATTAAAAATACTAAATAATAATGTTGCTTATTTAGCATTTTCATCAGACTTTTATTCTGATAATAAAAATGATAAGTTCAGACAAAATTCTGATATACTTTATTATACTGGTTTTCCTTATTCTAAAGCAATATTAATATTAAACAAAGATGGTATTAATATCGACGGAGAATTAAAATATGAAATATTACTCGTTGAAAAACAAGACAATATGGATATTAAATGGAATGGTAAAAGACCAAGCAAAAATGAGATAAAAGATTTTTCTGGTATTAATAATATATACTGGTTTAATGAAGTAGATTATAATGATTTTTTCAATGACATTATTGAATTTAATATTGCACCTTATACAAAGGGTAGTAATTTTCTTCCTTATGCTGGTAGTAGTGTTATTCCAGTAGAATTAGATATAGATTTCTTTAAAAGTATCAAAGACAGTCACCCTTTTATTGTTTATGATATTGACTTAAGATATTCAAAACAATTAAGAGAAGTTAAAGATGACTATGAAATAAAATTGCTAAAAAAAGCAGTTAATATTTCTGTAGCATCACATAAAAAAGTTATTAAAAATATTAAAAATATAAATTATGAATATGAGATTGAAGGAATGATAGAAGGAGAGTTTAAAAAATTAGGTGCAGAAAATACTGCTTACAATTCTATTATTGGAGCTGGAATTAATTCTTGCGTTTTACATTATACAGATAATAGAGCTAAAGTAAATAAAGGTAAGTTAATATTATTTGATTGTGGTGCTGAGTATCACGGTTATGCATCTGATATAACAAGAACTGTACCCAGTAACGGTAAGTTTTCTAAAGAACAAACAATTATATATAATATAGTATTAGAAGCCCAGAATAGAGCGATTGAATATTGCAAGGAAGGTATAAAATTTTCAGAAATAGACTCAGTTGCACGATTTGTAATTGATAGTGCTTTAATTGATTTGGGTTTGATTAAAAACAATGCTCAATCTCGTTTATACTTCCCTCATGGCACATCACATTACCTTGGTTTAGATGTTCACGATGTTGCGACTTATGATAGATTAAAAGCCGGTAATTGCGTAACTGTCGAACCTGGTATTTATATCCCAGAAGGAAGTGATTGTGATAAAAAATGGTGGAATATTGGAGTTAGAATAGAAGATGATATATTAATTACTAAAAATTCTTGTCAAGTTTTATCTATTGATTTACCAAAAGAAATTAAAGATCTTGAGGAGATGATGAAATAATGATTGAAAAAATAATTTTAGAGTTAATTGATCCATTACTAATTTCAATAATATTACTTTTATTTTCATTTTATTATTTTATTAAAAATAAAAATATTTATTTTTTTACGGCTTCTTTAATATTTTTGTATTTAATTAATACTTCTTTCATTACGGAAACTCTTTTATTTAATTATGAAAGACAATTCCCCAAAATTGATTTGAACGAGGTAAATAGAAATCATACTGTTTTTGTTTTTGGTGGTGGTGCCTATAATAAAAATGATTTACCAGTAAGTTCTAAACCCAGTGACGCATCTTCCATTAGATTATTAGAATCATTAACCTTATTAAATAGTAAATCAACATTAATTTTAAGTGGTAGAAATATTATTAATGGAGTTAGTGAATCAAAATTACTTTACAATTTAACAAAGAAAATTAATCCAAATATTAAAATTAAAATAGATGAAAACTCCACAAATACCGAACAACAAATAGAGTATATCTCAAAATTAAAATACACACAAATAATTTTAGTAAGTTCGGCAAGTCATATCCCTAGAATTAATTATTTAGCAAATAAATTTAATATTAATAATTATTTATTAGCACCTACAGCTTTTAAAGTAAGAGAATTAGACTTCGAAATCTATGATTATTTACCAAGTTCTAAAGGGTCTTATGCTATGAAACAATTATTTTATGAATTATTTGCATTTTCATATACTTGGCTTTTTGTATAAAAAAAGGGAAGCCAAATGCTTCCCTTTTTCAAACTTTAAAATCAATTGATAATTATTTAACAATAAACTTAGAGTTAATTTCATTTGTACCAGAATTAATTTTTAAGAAATAAATTCCTTTTGCCAAATTATTTAATTTAATATTTTTAATTAATTCATTTCCAGAAAAAGAAACTTTTTCTTCGAAAACTACTTGACCTTGAATATCAATAATTGATAAATTAGCAAGTCCAATTAATTTAGTATTAACTCTTAATTCAAATTCGCCATCATTTGGATTCGGATTTAAAGTTATACCTTCAAATATTGAATTATCAATGCTTAACCAACTAACTACAAATTCTTCAGAAGTACTAGAACAATTATTAGAGTTAGTTGCCATTACAGTATATACTCCATCAACAGTTGGAGTGTATGTATCTTTAATAGCACCTGTTAATCTCTCACCATTTAAAAACCACTGGTAAATTCCAGAACTACCTACTGCTTTGATATCATTCCCAACTTTTTCAATAGATGGCTGCTCAGGAGCATCTCTAAAAGTTAGAGTAACTGTTTGTGATCTATAAGCACAATTCGTTCCATTTCTGGTAAACTCTATCCAATAATCTCCACTTTCTTTAATAAGAGCAGTTCTTGTTGTTTCTCCAGATGACCATTTATATTTACCTGGACCAGTTGCAAATGGAATACTTAATCTTACTTCTTCACCTTCACAATAAACTGTTTTATTATCTGGAACATCAATTACTACATCAATTTTTTCTGTTACAGTTACTTCTATTGTTTCAGATTGAGCAAAACAACCTTTGTTATCATATAAAGTTAAATAGTAATTTCCAGCAGTGTTAACAGTGATTGATTTAGTCTTCGCTCCGTTAGACCATTCTATATTTGTGCTATTACCTGTATAAGTTAATACAACACTTTCATCAGCACATAAGTCAACTTTTCCATCAGCAACTATAGTTGGAGCATCAAGGTTACAATCAATAAGTTCTACTTCCCATATTCCTCTACCATGAGTTGCAGCTCTTAATTTACCTGTTGATTTTTGAATCTCTAATTCTGAAATTGCTACCGTTGGTAAACCTTTATCAAAAAGAGTCCAACTTGATTGATTCTTAGTCAATTTATATACACCAGCATCCATTCCAACAAATAAATCACCAGTAATTGGTTGTTGGATAATAGTATTTGCAGATAAATTTGGCAAATTATAAGTTATATTTGTTGCGTTACCATTTTCTATTCTTATTACTTTATTAGCTGATGAGAAACCACCCAAACTAACATATACAATATTTGGATTAGTTAAATCAGGGAATATCCAATTAATAGTATTACTAATTTGATAAATAATTTTAAATGCACCAGTTGATTTATTTACTTCAATTAAACTTCCACCTATTGAGCAATATAATTTATTGTTATCAACAGGAGAAAGTGCAATATATCTAACATTCGTATTACCAGCATTAAAGTTAGTTAGTCTTGTCCAACTACCTTGAATACCTTTATTTGATGAAACCCAAATATTCTGATAACCAGCATAAACTTTATTAGTGTTTGTAGGATCAACTTCAAATGGAGTTACCCAAGCAGCACTTTCACCAGTACCATATTGTCCTGGTCCTAAAGAAGTAGTAAAACTAATTCCACCATTTGATGATCTACTGATTAAACCTCCAGATCCTCCAACATTATTTGATCCATAAACAAAACTATCGTCAGTTGGGTCGATAGCTGTATGGAATCCATCTCCACCTAAAGCTTCAAACCAAGTATCATTATCTAATACAAAAGTAGAATTGTCTTGAGCTCCACCAATCATAAAGTTAGGGTCTTGCATAGATTGTGAAAATCTATAGAATTGAGTAATTGCTAAACCATCACTTATATCATTCCAAGTTCCACCACCATTAGTAGAATATCTAACACCACCATCATTTGTAGAATATATATTTCCTTTACTATCAAATTCTAAATAATGCTGATCAGCGTGCACAAAAGGATACCCTTGAACAAATTGCCAAAATGAATTAAGATTAAATGAAGAACCACCATTAGTTGACTTCCAAATATTAATACCACCAATATAAACTTCATTCTCATTATTTGGACTAATATTTATAGTTAAATCGTACCAACCTTGACCTATCTGTAAATCTTGACCTTGTCCAGTTGAAAAACCTAAGTAATTTACACCATTATTGATTGAAGTGGTAGTAAACCAAGTTGCACCTCTATTAGTACTTTTTTCAATAGATCTAAATGCACTATTAGTATTTGCAAATAATAACATTACCATATCTGGGTTAGCTTTTGTTACTGCAATTTCACCTCTAACTGCACTTGTATATAATTGTTCAGATATAAATTCTTTACTTGAAGCATTATAAGTTCTGATTGTTTTAGATGCGTAGCTATCAGTTCTCATTGCATAAATTAAACTTGGGTTAGTTGGGTGAAATTCAATATCACCGTATCCTCTTGTAGCATCTATTGCTTGCCAAGTCGAGCCACCATCAGTACTATTAAACAAACCATTTGACGCTGAAACATAAACATTATTAGGGTCAGTTGGGTGAACTAATACTTTGTATATTAATCTACCATTCGATTGCTCTGTTCCTTGTATGAAATTTGTTAATTCCCAAGTAGTACCACCATTAATAGTTTTTAATAAACCAATTGAATTAAAATTATACAAACCACCAGAACCATTTCCACCAGTGTTTTTATCTCCAGTAGCAGCATACACTATATTTGAGTTACTCTTAGCAATAGCAATATCAGAAATACCTAATGAAGCAAAACCTGTAATATCAAATGTTCTCCAAGTTTGACCTTTATTAGTTGTTTTCCAAACTCCTCCACCTGCAGCACCAACCCATATAATATTATCATTAGAAGGATCAATTCTTAACACATTTGCTCTACCTGTTCCTCTATCAGACTCTGCACCATTTCTTTGAACTGGTCTTACAGAAGGTCCAACAAAAGACCATTCATTTAGAGCTAATAATTCGCCAGAGTTATTTGCTTTTTGTTTCATTCTATTATATTGGTGGAATGCACCTACATAATCTATTTCACTAACATCATCACCCATTCTTGACTGCATATAATAGTCTTTTCTTAGAACTTGCTTAACACCTGGTAATTTATAACCTGGGTATTCAGCTTCAACTTTGCTTATATAATTTCTTAAACTTTTAGAATATTCAAGGTAATTTCCACCTTCATAAACAGGCATACCATTATTTACATCTAAGGCATTAAATATTTTTAAGTTTTGATTTACTTCTTCTACCGTTTTTAAATTATCTTTTGCAATCAAACTAACAGATAACAATATTATCGATAATAATATACTTTTCATTTTTCCCTACTTTTTTCTAATTAACTTTTTCTAACTCACAATTTACGAATAAATATAATTTTAATAAAATTTATTGAAAATCAAAGTATAGCACGATTTTTGACTACTTTTATTGTAAATTAGTATTTTTTGAAATTGTTTTGAGAAGATT
>JAUIIX010000042.1 GCA_030431515.1 bacterium
TGAAAACAACATCTTGAAAGTCCATTGAAGAAGATACTTCAACAATATAATTTTCAGCACCTTCTACATTATCCCATTTGAAAACAGGAGTAGTCGGTATTCCAACTTGATTATCCGCTGGATAAGTTAGCGTAGGAGCAGGTAGTTCAGTTGTAAATTCCCATCTACTTGACCATCTACCATACGAGTCATTTACTTTTGAACGAACTCTCCAATGATAAGTTGTATTATATTTCAATGAATCAGTTAAAGTTGCTGAAGTACCAGCATGTACTTTTTTATACATAAAGTTATAAAACTGTTCAAACTCTGAAACTTGAATTTCATATACATCAGCTTTTTCTGTTTCTTCCCATGTAATTATAGCCCCAGGTCTTCCACCTGTATCTTCTAAAGTTATAGATACATTGTTTGTTTTATCTGATGGAGACACTAATAATGGAGGATTTAATTTACTCGGATTAGCGTATTTCCAAATAGATGTTGTAGCAAAATAAACATCACCATCACTATTATTTGCAACAGATCTTATTTCCTCACAAGGAAAACTATTATTTATAGAATCAAAATTAACACCATTATCAGATGTTCTATAAATTCCGAAATTATTTTTTAAACCAATGAAGTATGAATTTGGACTAATAATCCCCATTCCCTTTACTGTATTTTCAGGAATTAATCCTAAGAAATCCTCAAGGTCTTCATCTAATCCAAAATCCACTCTATTAAAAGTTTGTCCATTATCTTTTGTATTATAAAACCAATCTTTAGTTGATGCAAAAAGTGTATTACCATTTGATTTTAAGAAATTAACACTAAAGTTATTTCTTACAACATTACCTGCAGTTTTTGCCCAATTTAAACCTTTATTAGTTGAACTATAAATAGTTCCACTACTTGTAGATGCAAACAAATTACCGTTAGATGTGGCTTCAATTGCTTCAATTGGAACACCATTATTTGGCATATCTTGTAATGTCCAGCTTGTTCCATTATTTGAAGAGTAAAAAATACTATTCTTAGGTATTGGTGGTGTCCAATTTTCTGTAGGAGGATTTGGAGGATCCCCAACTGCATTATACATATAAGCAAATGAATAAGTTACATATATGTCGTTGTTTTTTTGATATATATCATGATATTTTAAATATACTTTATTAGTACTATCTGGCCAGTAATCAGCTTCTAAATCTGGTAGTGTTAATGTATTCCAAACTGTTCCGTCATTTTCAGTATATTTAATTAAATCATTATCAATATAATATAATCTTTTACCAAACTTCTTAAATAAATTATAATTATCTCTTACTTCCCCCATTGGAGACCAAGTTTTACCGTAGTCATTTGACTTAAATGTTCCTTTATTATCAATCGCAGCATAAACATTTGCTCCATCAGCTGCTAACTTATACTTATTGATACCTTGATCTTTTTCTTTTGTTTCTTTTGGATATTCCCAACTCGCTCCCTTAGTATCAGAGTAACCAATCCCCTCAGATCCAATTGCAACAACAATTCTTCCAGTTGACAATGTTTGAATTGAATGTGCAGTTCTCCATTGAAAGACAGTTTGCCTAAATAAAGGAGTATGCCAGTTAGCATCAAAATACCAAATACCTTTCGATCTAGTTCCTACTACTTGATAATATTCGTTTTCATGTTCAAAATAAGT
Source organism: bacterium (assembly GCA_030431515.1). GTDB lineage: Bacteria > Bacteroidota > Ignavibacteria > Kapaibacteriales > UBA2268 > JAJRPT01. Next base: position 1,673 of record JAUIIX010000042.1, read on the forward strand.
AAAGGATTCAATATTCAAATCAACTAAATTATCAAGTCTTTCTATTCTTAACCAGTGATTTCCATCATCACTTGATTGAAATATTCCTTCTCCTGCAGATGAAATCCATAATTCATCATTAGGCAAAGTCTTTATTGAAAGCAAATACTTATTAAAAATTCCGGATTGAGAAGTCTTCCAACTTTCGCCGTTATCGTCTGAACGAATTAAGCCATCCCCTTCCTTTGAAGCTAATATATTTCCTTCAGGAGTAATGTGAATAAATCTCATTTCATGGAAATTATTCCCATTATTTTTCTCTTCCCAAGTTGCTCCACCATCTGTTGAACGAAATACACCATTTCCACGAGTAGCTGCAAACAATGTATCAACTGATTTGATAGCCACACCAGCAACATCTAAGCTCATTAAACCAGTATTTATCTGAACCCAATTAGCTCCTTCGTCAACTGATTTAAAAACACCATCTTTAGTAGCTGCTAGCAATATCCCATCCTTATAATTCAAATCACTAACATAAGGATTTGTTAAACCATTAGAAGAATTTGACCAAGTAACTGCTTTATCACTTGACTTTTTAACTCCATCACCCCAAGTTCCACACCAAAGAATATCACTTGGACCAACTTCCAACTGTGTATATTCATTATTGTAAGGTGCTGGTATTCGTCCTATCTCATACTGAGAAAATAACGACATTGTAGATAAGAGAAATATCGTAAGTAACTTCATATTTTAACCTATTGTTATTGTTTTAAATTCATTTTAATGTAAAAGTTTATATTTATCTTACAAAAATATAAAATTAATAGGTAAATCTGAAATTATTATCATATTATTTTAATTTTATTAATGAATAACAGCTTAACTAATGATTTCCCAGACCTTTGATAAATTAACAATATCTCTCTAATAAGGATTTTTAGTATCGATGCAATTTTTATATTACATTTAGTCTTTTATTATTTCCAACAATATTTCTCCACTATTTTACTAATATTTTTAAATTATAGAATTTTAAGTTAATTTTGCTATTTATTCGTTTTAATAATGATTTTTACATTAAAAGTAGAATTAATATGTCATTTCAAGGTTTAGACTTTTTTAATATTGATGAGTTATTTACTGAAGACGAGCTTTTGATTCGTAACTCTGTTAGAGAGTTTGTAGATAACGAGGTTATGCCGATTATAGAAAAGCACTATTTAGATGGTACTTTTCCCTATGAGATTACTCCGAAACTTGCTGAACTTGGTATTTTTGGGATAAAAACTGCTGAAAAATATGGTGGTGCTGGTGCTGGATATACTGCTTACGGTCTTGCTATGCAAGAACTTGAGCGTGGTGATTCTGGTTTACGTTCTTTTGCTTCTGTTCAAAATTCTTTGGTAATGTATCCAATTGAGACTTATGCAAATGATATTATTAAAGATAAGTGGTTGCCTAAGTTAGCTAATGGAACTGCTATTGGTTGTTTTGGATTAACTGAGCCAGATCATGGTTCTAATCCAAATGGAATGATAACTAATGCTAAAAAAGTAGATGGTGGATATTTACTAAATGGTGCTAAAATGTGGATAACTAATGGTACGATTGCGGATATAGGGGTTGTTTGGGCAAAAGTTGATGGAAAGGTAAATGGCTTTATAGTTGAAAAAGGAATGAAGGGTTTTACTGCTCCTGAAATGAAAGGTAAACACTCTCTTCGTGCGTCAATTACTTCTGAGTTAATTTTTGATGATGTATTTATTCCTGAAGAAAACAGATTGAATATTGAAGGTTTGAGAGGACCATTATCCTGTCTTACTCAAGCAAGATTTGGGATTTCTTATGGTGTAATTGGAGCAGCAATGCAAGTTTATGAATCTTCTGTAAATTATTCAAAGTCAAGGATTCAATTCGGACGTCCAATCGCAGGATTTCAACTAGTTCAACAAAAATTAGTTTGGATGATGACAGAGATTTCTAAAGCTCAATTATCATGTTATAGAGTTGGTAGAATGATGGAATCAGGAAAATTTAGACCTCAACATATTTCATTTGTTAAGAGAAATTCTTGTGAAATGGCATTAGAATGTGCTCATATTGCAAGAGATATTCACGGAGCAAATGGTATTTTGAGTGAGTATCCAATTATGCGTCATGCAGCGAATTTGGAGTCAGTTAAGACTTATGAAGGAACGCATGATATACATACTTTGATTTTGGGTCAGGACATCACTGGTATTAGTGCATTTGAATAATTTATTAATATTTTAGTCTGATTTGACTATTTTCTCAATTTTTATTCTTATTTTTACAAATTATAATTCACAAAGAAAAATTTATTATGGCAGAAAATCCTAAAATAATATTACCAGATATACCTAATTATCATAAATTAGAAGTATATAAACAACATGGTGGTTATGAATCTTTTAAGAAAATCTTAACTTGGACGAAGGATCAAGTGATAGATGAGGTTAAAAAGTCAAATTTGCGTGGTAGAGGTGGAGCTTGTTTCCCTACTGGCTTGAAGTGGTCTTTTATGCCGAAAGATGATTCGAAACCAAAGTATCTTGCTATTAATGGCGATGAATCTGAGCCAGGATCTTTCAAAGATAGGCAGATTTTTGAGTCAAATCCTCATCAGTTGATAGAGGGTATTTTGATTGCAAATTATGCTATGGGTAATAAAGCAGGATATATCTATATTAGAGGTGAATATCATAAGTGGGTTACATTGATGCAAGATGCTGTTGACGAAGCGTATGTAGCTGGACTTGTTGGCCCGAAAATGAAAGAAACTTTTGGAACTGACTTCGTAACAGATATTTATGTTCATAAAGGTGCTGGTGCATATATTTGTGGTGAAGAAACATCGCTAATGAATTCTCTTGAGGGTGATAGAGCTTATCCAAGAGTTAAGCCACCATTCCCTGCTCAAAGAGGGCTTTGGGGTATGCCTACCACTGTTAATAATATTGAAACAATTGCAGCTGTTCCTGCTATTATCAAAATGGGACCAGAGAATTATGCAAAACTTGGAGCTGCTGGGCATCCTGGAACTTTACTTTATGGAGTTTCTGGTCATGTTAATAAGCCGGGTGTTTATGAACTAGAAACTGGAATTACTTTACGAAGTTTGATTTATGATGTTTGTGGTGGTGTGCCAGGTGGTAAAAAAGTGAAAGCAGTTATTCCAGGTGGGTCTTCTATGCCTCCTTTAACTGGTGATGAACTTGATATTAATATGGATGAAGAATCACTAAAACAAATTGGAACTCATATCGGTACTGCTGGTGTGATGGTTATGGATGAAGATACTGATATTGTTGCAGTTACTCTTAGAATTGCACATTTCTATCATCACGAGTCTTGTGGACAATGTACTCCTTGTAGAGAGGGTTGTGGCTGGCTTGAAAAAATCTTGAAAAGATTAGTTAAAAGTGAAGCATCAAGTCAAGATTTAGATTTATTGCTTTCTGTTTGTGACAATATCGAAGGAAATACTATTTGTGCTTTAGGTGATGCTGCAGCATGGCCAGTTCGTGGATTTGTTCAAAAATTCCGATCAGATTTTGAAGCAAGAGTAAAAGTAAACAGAAGCTTCCAATCATTAAATGTAGTTCATGGTAAACGTGCAACTGCTAGTAATTTAATTACAACTTTATAAAATAGCAAGGGAGTTTACTCCCTTGTTCCTTTTTTATCCCAAAAATAATAAATGACTAAAATCGGAATTATTGGTGGAACTTTCAATCCAATTCATATTGCACATCTTGCAATAGCGGAGCAGTTCTATGACCAGATGAACTTAGATCATTGTTATTTTGTACCTACATTTCGTTCGCCATTCAAGATAGAAAGTGATGCTAAAGAAGTTTCTCCAGACCATAGATTGAAAATGGTAGAACTTGCACTTGGAAATAATCCCCATTTTAAAATTGATAATTATGAAATAATAAATAAAGGTATTTCATATAGTTTTCTTACAATTGAATATTTTAAAAATAAATTCCCAGATGCTAAATTATATTTTTTAATTGGACAAGACCAAGCAAATCATTTTCATAAATGGAAAAATTGGGAGTTGATTTGTCAGTTAACTCAACTAACTATCGCCAAAAGAATAGATGAAAATTCATTCCCGACAGAAGAACGTGAACAAATTACTCAAAAGTTAACTGTTGACGAGAAAAAACCTATTTGGATTGATAACACAAATATGGAAGTATCTTCTTCGGAAATCCGACATAGATTCAAAGAAAAGAAATCTACCAATTATCTACTACCAGATAAGGTTTATGATTATATAAAAGAACATTCGCTTTATTTGTGAGGGTTTGGTTTTTGGTGAATCTTATAATAATATAAAACTTCTCCGAAGTTTTATGAGTATTTTTCTTCTTTCAATGACAGAGAAAATGCGGTATTTAGCTCCGCTGAATTTTTGTATTATCCTTTGAATGAAAAAAATTGCAGATAATTGCAGTATTTTACAGTGATTTTTTTGTATTTTTGTTGTTTTTGACATTTTATTCCTTTGTAATTTATTAGTTTATATAGTATTATATCATATCTGCAGTTTTTGCAGTAAAATCGGTGTTTTTTCGTTTTTTTAAAGAACTGGGTTATGAATTTATACGAAACATTTCGCACCTAAAGGAGCTTTTTGTCTATGGCTTTCTTAGTTTACAAACATTTTGCATCTAAAGACGCAATTTTCATTTCACTCAGAATTAAGTTTGTAATTTTTTGGTGATTCTTCGCATTCGCTCAGAATGACGTAGAGTCTTTCGAATTCACTCAATGACAAAGAAATTGCGGAATTTAGCTACGCTGAATTTTTTGTGTTATCCTTCGGATGAAAAAATTTGCAGAAAATTGCAGTTTTTACAGTTTTTTGTGGGATTAATTTAAAGATTAAAAAAATCCCAACTTTTAGGTAATTTTTCACCAAATTCAATATACCTTGAATTTGAGTTGAAGACAATCAGATGTTGTCTTGTTCTCGTCATTGCAGTATAGATCAATGAGTCCATTTCAGTATCACTCCAATTTGTATTTTGAGGAATGTAAATAATCACATTTTTTAATTCCCATCCTTTAAAACTATGAATAGTCGAAATTTTTAATCTAGAATCACCCATCCAAAATGATCTTTTATTTCTTGATGTTTCATCCTCATCAAAAACGTGATTTACTTCTATATTCATTTGTTTAAATATCTTTATACATTCTTTTCCATGATATTTATCGGGTACCATAATTATAATATCAGATGGATTATGCTCTTCTTTTTTTAATCTAATAAAAACGGCTCTTATTTTACCAAGCCATTGATTATGCTCAATATTCTGCCAAACATATCTTTCAATATCAAATAAATGTAGGTTTTCAACACTATCATATTTTACTTCTTGATTTAAGTTAAATTCTTCTGAAAATAAATTAGTTAATTCAGCAATTTTAGGTGGTAATCTGAATACTTTTTTTAAATCAATCCATTCACCAAACTTATCTCTACCAGATTTCCTTTTGTCTAACCAATCAGTATCTCTTTGATAAACATTTTGTTTTTTATCACAAACTATTACGCACTCATCTCTTTCAGTTAAGAATTCTTGTAATAACTCATACCATTCAAAATAATAGTCTTGACCCTCATCAATTAATACAGCATCATATTTCTTATAATCCTTATTTTTTATTGCAAGAGACACTTTATCAGTGACTATTTTTTTAAATATCTCCTCACCTACTCCATCAGGCCATTCTTTATCATATTCATTTAAAATATCAGAACAAAAACCATGAAAATGTGAAAGTTTAAACCTATCCCAAGAGAAATTAAAAGGAGCTCTTTTAATCATATCTCTTATGTAATGCCACAAGGTAATGTTAAAAGTTAAAATTAATACATTATACCCCAAAGAAGCTAAATGTGCTGCTCTATAAGCTAAGATATTTGTCTTTCCACTTCCAGCAACACCTCTTATTCTGTGATGCCCAGTTTTCGGAAAAGCAAATTGTTCTTGTTCTTTTGTTAGTTTTAGAGGAATACCTTGTTCTATAGAATGATAGGGCGGTTTAAGCCAGAAAATTAAATCTTCATTCCATACAGATTTCCAATATATACTTTTTTTATAACTTGAATCAGGTATAATTCGACCAACGTTTTCATCTCTACTTAACATATCATATCCATAAACAGAATATGTTTGATCCAAAATTTGATTTTGAAATAAATTCAAAACTTCTTTACAAGTAGCATTATGAAAATAAACTGAAGTTTTAACCATTCCATAACTTCTCTTATTTTTATCAATACTATCTCCAATAATAGGAGCAAGCTGACCTATTAATATTTTTTTATAGTGATCTACTTGTTTTAAAGGAGATTTAATTACATACTCACCATTACAATCTTTAACACAAAACTGTTTATCTTTATTCCAAAAATAATGCTTCAATTTCCAATCTTTTACCTCAATAATTTGAAGACCTACAATTGGATTAAAAACAATAATGTCAGGTCTAGTTCCATTTAGATAAGGTTGAACAAAAATCAACCAACCATTATAATTTTTTAGACCTAATTTTTCATCCCAATCTAAATCTTTTGGAAGATTTTTATCCAAATAGTCAAGGAGAAATTCTTCTCCTGCTGTTAATGGTTGTTTGAATTTAGAAATTTCATCCCAACTTGGAATTACTCTATTTGATAATTTAGTCTTAATAGTATTTTTTATTAAATTTTATAAGTAAATATATTTTTTAAAAACTTATTTTTAATTTATCAAATTAGTTATTAAATATTAATTATGCAAATTTTGAATATAAATTCAAAGTCCTAAACTTCATATTAGAAATATTAGAAAGCAAGTAATTATATTTTAATAACTATACATATAAATATTTTATATAAACTAATACTTTATATAAATAAATAGTTTAGTTGTTAAATTAATTATCTATTAATTTTTTAGAATATATATAATTTAGTATTTTTGAATTATAGAATTGTGAATATAATTTAAATTTATAGGAGAATTTATGAAATATATATTAATAATGTTAACCATTTTTCTTTTTGCTTGTGGAGATGAAACTTCAGATTCTAATAAATCAAATTGTGATTACAAAATTACAGGATCAACATGTGTAATTGGAGGAATCGAATATGATGATAATAATTTACCTTTGATTAATTTTTATTACGATGATTTTGAAGGGCCTGGTATTGATTTTACATTTACAAATTTAAAAGAAATACCGAGTTGTATAGGCAACTTAAAAAACATAAAAATATTGATTCTACATGAAACTTCAATTGAAAACATACCAGAAAGTATTTGTAGTCTTGAAAATTTAGAATACTTAGATGCTAGTGAAATTTGGCTTAAAAGTTTACCAGAAAACTTATGCGAGTTAACTAATTTAAAATTTTTAGATCTTAATGAAAATAGCTTTACAAACCTACCCAATAATATAGGTAATTTAAAAAATTTAAAATATTTAAACTTAGATGATAATAGTTTAGTAACCTTACCTATATCAATATCAGAGTTGAAAAATAATTTAGAAATATTAAGTATTCAAGGTAGTAATTTTTCAGAATCTTATAAATCTAAAGTAGAAAATATGTTGCCAAAGACAAATATTTTATGGTGATTATTAAAGTTTTAATTAAAATAAAATAGGCAACTTTGAATATTATTTGGAACATATCACAAGCAGACATTATAAAGGTAAATAAGGTAGTTAAAGATAATGATAATGCCTTTCTACGAGAAAGACAATTTAGAAATATTGAAAAGAATAATATTTTGCTTGACAAGAACATAATTATAAAGACTATGATTATGTGTCTTCTAACATCACAACAACGCTCTGGTCCAAATTCTACTGTTGGAAAGTTTCTCCAACTTGAGCCATTTCCAATTACACAAGAAAAATTAACCATGAAATCAAATGTAAAACATTTTGTAATGGAGACACTTGTAAATAATGATCTAAATCGATTCGTTAATAGGATTAGCAGTTTTTTTAGTTTTAACTACCAATTAATATTAGATAATAATTGGAAAATTATTGAAGATCTTGATGAACTGAGAAACTTTGATTCTAAAACACAAGAGAGAGATTTTGCAGACAAATTAGCGGATGAATTTAAAGGGTTTGGACCGAAACAATCAAGAAACTTTCTACAGGCACTTGGATTAACAAAATATGAAATCCCAATTGACTCTAGAATAACATCTTGGTTAAATAATATTGGTTTTCCTTTATCCTTGGCTTCTCAACCACTTGGTGATTTAAGCTATTATCATTTCGTTTTAGATGGTATACAAGAACTTTCCGAAAAAGCTGGTGTTTATCCGTGTATATTGGACGCTGCAATATTTTCAAGTTTTGACAAAGATAAATGGACAAACGAAAATATAATATTTTAAGGTATAAACTTATTGAATCATTCGACCAAAACTAGAATGTAATTGCTTTAAAATACCTACCAGCTGAAACAGATGGCTATTAATATTGAACTTCTCAGAAGTTTTTAAGAAAAACCACGATATGAAGTGAACGTAAATTTGCTTTCAATATTTTTTTTGATTGGATTCCACGCTTAGCTCTGATTAACAATAGAAATGCTTAAAATCATTCTTTTTGTTGACATATACTTTACCGATTTTTCAAATAAAATCTTCATTTATCCGTATATTTGTAATTATTAAAATACACAATTTGAGAAATTTATGTCTGATACTAAAGAAAATAAATCTGCTAATTTGAATATCGTAAAACCTTATAAAGCTAAAAATCATATTAGAATTGTTACTGCTGCTTCACTTTTTGATGGGCATGATGCTGCTATAAATATTATGCGTCGGATTATCCAATCCACTGGTGCGGAGGTTATCCATTTGGGGCATAATCGTAGTGTTAATGAGGTTGTAGAGTGTGCAATTCAAGAAGATGTGCAGGGTATTGCAATGACGAGCTATCAAGGTGGCCATACGGAATATTTGAAATATATGTATGACTTGTTGAAAGAACGTGGTGCTAAAATTAAGATTTTTGCTGGTGGTGGTGGAACAATTTTACCAGATGAAATTAAAGAATTGGAAGAGTATGGGATAACTCGAGTTTATTCGCCTGATGATGGTAGGTCGATGGGCTTGCAAGGAATGATTAATGAGTTGATGGAAGCGTGTGATTTTTCTACTTTTAAAGATAGTGATAATTTAGATAATCTTCTTGAACTTGCTTTGAATAAAAATCCAGATGCTATTGGTAGATTAATTTCCTTATCTGAAAATTACCCAGATACTTATAAGACAATTGAAAATAAAATTAAATCTAAATATGAAGGTCAGAATATTCCTGTGTTGGGAATAACTGGAACTGGTGGTGCTGGTAAATCATCACTTGTTGATGAGTTTGTTCGTCGCTTTTTGATGGATCAAAGTGATAAAAATATAGCAATTATTTCTATTGACCCAAGTAAGCGTAAGACTGGTGGGGCTTTACTTGGTGATAGAATTAGAATGAATAGCATTAATAATTCTCGTGTTTATATGCGTTCTTTAGCAACAAGACAATCGAATTTGGCTATGAGTTCTTATGTTCAAGATGCGATAAATATTTGTAAAGCAGCTCTTTATGATTTAGTAATTGTAGAGACATCTGGTATAGGGCAATCTGATACTGAAATTACAGATCACTCTGATGTTTCTTTATATGTGATGACTTCGGAATATGGTGCTGCAACTCAATTAGAAAAAATTGATATGCTTGATTTTGCAGATGTTATTGCAATTAATAAGTTTGACAAAGCTGGTTCTTTAGATGCAATTCGTGATGTAAGAAAACAATATAAACGTAATAATTTACTTTGGGATGCTGCAGACGAAGATTTACCGATTGTGGGTACTATTGCATCTCAGTTTAACGACCCTGGTATGAATACTTTATATCGTCAGTTAATTGATAAAATTTGCGATAAAACAAGTAATGAAAATTTGAGATCGACTTTTGAGATTAGCAAAGCTATGAGTGAGAAGATTTATATCATTCCACCTGAAAGAGTTAGGTATCTTGCTGAAATCTCTGAAAATGCTGACAATTATCAAGGGTTTGTAGAAAAACAATGTGCAATTGCAAGAAAAATGTATCAATTAAAAGGTACTATTTCTCAGCTAAGAGAAGATATAGGTAAGAAAAAAATTGAATATGAAGAGGTAGATGGAACTGTAATGGCTGTTCAGTCAGTTCAAAATGAGCCAGATTATTTAGTTGATTTAGTTGAAAAATATAAGAGTTTGGAAAAAGAATTAGACTCTGCTTGTAGAGATGTCTTAAATAAATGGGAAGATACTAAGAGCTTATATCAAGCTGATACTTACAAATTCCAAGTTCGTGATAAGATTATTGAACAAGATTTATTTAGTAAATCGCTTTCAGGTACAAGGATTCCAAAAGTATCTTTACCAAAATACAAGGATTGGGGTGATGTTTTATATTGGGTATTAACTGAAAATGTACCTGGATTTTTCCCTTATGCCGCTGGTGTTTTCCCACTTAAAAGAACTGGTGAAGACCCAACTCGTATGTTTGCTGGTGAAGGTGGACCAGAAAGAACGAATCGAAGATTTCACTATGTATCTGAAGGTATGCCTGCCGCAAGATTATCTACTGCTTTTGATAGTGTAACTCTTTATGGCGAAGACCCAGACCACAGACCAGATATTTATGGTAAAATTGGAAATTCTGGAGTTAGCATTGCAACTTTAGACGATGCAAAAAAACTTTATTCTGGCTTTGATTTATGTGACCCTACTACGTCAGTTTCAATGACAATTAATGGACCTGCTCCGATGTTACTTGCTTTCTTTATGAATGCAGCAATTGACCAACAATGTGAGAAGTATATAATAGAGAATGGTTTAGTAGAAGAAGTTGATGCAAAAATAAATAAAATATATAAAGAAAAAGGAATTGACAGACCAAAGTATAATGTAGAAATTCCAAAAGGAAATAATGGGCTTGGCTTGATGCTTTTAGGTGTAACAGGCGACCAAGTTTTACCAGATGAAGAGTATCAAAAAATTAAAGCAAAGACAATATCAGTCGTGCGTGGAACTGTTCAAGCTGATATTCTGAAAGAAGACCAAGCTCAAAATACTTGTATTTTCTCAACAGAATTTGCACTTCGAATGATGGGTGATATTCAACAATATTTTATTGAGAATCAAGTTAGAAATTTCTATTCGGTTTCAATTTCAGGTTATCACATTGCAGAAGCAGGAGCAAATCCAATTACTCAACTTGCTTTAACGCTATCAAATGGATTTACTTATGTAGAGTATTATTTATCACGTGGAATGAATATCGATGATTTTGCTCCGAACTTATCTTTCTTTTTCTCAAATGGAGTTGACCCAGAATATTCAGTAATTGGTAGAGTTGCTCGTAGAATTTGGGCAAAAGCAATTAAGCATAAATATAATGGAAATGATAGGTCTCAAAAATTGAAATATCATATTCAAACATCTGGACGTTCTTTACACGCACAAGAGATTGCTTTTAATGATATTAGAACAACACTTCAAGCACTTTATGCAATATTTGATAACTGTAATTCGTTACATACAAATGCTTATGATGAAGCAATCACTACGCCGACAGAGGAAAGTGTAAGAAGAGCAATAGCAATTCAAATGATTATAAATCATGAATTGGGACTTGCTAAAAATGAGAATCCAATTCAAGGTTCATTCATAATAGAAGAATTAACAGACTTAGTTGAAGAAGCAGTATATACTGAATTTAATAGAATTAGCGAAAGAGGTGGCGTACTTGGTGCAATGGAAAGAATGTATCAACGTTCTAAAATCCAAGAAGAATCTCTTTACTACGAGCATAAAAAACACAGTGGCGAATTACCACTTATTGGTGTTAATACTTTCTTAGATCCAAACGGTTCTCCGACAATAATCCCTAAAGAAGTAATTCGTTCGACTACAGAAGAAAAAGAGTTTGCAATAAAATCTTTAAACGAATTTAAACGACGTAACAGCGGTGTATCAACTTCACATTTAGAGAGATTAAAAATTGCTGCAATTGAGAATAAAAACACATTTGAAGAACTGATGGAAGTAAGTAAATATTGCTCACTTGGTCAAATCTCTGAAGCATTCTACAAAGTTGGTGGGCAATATAGAAGGAATATGTAGGTGGGGGTAACTAATAAAATGAGTGATATTAAGTTAAAACATTCTTTTCTAGAAAATATAAAGATTGTTATTTCAAATGCACAAGTCAATTCTGTAAAAGCAATAGATTTTCAAAGAGTTTTAATGTATTGGAACATTGGTAGGATAATTTTAGAAGAAGAACAAAATGGAAAAGATAGAGCGGAATATGGTTCTTATTTAATTAAAAATTTGTCAAATGAGTTAAGACCTGAATTTGGAACAAGCTTTTCAGTTAGGCAATTAGAAAGATGTCGCCAATTTTATAAAATATATTCAAATGCGTCCGCACTGCGGTCGCAATTGAGTTGGACACATTATAAGTGTCTTTTACCTCTTGATAAAAATGAGGAAAGAGAATTTTATGAAATTGAATCTGTTAAAAATAATTGGTCTGCAAGACAATTAGAACGACAAATTAATAGCCAATTATTTAAGAGATTAATCCTTAGTAATGATAAAGAAAGAGTGCTTGCTGTAGCTAAAGGTGAAGAAAAAAATATTAATGCAACTGATATTATTAAAGACCCAATGTACCTTGAATTTCTTGGATTAAAACCACAATCTGCATATTACGAAAAAGATTTAGAGCAGGCAATACTTAGTCAAATTCAAAACTTTATCCTTGAACTTGTAAACGGTTTTACTTTTGTTGCTCGACAAAAAAGAATTCATATTGATGGCGATGATTTTTTTATTGATTTAGTTTTTTATAACCGCCTTTTGAAATCTTTTGTTATAGTTGAACTTAAAACTCACAAACTAAATCATAGTGATTTAGGACAATTACAATTATATGTTAATTACTTCGATAGAATAGAAAAACTTCCAGAGGAGAATTCTACAATTGGGATTCTACTATGTGCTGATAAGAATAATGCTGTCGTAAAATTTTCTTTACCTGAGAATAACAAGACTATTCTGACAAGTCAATATAAATTATATCTTCCAAGTGAAGAGACTCTTATTCATGAAGTTGAAAAAGAAATTAGAGAATATAATAATAGAGATTATAAATAAAATTGAAAAAAAAATTAATAATTTATGCCACAAAGGCGTTGAGTTTAAATAGATTTGGAAGTAAGTAAATATTGCTCACTTGGTCAAATCTCAGAAGCTTTTTATGAGGTCGGTGGTCAATACAGAAGGAATATGTAAGAGGATTTGTGATTTTTAATGATTTATTAACTCTAAATTTTATTTTAGTTTATGGATGAAAATCAAAATATAGAATGGAAATCTAATTGGCATGATGATTATTTAAAATGGATTTGTTGTTTTGCAAATGCTAATGGTGGAATTATATATATAGGTAAAGATGATAATGGTAACATTATTAATTAGACTAACTATAAAGACTTAATGGAAAGTATTCCAAATAAAATTAAAAATCATCTTGGAATTCTATGCGATATAAATTTATATGAAGAAAATGACAATAGATATATTATTATTAAAGTGAATCCATATTCAAATGCAATTTCATTAAGGGGTAGGTATTATTTTAGAACAGGAAGCACTAAAATTGAATTAACTGGAATTGATTTAAATGAATTTTTGCTAAAAAAATCTGGTAAAACCTGGGATGATGTAATTGAAGACAATGCAAATTTAAATGATATTGATGTTGAGAGTTTGCTTAAATTTGTTAAAGTAGGTAATCAAAGTGGGCGTATGCCTTATTTTGAAAATAATTCAACAACTAAAATTTTAGAGAATTTACGATTAGTTTCAAATGGTAAATTAAAAAGAGCAGCTATTATTCTTTTTGCTAAAGACCCTGCTAAATTTTATCCTAATATAGTTGTAAAAATTGGTAAATTCGGTAAAGATTCTACTGAGTTAATTTTTCAAGAAATTTTAGAAGGTAACTTAGTACATTTAATACATGAAGTTGAAAACCAATTAAAAAATAAATTTCTTATTGATAGAATTGAATTTAAAGGATTGCTTAGATATGAAAAAGGACAATATCCGATTTCTGTTCTCAGAGAAATGCTATTAAATGCCTTAGTACATAGACAATATATGGGTTCACATATTCAAATAAGAGTATTTGAAGATAGAATATCTATTTGGAATGAAGGCAATTTACCTAATGGAATTTCATTAGAAAGTTTAAAAAATGAACATAACTCTAAACCTCGAAATCCAATTATTGCTGATGTTTGTTTTAAAGCTGGATACATTGATACTTGGGGAAGAGGTACTCTAAAAATATATAACGAATGTAAGAATGTCGGTTTACCTGAACCTGAAATTATTCTTAAAGATGGTGGAATTGAAGTTACTATTTTTAATGGTCAGAAAGGTGGTCAGAAAGGTGGTCAGATAAGTGGTCAGATTGATAGACAAGTTGAGATATTACAATTAATTACTAACAATCCGACTATTACAAGAAAAGAACTGTCTAATTATTTAGAAATAGCAGAATCTGCTATTCAAAAACATATAAAATCTTTAGTTACCGCTAAGAAATTAAAAAGAGTAGGTACTAAAAATGGATATTGGAAAATTTTAAAATAACTCCCTATAAAAAGAAAAATTATGAGTGATAAAAATTTAAAACGGATAATAAATTGTGAAGACTAAATATATTATTTTAATAATTATTCTAATTTTTACTTCTTGCACACCAAAATTCAATCCATCAAATGAATATGGTGAGTTGCAGAAAGTAAATCTAAAAGACTTTGAAGGGAAGTGGAAATTAATTAAGAATTCTTCTAATATTGATTCTACATTTATTAAAATAAAAATAAGCAATGACACTCTTTTTAAATATAGCTCAACCAAATATAAATATAAGGATAGTTTGTATGAGAATTTTGATACAATAAAGTTTAAATTTGATGAGAATTTTATTTATAAAAACTATTTTTATATAATTCCTTTACCTTTAATATATTTTATTTATGTTAAAGATAATTACCAATATGGTTTAACAAAAGATTTTATATTAATTGAAAGGATTAAAGAAGTTCATTTTGGGAATATACTTTTATTTTCAGGCGGACATGTTTTTGATTATTATAATTATTATAAAAGAGTTAATTAAACTATTAAAATTATACCCATGCTACCAGATATTGAAAAATATAATAACAAGCAAGATGAAAAATATATAGAAATATGTAATTTACTTGAATCTATTATTTCTAAGGAACTTGGTAGAGAAGAAAATAAAATTTGGCATGCACACCCTGTTTGGTTTATTAATGGCAACCCTATTGTTGGCTATAGTACAGAAAAGAAAGGTGTTAGATTAATGTTTTGGAGTGGTGCTGATTTCGATGAAGAATTATTGAATGAAAAAGGACAGAAATTTAAAGATGCTTCTGTATTCTTTAATAACATTGATGAAGTTAATGAAAATGATATAATTAAGTGTTTAATCAAAGCAAAAACTATACAATGGGATTATAAAAACATTGCAAAACGTAAAGGGATTTTAGAGAAAATTTAATGATAAAATCAATATTTATATTATTCTTATTACCACTTCTATTGCTGTCGCAAAAGGACAAGAATTCTTTATTTGAAGAATATATGAATGCTCAAGTTCAGATGAATGATTTTTCTGGAACTGTTTTGATTGCTCAAAAGGGTAATATCATTTACAAAAATGCTTATGGGTTTACTGATAGAGAATTGAATGTAAAAAATAGCATTCAAAGTAAATATCAAGTTGCATCTGTTACTAAGCAATTTACGGCTTGTTCAATACTTTTGCTGGTCGAAGAAGGTAAACTCAAATTAGATGATAAACTTAGTAGATTTTATCCTACCTTTCCAAAAGCAGATAGTGTTACTATTCACATGTTATTGAACCACACTTCTGGATTAAAAACCAGCGGCGAAATAGCAGGATTTGATGAATTAGCAACATTAAAAAAAGATTCGATAATGTCCATAATTGCAAAACAAGGATATGCTTTTTCACCAGGAACAGCTTACAAATATAGCAATTGTGCTTATTATATTTTGGGTTTTATTATATCAAAATTATCTGGGAAAACATATAATGATTTTGTATTTGAAAAATTGATTAAAAAAGCATCTCTTGAAAATACAATGATTAATAGATGGGATACTATTCTAACGAACCGAGCGAAAGGTTATGAAAATACTCCAAAAGGATTAAAGAACTCTTTCCGTATTTCAATTGAAAATAGAGAAAGTTCTGGAGGACTAATTTCAACTGTAGAAGATTTATATAGATGGAATCTTGCTCTAAATTCAACTAAAATTATTTCACAAGAATCATTGAAAAAAATGACCACAACTTATATGAATAATTATGGATATGGTATTGGAATCGATACATTTTATAAACATGTAAGATTTTCACATGGTGGTACAATCAGAGGATTTAAGTCCAGTTTAATCCATTTTCCTGACGATTTTCTGGAAGTTGTTGTATTATCTAATAATGAAAGTAACGCAAGTTATATAGCAAATGCTCTATCTGCAATCGCACTTGATATTCCTGTTGTTCCTCCTTATCCGCACATAGAAATAAAGTTAGATTCAAATGTAATAAATAATTATGTAGGCAAATATGTGTTAAATGTAGGTGAAGAAATTCAACTTATAAAATCAGACGGCAAGTTATTCAGAAAAAAAGCAAATTCACAAATCGAACTAAAAGCAGAGTCAACCACCAAGTTTTTTTATGGAGATGGTAGCGATAGACAAATTGAATTTATAGTAGATTCTACTGGTAAAATATTAACAATTTATTTTATCATTGATGGAATAAAAGAAGAAATTAAGTTGATGTAGGTGTAATTATATATATTTTAAATAAATACTTAAAAATTACTTCAAAAGGAATTTATAAAATTTGAATTAATCAGTTATTGAAATCCAAATTGACATTACAATATTCTTTTTATATTTCAAAACTTTATATAATTCTAAATAATACTATTAATTTATTATTAAAATTTTTAAAATATGAGAATTAAACAAGCTAATCAAATGTATATTTTTTTATAAACTTTATAAAACATATTATTATGAAAAGAATCTCCCAGAAATTACAATAATAATATTAAAAACTGTTCTTCATAAAATAAAAAACTTATTAGTTCCAAGCATAAATTAGTTCAATTTTAGAATATAAATAAAGAGAAAATCAATTATAAATTAAGTCCTTTGAAACAATTACATTTGAGATAAAATAGTCGTAAATTAAACTTGTTCAAAACTTTATATAATATATACAATTTAAATAATTATTTTTGAATTATTTTTTATGTTGAAAATGATTTATGATGTTTCTATAATTGGTGGTGGTCCAGCGGGAATAGCAGCAGCTATCTTTTTAAAGCGAGCTGGATTTAAGGTAATCTTGTTTGAGAAAAATAACTTAGGTGGTTTGATTCGAAATGCTAACTCTATCGAAAACTATTTGGGAATTAAAAAAATAGATGGAGTAAAATTTGCAAACTTAATTATAAAACAATTTAATATTCATAAAATTGAAGTAATTTTTGAAGAAGTGTTAGAAATAAAATATGCTCAGAATTATCTAACATTGACATCCATAAATAGATATGAATCTAGAACAGTTTTAATTTCAACAGGCACTGTATCAAAGAAAATCAATTATTTTAGTAGTATTTATAACACATTTGTCTTTGATGACTTATTTAAAATAATAAATGATAAAAAATTTAAAAATATTATAATCATAGGTGGTGGAGATGTTGCATTCGATAATGCACTGAATTTATTTAAAAATAATAGAAAAGTAACAATTTTAATTCGGAATAAGGTAAAATGTTTAAAATCATTAGAGATTAATGCTATATCAAATAAAATTAATTTTTTTGAAAATATTGAAATATTAGGATTTGAAATATACGATAATAAAATAAATCTAAGAACTAATTGTAAAAATTTTCATTCAGACTGTTTATTAATAGCTATTGGAAGAAAATCTATAATTCCAAAAATCAATATAAATAGTATGAAAGAAGGAATTTATTTTGCTGGAGATGTTAATAACTCTATATTCAGACAACTATCAATTGCAACAGGTGATGCGATTGAGAAAGCGATGTTAATAGAAAAATTTTTAAAAAATAAGGAAGAGTAAATGAAAATCATTAAAAGTGTTGGAAAAGAAAATATTGCTCATGTTTATATCGGCAATATTGATAATAAAGTTATTGAATTTGCTGAATCTTTAGATTACCCAAAAGATATATATGAAAAGTGGGTCTTAACTATTTCATGTTTATATGGTTGCCCTGCTAAATGTTTAATGTGTGATGCTGGTAAATATTATGATGGTAGAATGTCAAAAGAGGCGATAATTTCTCAAATAGAATATATGATACTAAAAAGATTTCCGGATAGAAATATCCCTGTAAAAAAATTTAAAATTCAGTTTGCACGTATGGGAGAACCTGCATTTAATTTAGATGTACTTGAAGTTTTAAAAGAGTTACCTAATTTGTATAATGCACCTGGCTTAATTCCTTCTATCTCCACAATTGGACCTAAAAATTCAGAATATTTTTTCGATAAAATTTTTAATATTAAAGAAGACCTTTATAAAAATGGTAAATTTCAATTGCAAATTTCTATACATACTACTAACATTAATAAAAGAGATGAGTTAATCCCTATTAAAAAATTAAGTTTTACAGAAATATCACAAATTGCTGAAAAATTTGTTAAAGAAAATGATAGAAAAATTACACTTAATTTCATAGTACTAGAAAATTATCCTATTGAACCTAATGTTATAGCCAAATATTTTGACCCAAATAATTTTTTTATTAAGTTAACACCTTTAAACCCTACAAGTAATGCAATAAAAAATAAATTAAAGAACTCCGTTAGTTCTTCTACAGATATTAGAATTAAAGATTTATTAGAAGAATTTGATTATCTTAATTATGAGTCGGTAGTAAGTTTCGGAAACCCAGAAGAAAATAATATTGGAAGTAATTGCGGGCAATACATCACTAACAATTAGTATTTTATAGATGTGCTATGATTAATAATATTTTTGAAATTAAATTAGATGAATTATATTTAAGCGGTGTCATTAAAAATCGTTTATTTGATAAAATAGACAAAAATGAAACTGCTTTAATTGTGATAGATATGCAAAATTATTTTTTAGACCCAACAAACAAAGCATATTTTCCAGAATCTAATTATATTTTAAATAATATTAATTATTTGATTAACTACGCAAATAAAAATAAAATACAAATAATTTACACTATACATTATAATAGTACGAATGATAATAATATGAACAAATGGTGGAAAAATGTTCCTAAAATTAACACAAAAGAAACCCAAATATTTAACAAGATAAAATACATTGAAAACTCACTAACAATTTATAAAGAAACATATTCGGCATTTAAAAATACTAGATTAGATGAATATCTTTCAAAAAACAATCTTAAAAATCTTATTATTTGCGGTGTCAAAACAAATTTATGTTGTGAAACAACAGCGAG
This sequence comes from bacterium, assembly GCA_030431515.1. Classification (GTDB taxonomy): domain Bacteria; phylum Bacteroidota; class Ignavibacteria; order Kapaibacteriales; family UBA2268; genus JAJRPT01. The sequence goes on from JAUIIX010000042.1 coordinate 21,405, forward strand.
GGATGCTTTTGTGAATAATTATAATGTAATATTAATGTCAGATGCTACTATTACAAATAATATTGATTTGTATCTTGCAAGTTTATCAAATTTATCTTACGGCTTTTCTTTTCTTTTCAAAACGAATGAAATTAATAATTTGTTTAGATAAAACATTTTAGATATTTATTAATATTGAAAAATTAACATTTCTTAAAACAAAATATTTATAAATATGACCAAAACTCCATTTAAACAGCTAAATAATTTAGAAGTCAATTTAAGTATTCAGCAAGAGAAATTGAACAATTTTACAGTAAACGAAAAATAAAAAAACCTTTTTCGGAAAAGGAAAAAGGTTTTTAATTTTATATAGAATGATTAAGAATATAAACAAATTTATTTAATCTTTGTCATTAGCTTCTATATGATTCATGTCATATTTAGAAAAAGATGCCTTCAGTTTTGTAAATCTTGTTACCATAAACCAAGTTAATGGTAAAACTCCACCAACAAAGAATATAGTTCCACCAATTGATCTTAACCAAGTTAATGTAGTAAATGTATCACCGTGAATGAAGTCTGCCGAGCGAGCAAACCACAATCCTTTGTCTAAAACTGCTTTGAATTGGATAGCCCCAACTGGAAATAAGTCAAGTAGAACCATTAACATCAAGCCAACATTTATTGACCAAAATACTATCATAATCAGTTTTTCATTCCAATACTCTTTTTTCAATAAAATCTTAGCTGCAAAGAGCATTGCAGCAATTGAAACATTTCCGTAAACACCCATCAAAGCGGCGTGGGCGTGATTAATAGTTAAGTAAGTTCCATGTTCGTAGTAATTCATAATTGGTAAATTGATAATAATACCTAACACACCTGCACCAAAGAAATTCCAGAAGTTTACAGCTACCAAAAATAAGAATACACTTGGAAAAGCAAAATTAGCATTGAGATCCTTCTTACTAACATCACCTACTGCGATGTTAGGCATGTTCTTAAATCGCCACGCTTCAACAGTTAATAAGATAAGTGGAATAAATTGGAGAGTTGAGAATACACTTCCAAGAGCCATAGTAGCTACCGGCTTTGCGTTCCAATAAAAATTGTGAGAAATACCAAGCAACCCTGTTCCTAAAAATAAAATCGTAGCAAAATAAACAACTCGTATAGCAGCTTGCTTACTTACTAAGCCCATTAATACTAACAAATAACTCACGATAACAGTTATAAATACTTCAAAGAAAGCTTCTACCCACATGTGAATAACCATCCATCTCCAAAAATCAGCAATTACGAAATTAGTTTCTCTATCGGCTACAAATCCACTAATAAATAATACAGGAATACCAATTACAGAATATAAAATCCATCTTGGTAATATCCATTTATTCTTAGATTTTAAAGTGTTTTTTAATCCTCTATAAACTATGTAAGCCCATAATATAAATGCAAGCATCAATAATCCTTGGTATATTTTCCCGAAGTCAACATATTCCCAACCTTGATGCCCTAACATATACCACCACTCGCCCAAAAGTCCCAAAGGTCCTAAAACCATTCCAGCTAAAGATCCACCCACAATAATTACTAATAAAACAAACAAAATATTAATTAGTTTCAATTGACCATCAACTTCTTCTTTAGATAATATAGGTAAAATAAAAATAGATGAAGCAATCCAACAAGTAGATATCCAAAAAAGAGATAGCATAATATGCCAACTTCTAGAAATTGTAACAGGTATTTCACCAGCTATATTAATACCAACATAAGAAAAGAAATCAACGAAATCATTAATTGTAATTATTCCACTTGAAACTTGTAGGGTAAACAAAATTGCAGCGACTGCAAAAAATTTAAAAGTAGCCACTTGAGTTTTAGTTGGTTTAAATAATGCAACTTTATCAGAAGTCAATAACTCTTTGTTACTTGCTTTAAAGAATTTATTAGGTAACTGATTATACTGTCCAATGAAATATAAAACAATTCCACATCCTAAAACAAAACCGAGCATTCCCAACACACTCCAAAGTATAACAGGAGATGAAGGAGTATTACCAGCAGTTGGATCAAAAGGCCAATTATGAGTATAACTATAGTCTGATCCAGGTCGTTCTACAACACAAACCCAAGCACCCCAAAAGAAAAATGAGCTTAAATCTTTTATTTCATTTTTATTTGAAATATATCCAACTTTAGGGAATTGTTTATCTACATTTTTATGAATAAATAAATCAAGATAATATGACTCTAATTTATAATAAGCGTAAACTTGACTTTCAGATAATAATATATAATCTTCTTTAGTATTATATCTATTGATTTTTAAATCTTGTTTTGTATCTTCTTGAAGTACTTTAATTTCATTAATACTTGGCTCCCTACCATTCTTTTCTTTAAATTTATTTATATTAAATTCAGTCATATATTCAGAAACTAAATGAAGAGCCTCAGCAGTAAAATCTGGACCACGCTGAGCACCATCACCAAAGAAACTACCATATTCCATAAGAGCATATTTATGAAAGACTTCTTGCCCTTTATTTATACTCGCTTTTTCAATAATTACATCATTATTTTCTGATAAAAAACTTACTTCCGGAGGGGCATCATAATAAGTTTGATAGCCAATTAATGCAACTCCTGCAAAGCTAATTACAAAAATAAAAGTAAGAGGTAACCACCAATTTTTAGTATTCATAAAGTAACTAAAACTCTGGTTAGTTAAGTTAATTTTTCTATTCTCTTTCATAACATCTCACTTATAATTTAAAATACTATTTTATCCTTTATTTAGATTTTTACAAAAATAAGAAAAAAAAATATATATTTAATATATTTTATTAAAATAAATATATTAGAATTTCAGATTAACTTTGTCATTTTGATTTAATATAGTATTTTTGTAATTATTGATGTAAGAAATTTACATTTAAAAGTGTTTTGGAAAAGGTCATGAAAAGTTTAATAATAATGTTAGTATTTGTTTTATCAGGTGGATTGTTTGGTCAAACTTTGTATGATTATCCTTTAGAAAAGGATAGTAAACTGCTTTTGGCGAAGCAAATTGATGGTGAAACTAAGTTGATTTTTCAAGAAAGAGAAGACAATTGGATTTTTCATATTTATAATTTTCAAGATGAAAATAATATTGTGTTAGAAAAGACTATAAATCTTGATGAATTGAACGATAATTGGTATCGAAGCGTTACGGTTAATGGAATAGACTATGTAAATGAGACTTTATATCTCGCGGCTTATTCGAGTGTTAAAGATAAAGATAATATATTGAAATATATTAACTCAGTGGCGATAGTAAATGATGGAAAATTGAGTGAATTTGAGTATTATGAAGATGTAGAGGATATTCGGATGAGCAATGATAAGGAAGGAGTCTTCGTAAAAGGTGATACAGTCTTCGTTACTTGGGATAATTGGGAACAGATTGAGAAACAAGTGTTTGATGAGTCGATTCAGGAATTAAAGATTGCTTATATGGGCTCGCTTAGAGATGTGATTTTGTACGAATGGGATTATTTTGGGAATATGGTTAAGTTTATGCAAGCCGATTTTCTAAATTCATCGATTGAAAATAGATATAGTAATCCAGTAGATACTTTAATGTATCCAAGTATCAACTTACCTTATGCAATTACTAAGTCAGAAGATAAAGTTATTTATACAAGTTACGAGTATTCTGGTAAAGATTCGGTTGGATACTTTGAAATAGCGAAGTCAAAGGATAATGGAGCGAGTTGGGAAGTACTTTATGAAAGTGGATTAGATAGTTTGAAGAGTTATCCTTACTTTGATAACAGAGCTTGGCGTATTAGTAAAATGGATATCGCTGGAAGTCAAATCTTAGCTGTTAATTATGAAAATATACTTTATAGTAATGATAGTGGAGAAACTTGGAATGAGTACGAGCATGCTTTTTCATTAAAAGAAAGAAGTAATCTATTCCCTAAATTTATTGATGGAAATGCCTATGTTTTCGCTGTGGAGGGCGTTGTTAAAATTGATTTAAGTCCTAATTCAGTTATGGAAAGTAAGTTGCAGATTTACCCAAACCCTGCTAAAGAAAAGTTAACAGTGAAGTTCGACAGTGGAGAGTTTGCAAGTATTGGGGGAATTGAAATAGAATTAATTAACATCAGCACTGGTAAAAGCTATGAGATTAATGATTTTACGATAAAAAGCTCTAATAAAAATGGTGGCGAAATTGAATTTGATATAAAGCGATTCATCAGCGGTGGCTACATTGTTAAATTAAAGCAAGGCAGAAGAAGCGAAGTGAAGTCCTTTATTATTGAATAGGTTGTAGTAAGGTAGCTAAAAGTATATTGAAATATACTTTAGAAATTTTAGGGTATAAATATCAACTAATAAACAAAAGTTGAATCATTGTTTTCATTTTTGTCGATTGATTTTATGTTATACATTCTAGCTTTTTCTATTTCTCTTAGACTTGAATAAGTAATTGCAAAATAAAAATTGATTAAATCTGTTTGAGGATCTATTTCATAAGCTTTATTAAAATGTTCTAATGCTTTATTATATTCTTTTAACTTTAAGTAATAAGCACCCATATTTCTCCAATGATATGAATAATCTGGATTCATTTCAAAAGAAGTTTTTATATCCCAATATGCATTTTCAATATCTCCAAGTTGAAGCTTACAATATCCTCTGAAACTATAATGATAATCATTAAGTTGGTCTATATCAATAGCTTTTGTATAAACGTTTATAGCATCAATATAATTTTTGTTTTGTAAATATGTATAAGCCAAATCAAAAAGAAAAGATATATTTAAAGGATCTAATTCTACAAGTATTTTACTAGCTTTTATTGCTTCACTATAATTTCTACTTTCAATACAATCATCTATAACTTTTCTATATTTATAAATATATTCACATTCAACTATTTTTTCTTGATATAATTCAGTATCATTCGTATTGAATAAATATTCACAATCATTTTTAAATAAGTCATTTGTAAATTCATTAAATTCTTGAATATATATTTTATAATCGCTCTTGGTAATATAACACAACAAAGCATTTGAATAACTTAATAATTGACTTGGAAGATAAAATTTCTTATCTAACCAAATTTCATTAGTTAATACAATACTATTTGACATAAAAACACCAAACCCAAAAAAAATACAAGCTAAATCTATAACCGCATCCCAATCATTTTGATTTTTTTCAACATAACTACCAACTATTAATTTTTCAGACATTATTTCGTGAACCAATATAGTAGTTAAATGCTGAGGATTATTTAGGTTTGACTTTGCTAATTTTATTGAATAACGTTTCTTATCTTCTTCTCTATCTCGATTATTTAAATTTATATCTTCTCTATGTAATTTAGGCTTCCATTCAGACCATTGTTTAGTATTTATATCATCAAAAATGTTGATTCTTATATCATCAAGTTTTATTTCTATGTATCCACATAATTGAATAAGTAGTTTTTCAAATTGCTCTTCATCATTTAAATTCTTATATGGAAAGATATTAGATTTTGGTAAAATAAAAGGCTTATTTTTTAATCTATCAAGTCCAAAAGTAGAAATTAACCATATAAAATTTGATTCAATCCAGAGTTTATCATCTGTAGTTACAGATGCTTTATTATTTTTTTTTCTAAAAAACCCAAACATTATATTTCCTTTTTGATATTCTAAATTTGAATTACTTTCAAAACTAATAAAAATATAGAAATAATAAAATTATTAAATTTCTTATCAATCATGAAAGCCCTTTCCAGAAAGAATTTTAGCTGTCATTTTCTCAATGCGAGAGACTTTTGTAGCTGATTGTTTTGGTGCAGAAAAGTAAATGATATATCCACGTTGTCTTCCGGGTGTTAATGCCTCAAATGCAGCTTTAAGTTCAGGATTTTCTTCTAATTTTTGCTCAAATTCTTCGGGTATTGGTTCAGGGTTCTTTTTAAATTCTACCTTAAGTCCTGCTTTTTCGATGTCAATGGCTTCAAAAATGTATGATTTGATTATTGCTTCATCTTTCAGAACATCATTATAATCCGTTACTTTGATTAAACTATATGCTTGGGAGTTCTTACCAGGTTTTTCTAATATTTTATATGGATCTTTCATCAATGTTCCTTTAAAGAAACTTAATGTTGCGTAATCCTTTAGTGTTCCAAGCATTAAAACATTCTTTCCATTGTAAGTGTAGCAGGGAAAACTCCATTTTACTTCTTCTTTTAAGCCGCAAGCCAAGACAATTTTCCTCAATGCGACCAATTCCTTATGCCAAGTGTGGACTTTACACTCAGGAGTTTTGTACAAATCACATCTACCGCACCCATCTTCAAGATAAAGATCAACCTTTGGATTTAATTCATTCATTTGATAAGTAAAATTTATTTCAAAATTATAATTTGCAATTTAAGGATTGATTATTTTATGTCAAAGTTTTCTAATTTAATTTTAAAAAATACCCCCAAAACCCTCTTCTTAACTCTTCACGCCGTTTCGATTGCTTCTTCCGCCGACTTCTCTTTGTCATTCAGAGCGAAGCGAAGAATCCATTTCTTCAAACCAAGTACTACTTAAATCATTCCAATTAGGATTATTCTCTTCAATCAAACTAATTTTATATTTTCTTGATTTACCTTTAATAAACTTCTCTCTTTTAATCGCCTCTTTGATATCATTACCTTCTTCATAATAAACTAAGCGATCTATTTTATATTTTTTGGTAAATCCATCAATCGCACCGGTCTTATGTTCATAAATTCTCTTCATAAGATTAGAACTTACTCCAACATATAAGGTG
>JAUIIX010000112.1 GCA_030431515.1 bacterium
TCATACACTTCCACAAACTAATATCTACACTCACGGTACTTTAGTAACTGCAATGCACGGACACTATGCCTTCTGGGGAGCTTATGCAATGATTGTTATGGCAATGATTAGCTATGCTTTACCAAATCTAACTGGTAGAAAAAGATATGATAATTTTGCAGGGCATTTAGCATTTTGGTTATCTAATATTGGAATGCTTGGAATGGTTGTAGCTTTAGGTGTTGCTGGTGTTGTTCAAGTATATCTTGAAAGAATATACAAAATGGACTTCATGGAAGCACAAAAAGAAGTTGAAATTCACTTTGTTGTTATGATTTTATGTGCAACGTTATTTGCTGTTGGAATTGGTATTTATATGTACGAGTTCGTTAAATACGGTGTTACAAATGACGAAGCTTTAGAAAGTAGCAACGTTTGATTTTTTTAAATTATATTGAGATAGTTTTCAAGTCAATAAGAAAACTATCTCTTTTTTTATGCAAAAAGGAATAAATAATGTCATTATCTCCATATTATAAAGAAATAAATAAAGAAGTAGAAGTCTTCGAACACGCCTATTCTGAAAAGTTGCCAGTCCTATTAAAAGGACCAACTGGGACTGGAAAATCAAGATTTGTGGAATTTATGGCTCACAAACTTGATAAAGAATTAATCACAGTAAGTTGTCATGAAGAAACCTCATCTACCGATTTAATAGGTAGATATATAATTAAAGGTGCTGAAACAATATGGGTAGATGGACCATTGACTCGTGCTGCCAGAACTGGTGCAATCTTATATTTAGATGAAATTGCAGAAGCAAGACCTGATATTTTAGTAGCTATTCACCCATTGACTGACCACAGAAGAGAGATATTTGTCGATAAATTAGGTGAAAAACTTAAGTCGCACGAAGATTTCTTATTAGTTGCTTCTTTCAATCCAGGATACCAAAGAGGTTTTAAAGAACTAAAACCTTCTACCAGACAAAGATTTATAGCAGTATCATTTAACTATCCTGACCCAAAAGTTGAGGCAGAAATAATTGTAAACGAAAGTGGAACAAGCATTGATATTGCTAAAAAATTAGTAAACATAGCTAATAAAATTAGAAATCTAAAAGAACTTGGACTAACAGAGACAGCATCTACAAGATTATTAGTTGATGCAGGTAAATTAATAAAATCTGGATTACCAAACAGATTATCAGTTAGAGTTGCAATAGTTGAACCGCTAACAGACGAGATTGAAACAGTAAATGCACTGGCTGATTTGTGTGATTTAATGATATAAATAAAGAGTAATATGGGTTTTGATTTAGATGAAATAATATTTAGTAAATTTACTAAATATAAAATGAAAAGCAAGAAAAGAAAAGAAGAAGAATTGAGTCATCGAGTTGTGCTTGATGACATAAAAGGTCGTCTTACTATTCTGGCAAGAGCTATCAATGCAGAAGCAATTAATATATTTCCAGCTGAACAAGAAGGCGGATACAGGAATAGTAATTTCTTCTTGCCAATTTCAATTTCTTTATTTTCAACATATAAATTAAATTATTCTTTTTATATATTTAGAATTATTTATTTATCAATTCAAAAAGAATTAGAATTTAACAACGAAAATGATATTAATTTAGAAGAAAGTAGAAAAATTGCATTTGAGAAATCACATATAATATTAGATAAATTATTTGAAGATTTCCCTAATTTAGAAGAAGTTTATCATTTATTAAACAACGAGTTAAAGTTAGTTTATAAAGAGAATTATGAAAAAAATCTATTTTGGCTATTTGGTAAATTCATGCAAAATGAAGCAGAAACTAACCCTGATATAAATTTAAATGAATTTGATGAAAAATTTGCAGATATAGACAAAAACAAAGAAGATACAATAATCAAAGCAAAGGCAATAGAAGAAATAAAATCAATAACTATTGACAAAAAGCAACAAGAGGATTATGTGTTGTTACATAATTTTGAGAAAGTAGAAACGGCTGAAGAATTTGATGGAAATTGGCGGGATTTTGATGGTTCTGATGAAATAGAAGACCATCAAGACGCCTTAGACGAATTAAGTATGAGATTAACAGTAAGAGTTGACGACCCAACCCACTCTGTATATCAAACAGATTTTGTTGAAAACACCTCTATTTCAGAAAGTAATGAAAAAGAATTTGAAGGTAATTATTATAATTACGATGAATGGAATTACAAGCAAAATACATATAAAAAGGATTTTTGTAGAGTTTACCCAAAAGTATTAGAAAACACAAATCCAGATTTTTATTATAAAACAATATCACAGAATGCAGTTACATTGAATACGATTAGGAAAATGTTAACAAATTTGAATAATCGCTTGCAACAAGTAAAAAACCGAAATGACGGTGATGAGTTTGATGTAGATGCACTTACAGACTTATATGTTGACGTACATTCGCAAAAAACGCCATCTGAAAATATTTATATTGCAAAAAGAAAACATGAAAAAGATTTAAGTATATTATTATTATTAGATATAAGTTTATCAAGTGAATCCTATGTAGAAGGGCAATTAGTGCTTGATATCGAAAAAGAAGTTGCCATAATGTTCGGCGAGATAATGAACGAGTTTAATATAGATTTTGCAATAGATAGCTTTTATTCAAAGACAAGAAATTACTCAAGTTACAATCATTTAAAGGGTTTTGATGACAGTTGGAACACAAGCAAGTTACGAATAGGAGCAATAGAAGCAAGTGGTTACACTCGAATAGGAACAGCACTTAGACACTCTGGAAATCTAATTAGCAAAAGAGAAAGCAAAGATAAATGGGTAATATTAATATCAGATGGAAAACCAAATGATTATGATAAATATGAAGGAAAGTACGGAATAAATGATATTAAACAAGCAATCAAAGAGTTAAATCAAAAAAATATAAATACTTATGCCTTAGCGATAGAAGCACAAGCAAAATACTATTTACCACAAATGTTTGGACAAAACCATTTTCAAATATTAAAAGATTCGTCAGAATTAGTAAATGCTTTAGTACGACTTTACGATAAAATAAAGTACAAATAAAAACTAAAACTTAACATCAATAGGAAGGTGTTTCAGAATCTAATATATTGTCATTCAGAGCGAAGCGAAATCTCCAGTAAAAAAAGTAATGTACTCAAGTTTGCTTTAACTTCAAAGATTGGCTTCACTAAAACAACAGTGTAGTTTCATTTTAATAGTATTATAAGAAGGAGAAAAACTCTGCTCCGTTAGGTGTAACACAAAATACAATAAATCTAGATAAGCTAAATACTGCAAAAAAAAAGGAGCCAAAGCTCCTTTTAATTTAATATAATTTTATTATTATTTTAATGTAAGAATAATAATTGCTTGATTTCAGGATTAATATCTTGTTTTTAAAACAATTGGACCTAATTCATTTAGTTCGTCCATGGATGTAAAAACTACTCTTCCTTTTTTGTCTAATACGTTCCAAGCTATATTACTTGTAATATCATCTATTGCATTTGCTTTAGTTTTATCCGTTATTAAATCAAAAGTTCTGTCGCTTGTCATCATCACTGCTTGTTCAAAATCTTGTTTTACTATTAATAAATCACCGTTTCCATCTAATGAAGCTTGATAAATCTCTTGTAAGTCCGTTAATACTTTTCCACTTGAAATTGATTCTTTTATTTCAGTAATTGCTTGTTTTCTTGATTCTTGCTGCTTGTTTTTAATAATATTCCAACTTTGCATTGCGATATGATGCTTTGTTGTATTATTATAATTGATATGAGCATAAGCAATATAAATATTTGCTCGATCAGCTACTTGCATTAATCGGCTGTAGTTATCTTCTGTACATATAACTATGAAATTTAATTCAGTTTCATTGTATAATCTTACAGCGGCTTTATCTACTCTATTTAGAAATTCACGAACTATATTATCATCGTGTTTGGGATCGCTTCCATTTCCTCTTTGAGTCGTGTGAAGTGTGTTTTCAGAAAATGGGAAGTCTTCGTTTCTGACTTCGTCTGTAATTACATCATTTATAGCACTATATATATGTACACCACTTTGCGATAATAGCATAATATAATATTCTTGACTTCTATTGTATGATTTAATTAATGCTCGTATATCAAAAGTATTAGAAATATGTACACTGTTATAATTTGTTTTCCAAGTTGATTTTATTACTTCTTTAACCTCATTTGATAGAAATATATGTAAACTATCTAAATTGTAGTTTGCATCAATTTCATTTTCAACTGCTTCTATGTTCTCTAATAATTGGGCAACATCTCTTTTTCCAAATTCATTTATAACTCTATCTTTCGCTTCTTTTAAAAGATTTTTAGTTAAAACGATATCTTGTTCATTATCTGGATGAGTTCTATGTGTATTTAGTGAAATTGAAACACAAGTTGTATCTTTTACTAATGCTAATTTTTCTAATTTTTGTTTTATAGTCATTTTGTCCTTTGTTTATTGTTAATTAATTTTAAAATATTTATTATGATGTTTATACTGTTTAATCGAAATGAATAATCTTAATTGTGTATTTAAGATTTATAAAGTTTTAATATAAATTATTCCTTTATATTTTATTCAAAATTAAGCAATTTTTAGGACATAATGGCTAATTAGTTAGATTTTTCATAAGTTTTTTAATTTTATTCTAATCCACCAAAATTATTCTTTTAGTATAATATTTCCCAGAAGGTGATGTCATTCTGATATTATAAACACCTGATGAAATATCGCTTAAATCTATTTGGAAAATTTCTTCATAGCTATATTTACTCTTGCTTGTGTTGTAATCTTGTTGTTTTACTATCTGTCCATTTACATCAACAATAATGAACTTAAAAAGTCCTTCTTCTTCTGTTGCGAGTCTGATACTTAAATTACGATTT